>NZ_JBKBLV010000026.1:0-30051 GCF_046295235.1 Tabrizicola flagellatus
TCGCGGACCGATTTCACCTCTTCGGCGATGCGCGCCACGGTCGGCGGATGCAGGCCATAGCCCTGGTCCCCCATCAGCGCCTCGCCGGAAATCTTCAGCATGACGCGGCTGTATCTGGTGGCTGTCTCCGCCATGGGACCCCTGCATGTCGTTTTCTTGTTTGGACTGGGCCGCAAAATGTCGCAAAACCGCGGCAGGTTCAACCGGGGTTTCCAAGTGCAGACCGCCCTTATCTCGCGCGAGGCGCCGGTCCTGATCGCCGGTCCCACGGCCAGCGGCAAGTCGGCGCTGGCGATGGAGCTTGCCGCGCGCGACAACCGCCTGATCGTCAACGCCGATGCGCTTCAGGTCTATGCCAACTGGCGCATCCTGACCGCCCGCCCCTCGCCCGCCGACGAGGCCGCCCTGCCTCATGCGCTCTACGGTCACGTCCCGCCCGACGCACCTTATTCCGTCGGCCACTGGCTGCGCGAGGTAGCGCCCCTCCTCGACCGCCCGGTGGTGATCGTTGGCGGGACGGGTCTCAACTTCAATGCGCTCACCCGCGGGCTGGCCGAGGTGCCCGAGGTCCCGCCCGAAGTCCGCGCCGAAGCCGATGCTCGCCGCGCCGCCGAGGGGCACGAGGCGCTTCTGGCCGAACTCGACCCGGAGACCGCCGCGCGGATCGACCGCCAGAATCCCGTCCGCGTCCAGCGCGCCTGGGAGGTGCTGCGCGCCACCGGGCTGGGCCTTGCCGCCTGGCAGGCGGACACGCCCGCGCCTCTCGTGCGCCGCGACCGCGCCGAGGCCCTGGTCCTCGTGCCCGAGGTTCCCTGGCTGAACGCCCGGATCGACCGGCGCTTTCACCAGATGCTAACCGAAGGCGCGCTTGATGAGGCGCGGGCGAACCTGGCGGACTGGGACCCGCGACGCCCCTCCGCGAAGGCGATCGGCGGGCCGGAACTGATCGCCCATCTGCGGGGGGAAACGACGCTGGACGAGGCCACCCAGGCCGCCACGCTGGCCAGCCGGCAATATGCCAAACGGCAACGGACCTGGTTCAGATCGAACATGAAGGACTGGCGGCAGGTTTCCCTTCCCTGACATTGGCTTGCCCGGGAAAGTTGCAGCGGTTTCCAACTTATCCACAGCCTTTTGCACAGAAAAATGGAACATCCGTGGACAAGTCTGCCCGGCGCCTCTGAAAGTGCTTGGGTTGCGGTCGCGGCCCTGCTTAACTGCGTTCGTCAGCGCCTCTGCCACGGGATCTGAGTGAACATGCCCATCGCCACGCCTGCCTCGCAACTGCGTCTCGTCGCCATTCCGCGCCTGGCCTCCGGTGGCCGCTGGCGGGTCGAGGCGATGCGGTCGCTTTCGGAGCCCTGCCTGTTGTGGTTCACGAAAGGCCAGGGCCGTATCACGATCTCGGGGGTGACGCGCGGCTACACGGCACATAATGCGATCTTCATCCCCGCGGGCGTCATGCACGGCTTCGAGGCGGGCCCCCAGGTTTTCGGCACCGCCGTCTTCTTCGGCCGCGATCCGAAGGTGGTCCTGCCCAAGACGCCGCAGCACCTGCGGATCCGCGAGGTCCATGCCCAGCAGGAAGTGAACGTCCTGCTTGATTCGATTCTGCGCGAGCTGGAAAGCGACACGCCCGCCCATGACCGCGCGACCGAGGCCTATGTCGGTCTCCTCGGCGTCTGGCTGGAACGCCAGGTGCGCAAGGCCGACCCGCTCGAGGCGCCGCGCCAGGACGCGACGCGCCGGCTGGTGGCGCGCTATACCGCGCTTCTGGAACGCAACTTCCGCACCGGCATGAACGTCGCCGATTTTGCCGCCGCGCTGGGCGTCACGCCCACCCATCTGACGCGTTGCTGCAACGCCGCCTGCGGGCGCCCGGCCTCGGCCCTCCTGCAGGACCGGCGGATCTTCGAGGCGCGCAAGCTCCTGGCGGAAACCCGAATTCCCGTGGGCCGGATCGCCGAACAGCTGGGCTTCAACTCGCCCGCCTACTTTACCCGCGCCTTCCAGCATGTGACCGGAAAGTCCCCCACCGCCTTCCGCCGCGCGGGGTGATCCGATCGCGACAGTCCGCAGTCTGTTTTCGACCACCCAATGTCGCAAATGCGATATCATTGGTCGAAAGCAGTCGTTGACGGATTGCCGAAAAAGATGCGCAATGCGGGCAAGGGGTGTGCAATCGTCTGGACGGTCGATCTGGCCCGCTGATCGCGGTCAGGGCGGATCCAGAGGGGTGGCGACACCACCGCAAGCAAAGAAAAAACTCACAGGGAGACGATGATGAAGGACTTCAACAGCGAGCGCGACCTGCATCCGGCCGCGCGGATGTATGCCGGCGAATATGCCGAGGGCAAGCTCAGCCGCCGCGAGTTCCTGACCCGCACCACGGCGCTGGGCGTGTCGGCGGCGGCGGCCTACGGGCTGATCGGCATGCCCGCCCCCGCCCAGGCGCAAGAGGCCAAGGTCGGCGGCAAGATCCGCGTGGCGATGGAAGTGAAGGGCACCAAGGACCCGCGCCTGGCCGACTGGCCGCAGATCGCCAACATCTATCGCGGCTGGCTGGAATACCTGATCCAGTACAACAACGACGGTTCGTTCGAGGGCCGGCTTCTGGAAAGCTGGGAAGCCAACGAGGACGCGACCCAGTACACGCTGAAGGTCCGCCCCGGCGTGACCTGGAACAATGGCGACCCCTTCACCGCCGATGACGTGGTGCGCAACTTCGCCCGCTGGACCGACGGCAACGTCGAGGGCAACGCGATGGCCTCGCGCTTCCCTGGCCTCGTCAACCCCGACACCAAGACCCTGCGCGACGGCGCCGTGGTCAAGGTGGACGACATGACGGTGCAGCTTAACCTGACCGCCTCGGACATCGCCGTGGTGCCGAACCTCGCCGACTACCCGGCCGCCGTGGTCCATTCCTCGTTCCAGGATGGCCAGGACCCCTCCACCAACCCGATCGGCACCGGGCCCTACTACCCGCAAGAGGTTTCGGTCGGCCAGCGCGCGATCCTCGTGCGCGCGCCGAACCACACCTGGTGGGGCGGCACCGCGCCCTTGGACGAGATCCACTACATCGACTTCGGCACCGACCCGGCTGCCATGGTCGCGCTCTTCTCGTCGGACGAGGTGGACGCGAACTATGAATCGGTCGGCGAATTCATCGACATCCTCGACGGCATGGGCCTGGTGAAGGAGGAACTCGTCACCGCCTCGACCATCGTGGTGCGGATGAACTCGAACTCGGATCTCTACAAGGACAAGGCGGTCCGCTCGGCGGTCCAGCTGGCGGTCGATCCGAAGGTGGTGCTGGAGCTTGGCTACAACAACCTCGGCGCGACGGGCGAGAACCACCACATGTTCCCGATCCACCCGGAATATCCCGAGCTGCCGAAGCAGACGATCAACCCGGCCGGGCTGATGCCTGCGCTGGAAGCGGCTGGCCTCAAGGATGCCGAGTTCGAGGTGATCTCGCTGGATGACGGCTGGGAAGCCGCGACCACGGCTGCGGTGCAGGCCCAGCTCAGGGACGCGGGCATGAACATCAAGCACACGGTCATGCCGGGCTCGACCTTCTGGAACGACTGGCAGAAGTATCCCTTCTCGTCCACGACCTGGAACCACCGGCCGCTCGCCGTGCAGAACATGAGCCTCGCCTACACCTCGACCGGGTCCTGGAACGAAACCGGCATGGCGAACCCCGAGTTCGACGCGCTGATGGCCCAGGCCCTGTCGCTGGCCGACGCCGACAAGCGGCGGGAACTGGCGGCCAAGATGGGCACGATCCTGCAAGAGGAAGGCTACATCATCAACCCGTTCTCGCGGTCGCTGTTCAGCCACCACAAGGACGGCTTTGCCGGCCTCGCCCATCACCCGGCCTTCGAGCATCACCACTACAAGTGGTCGATGGCCTGATCGACCGAAGGGGTTGAAACGACGGACAGGGGCGCGACACTCGCGCCCCTCCCAAAAAGCATAACCAAAGGGGACCGGCATGGGACTGTTCGTGCTCCGGCGTCTGGGAGTCGTGCTCCTGACCGCCATCGCCCTGACCTTCGTGGTCTTCTACCTGACCAACCTGCCGCCCAACCTGGAAAAGCTGGCCCGGACCGAGGGGTCCGTGCGCATGACCGACGAGGCGGTCGCCGACTGGATCGTGAAGAACGGCCATTCCGGGTCGGTCTTCTTGCGCTATGGCCAGTGGCTGGGCGTGGTGCCGGGCTGGACCTATACCGACGAGAAGGGCCAGTCGCGCGGCCGCTGCTTCCAGATCGGTCAGCACGCAGCCGCCGCGCCCCGTTTCTGCGGCATATTGCAGGGCAACTGGGGATATTCGACCTTCTTCAAGGCACCCGTTGCCTCGTCCCTGGGCGGCAAGCTGGCGGCCACCGGCTGGCTCATGCTGGCGGTGATGCTGGTGATGGTCCCGACTTCGCTGCTTCTGGGCGTCCTGTCGGGGATGCGTGAAGGCTCGGCGACCGACCGCACACTGTCCACCTTCTCGATCGCCACCACGGCGACGCCGGAATATGTCTCGGGCGTGATCCTGGTCGCACTGCTTGCCACCGCATCGACCGGCCTCTCGCCACTTCTGGCCAGCTACGGGCTGATCGAGCCGAACAAGACCCTGTTCCTGGCCTCGGCGACCTCGGCGATGGACAAGATCACCTTCTGGAATTTCACCCTGCCGGTGATGACCATCGCGCTCTATGGCATCGGCTACATCGCGCGGATGACCCGCGCCTCGATGACCGAGGTGATGACGCAGCAATACATCCGGACCGCCCGGCTGAAGGGGGTGCCTTTCCGCAGCGTCGTGATGAAGCACGCGCTGCGGAACGCGCTGATCGCGCCCTTCACCGTCATCATGCTGCAGTTCCCCTGGCTTCTGAACGGCGTCGTGATCGTGGAAAGCCTGTTCAACTACAAGGGCTTCGGCTGGACGCTGGTGCAGGCGGCCTCGAACAACGACATCCCGCTGCTGCTGGCCTGTTCGGTCGTGGCGGTGGTCGTCGTCCTTCTGACGCAGCTGATCTCGGACATCGGCTATGTCTTCCTGAATCCCCGTATCCGGCTGGCCTGAGGGAGAGCGCATAATGGATCAGCTGACCTGGACCGGAACCGCAGGCACCCTGCTTCTGCCGCTGTTGCAGATCGCCCTCCTCGCCCTGGCGCTTGGCCTGATGGCCAAACTCCTGTTCGTCCTTGCCGGGCTCGACGGGCCGCGCCTGCCCGCTGCCGATGGCACGATCACGGCCCGCTCGCCCGGCGAATTCGCCTCGCTCGGCATCCGCTACAGCTTCTTCGCGGCCGTCGCCGCGATCTTCTTCATGCTGGCGGCCGGCGCAGTCATGCCCTCGCCGGTCGAGGCCGGGATCCTCGGCGCCATGGCGGTGCGGTTCTGGCCGGTCTGGGCGGCACTGGCCGCGACCTTCGTCCTGTCGCTGCGCTTTCGCCGCAGGCTCGGGCTTTACGGCAAGCTCTTCGATTCCACCGTGGGCATGATCGGCTTTGCCATCGTGATGTTCTGGGTCTTCACCGCGATCTTCGCCGATGTGATCGTCACCCATGACGCCTTCGCCCAGCTTTCCGGCCTGAAGAACAAGCCCCCCGGGATCGCTGCGCCCGACAGCGCCTATGGCTGGTATCTTCTGGGAGGCGACCACCTGGCCCGCGACGTTTTCAGCCGGATGGTCATGGGCGCGCGCGAGGTGCTGAAGATCGCCCCGGCCGCGACCCTCTTCGCCTTCATGGTCGGGATCACGCTCGGCCTGCCTGCCGGCTATTTCGGCGGCAAGCTGGATACCGTCATCTCGTTCCTCGCGAACCTGGTCCTCGCCTTCCCGGTGATCCTGCTGTTCTACCTGCTGGTCACGCCCGAGATCCGCAACACCGGCATCCCGGTCGTGCTGGCGGCGCTGTTGTTCATCTTCCCGATCATCTTCCTGATGGTGCTGTTCAACAGCCGCTTCTACACTGACCCGACCAAGCGCAACATCTATGTCGGCCTGACGCTGCTGATCGGTCTCTGGGCCTATTCCGGCCTTGCCTTCAACCGCGACCCGCTGGGCGTCTGGTCGATGCAGCCGAACATGCTGAACGTCTTCGTCTCGGTCGTCTTCGTGAACTCGCCCGGCGTGTTCCGAATCGTCCGCGGCCTTGTCATGGACATCAAGGCGCGCGACTACGTGGCCGCCGGCCAGACCCGGGGCGAAGGGCCCTGGTACATCATGCTGTGGGAAATCCTGCCCAACGCTCGCGGCCCGCTGATCGTCGATTTCTGCCTGCGGATTGGCTACACCACGATCCTCCTCGGTACGCTGGGCTTCTTCGGTCTCGGCGTCTCCCCGGACAGCCCGGACTGGGGGTCTACCATCGACGACGGGCGCAAGCTTCTGAACCTCTTCCCCCATCCCGCCGTCACCCCGGCCCTTGCGCTGATGAGCCTCGTCCTCGGCCTGAACCTCCTGGCCGACGGGTTGCGCGAAGAAAGCCTGAAGGATTGATGCCATGACAGCCTCTGCCAGCAGCGCCGCCAGCAGCACCTGGGACCCCTCGCAGCCGATCCTGGAGATCGAGCATCTGTCGATCTCGTTCTTCACCCGCCTGCGCGAGATTCCTGCGGTGATGGATTTCTCCTGCACGGTCATGCCGGGCGAGGCGATGGGCCTGGTCGGCGAATCCGGCTGCGGCAAGTCCACCGTCGCGCTGGCGGTAATGCGCGAGCTTGGCAAGACCGGCCGGATCGTCGCGGGGTCGATGAAGTTCAAGGGCCGCGACCTCGCGAAGATGGACGACGAGGAGCTGCGCCACATCCGCGGCAGCGAGATCGCGATGATCTACCAAGAGCCGATGGCCAGCCTGAACCCGGCGATGAAGATCGGCGCGCAGCTGGCCGAAGTGCCGATGCTGCATTCCGGCATGTCGAAGGACGAGGCCTGGAAGCTTGCCCGCCAGATCGTCGCCGACGTGCGCCTGCCCGACCCCGACCGCATCATCAACAGCTACCCCCACCAGCTGTCGGGCGGCCAGCAGCAGCGGATCGTCATCGCCATGGCGCTGATGGCCAAGCCCGCGCTTCTGATCCTCGACGAACCCACCACCGCGCTTGACGTGACGGTCGAGGCCGGGATCGTCGATCTGGTCAAGGAACTGGGCAAGAAATACGGCACCTCGATGCTGTTCATCAGCCACAACCTCGGGCTGGTGATGGATGTCTGCGACCGGATCTGCGTCATGTATTCCGGCGAAGCGGTCGAGACCGGCAGCGTCACCGAGGTCTTCGACAAGATGCGCCACCCCTATACTCAGGCGCTGTTCCGTTCGATCCCGCTGCCCGGCGCCGACAAGAACGCGCGCCCGCTCATCAGCATCCCCGGCAACTTCCCCCTGCCCCACGAACGGCCCAAGGGCTGCAACTTCGGCCCGCGCTGCGACTATTTCGAGAAGGGCCGCTGCGACGAGACCGAAATTCCCATGGCGCATGTTCCTGGCGACGACCGCCACGACACGCGCTGCCTGCGCTGGCAGGAAATCGACTGGTCCGCCCCGCCCGCCAAGCGCGAGGTGAAGGAAAAGGCCGCCATCGGCGATGTCGTGCTCAAGATGGAGGACCTGCGCAAGTACTACAACGTCTCGACCGGCGCCTTCGGCGGCGGGGCCTCCAAGGTGGTGAAGGCGAACGAGACGCTGTCCTTCGAGGCGCGCGAGGGCGAGACGCTGGCCATCGTGGGCGAGTCGGGCTGCGGCAAGTCCACCTTCGCCAAGGTGCTGATGGGGCTGGAAACCGCGACGTCGGGCTCGATCATGCTGTTCGACGAGAACGTGCAGTCCACCCCGATCCAGAAGCGGAACACCGACACCGTCTCCCAGGTGCAGATGGTGTTCCAGAACCCCTTCGACACGCTGAACCCCTCGATGACCGTGGGTCGCCAGATCATCCGGGCGCTGGAGATCTTCAAGTTCGGCAAGTCCGACGCCGAACGCCACCAGCGGATGCTGGAACTTCTGGACCTGGTGAAACTCCCCCGCGCCTTCGCCGACCGGATGCCGCGGCAACTCTCGGGCGGGCAGAAGCAGCGCGTGGGCATTGCCCGGGCCTTTGCCGGCGGAGCGAAGGTCGTGGTGGCGGACGAACCTGTCTCGGCCCTCGACGTGTCGGTCCAGGCGGCCGTCACCGACCTACTGATGGACA
This sequence comes from Tabrizicola flagellatus, assembly GCF_046295235.1. Classification (GTDB taxonomy): domain Bacteria; phylum Pseudomonadota; class Alphaproteobacteria; order Rhodobacterales; family Rhodobacteraceae; genus Tabrizicola; species Tabrizicola flagellata_A. The sequence continues at coordinate 8,198 of NZ_JBKBLV010000026.1, forward strand.
TCCAGCGCGAGAACAAGACCACGCTGCTGTTCATCAGCCACGACCTGTCGATCGTGCGCTATCTCTCTGACCGCGTGATGGTGATGTATCTCGGCCATGTGGTCGAGATGGGTACGACCGATCAGGTCTTCTCACCCCCCTACCACCCCTATACCGAGGCGCTTCTGTCCGCCGTGCCGATCGCCGACACCAAGGTGGAACGCAAGCGCATCGTGCTTGAGGGCGACATCCCCTCGGCGGTGAACCCGCCGCCCGGCTGCCCGTTCCAGACCCGCTGCCGCTGGAAATCCCAGGTCCCGGGCGGGCTCTGCGACCGCGAGGTGCCGCCGGTGCAGATGCTGGCGGGCGGGCACCAGATCAAGTGCCACCTGTCGGCCGAAGTGCTCGCGACGATGGAGCCGGTGATCAAGATCGCGGCAGAATAGACCTGCGGAGTTGCGGGGCGGGCCATCTGCCCACCAACCCTAGCCCAGGATCGCCTTCACGTAGGTCTTGGTCTCTTCGAAGGGCGGGATGCCGTCGTGCTCTTCCACCGCGCCCGGTCCGGCGTTGTATGCCGCCAGCGCCAGTTCCCAGGTGCCGAACTTGTCGAACATCATCCGCAGGTAGCGCGCTCCACCTTCCAGGTTCTGCTCGGCGTCGTGGATGTCCACGCCAAGCACCTTCGCCGTCTCGGGCATCAGCTGCGCCAGTCCCGTCGCCCCCTTCACCGACACCGCGACCGGGTTCCAGCCGCTTTCCTGCTGCACGAGGCGCAGGAACAGGTCCTCAGGCACGCCATGCTTGCGCGCTGCGGTCTTGGCGACCTCGAGATAGGCGCCCTTGTAGCTGCCGCGATAGGCCGGGATGCCCTTGGCCTCGGCCACCTCCTCGCCCTTCTTGTACTTCGGCGTCAGCTTGACCGAGCCGCTGTATTGTTTCGACAGCTTCTTGTCGATCAGGTCGGATTGCGACTTGAAGATCGAGGTTCGCGATTTGGTCGAGCCGCTGAGGTTCAGCCCCTCGGCCAGGCCGGCTTTCGGAGCACACAGCGCCAGTGCGGCGACCACCGCAGCACGGCCGACGATGCGAAGTCCGAAATCCACGCCCACCCCGTCCGGATAGCCCCTGTCACGACCCGCGCGACTATAGCCATGTCGCCGGAATTTTCCAGTCGCGATTTGCCGCGGGCTCCTGCGGCCCGGCGATGCGCCCCGATGGCTCGGTTGCAGGCGCCGGAAAGGACGGTATAGGTTTCTTAACCATCCGCGGCGAGGCTGCCCCGGAGACACGCAAGGGAGATTCGCATGGCGGGGTCGGTCAACAAGGTCATTCTCATCGGCAACCTCGGCCGCGACCCCGAGGTGCGCAGCTTCCAGAACGGCGGCAAGGTGGTGAACCTGCGCATCGCCACCACGGAAACCTGGCGCGACCGCAACACGGGCGAGCGCAAGGAACGCACCGAGTGGCATTCCGTCGCCATCTTCAACGAGGCGCTGGGCAAGATCGCCGAGCAGTATCTGAAGAAGGGCTCGACCGTCTACATCGAGGGCGCGCTGGAAACCCGCAAGTGGCAGGACCAGTCCGGGCAGGACAGGTACACCACCGAAATCGTGCTGCGGCCCTACAACGGCAACCTGACGCTCCTCGGCGGGCGCGGCGAGGGCGGCTCGGGCGGCAGTGGCGGCTATGACGATCGCGGCGGCTATGATGACGGCGGTCAGGGCGGCGGCTACGGCGGCGGCGCGTCCGGCGGCGGGCGCGGTGGCTTTGGCGGCGGGTCGGGCGGCGGCGGCGCGCGCTCGGACATGGACGACGAGATCCCGTTCTGATCGGGGTCTCCCGCGCTGTCCGGCGGCACTGGACCTTGACCGGGCCATTCCCTATATAATCGGTCAACATCCCGAACCGCCGAGACCGCGCCATGCAGGACCAGACTGAGGGCAAGCCGCTGATCAAGCCCTCGAGCACCGACCATCCGCTCTATCCGCAGATCGTCGAGGCCTGCCGCACGGTCTTCGATCCCGAGATCCCGGTGAACATCTTCGACCTCGGCCTGGTCTACACGATCGAGATCGGCAAGGAGAACGAAGTCGAGATCACCATGACCCTGACCGCCCCCGGCTGTCCGGTGGCGGGCGAGATGCCGGGCTGGGTCGCCAACGCGGTGGAGCCGCTGCCGGGGGTCAAGCAGGTTGACGTGAACATGACCTTCGACCCGCCCTGGGGCATGGACATGATGTCCGACGAGGCCCGGCTGGAACTGGGGTTCATGTAAGCATCAGGTCACAGGACTTGATTTCTTTATTTTAAAGCTTTAGGACTTGATGATCCGTTCATCAAGGTCCGGTTGTTCATGCCTATCGGCCCCGCAGCAGTCCTGACCGGCGATCTGGTTGCGTCAACCCGGCACCCGGCCGGATTGATTGACCGCGCCATGCAGACCCTGCACGAGACCGCCCGGAATATCGGCAGCTGGTCCTCACCACCGCAGGATCCCCGGTTCACCCGGTACCGCGGGGACGGCTGGCAGATGGTCCTCGCCCACCCGCCTCATGCCTTGCGCGCCGCTGTCGTCCTCCAGGCCCGGCTCATCGCGATCGGGCTCCGGACCCGGATCTTCATCGGCATCGGCGCCATCGAGCGGCGCGGGACGGACAGCCTCGCGGACGCCTCGGGCGAAGCGTTCGAGAGGTCGGGACGCGGGCTCGACACTCTGGGCGATGCCCGGACCCTCGGCATCGAAGGATCAGGCGTGATCCCGCAGGATCAGATGATTGCCGACCTTCTGGGCGAACGGATCGGGCGCTGGACGGGACCGCAGGCCGAAGCGGCGGCACTCCAGCTGGCATCCGTGGACAGGGTCCGCACCCTGTCCGACATCGGGGCGCAACTGGGCATCAGCCCGCAAGCCGTGAACGATCGCGTCCGCGGCGCAGGCTGTGCGACCATTGCATCGGTCCTGCGTCGATGGGAAACCCAGAAGGCGCGCGACGGAGGGAGCGGCACCCCATGACCGAAACCCTCATCGCACTGGTCTTCGCCCATGTCCTCGCGGACTTCGTGTTCCAGACCCACTGGATGGTCGCCAACAAGAGCAATCCCCTCGCCCTGGGCCTGCACGGGGCTGTGGTCCTTGCGACCGCCATCGCAGCCACCGGAACCCTGCACCCGGCGCTGCTGGTGCTGGCCCTTGTCCACATCGCGATCGACGCCGGAAAGCTGATCCTGACCCGAACCTCGCCGGCCCTCGGGGGCCTTGCGCCCTTCCTGATCGACCAGGCGCTGCACCTTGCCAGCCTGATCGCGCTGGCGCTCTGGCTCCCCGGTCTCTGGGCCGAGGGGCTCTGGGCTCCGGGGGCAATCGTGACGGGCGATGATGGCGGCATCCTCGGCAGCGGTCTGTGGTCCGACGAGGTGGCCTTGCCGACAAGCCACCTGCCCGCGCTCATGGTGCTGGCGACCGGCTTCCTCCTCGCCACCCGCGCGGGGGGGTTCGCGGTCGGTCTCCTGATGCAGCCCTTCGCTGCCAGCCTGGCCGAGGGCACCGGGGCCGAGGGCCTACCCGGCGCGGGCCGGGTGATCGGGCTTCTGGAACGCGGGCTGATCTTCGTCCTCGTCCTGATCGGCCAGCCGCAGGGCGTGGGCCTTCTGATGGCCGCCAAGTCGATCCTGCGCTATGGCGCGCTGAAGGAGGACCGGGCACTGTCGGAATATGTCATCATCGGCACGCTCGCCTCGTTCGGATGGGCGCTGGTGGTCGCCTATGCAACGCTCGCCGGTCTTGCGCTGCAGCCCCCGCTTGGAATTCCGCCCGCGACGCCCTAGATTACGGCCAAAGGAGTTCCCCCATGTTCGGCATTCCCGGCAAGGCCGCCGTCACCCTCACCCCCGCCGCCGCAGGGCAGATCGCCCGGCTGATGCAGCGCGAGGGCAGCCAGGGACTGCGCATCGGCGTCAAGAAGGGCGGCTGCGCGGGCATGGAATACACCATGGAATACGTCACCTCGGTCAACCCGCTGGATGAGGTGGTGGAACAGGACGGCGCCCGGGTGATGATCGCCCCCATGGCGCAGATGTTCCTGATCGGCACCGAGATCGACTACGAGACCGGGCTGATCGAAAGCGGCTTCAAGTTCCGCAACCCCAACGTGGTCGAGGCCTGCGGCTGCGGTGAATCGATCAAGTTCCGCGACGCCGCCGGCGCCTGACCTCCGGTCTTCTCAGCCAGCCCATGCCGATGAACGCAGTGTTGCCGATCTGTGGCCTTTTCCTTTCCGGCGCTTCAAGCTAGGCGTGTGCCGACTGCACGAGGACCAGACAGATGAAGAAGCTCGCCGCCGGAAACTGGAAGATGAACGGAACCATGGCCTCGCTGGCCGAGGTGACGGCGCTTCTGGAAGGGCATCCCCGGCCTGCCTGCGAGATGCTGCTCTGCCCGCCCGCGACGCTGATTGCCGCCATGGCGGCGCAGGCGCGCGGCACGGCGCTGAAGGTCGGCGCGCAGGACTGCCACCCCAAGCCGCAGGGCGCCCATACCGGAGACATCTCCGTCGCCATGCTGCGCGATGCGGGGGCGACACATGTCATCGTGGGCCATTCCGAACGCCGCACCGACCATGGCGAGACGGACGCCCTGGTGCGTGCCAAGGCCGAGGCGGTGGTCGATGGCGGACTGACCGCCATCGTCTGCATCGGCGAAACCGAAGCCGAGCGTGACGCGGGCAAGACGCTTGCCGTGATCGGCAGCCAGCTCGACGGCTCGATCCCGGGGGGCGCGACAGCGGCGAACTTGGTCGTGGCCTATGAACCGGTCTGGGCCATCGGCACCGGCCGCACCCCAACCCTGGCCGAGATCGCCGAGGTGCACGGCTTTCTCCGCGGCCGCCTGCGCGGGCTGATCGGGCCCGAGGCCGAAAAGGTCCGCATCCTTTACGGCGGGTCCGTCAAGCCGTCGAATGCCGCCGACATCTTCGCGGTCCCTCATGTGGACGGGGCACTCGTCGGTGGGGCAAGCCTCAAGGCCGCCGATTTCGGCGCGATCGTCGAGGCGCTTTCGGCCGCCTGACGACATGGCCTGTCGCTGATGCATCAGCCTGCGCCGGCCGCTGCGCCTAGCTTTCCCGAATGACCGCGATTTCCCCCGAAGCGCGCCGGTCGGTCCTGACCGCGAATCTGATATGTCTGGCCTCGATGGTGGTCTGGGCCGCGGGCCTGCCCGCCGCCGACCTCATCATCCCGCACATGCCGCCCATTGCACTGACGGCGGCGCGGACCACTCTGGCTGCCCTCGTCCTCCTGCCCTGCTGGATCGCGGTCGAGGGTCTTGGCACCGTGACCCGCGCCAACTGGGCGCGGGGTGCCTGGGTCGGCTTCGTCACGCTGGGCCTCGCCTCGTTCTTCGTCATCATCGCCTTGCAGTTCAACGACCCCGTCACCGTGGCCATCGTCTCGGCCGCGATGCCGGTGGTCGGAATCCTGCTGGAATGCCTCGCCGACAAGCGCCCCGTCACCCGCGCCCTGGCCCTGGGCCTTGCGCTGTCCCTGATCGGTGGCCTCATTGCCGTCAGCGGAGCCGAGGGCCAGGTGGACTTCGGTCTCGGGGTCCTCGCCGCGCTGGCCTCGGTCACGCTCTACACCTGGGGCTCGCGCGAGACGGTGAAGGCGCTTCCCGAACTCACGCCGCTAGGCCGGGTGTCGATCACCGTCGCGGGTTGCGCGGTGGTGGCGCTCATCGTGGCGCTGGGGGATGGGCTGATCCGCGGCACCTGGCCGGACTGGGCGGCCATCGGCCCGGCCGAGTTCGGGGGACTGGCGATCTTCGGCATCGGCTCGATGGCGCTCAGCCAGCTTCTGTGGATCATCTCGGTCGGCCGCATCGGCATTGGTGCTGCCTCGATGCACATGAACGCGGTGCCGTTCTACGTCATGCTGATGGTCTTCCTGCTTGGCGGCCCCTGGAACTGGGGCCAGACGCTGGGCGCGGCGATCGTCGTTACCGGCGCCCTCATCGCCCAGGGGCTGATCGCCCCGGGCCTCTCCTCCAGACCCCGATGATGCAGACCCTTTCGCAATCCCCCACCGATCCCGCCTTCGTGCAGGACCCCTACCCGTTCTACGAACGCGCCCGCGCACTTGGCCCCTTCTTCCGCTGGGAGGATTACAACCTGACCTGCACCGGCAATGCCGCCGCGGTGAACGCGATCTTCCGCGACCGCCGCTTCGGGCGCGAGCCGATCGAGCCGCCCGTCATCCCGCCGCATCTCGCCCCCTTCTACGCGGTCGAGGCGCATTCCATGCTGGAACTGGAACCGCCCCGCCACACGCGCCTGCGCAACCTGGTCCTGCGCGCCTTCACCTCGCGCCGGATCGCGGGCCTCGCCCCCGACATCACCGAACTGGCCGAAGAGCTGATCGGCGCCTTTCCCGCGGGCGATTTCGACCTGTTGCAGGCCTTCGCCCAGCCCCTGCCCGTCCGCATCATCGCCCGCCTCCTTGGCGTGCCCGAAGAGATGGCGCCGGATCTCCTGCGCTGGTCGAACGCGATGGTCGGCATGTACATGGCCGGGCGCACCCGCGCCATCGAGGATCGTGCCGTCGCCGCGACCGAGGCCTTCGTCACTTTCCTGCGCGGCTATATCGACCAGCGCCGCGCGCGTCCCGCCGACGACCTGATCACCCAGCTGATCGCCGCCGAGATGGAGGGGGAGCGCCTTTCGACCGATGAGCTGATCTCGACCTGCATCCTTCTCCTGAACGCCGGGCACGAGGCGACCGTCCACACCATCGGCAACGGGGTCAAGGCGCTTCTGGAAACCGCCACGCCCCCCAAGGCCCTCGCCCCAGAGGCCGTGGAGGCGACGGTCGAGGAAATCCTCCGCTTCGATCCGGCGCTGCACATGTTCACGCGCTGGGCCTACGAGGACGTCGAGGTCATGGGCCATACCTTCCGCCGCGGCGACCAGGTCGGCCTCCTCCTCGCCATGGCCAACCGCGATCCCGGCGCCTGGGACAATCCCGCCCGATTCGACCCGACCCGGCCCGCGAAATCCATCACCACCTTCGGCGCGGGCCTGCATTTCTGCGTCGGCGCGCCGCTCGCCCGCCTCGAACTGCAGATCGCCCTGCCGATCCTGTTCCGCCGCTGCCCCGGCCTGACCCTGGCCGAGCCGCCGCGCTATGCCGACGTGTTCCACTTCCACGGCCTGCGGCACCTCATCGTCCGCCGCTGACCTGCCCTTGCCCTTTTCCCAAATACTTTCAGGGGGTGCGGGGGCAGAATGCCCCCGCGGGCCGGAGCCAGGTCATACCGGCAGCACGGTGGTGGACTTGATCTCCTCCATGCTCAACAGCGCGGTCACGTTGTAGATCTTCACCTCGGAAATCAGGGCCTGGTAGAAGGTGTCATAGGCCCGCGCGTTCTTCACCCGCACCTTCAGGATATAGTCGATGTCGCCGGCCAGCCGGTGCGCTTCCAGCACCTCGGGCCGCTCGCGCAGCGCCTTGAGGAACCTGCGCTGCCACTCAGCCTCGTGCTCGCTCGTGCGGATCAGGACGAAGAAGCAGGCCTCCAATCCCAACGCCTCGGGGTCGAGGATCGCGGTGGTCCGGGTAATCACCCCCTGCTCGCGCATCCGGCGGATCCGGTTCCACACCGGCGTCTTGGACGAGCCCACCTTCCGGGCGATCTCGTCCAGCGACTGCTCGGCATCGGCCTGAAGCTCGGACAGGATTTTCCGGTCCAGATCGTCCAGCGCGGCGCTCATTCCTTATTTCCCCCCATTCCCGGAACACGGGTTCCCCTTGCCAGCAGTATCGGAACATCCGTCCTTATCTGCAAGGCACTCTGGCCCCGGAACAGGAAAGTATTCTATATTCAGGGCAGATTTCCAGTCCCCGAGGGCCCCGATGAGCCGCCGTTTCACCCCCAAGGTCGTCACCGCCAACCGCCTGCGGGAGGGCGACGTGGTCTATCTGACCGCCGACGACCGCTGGTCGACCTTCCACCACGAGGCGGAACTGATCGAGGACGAGGCGCATGCCCAGATGCGGCTCCTGCATGCCAATGCGCAGAAGCTGGCCATCGTCGGCGCCTACCTGGCCGATGCCCGCCCCGGCCGGAAGGGCCCCGAGCCCACCCATTTCCGCGAGGAATTCCGCACCCGCGGCCCTTCCAACTACCACCACGGCAAGCAAGCCGATCTGGCCAGCTGAGGACGCGATGTATTCCTACTCCGATTTCGACGAAGCTTTCGTCCGCGCCCGCGTCGCGCAGTTCAGTCAGCAGGTCGCGCGTCGCCTCGACGGCAGCCTGACCGAGGAGGAGTTCCGTCCGCTGCGCCTGATGAACGGGCTTTACCTGCAACTGCACGCCTACATGCTGCGGGTGGCGATCCCTTATGGCTCGCTTTCGCCCCGCCAGATGCGGCAACTGGCCTACATCGCCGACACCTGGGACAAGGGCTACGGCCATTTCACCACTCGGCAGAACATCCAGTTCAACTGGCCGAAACTGCCCGACGTGCCCGCGATCCTCTCGGCCTTGGCCGATGTCGAGATGCACGCGATCCAGACCTCCGGCAACTGCGTCAGGAACGTCACCGCCGACCATTTCGCCGGCGCCGCCGCGGATGAAATCGACGACCCCCGGCCTTACGCCGAACTCCTTCGCCAATGGTCCACCGACCACCCGGAATTCCAGTTCCTGCCGCGCAAGTTCAAGATCGCCATCACCGGCAGCCCGAACGACCGCGCCGTGACCAAGGCACATGACATCGGCCTGCGCATGGTCCGCAACGCGGCGGGCGAGCCCGGTTTCGAGGTCATCGTCGGCGGCGGTCTGGGCCGGACCCCGATGATCGGCGTCACCGTCCGCGACTTCCTGCCCGAGGCGGACTTGCTGCCTTACGTCGAGGCCGTCCTCAGCGTCTACAACACGCTTGGCCGCCGGGACAACAAGTACAAGGCGCGCATCAAGATCACCGTGCACGAGACCGGCCGCGAGGCGATCACCGAGATGATCGAGGCCCGCTTTGCCCAACTGCGCCCCCTCTTCGGCGGCGCCGACCAGAAGCTCTTGGCCGAGATCCGGCAGGCCTTCGCGCCCCCCGCCTTCCGCAACGCGCCCACGGATGCCTACGACGCCTTCCATAAGGCCGACCCGGTCTTCCGCGCCTGGGCCGACACCAACCTGACCCGGCACCGCAACGACCAGTATGCCATCGTCACGATCAGCCTGAAGGCGCATGGGGCAACCCCGGGCGACGCGACCAGCGACCAGATGCGGCTCATCGCCGATCTGGCCGAACGCTATGGCCATTCCGACTTGCGGATCAGCCACGAACAGAACGTGATCCTGCCGCATGTCCACAAGTCGGACCTGCCCGCCCTGCACGCCCAGCTGGTCAAGGCAGGTCTCGGCACCGCCAATGTCGGGCTTCTCTCCGACATCATCGCCTGCCCCGGCATGGACTACTGCGCGCTGGCCACAGCCCGCTCGATCCCCGTGGCGCAGGAACTGGCCACCCATTTCGAGGCGCTGAAGCTGGAGCACGAGATCGGCCCGCTGAAGATCAAGATCTCGGGCTGCATCAACGCCTGCGGGCACCACCATGTCGGCCATATCGGGATCCTCGGCCTCGACAGGGCAGGGGTGGAGAACTACCAGATCACCCTTGGCGGCGATGGCACCGAGGACGCGGTGATCGGCGAAAAGACCGGCCCTGGCTTTGCCTTTGACGAGATCGTGCCGGCCATCGAACGCATCCTGCGTGCCTATCTCGACCTGCGGCTGGAGCCGTCGGAAACCTTCCTGCAGGCCTTCCGCCGGGTCGGGATGGAGCCGTTCAAGGCCGCGCTCTACGACGCCGAAGGGGAACGGGATGCCGCGTGACGCCGGCCATCACGGGCGCCACGAAGGCCCGGTGGCCGGGCGTGTCGCGGCGCTGAACGCGCGCTACAAGCACCATTCGGCGACGGCCGTGCTGGAACATGCGCTGAAGGACGACGACCTGGGCCGGGTGGCGCTGGTTTCATCCTTCGGGGCGGAGTCGGTCGTGCTTCTTCACCTCGTCTCGGTCATCGCGCCCGAGACGCCGGTCCTCTTCATCGACACCCGGATGCTGTTCCAGGAAACGCTGGATTATCAACGGGAACTGGCCGAGAAGCTGCACCTCTGCGACATCCGCACGATCCGGGCCAATCCGGCGCGGGTCAGCTTCGAGGACCCGGACGGGACCCTGCACCAGTTCAACACCGACGCCTGCTGCGCCGTGCGCAAGGTGGAACCCCTGGAACGCGCGCTTGCGCCCTTCGACGGCTGGATCACCGGCCGCAAGCGGTTCCAGAACGCGGACCGGGGCACGATCGACTTTTTCGAGAACGAGGGCGACTTCCGTATCAAGGTCAACCCGCTCGCGCATTGGGGCCGCGAGGACATCGAGGAATACATGGTGGAAAACCGCCTGCCCCGGCATCCCTTGGTGGCCAGGGGCTACCCTTCCATCGGCTGCGCCCCCTGCACCAGCCCGGTGAAGCCCGGCGAAGACCCCCGTGCAGGCCGCTGGCGCGGACAGGCCAAGACCGAATGCGGCATCCATTTCATCGACGGCAAGGCCGTGCGAACCCCCAAGGAGAACGCCGCATGAGCGTTGTCGTGACCGATGCGGGCTTCGGCCCGGGAACCGAGGCCGAGGTCGTGGCCCTGGACGACCTGACCGATCAGACCGCCGTGGACCTGTTGAACACTGACGACCCCGCCGCGCTGGCGGGGCATATCGACCGGCTGCGGCTCATCCGCGTGGCCTTCCCCGCCTTCAATGACGGTCGCGCCTTCACCATCGCCCGCCGCCTGCGCGAGATGGGCTATCGCGGGCAGCTTCTGGCCTTGGGTCCGGTGATCGCAGACCAGTTCGCGATGCTCCGCCGGGTTGGGTTCGACGGGGCCGAGATCCCCGATGACCTCGCCGCCCGCCAGCCTGCCGAGCAATGGCAGTTCCGGGCCGACTGGCGGGCGCATCATTATCAGGCCCGCCTGCGCGCCTGACTTCCGCTTGACCTCAATCAACGCTAGACACGGAAAGCCGGTCTAAGGCCGGGATGATCCTCATGACCGAAGCGACCCTGATGACCGAAGCAAGCCCCGTCGCCGCCAAGCCGCATCTGCCCGATGCCCAGACCGTGACTGCCGTTCGGCACTGGACCGACCGGCTGTTCTCGTTCCGCGTGACACGGCCCAAGTCCCTGCGCTTCCGGTCGGGGGAGTTCGTGATGATCGGGCTCCTCGACGACAAGGGCAAACCCCTGCTTCGCGCCTATTCCATCGCCTCGCCGGCCTGGGACGAGGAGCTGGAGTTCTACTCGATCAAGGTGCCGGACGGCCCGCTGACCAGCCGGCTTCAGCACATCCAGCCCGGCGACGAGATCATCCTGCGCCCCAAGCCCGTGGGCACGCTGGTCCATGACGCGCTCTTGCCCGGCAAGCGGCTGTGGTTCCTGGCCACCGGCACCGGGATCGCCCCCTTCGCGAGCCTGATGCGCGAGCCCGAGACCTACGAGAAATACGACCAGGTCATCATGATGCACACCTGCCGCGAAGTCGCGGAACTGGAATATGGCCGGCAACTGGTGGAAAGCCTGAAGGATGATCCCCTGATCGGCGAGCTGGTGGGCGACAAGCTGATCTACTATCCGACCACCACGCGCGAACCCTTCCATCACATGGGGCGGGTGACCGACAACCTGTCCTCGGGCAAGGTCTTTGCCGACCTGGGCCTGCCGAAGATGAACCCGGCGGAAGACCGGGCCATGGTCTGCGGCAGCCTTGCCTTCAACATCGACGTGAAGGCGATCCTCGAGGGATTCGGCCTGCGCGAGGGGGCGAACTCGGATCCGAAGGAATTCGTGGTCGAGAAGGCCTTCGTCGGGGACGGAATCTGACCCGTGTCCACGGTGGTCAGATCGGGATAACATAGTCCGACCAAAGGGATAGAGGATCGCGTTAAGGTGGTCTTAACCCAATGGCAAAGGCCGCAGGAACCATCCTGCGGCCTTCGTCCTGTCCGGCATCAGCCGAAGATCACATGCCAAGCGCGGTCTTGACCTGGGCGATGGTGTCGGCAACCAGCGCCGGGTTGGCCTTGGCGGCCTCGACAGCGGTCTTGAGGGTCGCCTTGGTCGCGTCATCGAGCGAGGAACCGTCGATCAGGGCGACCACGGAATCCGCGTTGAAGTTCGCCGGGTCGAGGGCGGCCGCGGCATCGGTGACGGCCTGAGCCGCATCGGTCGCGGCTTCGGTCGCGGCCTGGGTGGCCTCGGTTGCAGCCTGGGTCGCAGCTTCGGTGGTGGCCGTGGCGGCGGCGGCAGCCTCGTCGGCAGCCTTCTGGGCAGCGGCGGCGGCCTCCTCGGCGGCCTTGGCAGCGGCCTCCTCGGCGGCCTTGGCTTCAGCCTCGGCCTGAGCCGCGGCGGCCTCGGCGGCTTGCTTGGCTTCCTGAGCGGGCTTGTAGCTGAACTGGTAGTAGCCGCCAGCAGCCAGCAGGACGACGATGGCGCCGATGATTACGGATCTGTTCATGTCATATACTCCTATGGCCGGAGCCCCGGGTCCGGATGCGGGTCATATGGCAGTTTGTCCCCGCAATGAAAAGCCCGTGGGGGATGCGAGGGGCGAAAAACCCCCAGAACCGCGGAAAACTTGGGAAACCGTCCGCCTCCCGGGTTGCAGAGCCGCCCGCGCTCGCCTAGATTGCCGCCGCGAATTCAACCATCAAAGGACGACTGCCATAGCCCGCAGACCCCACAATGCCCCGCCGCAACGCGAAACCGGTCCCCGCATCAACGACCGCATCCGCGCTCCGGAAATCCGCCTGATCGGCGCGGATGGCGAGAATGTCGGGGTCGTCACCCCGGCTCGGGCGCTGCAGATGGCCGAGGAAGCCGGACTGGACCTGGTGGAGATCTCGCCGACCGCCGTGCCGCCGGTCTGCAAGATCATGGACTTCGGCAAGTTCAAGTACGAGACGCAGAAGCGCGAGGCCGAGGCGCGCAAGAAGCAGAAGATCATCGAGATCAAGGAAATCAAGTTCCGTCCCGGCACCGATACCCATGACTATGACGTGAAGATGCGCTCGGTGCTGAAGTTCCTGGGCGAAGGCGACAAGGTGAAGGTCACCCTGCGCTTCCGGGGACGCGAGATGGCGCACCAGGAGCTGGGGCTCGAGCTTCTGAACCGCGTTGCCGCCGATGTGGGCGAGGCGGGCAAGATCGAATCCATGCCCAAGCTGGAAGGCCGGCAGATGGTGATGATGGTCGCGCCGAAGTAAGGGCCGCGCCTCACGGGTTACGATCCACATCGGGCCGCGCTCCATCGGGGCGCGGCCCATGAATTTTCGGTGAGAATTCCTGGGCGTCAGTCGCGCGCCTCGCGCGGGCGGCCACGGTGCGGGGTTTCCTTCAAGAGGCCGCCGACGCCCATCCCCGCGATGTCCGCCGCCGTGACCGGGACGCCGCAGATCAGCCGTTCCATCACCCAATCGGCCCCGTTCAGCGCGGGGCTGCGCACGCAGCCGGGCAGACCGATGACCGGGCTCGCGCCGAGGCTGCCGAGGAACAGCAGGTTGCCGGGGTCCACCGGCATGCCGAAGCGGTCGATCCTTCCCCCTGCCCTGTGGACAGCCTGCGGCGCCACGTCCATCGGATCCGACGTGGCCGAGGCGGTGAGGATCAGGATCAGCTCGGCCCCGGTAACGCTGGCCAGGGCAGCGGCCAGATCGGCCTCGCGGTGCGGGCAGTGGCGATGTTCGTTCAGCCCTGCACCCAGGGCGGCAAGGCGCCGGATGATGGCGTCGGCGCCAAGGGGTCTGGCCTCCGGGTCGGTATGGGTCTCGACCAGGGCCACGCGGGTCAGCCGCGCGGGGCGCAGGCGTAGGGCGCCGGCCCCAGCAGCGCAGGCGGCGGCGACCGAGGCTTCCGCCGCGCCATAGGAGATTATCTTAACAGTGGCTGCCATTTCCCCCGCCGCCAGGCGCTGCCAGCGCGGAACGGTCGCGAGCGTCAGCATCGAATCAACGGCATTGAGCGCATCGACCCGGTCGGCCGCGACCTCCAGCAGTCCGGCCGCGCGTGCATGCAGGTTCACCCGTCCCGTGCCGACGGGCCGCAGGTCGAGGCCCGCCGCATCGGGGTCGGGCGCCAGTGCCCGGGCGATGGCCAGGGCGGCCGCGTCCTCGTGCAGGTCGGTGGGATCGAGGCGGGCGGCGATGACCTCGCCGTGGCCGGCGGCGGCCAGCCGGGAAAGGTCCTCGGGGCCAAGCGTGCAGCCCTTGCGGAGCCGCCCCTCGGGCAAGGCGACGGAATGGGCGAGGATCGCTCCTTCGGCCTGCGACAGGGGAACCGGGCCGAAGCGCATTATTTCCGCAAGGTCTGGGTGATCTGCGCCATGATGCTGACGGCAATCTCGGCGGGCGTCTTCGCGCCGATGTCGAGGCCGACGGGGGCATGGATCTTCGCGATCTGGTCGGGGGTGAAGCCGGCGGCGGCCAGCCGGTCCAGCCGTTTGGCATGGGTGCGGGTGGAGCCGAGGCAACCAAGGTAGAAGGAGGGCGAGGTCAGCGCGAAGCGGATCGCCGGGTCGTCGAGTTTCGGGTCGTGGGTCAGGGTGACGATGGCGGTGCGGGCATCGGGCTTGAGCCGCGCCAGCGCCTCGTCGGGCCAGTCGTCCAGGATGGTCTCGCCGGGGAAGCGCTCGGCCGAGCCGAAGGCGGCGCGGGGGTCGATCAGGGTAGGCGCGTAGCCGCAGGTGCGGGCGATGGTCAGAAGTGGCTGGGCAATGTGGACGGCGCCCACGACGATGAGGCGCAGCGGCGGGTTGTGGATGGCGATGAAACGGCCATCCTCTTCCATCCCCGAGCGGTCGGAGCGGAAGCGGGCGTCAGTTGCGGCGTCCCCTCCCGGCGCGACGAGAGTCCGGGTCCAGGTCGCGGGGGTGGTGACAAGCGCGATGGCGCGGGGTTCGGCGCGGGCCGCGACGAGCGCAGCGAGGAGCCCCTCGGGCAGCGCCTCGGCGCCCTCGCCCACGGGTTCGACCAGGACGCGGATCGTGCCGCCGCAGGCGAGGCCGGCGGCGAAGGCGGTCTCGTCGGAGACGCCGAAGGTCAGGACGCGCGACTTGCGGTCGGCAAGCGCCTCCAGCGCCTCGGTGACGACCGCACCCTCGACGCAGCCGCCGGAGACGGAGCCCGCCATCTCTCCCTCGCCCGAGATGGCCAGCTGGCTGCCGGCCTGGCGCGGGGCCGAGCCCCAGGTCTCGATCACGGTGGCGAGGGCCGCGCCCTTGCCGGCGCGGTGCCAGGCAAGCGCGGTTTCGGGGATCCGGTCGTGGGAGGCTTCTGTCATGGGCGCGATTATGCGTCCGGGCCGGACGGGATGCCACCGAAATGAACGCGCCGCGGGCGGACCCGCGGCGCGACTTTGGTAGGGGGCCGGATCAGCGGATCGTGGCGGTCCGCAGGAGCGGAGTGATGACCCGGACCTCGACCCGGCGGTTGCGGGGTTCGTTCGCCTGGGTGTCGATCAGGAGTTCGGTCTCGCCATAGCCCTGCACGACCATGTTCTCCGGCGGGATGTCGAAGTATTCGGTCAGGGCGAGCGCCACCGATTCCGCCCGGCGGTCCGAAAGCGCGAGGTTCATCGCCGCCTTGCCCGTCGCGTCGGTGTGGCCCTCGATCAGGAAGATCTCGCGCGGGTTCTCGGCGAGGAGGTCCTGCATCAGCCGGCCGAGGTCGGCCAGGTTGCGCGCCTGCTGCGGTGCCACGGCGGCCGAGCCGCTGGCGAAGGTGATGGGGGTCACGTCCAGCGTGGCGGCCAGCGCGCGCACCGCCGGGATCTCGCGGATCTGGCGCAGGCTGAAGGTCCGGCCGACCCGTTCCGCCTCGATCCGGGCCAGTTCGCGCTTGAGAGCGATGTCCTGGTCCTTGGACGAGATGACGATGGGCCTGCGCGGCCGGGGCAGGTCGCGGACGATGATCGGCTCTTCCTCGACGAGGTCGTCGATCAGGATGACCTCGCGGCCGAGGCTGTCATAGGTCGCCCGCCGCAGCACCCGGCCGGTCGCATCGCGGATCGTCACCACCTGCGTCCCGTCGGCCCGTTCGACGATGGTGCGGGTCGAGCCGTCCTTGAAGGTCTCGGTCCGCACGGTCGAGCCGGGGCGACGAATCACGGCGTCGTCATCCTTGAGCACCCGGTAGGTGCCGTCGGGTTGCAGCACGATGACCCGGTCGCCGGTGTTCGACACGACTCGGGCCTCCTGCGGACCCATGGTCGAGACCGTGGTGTCCGCTGCCGCCGCGCGGTTGTTCTTGATGATCGCGCCGACCGCCAGCGCGCCCAGAACCAGGAGTCCGGCCTTCTCGAGGTCCGACAGCCCGCTCTTCTTGCCTTCGGCCAGCGCCACCGGAGGCGCGGCAAATTCCTGGGCGGAACTGCGCACGTTGGCATCGGTGATCGTCTCGGTCACGGCGGCTACAAGGTTCGCCGGATCGGCCTCGACGATCGGAACGGCACCCTCGGCCTGCGGGGCGTTGGTGACCAACTCGGCCGCGGCGATCGCTGCGGGGTTGATCGCGGTCGGGTCGCTGGTCAGGAGGTCGGTCAGACTTTCGACCTCGGTTTCGCTGACCACGGGCGCATCCACCGGCACGACCTCGACCGCGGGATCGGGTTCGGCAACCTTCAGGCCGGCGGCGGGATCGACAACCTCGCCCTCTGGCGTGATGGCCAGTTCGGCCTCGGCCGCGGCAAGCGCGGCGGCGGCGGCCTCGGGATCGACGACTTCGCCCGTGGCCTGATCGACGATCGCGCCTTCAGGGACGACCTCGGCTGCACGAGCCTCGGCGGTTGCATCCTCGGCCGGGGACTCGACGACCGGCTGTTCGCCACCCGACGTCTCGGCATTGGCGGCAGCGTCTGCTTCGGCCTGGGCAGCAGCCTCGGCTGCGGCGGCTTCTGCCGCGGCCTGCTCCTCGGCAGCCTTGGCGGCGGCTTCAGCCTCGGCCTGAGCGTCAGCTTCTGCCTGGGCAGCAGCCTCGGCGGCGGCGGCATCTGCGGCGGCCTGCTCTTCGGCAGCCTTGGCGGCAGCGTCTGCTTCGGCCTGGGCAGCAGCCTCGGCTGCGGCGGCTTCGGCGGCGGCCTGCTCTTCGGCGGCCTTCGCGGCGGCTTCCGCCTCGGCCTGTTCCTGCGCGGCCTGGGCGGCGGCGTCCGCCTCGGCCTGGGCGGCGGCGGCGGCGGCCTGGGCCTCGGCTTCGGCCTGTGCGGCGGCTTCGGCCGCAGCAGCCTGGGCGGCCGTCTCGGCGGCGGCAGCTTCGGCCGCTGCGGCGGCGGCTTCGGCAGCGGCCTGGGCCTCGGCGTCTGCCTGGGCCTGCGCGGCGGCCTGGGCGGCAGCGGCGGCTTCGGCCTCGGCGGCAGCCTGGGCTTCGGCGGCTGCCTGGGCTTCGGCTTCCGCCTGAGCGGCCTGCGCGGCGGCCTCGGCGGCAGCGGCCTCGGCGGCCATCGCCTGGTCAAGCTTCAGTTTCTCGACGATCGCCTCCAGATCGCAGGGCGCCTCGGCGGTCGGCGTGCAGAGCACGGTGCCGTCCTCGGCGGTGACCGAGCCATCCTCGTTCAGCACCTGCGCGAAGGCGGGCATGGTGCCCAGGGGGCTGATCGCGACCGAGAGGGCCGTCGACAGGGCCGTGGTGGAAACCAGAAGCTTTCTCATTACCAGTCCTCATTCTAGGGGCACGGGATAACCGCATCGTGACGAAACGGTTCCCGGATTGCCCGGCCATCCTAACAAAGCGAGGTTTCGCGTGATATGCGATATCAGCGAACTGTTGTGCGATATCCTGCGCGAAGCCCCGCCCATTGCCGGATCAGCGCGAGCAGTCGGTCGCGTTCGCCGTGGTCGGAGGGTTCCGAGATCGCGCGGCCGAGCGCCTCGATCGAGGCGATGGAATGGCCGGCGCGGAAGCTGTCCACATGGGGCAGGATGGCGCGGATGCCCTGGGCTTTCGGCGCGAATCCGGTCCAGCGCAGAAGCGGGTTCAGCCAGATGAGGCGCCGGCAGGAGAGGTGCAGGCGTTCGACTTCTTTCGCGAGAAGGTCAGTATCGTCGCGGTCAAGGCCATCGGTGATGAGAAGGACCACCGCCCCCTGCCCCAGCACGCGGCGCGACCAGTCGCGGTTGAAAGCGTGAAGCGACTGGCCGATGCGGGTGCCGCCCGACCAGTCCTGCGCCTCGGCCCCCGCGGCCTTGAGCGCGGCATCCACGTCGCGGGCGGCGAGGTGGCGTGTGATGTTGGTCAGCCGCGTGCCGAAGGTGAAGGCGTGGACCTTCGCCCAGCCCTGGCCTTTGCGGTTGGCGACGGCGTGGACGAAGTGGAGCACCATGCGGGAGTAATCGGCCATCGAGCCCGAGATGTCGCAGAGGACGACGAGGTTCGGCCAGCGGGTGACCGGGGCCTTGTATTTCAGGCCGGCAATCTCTCCGCCGTGGCGCATCGCCGCGCGCAGGGTGCGGCGGGCGTCGATGCGGGCGGTGAGAGTCGAGGCCTGGCTGCGCCGGGTTTTCAGCGGTTGGACGGGGAGCGCCAGCTTGGCCAGCATCCGCTTGGCCTCGGCGATCTCGGCGGCGGACATCTGTTCGAAATCGAGCGTCTTCAGGCGTTCCTCGGCCGACATGGTGGCGGTGGCGTCGATCTCGATCTGGTCGCCTTCCGGGGTATCGGTTTTCGGCGGTGGGGGGAGCTGGCCGTCGAGAAGGGCTTCAGCGGCGCGCTTCTCGGCGGCCTGGGCGGCGCGGTCCTCCTGCACGCCGTGGACCTGGGGCAAAAGGAGCGACATCATGTGGTCGAGGTAGCGCGGGTCGCGCCAGAAGAGGCGGAAGACCTGGGCGAAGAGGCTGCGTTCCTCGGGGCGGGAGACGAAGATGGCCTGGAGGGTGAAGTAGAAATCCTCGCGCCGGTCGAAACCGGCGGCGGCGACGGCGTTGACCGCGTCGAGCGTGCGGCCGGGGCCGACGGGCAGGCCCGCCTTGCGCAGCGCACGGGCGAAATGGGCGATGTTGTGGGCGAGCTTGCCGTCTTCGGGGATGTCGAGGGGGGCGTAGGTCGGAGGCATGGCGAACCCCCGGGGGGTTTCACACCCCCCGGACCCCCCGTGGGATATTTGTGGACAGATGAAGGGTCATGCGGGCACGAGGTCGCGCTTCACTTCGTCCAGCAGGCGCTTGGCTTCGGAGCCTTGGAGTTTCTGGATGTCGTCCTGGTATTTCAGGATCGCGCCGAGGGTGTCGGAGATGACCTCGGGCGAGAGGGCGATCACGTCGAGGGCGAGGAGGCATTTGGCCCAGTCGATCGTCTCGGCCACGCCGGGGCGCTTGAAGAGGTCCTCGCGGCGGAGTTTCTGGACGAAGGCGACGATCTCGCGCGAGAGGGTTTCCTGCGCCTCGGGGGCGCGGGCGTGGAGGATGTCCAGTTCCCGGTCGAAGCTTGGGTAGTCGACCCAGTGGTAGAGGCAGCGGCGTTTCAGGGCGTCGTGCACCTCGCGCGTGCGGTTCGAGGTGAGGATGACGATGGGGGGTTCAGGGGCGCGGATGGTGCCGAGTTCCGGGATCGTGACCTGGAAGTCGGAGAGGGCTTCGAGGAGGAAGGCCTCGAAGGGCTCATCCGTGCGGTCGATCTCGTCGATGAGGAGGACCGGCGCGCCGCCGGGCTGCGGGCGCATGGCGGCGAGGAGCGGGCGTTCGATCAGGTAGTCTTCGGTGAAAAGCTCGGATTGCAGGCTGTCGCGGTCGGCCGTGGCCTCGGCGGTGCGAATGGCGATCATCTGGGCGGCGAAGTTCCATTCGGCAACGGCGGAGGCCGCGTCGAGGCCTTCGTAGCATTGCAGGCGGATCAGGCGGCGGTTCAGCGCGGTGGCCAGCGTCTTGGCGATTTCCGTCTTGCCGGTGCCGGCCTCGCCTTCGAGGAAGAGCGGGCGGCCGAGTTTGAGGGAGAGGAAGACGACGGTGGCCAGCGCGCGCGAGGCGACGTAGCCCTGGGCGGAGAGGAGCTTCTCGACGGCGTCGATGCTGGTGAGAAGGGCGGTCACAGGGCCTCCGGCTTTGGGGCGAGAGTGGCGGGCGGAGCCACGGGGGTCAAGGCGGGATTGGCGGCTTCGGCCTGCAACCATAGTCGTAGGGACCGCAGCGGCGCGCGGTCGGGCAGGCTGTTCGGCCAGACAAGGTAGTAGGAGCCGAGCGCGCGGACAGGCGGGCCGAAGATCGGGACGAGGCGGCCCTCGGCCAGTTCCCGCTCGATGAGGAAAGTGGGGATCAGCGCCGCGCCCATGCCGTGAATGGCGCCTTGCGTCAGCGTGGCAAACTGGTCGAAGAGCATGCCGGGCGGGCGCAGGCCCGGGTGGCCGTGGTGGGCGAGCCAGCGCCCCCAGTCGCCGCTGCGGCTTTCGAGCTGCAGGAGCGGGTGATCGAGGATATCGGCTGCCCTGCCGAGCGCGGGGAAGCCGGGGGCGGCGACGGCCAGGACCTCTTCGTCCATCAGTTTCAGGTAATCGACGCCGGGCCAGTCCTGCCTGCCGTAATGGATCGCGGCGTCGAAGGTGGAGCCGGCGAAGTCGAAGGGGCGCAGGCGCGTGGAGAGGTTGACGGTGACCTCGGGGTGGGTCTGGGCGAAGCGCGCGAGGCGCGGGGCGAGCCAGTGCATCCCGAAGGCGGGGAGGATGGCGAGGTTCAGGGAGCCTCCGGTCGGGTTGGCGCGCAGCGTGATCGAGGCGGAGGCGAGGAGGTGGAGGGCCTTTCGGACCTCGGCCACATAATCGCGGCCCGCTGGCGTGAGGCGCAGGCGCTGGCGTTCGCGGATCAGGAGGGGGACACCGAGCTGCTGTTCAAGGGATTGCAGCGCCCGGCTGATCGCGCCTTGCGTCAGGCTCAACTCTTTCGCGGCCTCGGAGGCGGTGCCGAGGCGGTCGACGGCCTCGAGCGCCATCAGGGCCGGGATCGGCGGCAGGTAGCGGCGGGGAAGCATTATGAGTTTTCCTCATCAACTCGTGCAAGGAGTTCGATAGCAGGCCCCTGCCCTTTCGTGCAATACTGCCGGCAGCGAATGGAGGCCCGACATGCCCGATAC
This sequence comes from Tabrizicola flagellatus, assembly GCF_046295235.1. GTDB lineage: Bacteria > Pseudomonadota > Alphaproteobacteria > Rhodobacterales > Rhodobacteraceae > Tabrizicola > Tabrizicola flagellata_A. The sequence goes on from NZ_JBKBLV010000026.1 coordinate 29,335, forward strand.
CCTGCACACACAACCGAAACTGAAAGCCAAGGATGCCCCGGACCTGGGCCGCTTCGACTGGGAAGACCCGTTCCGGCTGAACGACCAGCTGACGGAAGAGGAGCGGATGCTGCGCGACGCGGCGCGGGCCTATGCGCAGGAGAAGCTGCAACCGCGGGTCATCGCGGCCTACCGCGAAGAGAAGACGGACCCCAGCATCTTCCGCGAGATGGGCGAGATGGGCCTTCTGGGCGTTACGATCCCCGAGGAATACGGCGGGCTTGGCGCGTCCTATGTGGCCTATGGCCTCGTGGCGCGCGAGGTGGAGCGGGTCGATTCCGGCTATCGCAGCATGATGAGCGTGCAGTCGTCGCTGGTGATGTATCCGATCTACGCCTACGGCACCGAGGCGCAGCGGCAGAAATACCTGCCGAAACTGGCCAGCGGCGAGTGGATCGGCTGTTTCGGGCTGACCGAACCCGATGCGGGGTCGGACCCGGCGGGGATGAAGACCACCGCGAAGAAGACGGCGAACGGCTATGTGCTGAACGGCGCGAAGATGTGGATTTCCAACGCGCCGATCGCGGATGTCTTCGTGGTCTGGGCCAAGTCCGAGGCGCATGGCGGCAAGATCAAGGGCTTCGTCCTTGAGAAGGGCATGAAGGGGCTGTCGGCGCCGAAGGTGGGGGGCAAGCTGTCGCTGCGGGCGTCCATCACCGGCGAGATCGTGCTGAAGGA
>NZ_JBKBLV010000026.1:30151-56614 GCF_046295235.1 Tabrizicola flagellatus
CGGATGCCTCCGGCGGGGATATTTGTGGACAGATGAAAGGGCGGGCGCGGTGAGGATCACGGCCGTCCTTTGCGTGCGGAACGAGGGCGCCTTCCTTCTGGAATGGCTGGCGCATCACCGGGCCTGCGGGATCACGGATGTCCTGGTCTTTTCGAACGATTGCGAGGACGGCACCGATGCGATGCTGGACCGGCTGGAGGCCCTGGGCTGGCTTGTCCACCTCCGCAATCCCGGGCCGCATCCCGAGGGGCCGCAATGGTCGGCACTGAAACAGGCCGACCGGCATCCGCTGGTCAGGGGCGCCGACTGGGTGCTGCCGCTGGACATCGACGAGTTCGTCAATGTGCAGGTCGGCGACCGGACAATCCCGGCCTTGCTGGGGGCCGCGCCGGACGCGACGGCGATCACGTTGACCTGGCGGCTTTTCGGCAACGCCGGGGTGGTGCGTTACGCAGATGCGCCCGTCACCGAGACCTTCACCCGCGCCGCGCCCGAGGTGCTGCACTGGCCCTGGCGGGCCTATCTGTTCAAGACGCTGGTCAGGAACGACGGATCCTACGGCAAGCTGGGCGTTCATCGCCCCCGCGCACCCGATGACGACCGGATGGACGCGCAGCACTGGGTGGACGGCGCGGGGCGCAGGCTTCCTGCGGCATTCCACCGCAGGCGGATCTTTTCCGATGTCGGTCGCAATCCCTACGGGCTGGTCCAGTTGAACCACTATCCGCTGGGCGCGGTGGAGAGTTTCCTGTTGAAGCGCGACCGCGGGCGCGGGGTCCATGCCGACGGCGGGCTGGACGTGGGCTACTGGGTGGAGCGCAACTTCTGTTCCATCGAGGACCGCTCGATCCTGGCATTGGACAGCCGGGAGCTGCGGGCAAGCCTGCATGCGGATGCCGTGCTGGGACCGCTGCACAGGGCGGCGGTGGACTGGCGCCACGCGCGGTTCCGGACCCTGATGCAGCAGGACGCCTGGCGCAGTCTTTACGGACAGTTGCTGATGGCGGGGCCGACGCGGGTGCTGGCGCGGGAGGAGGCCGAGTCGATCTGGAAGCCCCATATCGGCACGCATCGGCCCAAGACGTGAACCCCGCGCAAATCTGGCAACTTCTGGTTGATGATTGTTTACACCCCTGCGAATAATGGCAACTCGGCCACAGGGAAACAATCCGATACCACCCCAGAGCCTTGTAGAGGCCCGAATCTCTCGCCAAGGTCGAAGGCCGACGCCAACAAGTAACCAAGATTGCCAGTATGTCCGACCCGTCCCCGCCCCCCGAATGGCAGCGCCAGATGCTGGCAATCGCCGAAGGCGACGGCGATTTCCTGCCGCTGGGTGACAGGCACTATGCCTTCTTTGCCGAGGAACGGCCCGAACTTCTGGTCACATTCGAGGATGCGGCCACCCTGCGCGAGCGTGAGGACAATCTGCCCGAGCACTATGCCCTGGCCAAGTCGCGGGGCTGGTCGCTTCTGACCATCCTCGCCGAGGGCGAGACCTGGTGGCGCGATCCGGCGGTGTTCCGCTATTTCGACCGGCTTGCCGATGACGGGTTCCTCGAGGATTTCGATCGCGTCGTGTTCTACGGTGCCGGGCCTGCGGGCTATGCGGCGGCGGCCTTTTCGATCACCGCGCCACAGGCGGAACTGGTGCTGATCGCCCCGCGCGCGACGCTGGACCCGAGCCTCGCGGGCTGGGACGAGCGCCACCGCATCGCGCGGCGGATCAACTTTCGCGGCCGCTATGGCTATGCACCCGACATGACCGAAAGCGCCTCGCGGGTCTGGCTGATCCACGATCCCTTGCACCAGCCCGACGCGATGCACGCGGCCCTGTTCCAGCGCCCCTGGGTCACGCCGCTCTACGCGCGCTTCACCGCCGAGGGCACCGAGGACACCCTGCGCGAGATGCGCGTGCTGGACCGGATCATCGAGGCGGCGATGGAAGGCAAGATGTCGGCCGACCGCTTCTCCTGGCTCTGGCGCGCGCGGCGGTCGAACGGAAGCTACCTGCGCGCGATCCTCGCGGCGGCGCGGCTGTCGGGGCATCCCAAGCGCGAGATCAAGATCTGTCGGTCGGTCACCTCGCGCCTGAACGCGCCGCGCTTTGCGCGCAGGCTGGCGGAACTGACCGGAGAGCCGGTCTGAGCGCGCCCCGCGATGGCACTGGAAACGGGGGCGGCTTTGCGATAGCTGCCGGGGTCATGCAACGCATCACCCTGCCCCGCCCCGACGACTGGCACCTGCACTTGCGCGATGGCGCGATGCTGAAGGCCGTGCTGCCGGAAAGTGCCCGCCATTTCGCCCGCGCGATCGTCATGCCGAACCTGGTGCCGCCGGTGGTGACGCTGGACGACGCGCGCGCCTACTGCGACCGCATCCTGGCCGCGCTACCCGATGGGATGGCATTCGAGCCGCTGATGACGCTCTATCTGACCGAAGGCACCGACCCGGCCGACGTGGAGCGCGCCGCCCTATCGGGGCTGGTGAAGGCAGTGAAGCTCTACCCGGCGGGGGCCACGACCAATTCGCACTCCGGCGTGCGCGACCTGGAAAAGGTCATGCCGGTGCTGGAGACGATGGCGCGGATCGGGCTGCCCTTGTGCACCCATGGCGAGGTCACGGCGGTCGAAGTGGACATCTTCGACCGCGAGGCGGTGTTCATCGAAACGGTCCTCGATCCCCTGCGCCGCCGGCTGCCGGACCTGCGCGTCGTGATGGAGCACATCACGACCGAGGAAGGCGTGGCCTATGCGACCGAGGGCGGCGAGAGCCTGGCCGCGACGATCACCACCCATCACCTGATCATCAACCGGAACCACATCCTCGCGGGGGGGATCCGGCCGCATTATTACTGCCTGCCGGTCGCCAAGCGCGAGAAGCACCGGCTGGCGCTGCGCAAGGCGGCGACCTCTGGCTCTCCGCGCTATTTCCTCGGCACAGATTCCGCCCCGCATGTGGATGCCCTGAAGGAACATGCCTGCGGCTGCGCGGGCTGCTTCACGGCGACGAACACGCTCAGCCTTCTGGCCCATGTCTTCGAGGAAGAGGGCGCGCTGGATCGGCTGGAGGGCTTCGTCTCGCGCCACGGGCCGGCCTTCTACGGCCTGCCGGTGAACGCCGGGACGATCACGCTGGAAAAGCGCACCGAGCCCTGCACCTGGCCCGAGAAGATCCACGCCGAACCCGGCCCCGTCACCGTTTTCCAACCCGGCTTCCCCGTGCATTGGCACGTCGTGACCTGACCGCTTATCGTCGACTTCGTCGCTCGTCGCAGGCCTGCGGGGAGAAGCCGGAGGCGCACGACGAGCCCGCCCGAAAGGACCCTGCATGATCCCCTCCGCCTTCCCGCCCAAGGACGAAATCGCCCGCCTGACCGCCCGCGCGCTCCTGGAGATCAAGGCGGTCCACTTCAACGCCGAGACGCCCTTCACGCTGGCCTCGGGCCTGCCCTCGCCCACCTACATCGACTGCCGAAAGCTGATTTCCTACCCCCGCATCCGCTCCACCCTGATGGACTTCCTGGCCGTCACCGTCATGCGCGAGGCCGGGATGGAGGCCTTCGACAACATCGCGGGTGGCGAGACGGCCGGCATCCCGTTCGCGGCGCTGGTCGCCGAACGTCTGGCCTTGCCGATGACCTATGTCCGCAAGAAGCCCAAGGGCTATGGCCGCAACGCCCGCATCGAAGGCGCGATGACCGAGGGCCAGCGGGTGCTTCTGGTCGAGGACCTGACCACCGACGGCGGCTCGAAGCTCAGCTTCGTCGACGCAATCCGCGAGACCGGCGCCAGCTGCGGCCATACGGCGGTGATCTTCTACTACGGCATCTTCGCCGGAACCGAGGACCGGCTTGCCGCGCATGGGGTCCGCCTGCATCACCTCTGCACCTGGTGGGACGTGCTGGCCGAGGCGCGGGCGCAAGGCGCCTTCGACGCGGCGACGCTGGCCGAGGTGGAAGCCTTCCTGAACGACCCCCGCGGCTGGCAGGACGCGCGGAAGGGATGATTCCCGGCTTCCGGCATCGCGCTCGACGGAATGTCGCGCACTAAGGCCTGCCCCGCCTCCAAGGGCTAGCTTGGCGCTTCATCCCGACCGCAAGCCGTGGTAGACTCATTTCTGTGGATAAGCGGCTTATGCACAGCTTTCCCCCAACCCATTCCACCGCCGGGCATGCTAGGCGATGGGCTCCAAAAAGCAGGCAAGACGGCAGGGGGCATGAATGACCGAGATTACCGCACTGCGACCCGTAGGGTCGGGGCCGATGGTTCCGTCCGCACCCGCGGGCGCGTCCGAAGAGACGCTGCCGCACAACATCGAGGCCGAGCAGCAGCTCCTGGGCGCGATCCTCACCAACAACGACATCTTCGACCGCATCTCCAGCCTGGTGAAGGCCGAGCACTTCTTCGACCCCGTCCACCAGCGGATCTTCGAGATCGCCGCGGCGCGGATCCAGAAGAACGCGCTCGCCTCTCCGGTGACGCTCAAGGCCTTCCTCGAGGACGACGCGGGCCTGAAGGAACTGGGCGGGCCGGCCTATCTGGTGCGGCTGGCGGGGGCGGCGATCTCGGCCTATGCGGCGCGCGACTATGCGCAGATGGTCTATGACCTGGCGGTGCGGCGGGAACTGATCCAGCTTGGCCGGGACATCGCGGCGCAGGCGGCGAAGGTCGAGGTGGCCTCCGAACCCAAGGACCAGATCATCGAGGCCGAACAGCGGCTTTACAAGCTGGGCGAACAGGGCGTCGCCGAACGCGGATTCCAAAGCTTTCTCAAGGCGGTAACGGACGCGGTGAATGTCGCGAACGCCGCCTATCAGCGCGATGGCGGCCTTGCGGGCATCTCCACCGGGCTGATCGACATGGACAAGAAGCTGGGGGGGCTTCACCCTTCGGACCTGCTGATCCTTGCGGGCCGTCCCTCGATGGGCAAGACCTCGCTGGCCACCAACATCGCCTTCAACATCGCCAAGGCCTACAAGCGGGGTCGCCTGCCGGACGGGACGGAAGGCGCGGTCGAAGGGGGCGTCGTCGGCTTCTTCAGCCTGGAAATGTCGGCCGAACAGCTGGCCGCGCGGATCCTGTCCGAGGCCGCCGAGGTTCCGTCCGAACAGATCCGCCGTGGCGACATGACCGAGGCCGAGTTCCGCCGCTTCGTCGAGGCCGCCAAGGCGCTGGAGGCCTGCCCGCTTTACATCGACGACACGCCCGCCCTGCCGATCAGCCAGGTCGCCGCACGGGCGCGCCGGCTGAAGCGGACGCATGGGCTCGACGTGCTCATCATCGACTACCTGCAACTCCTGAAGGGCTCGTCCAAGGACAACCGGGTGCAGGAAGTCTCCGAGATCACCCAGGGCCTGAAGGCCATCGCGAAGGAGTTGAACATCCCCGTCATCGCGCTGTCTCAGCTGTCGCGCCAGGTGGAAAGCCGCGAGGACAAGCGGCCGCAACTCAGTGACCTGCGCGAATCCGGCTCGATCGAGCAGGACGCCGACGTGGTGATGTTCGTGTTCCGCGAGGAATACTACCGCGAACGGGAAAAGCCTGGCGACCACGAGCTGGACAAGATGGCACAGTGGCAGGCGCTGATGGAATCGGTGCACGGCAAGGCCGAGGTCATCATCGGCAAGCAGCGCCACGGGCCCATCGGCACGGTGGAACTGTCCTTCGAGGGCCGCTTCACCCGCTTCGGCAACCTCGCGCGGCCCTGGCAGGACTCGGGCGGCCCCGATGTGGGCTTCTGAGCCGACCCCGTCCCCGATCTTGCCCTTTTCCCAAATACTCCCGCCGGAGGCGCGCCGACCGAGGGGCTCGATGCCCCGTGGCCGGCCCCTCCGCCCTCATCCCCGCGCGCGGATCGGGTCGGCCAGCAGCCGCAGCCCGTTCAGCACCACCAGCAGCGTGCCGCCCTCGTGCCCCAGCACGGCCAGCGGCAGGGGCAGTTCGAAGAAGAGGCTACCGGTGACCAGCACCGCCATGGCCCCGAGCGCCAGCGTCAGGTTCTGCCGGATCACCCGCGCGGTGCGCCGCGACAGGCGCCGGGCGGCAGCCAGCTTGCGCAGATCCTCGGCCATCAGCGCCACATCGGCGGCCTGAAGCGCAACCTCGCTGCCCGCGACCCCCATCGCCACCCCGACATCGGCCCGCGCCAGCGCCGCGGCATCGTTCACTCCGTCCCCGATGAAGGCCACCTTGCCGCGTTTCGCGGCGGTATCGACCAGCCGCACCTTGTCGCCCGGCAGAAGGCCCGCATGGATCTCGTCCGCGGCCAGACCGAGATGCGACCCGATCCGCGCCGCGACCGGCGCCCGGTCGCCGGTCATCATCAGGATCGCGGTCCCGCCCCCGGCCTTGAGCGCCGCCAGGGCCTCGCCAGAGGTCGCGCGCGGCTCGTCCGCCACGGTGAGCGCGCCGAGGATCCGCGTGCCGCGCCCGAGGATGACCAGGGTCTCGGCCCCGTCGGCCAGCGCCGCGATCCCGGGCGGCAGCTCTGCGCCCATCTGCGCCAGCATCCGCGCATTGCCGGCCCAGAGCGGCCCCGCATCGTCCGTGCCCGTGATCCCCTCGCTGGGCAGCGAGCGCACATCGCGCACCGGCGTCGGCACCAGACCGCGCTCGCTCGCCGCGTGCCGGATCGCCTCTGCGATCGGGTGTTCGGACTGCGCCTCCAACCCTGCCGCCAGGGCCAGGAAGGCATCCTCGTCCCCCTCGAGCGCCACGATCTGCGTCACCGCCGCCTGCCCGGTGGTCAGCGTCCCGGTCTTGTCGAAGGCGAAGGTGCGCACCTCGGCCAGCCCCTCCAGCGCCGCGCCGCCCTTGAACAGCACACCACCCCGCGCCGCGGCCGAGAGCGCCGAGAGAATCGCCGCGGGCACCGAGATCACCACGGCGCAGGGGCTGGCAGCGACGAGGAGTGTCGCCGCGCGGTAGAGCGCATCGCCAGCATCATGCCCTATCGCGCGGAACCCGAACCAGGACAGCACCGATCCGGCAAGCACCGCGATCGTGTAGCGCTGGCCGAACCAGTCCGAGAACCGCTCGGACGGCGACTTCATCGCCTGCGCCTCGGTCACCATGCGGATCATCTGGGCAACCGTGCTTTCCTCCAGCCCGCGCGTCACCTCGGCGGTCAGGATTCCGTCCAGGTTCACCGTCGCCTCGTGCACCGGATCGCCAAGCCCCTTGCGCACCGGCTCTGCCTCGCCCGTCACCGTGCTTTCGTCGAGGTGACCCGAGCCCGACACGATCCGACCGTCCACCGGAACCCGCGCGCCGGGCCGCAGGATCACCCGGTCGCCGGGCACCAGATCGGCCACCGCAACCTCGACGACGCCCTCCGCCCCCTCGCGCAGCGCGGTTTCCGGGCGCAGCCGCATCAGCGCCTCGACCGCGCGCCGCGCCTTGCCCATCGCCCGATGTTCCAGCGTCTCGGACAGGGAAAAGAGCGCGAGCAGCACTGCCCCCTCAAGCGCCGCCCCGACCGCAGCCGCAGCCAGCGCGGCCACCACCATCAGAAGGTCGATGTCCAGCCGCCGCTCGTGCCAGAGCTCGGACACCGCGCTGCGAAGGGGCGGCAGGCCGCCGGTCAGATAGGCCAGCGCCAGCGCCGCCCAGACCAGCCCCGCCGGCAGGGGTTGCAGGAAGGAATCCAGCGTCCCGAGCGCCAGACCGGTCCAGCACAGGATGGTCAGATATAGTCCCGAATCCTCCTCGGGGTCGCGGATCTGGTCGGACACGGGTGACGCTTCCTTTCCTGGCTTGCGCTCAGGGTTGCCCACCGGCGCGGAAAGGGCAAGCGCTGCCCCCGCGCCAGCTTTTCCCTTGACCCCGGCACCGCCCCGGTCGAAACAGCCGCATGGCGAGCGGAACCCTGACGATTGACCTCGATGCGATAGCGGCGAACTGGCGCGCGCTGGACCGGATGTCCGGCCCGGGCGTGCAGACCGCGGCGGTGGTGAAGGCGGATGCCTATGGCCTGGGCGTGACGCGGGTCGCGCGCGCGCTGGCCAGGGCCGGGGCGCGGCGATTCTTCGTGGCGCAGGCCGAGGAAGGCGCGGCGGTGCGGCAGGCACTGGGGCCGGGGCCGCAGATCGCGGTCCTGTCCGGTCACATGGCGGGCGACACCGAGATGATCCAGGATCTCGACCTGACGCCGATGCTGAACAGCCTCGAACAGATCACGCGCCACCTCGAATCGCTGCCGGGCCATCCGTTCGGCGTGCAGCTGGATACCGGCATGAACCGGCTGGGCGTCGAGCCCCTGGAGTGGCAGGCTGTGGCCCCGATCCTGGTCGATGCGGGACCGGAGCTTTTGATGAGCCACCTCGCCTGCGCCGACGAGCCCGACCATCCGCTGAACGAGGCGCAGCTGCGCACCTTTCACGAGATGACCGACGGCACCGGGCTGCCGCGCAGCCTGGCCGCGACCGGGGGCATCCTTCTTGGTCCGCGCTATCATTTCGACCTGACGCGGCCAGGCATCGGCCTTTATGGCGGTCTGCCCCACGCGGCGGCCATTCCCGCCGTGACCCTCTCGCTGCCGGTGATCCAGACACGCGAGGTCGCGCCCGGCGAGGCGGTGGGCTATGGCCGCACCTGGGTGGCCGATCGGCCCTCGGTCATCGCCACGGTGTCGGGCGGCTATGCCGACGGGTTGCACCGCACCCTGTCCGGCAAGGCACAGCTCTGGGACGGCGACACGCCCTGCCCGCTGGTCGGTCGGGTCTCGATGGACCTGATCACGGTGGACATCACCGATCTGCCGGAAGTGCCGAAGAGCCTCGACATCCTCGGCCCGAACCAGGGCGTGGATGCCTTGGCCGAGGTTGCAGGTACCATCGGCTACGAACTGCTGACTGCACTTGGCGCGCGCTACAGCCGCCGCTATCAGGAACGCCCGGCATGACGGGGATCCTCGGCGCGTTCGGCCGCCCGGTCCTGCTGGCGCTCGTTGCATTGGGCCGCGTGGCGCTGTTTGCCGGCGCGATCCTCGGGCACATCCTGCGCCCGCCCTTCTACTTTCGCGAACTCGGCCATGCGATCCTGCAGATCGGCTGGTATTCCCTGCCGGTCGTCGGCCTGACCGCCATATTCACCGGCGGCGCCCTGGCCCTGCAGATCTATGCCGGCGGCGCCCGCTTCAACGCGGAGTCGGTCGTCCCCTCGATCGTCGCGATCGGCATGACGCGGGAACTCGGCCCGGTGCTGGGAGGCCTGATGGTGGCCGCGCGCGTGGCCTCCTCGATCGCGGCCGAAATCGGCACGATGAAGGTCACCGAACAGATCGACGCACTGGTGACGCTGTCCACCAACCCGCTGAAATACCTGGCGGTGCCGCGCGTGGTGGCCGCGACGCTGTCGATGCCGGTCCTGGTCGCGGTCGGCGATGCCATCGGCATCATGGGCGGCTGGCTGGTGGGAACCACGCGGCTCGACTTCAACTCGGCTACCTATCTGAAGAACACCGCCGATTTCCTCGAGGCCTGGGATGTGGGCTCGGGCCTCGTCAAGGGCGCGGTCTTCGGCTTCATCGTGGCGCTGATGGGCTGCTATCACGGCATGAACTCGGCCCGGGGCGCGCAGGGGGTCGGCGCGGCGACCAAGGCGGCGGTGGTCTCGGCCTCGGTCCTGATCCTCGCAGCCAACTACGTCCTGACCGAGGTCTTCTTCACCACATGATCGAGCTTCGGGACGTCCACAAGCGCTTTGGCGAGAACCGCGTCCTGCAGGGCGTGAACCTGAGCATCGCCTCGGGAACCTCGATGGTCATCATCGGCGGGTCGGGCACGGGCAAGTCGGTGCTCCTGAAATGCATCCTCGGCCTGGTGCACCCCGACAGCGGCACGATCACCCTTGACGGCCAGGACGTGACCAAGGCCGACCGCGACGCCTTCCTCGCCCGGTTCGGGATGCTGTTCCAGGGCGGCGCGCTCTTCGATTCGCTCCGTGTCTGGGAGAATGTCGCCTTCCGGCTGGTCCGTGGCCCGAAGGCCCTGCCCAAGGCGCAGGCGCGCGACCTGGCCATCGAGAAGCTGCGCCGCGTCGGCCTGAAGCCTTCGGTCGCCGACCTCTACCCGGCCGAGCTTTCGGGCGGCATGCAGAAGCGCGTGGGCCTCGCCCGTGCCATCGCCGCCGAGCCCGAGATCATCTTCTTCGACGAACCCACCACAGGGCTCGACCCGATCATGGCGGGCGTCATCAACGACCTGATCCGCGAGATCGTGACCGAGATGGGCGCGACCGCAATGACCATCACCCACGACATGACCTCGGTCCGCGCCATTGCCGACCACGTCGCCATGCTGCACGGGGGCGTGATCCGCTGGACCGGCCCGGTCGGGGACATGGACGCCACGCCGGACCCCTACGTCCAGCAATTCATCCACGGACGCGCCGATGGCCCGATCGAATCCGTCCGCTGACCCCTCCGCTCGCGGCACCCGCCCCTTGCCCTTTGCGCAAATACTCCACGGGAGGTCTGGAGGGTGTGAAACCCTCCAGTCCGCCGCCCGCCCGGAGGGCCGCCGATGAAATACCTCAACCTCGCCCTCCTGATCCTCTTCCCCATCGCCTGGTTTGCGCCCCTGATGCGTGCCGCGCTCCTGCCGGTCTTCGGCATGGACGAGATCAGCGTCATCACCGGCCTGCAATCGCTGTGGAACAGCGATGCGGCCCTGGCGCTCCTCGTCACCTTCCTCGCGGTCTTCGCGCCCTATGCCAAGACCATCGGCCTGGCGCTGCTGCACTTCGACCTGCTCAGCCCGCGCGCCCTGCCCGCGCTGGAGGTCCTGGGGAAGCTTGCCATGGCCGACGTGTTCCTGATCGCGCTCTACATCGTGATCGTGAAGGGTGCGGGGATGGTCACCGTGGAAACAGCCTGGGGGCTCTATCTCTTCACCGGCTGCATCCTCGCCTCGATCCTGATCTCGTGGAGAGCGAGGCCAAATCCTTGACCGGCCACGATTTCCTTGCGGAAATCGTCGCGGAGCCCGAAGGGGCTCCGGACCGGAATTCGCAAGAATTCCGGTCGCACCCTCGCCTTGATGCTGCCCCAAAGACCCGGCACTGTCTCGGCTCATGAAACAGACCACTTCCTTCACCTGCACTGTCTGCGGCGCCGCCTATCGCAAATGGGCCGGCAAATGCGACGCCTGCGGCGGGTGGAACACGATCGTGGAAGAGGCGCCGCTGTCCACAGGGCCGAAGTCGCTGGGCGCCAAGGGCCGGCCGATTCCGCTCTCCGACCTCGCAACCGAGGAAGCCCCGCCACCCCGCGCCTCCTCGGGGATCGCGGAACTGGACCGCGTCCTCGGCGGCGGCCTCGTGCCGGCTTCGGCGATCCTCGTCGGCGGGGATCCGGGGATCGGCAAATCCACGCTTCTTCTGCAAGCTGCCGCAAGTTTCGCCCGCAAGGGGCTGAAATGCCTCTACATCTCGGGCGAGGAAGCCAGCGCGCAGGTCCGCATGCGCGCGCAGCGCCTGGGCCTGACCGACGCCCCGGTCGGCCTTGGCGCCGAGACCAACCTGCGCGACATCCTGACCACGCTCGACGCCGAACGCCCGGCACTGGCGATCATCGATTCGATTCAGACCATGTGGCTGGACAGCGTCGAGGCCGCGCCCGGCTCGGTCTCCCAGGTCCGCGCTGCCGCGCATGAGCTGGTCAGCTTCGCCAAGCGGCGCGGCGTCGCGGTGATTCTCGTGGGCCATGTCACCAAGGAGGGCCAGATCGCCGGCCCCCGCGTGGTGGAACACATGGTCGATACGGTCCTCTATTTCGAGGGCGAGCGCGGCCACCAGTTTCGCATACTGCGCGCGGTGAAGAACCGCTTCGGCCCTGCGGACGAGATCGGCGTCTTCGAGATGACCGGTGGCGGCCTGGCCGAGGTGCCGAACCCCTCGGCCCTGTTCCTGGCCAATCGCGACCAGCCTGCCCCCGGCTCGGCGGTCTTTTCCGGGATCGAAGGCACCCGCCCGGTCCTGACCGAGATCCAGGCGCTCGTCGCCCCCTCGACCCTCGCCAGCCCGCGCCGGACGGTCGTCGGCCTCGACAGCGGACGGGTGTCCACGATCCTTGCCGTTCTGGAGGCCCGCTGCGGAATCCCCTTCGCGGGGCTCGACGTGTTCCTGAACGTCGCGGGCGGCCTGCGGGTCAACGAACCTGCCGCCGACCTTGCGGTGGCCGGCGCGCTCCTGTCGGCGCGCGAGGATGTGGCAATCCCGCCCGACATGGTGCTTTTCGGCGAGATCAGCTTGTCCGGGGCCTTGCGCCCGGTCGGGCAAACCGAAAACAGGTTGAAAGAGGCCTCGAAACTTGGTTTCTCACAGGCGACCGTGCCGTCCCGGTCGAAGATCGAGGGGGCGTCGGGGCTGACGGTGCGGCAGATGCCGGACCTGACGGCGTTCGTGGGCGAGATGTTCGGGGCGGGATAAGTCCTTGGTGAAAGAACGGGATTGGGGAAGTAAACGATGGAAAACCTGACCGCAGTCGATGGTGGTGCGGCGCTCATCATCATCATTTCGGCCATCCTCGCCTTCTCGCGCGGTCTGGTGCGGGAGCTGATGGCGATCCTCGGCTGGATCGGTGCCGCCATCGCCGCCTACTACTTCGCCCCCGGCGTGCAGCCCCTGGTCAAGGAACTGCCCGTTGTCGGCGAGTTCCTGTCCGACAGCTGCGAACTGTCGGTGGTCGCCGCCTTCGCCGGCGTCTTCGTGATCGGCCTCATCGTGGCGGCCCTCTTCACGCCGCTCTTTTCCGGCGCGGTGCAGCGGTCGGCGCTTGGCGGGATCGACCAGGCGCTTGGCTTCCTCTTCGGCGCGGCGCGCGGCATCCTTTTGATCGCCATCGCCTTCATCGTCTATGACCGCGTCCTGTCGGACCAGAAGATCGAGATGATCGACAATTCCCGCACCGCGCTAGTCTTCGCCAATTTCCAGAAGCAGATCGACCAGAACATCCCCTCGGACGCGCCGGGCTGGATCGTCGACCGCTACAACGACCTGACCAATGTCTGCGCCCCTGGCTCGGCACCCACGATCCAGCCGGCCCCAGTCCCGGCGGCTCCTGCCACCAATCCGTGACCTGTGACGGGCGTTTCGGGGCGTGACAGCCCCGGACGCCTGTCTTACATAGCGGGCCAGGCTCAGGACAGGATTCGGACGCATGGCCCCCTTCCGCTCGCACCCCTTCGATGACGACAAGCTGAAGGAGGAGTGCGGCATTTTCGGCGTGATCGGCGTGGCGGATGCGTCGAACTTCGTGGCCCTCGGCCTGCACGCGCTGCAGCACCGCGGGCAAGAGGCGGGCGGGATCGTCAGCTATCACCCCGACCACGGCTTCAACTCGGCCCGCCGCTTCGGCTATGTCCGCGACAACTTCACCAAGGCCGAGGTGATGGACACCCTGCCCGGGCAGTTGTCGATCGGCCATGTCCGCTATTCCACCGCCGGCTCGAAAGGCGCGACCGCGATCCGCGACGTGCAGCCCTTCTTCGGCGAATTCTCGATGGGCGGCTGCGCCATCGCCCACAACGGCAACCTGACCAATGCCGCCGCCCTCCGCCGCGAGCTGATCGAGCGCGGGTCGATCTTCCAGTCCTCTAGTGACAGCGAATGCATCATTCACCTGATGGCGCGGTCGATCCAGAAGAACCTGTCGGAACGGATCAAGGACGCGCTGCGCCGGGTGGAAGGCGCGTTCAGCGTCGTCGCCATGACCCGGACCAAGCTGATCGGTGTCCGCGACCCGCTGGGCGTGCGCCCGCTGGTCCTCGGGCGCTTGGGCGATTCCGGCTGGGCGCTGTCGTCGGAGACCTGCGGCCTCGACATCATCGGCGCCGAGTTCGTGCGCGAGATCGAGCCGGGCGAAATGGTGGTGATCGAGGGCAACAAGGTGGACTCGACCCGACCCTTCGCGCCGGCGAAGTCGCGCTTCTGCATCTTCGAGAACGTCTATTTCTCCCGCCCCGACAGCATCATCGGCGGCCGCTCGGTCTATGAGACGCGCCGCCAGATCGGCGTGGAACTGGCGCGCGAGGCGCCGGTGGATGCGGACCTCGTCTGCCCGGTCCCGGACAGCGGCACCCCGGCGGCGATCGGCTACAGCCAGGAAAGCGGCATCCCCTATGCGATGGGGATCATCCGCAACCAGTACATGGGCCGCACCTTCATCGAGCCGACAGACCACATCCGCAACATGGGCGTGCGGCTGAAGCTGAACGTCAACCGCGCCCTCATCAAGGGCAAGCGGGTGATCCTGGTCGATGACAGCGTGGTGCGCGGCACCACCAGCCGCAAGATCAAGGACATGATCCTTGAAGCCGGGGCCGCCGAGGTCCACTTCCGCATCGCCTCGCCCCCGACCGCCTGGCCCTGCTTCTACGGCGTCGACACGCCGGAACGCTCCAAACTCCTCGCCGCGACGATGTCCGAGGACGAGATGCGGGACTGGATCGGGGTGGACAGCCTGAAGTTCATCTCGCTCGATGGCCTCTACCGCGCCGCCGGGGAAGCCGCGGGCCGCGACGCCGCCAACCCCAAATTCTGCGACGCCTGCTTCTCGGGCGATTACCCGGTCGCGCCCTCAGACAAGATCGAGGAAGGCTTCCAGATGAAGGCGGCAGAGTAACCGCGACCCCGCGTCGCTCCCGCTTGCCATTTGCCCTTTTCGAAAATACTCCCGCCGGAGGCTCCGACGCCTCCAGGAAGGACCGGCCCATGACCACCAAGATAGCCCCCAAGGTCGCCCTCGTCACCGGCGCCTCGCGCGGCCTCGGCTCTGCCTTGGCCGAGCAGCTGGCTCTGCGGGGCTGGCATGTAGTGGCCGTTGCCCGGACCGTGGGCGGGCTGGAAGACCTGGACGACCGGGTCAGACGTGCCGGACTGCCGGGTGCGGGCGGGCTGACGCTGGCCCCGATGGACGTGACCAACGACGACGCGATGCGCCACCTGTGCCGGTCCATTCACGACCGCTGGGGCGGGCTGAACCTCTGGGTCCATGCGGCCATCCATGCCGCCCCCCTGGCCCCGGCCGGGCATATCGACCAGAAGGACTGGGAAAAGTCGCTGGCGACCAACGCGCGCGCGACCGGCATGCTGATCCCGATGGTCGAGCCCTTGCTACGCGCCCGTGACGGGACCGCGCTTTTCCTCGACGACCCCCGCGCCGGACAGCCGTTCTTCGGCGCCTACGGCGCCACGAAAGCCGCCCAGATGGCGCTCGCACGCAGCTGGCAGGCCGAGAACGCGAAACACGGGCCCTGCGTCGTGATCGCCGAACCGGCCCCCCTGCCCACTGCCACCCGCGCCCGCTTCTTCCCGGGCGAGGACAGGACGAAGCTTGCCGATGTGCAGGCCGAGGCGGCGCGGATTCTCGACACGCTCTGACACAGGGTGCCAAGTTCCTTCGAAGGAATTTGCAAGACTTTTCGAAAAGTCTTGGCCCCTACCCCGCCAGCGCGCCCTCGATGGCGGCCCAGAGCACCTCGACCGGCTCCACCCCCACCGAGAGCCGGATGAACCCGTCGGCCACCGCATCGCCCCAACGCGCCCGCCGCTCGGCTGCGGTATGGACTCCGCCGAAGCTCGTCGCCTGCTCGATCAGCGGACAGCGGGCGAGAAAGGCCTCGGCCTCCGCCTCTCCCGCAAGTTCGAAGCCGATCAGGAAGCCGCCGTTCGCCATCTGGCCCCCGACCGCCCAATGGGATGCATCCCCGCCGAGCCCCGGATAGCGCAGACCGCGCACCCCGGGATGCGCCTGCAACCGCCCGGCAATCACCGCCGCCGAGGCGCACATCCGCGACAGCCGCACTTCCAACGTCTCCAGCCCCCGATGCACCAGGTAGGCCTCGAACGGCCCGGGGACCGATCCCGACTGCCGCCGCCATTCCCGCACCCGCGCCATGAGATTCGCATCCCGCCCCGCGACATGGCCGAAGAGGGCATCGGAATGTCCTGCCGGCGCCTTGGTGTCTGCGGCCACCACCAGGTCCGCCCCCAGATCCAGGGGGCGTTGCAGAAGCGGCGTCATCGTCGTGTTGTCGGCAATCAGCAGCGCCCCCGCGGCATGGGCCTTGCGCGCCAGCGCGGCGATGTCGACCACGTCGAGGCCCGGGTTCGAGGGGGTCTCGATGTGGATGACGTCGAACCCCGCGAAATCGCGGTCCGCCATCTCCAGCGTCGGCACCTGCTCGACCTCGACCCCATAGACCTGCAACAGGTCGCGCCCCAGAAGCCGGGTCACATAATAGCCGTCCGAGGGGATCATCACCCTGGCCCCCGCCTTCAGGCAGCACACGAGCGCCGCCGTGATCGCGGCCATGCCGGAGGGGAACGAGACCACCTCCGCCGCCTCGAGGATCGACAACTGCGCCTCGACCGCGTCCCAGGTCGGCTGGCCCGAGCGGCCGTAGTAATGCGCCGCCCCCTGCGCCTGCGGCAGGTGGAAGGTCGTCGCGACCGAGATCGGGGGAACCACTGGCTCGCCCAGGGCGAGACCCGCCTTCCGGTGGTGCAGCAGGCGGGCGGTGCGGGCGTCGGTTTCGGCGGTCATGGGTGCTCCCTGGATGTCCACAGTGGACAAACGCGGCATCCCTTGCGTTTTCAAGGACTTGGCCGCGGACGTTTACCGAACCTTAACCCGCGCCCGGCACACCCTCAAGCCATCATTCCAGCCGGGCCGGAAAGCCCGGGGCGCGCAGGTCGGTGCCCAGAAGGTCCTCCAGCAGCTTGGCGATCATCGGCGACTGCGCCTCGCCGCCATAGGCCGCCTTGGCCGCGATGTAGGTCTGGTTGGTCATCGAGGCGAGGTCGAGCGGCACGCCGAACTCCTTCCCGAACCCCAGCGCGAAGCCCAGATCCTTCAGCGCGAGGTCGATGTTGAAGGCGATGTCGTAGGACCCGTTCAGGATCAGCGCGCCTTCGGTCTCATGCACGAAACTGTTTCCGGAACTGGCGGCAATCGCATGCCAGGCCTGGCCCAGATCAAGGCCCCCGCGCTTCGCCAGCATCAGCGCCTCGGACGTGGCCTTGAGGTGGATGAAGGCCAGCATGTTGGTGATGACCTTGATGATCGAGGCCGAGCCCAAAGGCCCCATGTGGAAGATCCGGTCGCCCATCGCCTGCATCGCCTTGTGGTGCAGGTCGAACAGGTCGCGGTCCCCGCCCGCAAGCATGGTGATCTTGCCCTGATAGGCCAGATGAACCCCGCCCGTCACCGGCAGTTCCATCATCCGGACGCCCGCCTCGGCCGCGACGGCAGCCAGACGCAACACCTCGTCGCGGCCAAGGGTGGACATCTCGACCCAGGACGCGCCCTTCCGCATGTGCGGCAGGATGTTGCGCAGGACGCGCTCCGAGACAGCAGGCGACGGCAGGCAGGTGATGACATGATCGACCGAGGCCGCCAGCTCCTCGGCATTGGCTGCAAGCGTCGCTCCGGCTGCCACCAACGGCTCGGCCAGTTTCGGATTCAGGTCGTAGACCGTCACTTTGAAGCCGTCCTTGACCAGACAACCCGCACAGGCCGCCCCCAGGTTTCCCAGGCCGATATATCCGTAATGCATGTCTTTACCGCGCCTTGTGTGGCTTACTTGAAGTAGATGTTGAACCGCTTGCGGATGGCCGCGTCGATCTCGGGATCGACCCGGCATCCGGCCTTGGCCAGGATCGCATTCTTCCGGGCAATGGCGGTATCCAGCAGCAGGGGCTTGCCCGCCTCGTTCCATTCCTTCGGCGACATCCGGTTGCCGACGTTGGGGTAGATGTATTCGGTCTGCATCAGCTTCAGCGTCTGGTCGCTGCCCAGATAATGGCCCGGCCCGCCAAGGCAGACCTCCTTCATCGCGTCGATCGAGGTGGAATCGGGCGTCACGTCGATGCCGCGTACAAGCCGCATCGCCTGGCCCAAGAGGTCGTCGCCGAGGACGAGGGATTCAAGGCAGAAGCCCAGCAGCGAGGCATGCATGCCCACCGCCTCGTAGCACATGTTCAGGCCTGCGAGGCCAGCCAGCGAGTTCGTGATCCCCTGCTCCCACCCGGCCTGCATGTCGGGCAGCTTGGAGTCGCTGATCCCCGAGGCCGCACCGCCCGGCAGGTCGTAGAACCGGTGCATCTGCGCGCAACCGGCGGTCAAGAGCGCCTGTTCCGCGCTGCCACCGGACATGGCGCCTGTTCTCAGATCCGAAACAAATGGCCAGGTCCCGAAGATCGCCGGCGCGCCCGGCTTGATCGCGTTGACGTAGACCACACCCGCGAGACATTCGGCGACGGCCTGCACGATGGCCAGCGCGATGGGCGCGGGCGCCGTTGCCCCGGCCTGGCCCGCGCTGAGGAGCAGCATCGGCATGCCGCGCCGGATGCAATCCTCCATCGTGATGCAGGATTCCTCGGCGAACTTCATCGGCGGGACGACGAAGCAGTTGGAATTCGACACGAAGGGCCGCTCGCGCCACTTCTCCTCACCCCCCGCCACCATGTAGAGCATCTCGAAACAATCGGCGACATGCGAGGGGTCAGAGAAACTGGTGCCGACATGTTTCGTCGTCCCCGCCAGGCAGGCGTAAAGCGTGTTCAGGTCCATCTCCCGGTTGTCGGTGACATCCCGGCAGACCATGGTGCGCTGGTAGAAATGGATGTTGTCGAGGTTGTCCACCAGCCGCGCCGCGTCATAGAGGTCCTGCGCGGTGGATTCGCGGTAGTCGAGCGTCACCGGATCGACGATATGTACCGCCGCGCCGGCCGTTCCGTAGTGGACGTTGGTGCCGCTCAGATGCAGGTCGTGCTTCGGGTCGCGGGCATAGAGCGTGATGTTGCGGGCGGCAATGGCCAGCATGTCCTCGACCAGCGCGCGGGGGAACCGGATGCGGCCGTCATCGCCAAGGATCGCACCGGCCTCGGTCAGGATTTTCCGTCCTGATTCAGGGGCTTGCGAAAGGCCGATCTGTTCCAGCGCATCCAGTGCCGCGGCGTGGATCTGCTGCACGCCCGCCTCGGTCAGCGGCTTGTACTGGCCACCGGGCAGGCCCGGACGAACCGGCTTCACGTCGTCCGCCAAGGGGGCGGCCCGCAGGGCCACGCGGGCCTGGCGGCCACCCGACCGGCGGGCGCGGGCGGGTTCGCAGGTCTCGCCGGGCTGGTCGGAGAGGTCGGTCATGCCTTTACCCTTTCGGAGTTCGGATCGTGCATCGGAACGAGGCTGGCGATCGCCGCGTGGCGCTGGCCCGCCACCTCGATCTCGTAGGTGGAGCCAAGGATGTCGTCGTCGGTCTGCCCCTTCGCCGGGACATAGCCCATGCCGATGGCCGCCCCGAGGAAATGGCCGTAATTGCCGCTGGTCACCGGCCCGACTATTTCCCCATCGCGGACAATCGCCTCGTTGTGGAACAGGAGCGGCTCGGGATCCTTCAGCCGGAACTGGAGCATGCGGCGGTCGAGGCCCTGCTGCTCCCGGCGCAACACCGCCTCGCGGCCGAGGAAGGCGGGTTTCTTGCGGCTGACGGTGAAGCCGAGGCCGGCTTCCAGGACGTGATCCTCGTCGGTGATGTCGTGGCCCCAGTGACGATAGGCCTTCTCGATCCGGCAGCTGTCAAGCGTGTGGAGACCGCAGAGCTTCAGGTCCGGTGCCGCCTCCATCAGCGTCTCGAAGACATGCGCGGTCTGGTCGGTGGGTATATACAGCTCCCACCCGAGTTCCCCGACATAAGTGACGCGATGGGCGCGGGCGAGACCCATTCCGATCTCGATTTCCCGTGCCTGACCAAAGGGATGCGCGGCATTGCTGAAGTCGTTCGGCGAGACCTTGGCCAGGACCTCACGCGACTGCGGTCCCATCAGGCACAGGACGGATTCGGCCGCCGTCACATCGGTGATGACGGCGAAGTCGTCGCCGACATGGGCGCGTAGCCAGGCGAGGTTGCGTTGCAGCGTGGCGCCGGGAACGACGGCAAGATAGGCGGTCTCGGACAGGCGCGTCACGGTAAGATCGGCCTCTATCCCCCCGCGATCGTTGAGAAACATGGTATAGACGATCCGTCCCGGGGCCACGTCCACCTGGGCCGAACAGATGCGGTTCAGGAAGACACAGGCGTCGCGGCCCTCGATGCGGATCTTCCCGAAAGAGGTCATGTCGAACAGGCCTGCGGCCTCGCGCACCGCCATATGCTCGGCGCGCTGGTTGTCGAACCAGTTCTGCCGTTTCCAGGAGTAGCGGTATTCCCGTTCCTGCCCGGGGTTGGCGAACCAGTTGGCACGTTCCCAACCGGCGACCTCGCCGAAGACCGCGCCGCGGGCTTTCAGGTGGTCGTGGATCGGCGAGCGCCGCACCCCGCGCGAGGTCACGACCTGGCGATAGGGGAAGTGGTCGGCGTAGAGGAGGCCCAGGGTTTCGGAGACCCGCTCTTTCAGATAGCGGCGGTTCTTCTGGAAGGGCTGGGCGCGGCGGATGTCGACTTCCCAGAGGTCGAAGGGCGGCTCGCCCTCGGTGATCCAGTGTGCCAGCGCCTGACCGGCCCCGCCCGAGGAGACGATGCCGATGGAATTGTATCCGGCCGCGATCCAATAGCCCTTCACCTCGGGCGCCTCGCCCAGGTAGTAGCGGTCGTCGGGGGTGAAGGATTCCGGCCCGTTGAAGAAGGTGTGGATGCCGGCGGTCTGGAACAGCGGCATCCGGTTCATCGCCTGTTCGAGGATGGGCATGAAGTGGTCCCAATCCTCGGGCAGGGTGTCGAACTCGAAGTCCTTGCGGATGCCGTCCATTCCCCAAGGTTTCGCCTTGGGCTCGAAGGCGCCGAGCATCATCTTGCCCGCATCCTGCTTGTAATAAGCGCATTCGTCCGGCACCCGCAGGACCGGCAAATCGCCAAGTCCGTCAACGGGTTCAGTGACAAGATAGAAGTGCTCGCAGGCGTGCAGCGGCAGGGTCACGCCGTTCTGCGCGGCGAGGTCGCGGCCCCACATGCCGCCGCAGTTGACGATGATGTCGGCGGCGATATGGCCCGGTCCCTCGGCGGTCTCGTAATCGACGCCGGTGACGCGACCGCCAGCGGTCGTCACCTTCGTGACCAGCGTGTTCTCGAAGATTCGCGCGCCCCGCATCCGCGCGCCCTTGGCCAGCGCCATTGCGATGTTGGCCGGGTCGCATTGTCCATCAAGCGGCAACGCAACGGCGCCCACCACACCGTCGATGTTCAGGTGCGGATACCTGGCCTTCGCCTCCTGCGGCGAGATCTCGTGCACCTCGACGTCGAAGATCCGCGCCACCGTGGCCTGCCGCAACAGCTCTTCATGCCGCTCCTTCGTCAGGGCCACGGAAATCGAGCCGACCTGCTTCATCCCTGTGGCAACCCCGGTCTCGGCCTCGAGCCCGCGGTAGAGATCGGCCGAATACTTGGCGAGCCGCGTCATGTTGGCCGAGCCGCGCAGCTGCCCGATCAGCCCCGCTGCGTGCCAGGTCGTGCCACTGGTCAGCTTCCGCCGCTCCAGCAGGACCACGTCGGTCCAGCCCGCCTTGGCGAGGTGATAGGCCACCGAACAGCCCGAGACGCCTCCGCCGATGACAACGGCACGCGCGGATGAAGGGATGGTCATGGCTGTGGCTCCGGGGGAACGAGGACGAGCTTGCCGGGATAGCGCCCAGCGGCCAGGTCGGCCTGGGCCTCTGCGATGTCGCGCAGCGGGTAGGTCTTCGACACGACCGGGCGCAACCGGCCCTTGTTGATGATGGTGACGAGGCCGGCAAAGACCTCGCGCGGCTGGTGGGTGGCGCCGTAAAGCGTCAGGTCGTTCAGGTAGATGCGGCGCAGATCGCCCGTGACCGTCGGCCCGCCGACCGCGCCCGAGGTGGCGTAGCGACCACTGGGACGGAGCGCATCGAGCCGCGCCTGGAACCCGTCTCCGCCGACGATGTCGATCACCACGTCGAAGGACCGCGCGGGCGGCGTCGCGTCACGCGGCAGGATGCCGGCGCCAAGCGCCCGCAGCGGATCGGCCTTGGCCGGACTGCACTGGGCCGTCACCTCGGCCCCGCGCAGAAGTGCCAGCTGCACCGCCGCCAGCCCCACCCCGCCCGAGGCGCCGGTGACGAGCACCCGTTCGCCCACCGCCACCCGGGCGCGGGACAGAAGGTTCTCGGCTGTGCCATAGGCGCAGGGCATGGCGCCGATCTCGATATCGGGCAGCGGTGAGGCCGAGACATCATGCAGGTGTCGGGCCTTGACCACGCAATACTGCGCGAAGGCCCCGTCGAACTCCGACCCGATCGAGACGAAATGGATCGGGTTCTCCTCGGTCGGTTCATGCTGGTTCGTCGGGCAGATCACGCGGGCGCCAAGCGGCAGCCCCTCGACCCCTTCGCCCAGCACGACGATCCTGCCGCAGAGGTCCGAGCCCTGGATGCGGGGAAAGGCCAGTTCCCCGGCCCAGCCGGCCTTGCGGTCCGCGTCCCCGTACCAGCCCAGCCTCGTGTTGATGTCGGTCATGTTGACGCCCGCCGCCAGCACCCTTACCAGCACCTCGCCCGGTCCCGGGCGCGGCACGGGCAGGTCATCGCGCCAGACAAGCTTTTCAGGCCCGCCATGGCCGGTCAGCTGCACCGCCGACATCCGGGCCGGGACTGCGCTCATGCCCGGATCCGTTCGTTCTTCGGGTCCCAGGCCGGGCCGTCCGGCAGCACGGTGGCCTTCACGCGGTCGCCGAAGATTTCCACCTCGACCTCGGTTCCCGGCACGGCGAGGTCTGCCCGCAGCATCCCCAGCGCCATGGAATGGCCCACCCGGTAGCCCCAGGCGCCCGAGGTCGTCTCGCCCACCACTTGGCCATCGTGCCAGAGCGTGGACATGTAGGGCGCATCGCACTCGCCGGCCTCGACCTTGAGGGAGACGAAGCGTTTCCTCACCCCCCGCTGCTTTTCGGCCAAAAGCGCCGCCTTGCCGGGGAAGTCGTGGTTCCAGTCGATGAACCGTTCAAGCCCGCCCTCCAGCAGCGAATAGTTGGTGGACAGGTCGCCCTTCCAGGCGCGGTAGCCCTTTTCGATCCGCAGGCAGTTAAGCGCCTTCATGCCGAAGGGCTTGGCCCCGCCCGCCAGAAGCGCGTCGTAGATGTGCGGCGCATCGGCCCGGTCGCAATGGATCTCCCAGCCGAGTTCCCCGGCGAAGGATACCCGGATCAAGGCCACGTCCCTGCCCGCCACCTTCGCGGCATCCTGGACGGAGAGCCAGGGCAGCGTCAGGTCGGCCTCGGCGATCCGGGACACGAGCTCGCGCGACTTCGGACCCGTCACGATGAAGCAGGCCACCTTGTCGCTGTGGTCCTCGATCACGCAGCCCTCGGGCAGGCCCTTCCGCAGCACGTCGGCATCGTGCCATTGCGCCACGGCGGCGGTGATCAGGCCGACCATGTCCTCGCCATGCACCATGCAGGACATCTCGGTCACGATCCGGCCCCGGTCGTCGGCGAAATAGACCAGGCCAATCCGTCCCTCTGCCGGGAGGCGCGAGGCGGTCAGCCCCGCCACATGCGCCCGCGCGCCCGGCCCCTTGACGAGGAACCGCGAGAAGCCCGGCAGGTCGAGGACGCCGACGCCGTCCCGCACCGCCTCGCATTCCGCCTTGATCCGGGCCTCCCACGGGCCGGCGCGGCCCCAGGTCTGCGTCGCCTCCCAACTGGTGTCGTCGCCGGGCGCGGCGAACCACTCCGCCCGCTCCCAGCCGTTATAGGGCGCGAACTGGGCGCCCAGCGCCTTCAGCCTGTCATGCACCGGCGAGAGCTTGCGGTCGGGCGCGGCGGGCCAGCGCGCCATCGGGAAATGCATCCCGTATTCGTGGCCGTAGACCTCCATCCCCTTCTGGACGAGGTAGTCGTGATCCTCCCAGCCGGTGAAGCGGCGCGGGTCGCAGGACCACATGTCCCATTCGGTGCCGCCCTCGGTCACCCATTCCGCCAGCACCTTGCCCGCACCGCCCGCCTGGCAGATGCCGAAGGTGAAGACGCAGGCCTCGAAGGCGTTCGGGACCCCCGGCATCGGGCCGATCAGCGGGTTGCCGTCCGGCGTATAGGGGATCGGGCCGTTGATGACCTTGGTGAGGTTCGCCTTCTGGAGAAGCGGCACCCGGGCCATCGCATCGTTGATGTGCCATTCCAGCCGCTCCAGGTCGTCGGGGAAGAGCTGGAAGCTGAAATCCTCGGGCATCGGATCGTCCGGCGTCGCCCAATGCGCGCGGCAGGGGTTCTCGTAGGGGCCGAGGTTGAAGCCCATCTTCTCTTGCCGGAGGTAGTAGGAACTGTCCACGTCGCGCAGGAGGGGCAGCTTGTGGCCGACCTCCTTCGTCCAGGATTCCAGCTCCGGGATGGTGTCGAACAGCATGTACTGGTGGCTCATCACCATCATCGGCACCCGGCGGCCGAACATGGCGCCGACCTGCGCGGCATAGTAGCCGCCCGCGTTGACCACATATTCCGCCCGGACCTCGCCCTTCGGGGTGGAGAGGATCCACTCCGACCCCGTCCAGCGTGCCGCCGTCACCGGGCAGAAGCGTTCCACCCGCGCGCCCATCTGCCGGGCCCCCGCCGCAAGGGCCTGGGTCAGCTGCGCGGGGTCGATGTCGCCGTCATAGGGGTCATACAGCGCCCCAGTCAGGTCATGCGTCTCGACGAAGGGATAGCGCGAGCGGATCTCCTCGGGCGACAGGATCGTCAGGTCCATCCCCTGATAGCGCCCCATTCCGACGACGCGCTTGAACTCCTGCAGCCGTTCCTTCGAATGGCCAAGGCGCACCGAGCCGGTGACATGGTAGTTCATCGGGTAGTTCACCGCCTCGCCGAGGCCCCGGTAAAGACCGGCCGAATAGCGCTGCATGTTCATGATCGACCACGAGGCCGAGAAGGTCGGCACGTTCCCCGCCGCGTGCCAGGTCGATCCGGCGGTCAGTTCGTTCTTTTCCAGAAGCAGGCAGTCCGTCCAGCCCGCCTTCGCCAGATGGTACAGCGCCGAGGCCCCCACGGCCCCGCCGCCGATGATGACCACCCGAGCCTGCGCAAATTCCGCCATGACCGCCTCCCCATTCCGCGCGCCACTATCAACTGCGACGCGCCCGCTTTCAATTCGGCCGGAACCCGGCTATTGATCGGGAAAAGCGATCACGACTTTCATCTGTCCTCAAATATCCTCGGGGGGTCCGGCGGGCGAAGCGCCCCCGGGGCTTGCCACAGGCGCACCGCATGCAGATCGATCTCCTCGACACCTTCCTCGACCTGGCCGAGACCCGCAGCTTCCACCGCACGGCGGAACGGCTGCGGATCACCCAGTCCACCGTCTCGGCCCGGGTCACGGCGCTGGAGCAGGCGGTGGGTTCGCGGCTCTTCGACCGCTCGCGCGCGGGCACCGACCTCACGCCGGAAGGCAAGCGGTTCGAGCCCCATGCCCGGGCGCTGCGCCACGAATGGAACGAGGCGAAACGGCGCATCCAGATCCCGCACGGCGCGGCGCAGCTTCTGCGCCTTGGCATCCAGAACGATCTTGCGGCGGTCTATCTCGGCGACTGGGTGGCCGAGTTCCGAGCGGCATTCCCCGAAACCGCCTTCTACATCGAGCCGGACTATTCCAACCAGATGTGTGCGGACCTTCTGACCGGGATCCTCGACTTCGCGGTGATGTTCAGCCCCAAGCCCCACCCCGACCTGCATTTCGACAGCGTGGGCGAGGTCAGCTACCGCATGATCTCGACCGAAACCCCGCGCCTCACAGAGGTCGCGCCCGACCGCTTCGTCTTTGCCCATTTCTCGCCCGCCTTCGAGGAGATGCACCGCCAGCTTACCCCCGACCTCGCGGGCGCGCCGGTTTCGGTCGGGCAGTCGGGCTCGGTCGTCTCGCTGCTGACGGCTATGGGCGGGTCGGGATATGTGCTGGGAAAGACCGCCGCCGACCTGATCGCGGGGGGGCGCTTCATGGCGGTCGAGGACGCACCCGACCTGCGCCAGCCGGTCTTTGCCGCGATCCACATCCGGCACCGGACCCTGCCCCTGCACCGCAGGCTTACCCAGCTCGTCGCCCGGCACTTCCGGCAAAGCGCATAGGCGCGGGCCGGGCCTCGGGGTAGCCCGCGACCGGGACACCGTTGTGCCGCAGCATCCGGCCCAGGCCGAGGCGCGGGATCCAGTCCAGCACCGGCGGCGGAACCGGACCGTAGAGATCGGTCCGCACCAGGCGCGCCGCCGCGCGCAGGGCGACCGTCTCGGGCCAGGCCAGGATCAGGTCGTGATGCGCGACCCAGGCCTCGGCCCCGTCGTAGATGGCGACCAGCCGCCGCTCGCGCGGGTCGCTGCCGGAGAAGCGATAGCTGCGCACCCCCTCCATGCCCTGCAGGCGCATCCGGCGCACCAGAAGCCGCGCCGCCCGGTCGAAGCCCACGGGGTCGCGCAGCGCGTAGAAGTTGGCGACGACGATCTCAGCCGTCATCGCGCCAACGGTTCGCGA
>NZ_JBKBLV010000027.1:0-54394 GCF_046295235.1 Tabrizicola flagellatus
AGACGTCGGCAAACAGGCCCTCGGTTTCCTGGCGGACTCTCTTGATGACCTTGGCGCGGTCCTTGTCGCCGAGGATCTTGTCGAAGCGCGTCACCAGAAGCAGGCTGTTGTCGCGCATTTCTTTCGGGAAGGTGGACCAGACGCCGGATTCCGACTGCCGCCAGGCCTGGGTGGCATGGGTGCACCACAAGACGCCATCGGCCAGGTGCGCCATCCGCTCCCACACTTCCGACGACATCGACGGGTCCGAGATCCCCGGCATGTCGATCAGGTCGCAATAGCGCAGGATGTCGCTCTTCATGAAGATGCGGACATGCTCCGTCGTCTCGAGGCTGACATCCTCCAGTTCGGCCAGATCCAGATCATAGGCATGGCCATCGAGGCCCATCGTGTAGGCGTCGTCAGGACCGTAGGACAGCCAGACCGGCGGCAACTGCGTCGCCGTGACTTTTTCCAACAGCGGCCTTGCCCCCATCAACACGTTGCAGAGCGTGCTTTTGCCCGAACTGAACTCGCCCATGATGGCGATGCGGGGTTTGCGGGTCAGCGGCATTCCTCAGGTCCTTTCG
The DNA here is from genome assembly GCF_046295235.1 of Tabrizicola flagellatus. Lineage (GTDB taxonomy): Bacteria > Pseudomonadota > Alphaproteobacteria > Rhodobacterales > Rhodobacteraceae > Tabrizicola > Tabrizicola flagellata_A. The sequence continues at coordinate 570 of NZ_JBKBLV010000027.1, forward strand.
TACCCTTTACGCACCTAGTCGGCGTAGATCGCCAGTTCGTCCATGATCGAGGCCAGACATTCCTGCCGGTCTTCCCAGGCATTCACGCCGAACAGCTCCTTCATCTCTTCCATCGAGATTTCCGAGCTGGCCAGCGCGCTCATCAGAAGCTCGCGCTGTTCCTGCAGGAAGTCACGCAGCGTGGATTGGGTCCGTTCGCGGAACAGGCCGATCTGGATGGTCTTGAGGTCGTTGATGATCGGGTCGGTCTCGGCGCGGATCAGCTTGTTGAAGTCCTGCGCAAAGGCCTTGTAGCCGCGCCGGCGCTGCCACCAGCCCTTCCACCAGCCGACCTGAAGGTCCAGCGCGATGGTCTGGCCCAGGTTGATCGGCGGCGGGATGTAGGACACGACCGGCGTCTCGATCTTGAAGCCTTCCACGGTGATCGAGAAGGTCTTGCCGTAAAGATCTGCGATCTGCACGGCGGTCTCGTTGTTCACCTCGGCGGCGATGGCGTGCATCTTCTTCAGTACGACCTGATAGCTGGAGGACAGAAGCATCCGCAGCCCCAGCGGGCTGTAATGCCAGGTCGCATCCTCGCCATGGGTTTGCAGATGCTCGATCAGGCTGTTGGTCGCCCGGTCGAGAAAGCGTTCATAGCTCTGGTCGATGCGGTTGGTGAAGTCCTTGCAGACGTTGTTGGTCAGATGGGTCAGCTTTTCCACCGCCGCCTGCTCGATCTTGCGCAGTTCGGCGTCCAGCTGCTGCGGGGTCATCGTCCGGTTCAGCTGGCCTTCTGACTCGAGGATCCGCACCTGATCGACGACATCCAGGCTCTGCGCCAGGTTCAACGCCTGGCGCGCCGATTTCTGCAACGCCTCCCGCACCGGGCCTTCGTACATCCGCTGCCCCAGCGCATCCAGAAGCGCCGGCACGCCCGAGGCATGCCAGACCAGCTGCTCGGCGGTCCATTCCGACATCTTGTCGGCAAAGGCCGCGCGGGTCCAGTTGATCGCCGACTCGGTCGAGTCGTCGGTCATCTCGTCGATCTTGCCTTCCAGCACCGCATTGGCCCAATGGGCCGAGCCATAGATGATGTCGATGTCCGGCGGGGCGTTGTTCTTTTCCAGCGTCTCGAGGATCGAACGGTGGATCTCGGGCACCTGGTTGGCCGGATCGGGCAGTTCGTCGATCCGGTTGACGAAGATGATGATCTCGCGGCTCTGGCGGTGCGCGATCAGGCGGATCAGCGCCATGTCCATCGTCGTCAGAGCCTGATGCGCCGACAGCACCACGATACAGGACCGGCTGTCGCGGACCGCATTGATCGTGATCTGCTCGCGCATCATGAACGTGTCGTTCACGCCGGGCGTGTCGCGCACGCACATCTGGATCGGGAAATCCTCGCGCTCGATATACAGGTCGGCCGACTTGGTGATGTCGGTGAACCGACCGGACTCGGCACCGCCCGATTCCTCGTCGCCCACGCAGACATAGCGCCGCAACAGCGCGTCATCCATCGTGCCGTAGCGATGTTCGGTGCCCAGCAGCATCTCGAACTTGCGGCCCAGCCGCGCCTGCGCCTTCTCGCGCATCTGCACGACCTGAAGGCGCAGCTTTTCCAGCTCGTCGTCCGCGCCCGCCCGTGCCGCCAGCTGGCCGATCCGGCCGCCGTTCGAGACAAGCTTTTCCCATTCGGCGTTGTCGAAGAACTTGAACTTCGCCTTCACGTTCAGCTCGGGGCTGGGCGTGTTGATGTGCAGCGAGGTGACGACCGAGGTCCAGGGGTTCACATCCGTGGGCAGAAGCCCCGGCGCGCCGATCATCGCGTTCAGAAGCGAGGTCTTGCCGGCCTTGATCTGGCCGATCACGGTGACCGAAGGCTCAACCTCGCGCACCTGGCTCATGATCCGGGTGACCTTCTTGGCCGTGTCCGGGTCGGCCATGGTCACGAAATCGCGCAGCACGTCCTCGAACTGCCTGATGGCGTCGGCAATGCGCGTCATGCCCGGGAAATTGCGTTTCAGCGCAACCTCGGGCTCCTCGACGGCGATGCCGTCAAGCTCGACCTCGTTCTCTGCAACCGCACCCAGTGCCATGATCACCTCATACCTGCGGGCCTGAATCACCTAGTTCGAGCACCATTCGACACAAGTCCCCGCAATCATGTCATAAGTTTGGAAAGTGGTCCCAATTGGGCACATTCTTGACGATTCTACGCTCACAATGCCGTCACACGGCGCGCAATGTTTCCAGTTCGCGTCTAAGTTGCAAGAGCAGGGTCAGCGCGTCGTCGGCAGGTGCGTGACCTTTCTCCAACTGCATCAACATGATGAGGTCAAGCACCTCACCAAGGTCGCCATTGATTCGGCGCATGGCTTCGGACCGGCCCTGCGACACCAGGTTCATCAACTGCTCGCCCGTCTCGCGGGTGTGGTCCAGAATCAGGTCCACCGGCACCTTGCCCTCGGGGTCGACCTCGCGCTCAAGCTCTGCCGTGCGCGACACGATCAGGGCGATCGCCTGATCCGCCAGGCCCGCGTCGGCACCAACCTCCGGCGCCGGGGCAGAGGGCGCCGCGCTGACCGGCACGGCCCGCGCAGCGATCCGCGGGCGTTCGCGGCGCGGGGCTGGCTGTTCAGCCTCGGACGGCCGGTCGCGCATCATGATCGCCCTCGGCGACAGCAACGCAGCGTCGCTCGGCTGGGGCACGGCTGGCTGCGGGGTGGCAACCGTCGGGCGGGTCCGGGCCGAGGCGGGCAGGCGCGTGACCGGGGCCGTGCGCGGCGGCGGCGTGACGGGGGTGTGCGGCGGCGCCGGGTCGGAGGGACTCGGGCGCGCGTCCCGCCCGAACAGCCGAGGCCGCTCCACCGCCCGTGCCGAAGCAGGTTCCGGTTCAGCCACCGGTGCGGCCTTGGGAAAGCCTGCCTCGGCAGAAGCGGCGTCCGCCTCGTCGAATTCGCGTCCAGGCAGCACCGGCGCGGCCTCGTCCGTTTCGGTGTCCGGGGGCTCGTCGCCTTCGGGCTCCGCGGAGGCCGCCATCTCTTCCGGTCGCGCCCGCAGCGCGGACAGGTCAGGCAGAGGGGCGCCGCGGACCAGGCCTTCCAGCTTGCGGCCGACGCCAATGCCCTTGGTGCGCTCTCCCGCCGGGCTGTCGCCATCGCCACTTTCCGCGTCCGCCTCGGGTCGCGGTGTCGCCGCCTGAGGGCGGTCTCGCCGCGGACGATCGCGTGGAACGACGATGCGCTCGGGTTCGGACGGCAGTCCGGCGGCGGTCTCCGCTTCCGGCGCAACGGGTGGCACCGGGCTTGTCGGCGGCGCATCGCCACTGCCCGCCTCTGCCGCGCCTGCGACGCCGGCCCGCGGCCTGCGTGACGGCTGCTGCGACTTCGCCGCAGGCGCGGGATCAGGCTCGGGGGCGGCCTGTGCCTCGAGTTCGGCCTTCGATTTCCAGGTCGAGCGCAACGGAACCTTTGCCGAAGGGGCCGATTCGCCGGCGGTGGCCACGCGCTTTATCCGGTCGGCAAACCGCTTGCGCGGCGTGGCCGAGCCGTCTTCGGGTTCAGCCACCGCGGCGGCTTGCGATCCCAGCGGTTCCGGTTCGGGCGTAGGTTCGGGCTCGGGCTTGGATTCGAGTTCCGGTTCGGGCTCGGGCGCATACCCGGCCTCCGGTTCCGATCCATCTGCCGGCCCTTCGAGCGGCGCGCGCTCCGGCGCCTCAACCGGCGTCTCGTCCGCAGGCGTGGCCTCGCTCGCAGGTGCGTGCCCGGTGGCTTCCAGCTCGGGCTCGGGCGGCGGAACCCATGCGCCCTTGGACTCCGCCTCATCTCCAGACTCGGCGAACCGGCGCGCGACCAGTTCGCTTGCCTCCACATGGCGTGCCAGCAGGAGTTCGGCGGTGTCCATGTCGGCGCGCCGCCCCGACTGTACGCGGGTCTTGATTGCCGCAATCACGGCAGCCGCTCCACTGTCGCGGAACAGTTCGCGATTGACCGGGCCGCCAGGCGGCACCGCGGCACGGGCCTCCTTCGCCGATACCGACAGGATCTGCCGGAACTCCTCGCCTGCACGCAGTTCGACCCGGTCATGCATCGCCGCGGCCGACTGCTTGCTGCCAAGAAGATCGATCTTGGTCAGGAACATGAAACTGTTGTCCTTGACCGCGTCGGGAAGACTCTCCCAGACCGCCTGCTCCTTTGGCAGATAAGAGGTCGTGCACCAGATCACGATGTCCGAGCGTTTGGCGGCCCAGTTCGCGGCGCGCTTCTGCTCGACCTCCATCGGCCCGGCCGAGACTTCGAGCAGGCTGATGACCTTCAGCGCCGCAAGGTCCAGCTCCACCGTCACCAGGGCGGGGGCCAGAGGCAGGACATCCGCCAGGTTGCTGCCAGGCAGTATCTTCGTGCTGCCGTCGGTCAGGGTGCAGACCATCCGGGCCGTGGTGCCGTGCTGGACGATGATCGTCGGCAAGCGCAAGGTCTCGGGGACCACGGGTGCCCCGACAAGGAGATTCAGGATCGAGGACTTGCCCGACCCGGGCAGACCCAGAAGCGCAAGGCGGGCGGGGCGTTCCAGGCGCTTGATCAGGCGCTCGGCAGCCTCGGCCGGACCGCCCGCGGGCAGGAGACCGCGGTCAAGTGCGCGGCCAAGCCGCTGGGCGACTGTCAGTTCCTCATCCGAGTTTGCCATGTCTTACTTTATGACGGTGACTCGCCTTGGCCGCAACCGGACAGGCGACAAATCCTCAACCGACGGATCAGGGTGTCTTTCCTGCACCGCCGCAATGACCGTGCGAGCCGGCTTCGGCTCGGGCAGGGGCAGCGGGGTGGCTGCTTGTGTCCTTGGCCCGGGAGCCACTCCAGCGGCAGGGGAAAGACCGGGAGACACCTTCGGCATCTGCGCGGCGACCGGTTCGATCGCAACCGTCGTCGGACGCCGTGGGCGCGCAACCGTTGCCGAAGGCCGATGCGGGCGTTCCTGCCTCGGCCGGACCGAGGCGTCGTTCACCTTTATGACGGTGAAGCTGATATTGTCCTGATCGGGATCGTCGAGCCGCTCAAGCTCCTCCAGCAGATGTTCCGCAATCTCTGTGGACCGCGCCTTGCGGTAGCGGTGCAGAACCTTCTCGATCTGGGCATTGCTCAGGAACTGCACCCCGTCTGACGCACACAGGACGATATCGCCGGCCTGCAACTCGAAGGGCCGGGTCGGGCAGTCGATCTTGGGGATCCGCGTGCCCATCAGCACCGAGATCAGGCAATTCCGGTCGGGATGGTTTGCCCCGACAACCGGATCCATCAGACCTGACTTCACCATGAAGTCGATCTGCGGCGCCATCGAATGGTCCTCGTTCAACTGGGTCAACTTGCCGCCCCGGAACAGGAACAGCGGCGAATCGCCGATCGAGATCCACCACAGCCGGTTCTCGATCAGCGCCGGCACCACCAGCGTCGCGCCCATGCCCTCGGTCTCGGGGTGGGTGCGGGTATGCTGGCGCAGGGTCTCGTTCGCCAGATCGGCAACGCTGCGCAGGATTTCCGGGGCCCGCGCCTCGAAGGCCTGCACATCCGCGAAATGGAACTTCAGCTCGCTGAAGACCTCGGTCAGGACGATCTTGGACGCCACGTCGCCGGCCGCGTGGCCGCCCATGCCGTCGGCCAGCACGACAAACCCTGCCTCGGCCCCGACCGGGAAATCGGCCGTTATCGCGTCTTCCTGATAGTCCCGCGCGCCCTGGCTGATCCCCGAGGCGACGTCATAGCGTGGCTCACGCGATCGCCATATCATCCGTGTCCCCTTCGGAGTCGACCGCCGACCAATTGAAGTCGGCTGTACACAACACTTTCAGCACCAAGGTCGTTTCACCGATCTGGATCTCGTCACCGTCGCCGACGACGGCGGTCGAGAGCATGGGCTTGCCGTTCAGCCGCACCAGGTTCGACTTGCCCCCGTGGCCAAGATGGAACTGATGGGTCATCGGATCATAGGCGATGGCCGCATGATGCTGGCGCGAGATCGCCATGTCGCCGAAATCGAGCGCGATCGTCTGATCCGACCCGCGGCCGATCTGCGACACGCCCCGCATCACCGGGAAGGCCGCGCCGCGCCCGGGGCCGGCCTTGATGACCAGCCAGCCGGTCGGATACATCACCACGCCCGACTTGTCGCCCGGCTCGATCGGGTCGTCCATCCGGCCCTCGTCGAACAGCGGCACCACCGCGGCCGGCTGCGGCTCGAATCCGAGGACACGGGTTTTCGTGCGGGTCGCCCGCCGACGGGCCCCGGCATCCGCAGCGATCTCACGTGCGGGGGTTGGCGTCGGCGTCGGTTCGGGCGCCTCTTCCTCGATCTCCCAGATGTTTACCGTAGGCGTCGGGCCTTCCTTGGCCACCACGGCGCTGTTCGGGGTCTGGGTCAGGACTTCGGTGACACCGCCGGCCAGCTTGGGGAACCGGCCTGCCGCCGGCCCGCTGCCCGCGGCGACCGCGTCGATCGCGGCCTTCGTGGCCTGGATCTGCTCGGCCTCGCTGCCAGGGAACCGGGCCCCGCGCGATGCCTTGGACTTCCGACGAAACAGCCAGTCGAACAGTTTCATGTTCCACACTCCACTCCGGGAAGCTGCCCGGGTTCATCCATCTTTGCCCAGCATCGGTTACCAAGACCTCAACCGGCATCAGGCGACCCCGCCCCGGCCGCAACCATGCCTCTCCCGCCACGCAGACCGACGCCGGTTTTCACCTCGTCAGTCTTTTGGGATAGGCAAAGACTTTGTCCAAATGATGATCCGATTCCGGTCATTTCGCGGATCAGACTCTACATTCTGTCTCAGAATAGGCGACGAACCACGAAATCTGCAAGCTCTGACAGAGTGTCGCGCAGCGCGTGCACGGGCAGGTTGTCAAGCGCCGCCTTGGCCCGCGCGGACCAGGCCAGGGCCGCGTCGCGGCTGGCCGCAATCGAATCGTGACGGCGGAGAATCACCAGCGCCCGCGCCAGGTCTCCGTCCTTCTGGTCGCCCTTCTCGATCACGCGCTCCCAGAAGGCGCGTTCCTCGGCATCCGCCTTCGCCACGGCCTTGATGACCGGCAGGGTCAGCTTGCGTTCGCGGAAATCGTCGCCGGTGTTCTTGCCGATCACCGCGTCCGACCCGCCGTAGTCCAGGATGTCGTCGGCGATCTGGAAGGCGATGCCCAGCGCGTCGCCATAATCGCGCAGCGCCCTGACCACTGCCTCCGGCGCCCCGGCGATGATCCCGCCCACTTCGGTCGCCGCCGCGAACAGAGCCGCCGTCTTGCCCCGCACCACCTTCAGATAGATGCCCTCGTCCGTCCGCAGATCCTGCGCGGCGGTCAGTTGCAGCACCTCGCCCTCGGCGATCGTGGCCGAGGCATTGGCCAGGATGTCCAGCACCCGCAGGTTGCCGGTTTCCACCATCAGCTGGAAACTGCGGGAAAAGAGGTAGTCGCCCACCAGCACGCTGGACTTGTTGTCCCACAAGAGGTTCGCCGTGGGCCGCCCGCGGCGGCGCTGGCTTTCGTCCACCACATCGTCGTGCAAGAGCGTGGCGGTATGGATGAACTCCACCGTCGCGGCCAGCTTGACGTGGTCCGCGCCCGCATAGCCCAGCATCCGCGCCGCGGCCAGCGTCAGCAGGGGCCGCAGCCGCTTGCCGCCGGCCTCGACCAGATGTGCCGTCACCTCGGGGATGCGCGGCGCATGCTCGCTGGCCATCCGCTCGCGGATCAGCGCGTTCACTGCCGCCATGTCCTCGGCCAGCAGGGCGCCCAGCCTGTCCTGCGGAGTCACCTTTGCTTGCACCGCGCTGTCGCCCGCCCCGTCCATGCCTTGCCGCCCTTGCCCCGCCCGACCGGCGAGAGTAACCCGATCCCATGAAGGAACTTCTGCGCACGACCGACCCTACGGTGATCGCCTTTGCCACGGTCCTTCTTGAAGGCGAGGGTATAGCGGCCTTTCCCCTGGACGTCCACATGAGCGTCCTGGACGGCAGCCTTGGCATATTGCCGCGCCGGCTTATGGTGGCTGACCAGGACCATTTCCGCGCCACGGCGATCCTGCGCGACAACGGCATCGTGGCGAGCCCCTGATGTTCGCCGACGAGGATCTCTCCGACGACAAGTTCCTCTGTGGACGCCTGCGGCTTCTGCAACCGCTGAAGGGCTACCGCGCCGCGACAGACCCCGTGCTCCTCGCCGCCGCATGTCCGGCCGAACCGGGGCAAAGCGTGCTTGACCTCGGCTGTGGCGCGGGGGCGGCGGCGCTCTGCCTCGGCCTACGGGTGCCGGGACTTTCGCTTGCGGGGCTGGAGCTGCAACCGGCCTATGCCGATCTCGCCCGGCGCAACGCCGCCCGCAACGGCATCGCGATCGCGGTGCATGAGGGCGACCTGACCCGGATGCCCGCCCCGCTGCGCCAGGACTTCGATCATGTCATCGCCAATCCGCCCTACTACCCCGCGGGCGGCAGCCCCTCGCCCGTCGCCGCCCGCGCCCGGGCGATGCAGGTCGAAACCCCGCTTGCGGCCTGGGTGGCCGCCGCGACCCGCCGGCTGCGGCCCGGCGGCTGGCTGACGCTGATCTGCGGCACCGACGGCCTGCCCGAGGTGCTGTCGGCGCTCGCGCCGAAACTCGGCTCGGCCGCCGTCCTGCCGCTGGCAGCGCGCGAGGGCCGCGCGGCGCTGCGCGTGATCGTGCAGGCTCGCAAGGGGGGACGCGCGCCCTTCCGTTTGCTTGCGCCCTTCGTCGTTCACGAAGGGCCCGCGCATGACGGCGACCGCGAAAGCTATACGCCCGCCGCCAATGCCGTGCTGCGCGATGGCGCCGATCTGTGCGCCGCCTTCCGCTGAATTTTCCGCATCAAACTGTCACATCCCCGTAACAAGGGATGACACGACTCGACAATCATGGTCCACTTGCCCCTGTGAGTAGCTTTGACAGGAGGACGACCATGACGATCGCATCGCATCTGGTGGAACTGCGCAGGAAGCACGAAACTCTCTCGGAAATGGTCGAGCAAGCCCAGCGCAGTCCCGCAACGGATGCCCTGAAGATCGCGGATCTCAAGAAGCAGAAGCTGCGCCTGAAAGAGGAAATCGAGCGGCTGAGCCACTAATCCCTTCCGGCGCTGGCCCGGGCGGCCAGCGCCGCACCTCCGGCAATCAGGATCGCCGCAAGCGCGATGGTCCATGTCGGTTGGGCAATGCCGGCAAGGATCAAAGCAAGGGTTGACAACAGCGGCGCCGCATAGCTTGCCACGCCCAGGAGCTGTATGTCGCCCCGCTTCATCCCGATGTCCCAGGTGAAGAAGGCAGCGCCCACCGGGCCGATGCCCAAGGCCAGCACCGCCGCCCAGCCCATCGCGCCCGAGGGCCAGACCGTCTGTTCCAGCGCCAGATGGGCCAGCAGGGACAAGGCCGCCGTGGCAAGGCAGAACACGGTCACGCTTTCGGTCGGCACGGCTCCCAGCCGGCGCGACAACACCGAATAGCCCGCCCAGGTCAGCGCGCAGCCGAAGGCGAGCAGCAGGCCAAGCGCCGAGCCGCCCGCCTCTCCCCCGCGCGCCAGCACGATCAGCGCCGCGCCGGCAAAGGCGATCAGCGCGCCGATCACATGCAGCGGCCGCAACCGCTCACCCGGCAGGAGGCCCGAGAACAGCACGATGAACAGGGGCCACAGATAGGCGATCAGGCCGGTCTCCGCTGTGGGCGACAGACGGAAGGCGGTGAAATACAGCAGGTGATAGCCGAACAGGCCAGCCGTGCCGAAGGCATAGACCTTCCAGTCGATGCCTCGCAGCACGCCAAGGCCCGACCGCGCCGTCCAGGCCAGCCCGATCAGCCCGCCGATGGCAAAGCATATGGCATTCAGCATCAGGGGCGGCACCGGTGCGCTGCCGATGGTGAACAGCGCCAGAAGCGACCACATCAGGACGGCGGAAAAGCCGATCAGCGTTGCCCTTGTCCTGCTCACCTTCGCCTCCGATTGCCGGCGCCCTGCTTACCGGCCCGGACCGGCAAGGAAAAGGGCCACCCTGCAGGATGGCCCCAGGCAGTATGTCAGGCCACGCCGGCTGACATCAGACGAAGAACTGCCCGCCGTTCGCGCTGACGGTCGATCCGGTGATGAAACCGGCATCGTCGCTGGCCAGGAAGACCACGATCCGGGCGATCTCTTCCGGCTCGCCCAGGCGACCGACCGGGATCTGCGGAATGATGCGTTCGTTCAGCACCTTCTCGTCGATGGCGCGCACCATTTCCGTGCCGATGTAGCCCGGGCAGATCGCATTGACCGTGATCCCGGCCCGCGCGCCTTCCTGCGCCAGCGCCTTGGTGAACCCCAGGTCGCCAGACTTGGCCGCCGAATAGTTCGCCTGACCCGCCTGGCCCTTCTGCCCGTTGATCGACGAGATGTTGATGACGCGCCCGAACTTGCGGTCGCGCATGCCCGACCACAAGGGATGGGTCATATTGAACAGGCCGGTGAGGTTGGTGTCGATCACCTCTTTCCACTGCTGCGGCGTCATCTTGTGGAACATCGCGTCCCGGGTGATGCCGGCGTTATTCACCAGCACCTCGATCGGGCCGAGATCGGCCTCCACCTTGGCGATCCCCGCCGCGCAGGCATCGTAATCGGCGACCGACCACTTGTAGGTCGGGATGCCGGTCTCCCTGGTGAAGGCCGCCGCCGCCTCGTCGTTGCCGGCGTAGTTCGCCGCGACCTTGTAGCCCGCCGCCTTCAGCGCGACCGAAATCGCCGCGCCGATGCCGCGCGATCCGCCCGTGACCAGTGCAACCCGTGCCATCGTGATTCTCCTCCTGGGGGTATGCTGCCGTATGTCCTTGAAATCCTGTTACCGAAAGGAATTCAGGGGCGCAACATTATTGCGCGAAAGACTTCCCTCAGGGCGTGACCAGCGGCGTGATGACGCCCTCTTCGCGGCCAAGGCGCCGGCAGTAGTCGATCCAGTCCAGATTCGATCTGACCGACAGCAGCCGTTCGATCCGGTTCTCCCAGCGCGGCTCCAGGTAGACCATGATCGAGGCCACGTCCGCCTCCGGATTGGTCTGACCGGCTTCGCCAGCGACCGCCACCGCACGGTCCCGGAACCGTCCGGCGGCTTCGATCGCCGCAGCCCGCTGCGCCTCGCTCACGCTGGCATAGTCGCGTGACAGCGACACGGCGCGGAACACCGCGCTGCATTCGGCCAGATAGGCCCAGCGCGGCGGCTCCTCGGCGGCGGCGGGACAGGCGGCCAGGACCAGACAGGCCGCCAGGCCAGCCCGCATCTCAGGCGCGTTCCAGGCACATGGCGACACCCATGCCGCCCCCGATGCAGAGCGTTGCCAGTCCTTTGTTGGCACCGCGCCGGCCCATCTCGAACAGGAGCGTGTTCAGGATCCGAGCGCCCGAGGCGCCGATCGGGTGGCCGATGGCAATGGCGCCGCCGTTCACGTTCACGATCGCCGGATCCCAGCCCATGTCCTTGTTCACCGCGCAGGCCTGGGCGGCGAAGGCCTCGTTCGCCTCGACGAGGTCCAGGTCGCCGACCTTCCAGCCCGCCTTCTGCAATGCCTTGCGGCTGGCATGGATCGGGCCCACGCCCATGATCGACGGGTCCAGCCCGGCCGTCGCGTAGGAGGCGATCCGCGCGAGGGGCTTCAGCCCGCGCTTGGCGGCCTCTTCCTCGGTCATCAGGACCACCGCCGCGGCACCGTCGTTGATGCCGCTCGCATTGCCGGCGGTCACCGAGCCATCCTTGGTGAAGGCCGGGCGCAGCTTCTGCATCGCGTCGATCGTGGCGCCGTGGCGGATGTACTCGTCCTGGTCCACCACGGTGTCACCCTTGCGGGTCTTGACGGTGAAGGGGATGATCTCGTCCTTGAACTTGCCGGCCTTCTGCGCCGCCTCGGCCTTGTTCTGGCTGGCAAGGGCGAATTCGTCCTGCATGTCGCGGCTGATCTGCCACTGGTTGGCGACGTTCTCGGCGGTCTGGCCCATGTGATAGCCGTTGAAGGCGTCCCAGAGCCCGTCCTTGATCATCGAGTCGATGAAGTTCAGATCGCCCATCTTCTGACCCGCGCGCAGATGCGCGACATGGGGCGACAGGCTCATGCTCTCCTGCCCGCCTGCGACGACGATCCGCGCGTCGCCCAGCTGCACATGCTGCGCACCCAGCGCAACGGCGCGCAGGCCCGAGCCGCAGACCTGGTTCAGCGACCAGGCGCTGGATTCCTTCGGCAGGCCGGCCTTGATATGCGCCTGGCGGGCCGGGTTCTGGCCCTGACCTGCCGTCAGCACCTGCCCAAGGATCGTTTCCTCCACCTCGGCCTTGTCGATGCCCGCCCGGGCGACGACAGCCTCGATCACGGCGGCCCCAAGGTCATGCGCCGGCGTATTGGCGAAAGATCCGTTGAAGCTGCCCACGGCGGTGCGGCCCGCCGACACGATTACGACGTTGGTCATCTGGTTCCTCTCCCACTAGCGCCTGCGCCTGCGCGGCGGCACGAGGGGCGCGCGCCGCTACCCTTCCTGCCCTAAGGGCATATTGCTGCCGTTGCAAGACAGAGCGCGGCCCGGGGCAAGATACCGCGGGCGGGGGCCCCTCGTTGACCATGCACGGCCCCGCTGGCTGATCGCGGCAACGAGAGTCCCGAGGTGCGACGAATCGGTCGAGGCGCCACCTGCCTCCCGCAGACTCCCGCCGGACGGATTGCGCCGTCGCGCCAGGCTCTCCCCGATCCGCGCCGTGCGGCCTGGGGTTGGCCGATGCCCGCAGGCGGGCGCGTCCGCCCGTCCCGAACCCGACCGGCGAGGTCAGGCGCCGAGGTTGGGCCGCCCGTGCCGGAAAGCGCGGAAATCCGGCGTCACCGTGGGGGCCCCGAAGAGATAGCCCTGCAGACAGCCCACGCCCGCGTCGCGCAGCCAGGTCGCCTCGGCTTCGGTCTCGACCGCCTCGGCGACGACATACATCCCGAGCTCCTGGGCCATCGCGATGGCCGCCCGCACCGCCGACTTGCCGCCTCCGGTCCGGTCGACGTTCTTCACCATGCTGCCGTCGATCTTGGCGATCTCGAAATCCATCTCTTCCAGCAGGCGTAGCGAGGTCATCCCGGCCCCGAAATCGTCCAGCGCAAAGACGATGCCCCTTTCGCGCATTTCGGCCATGAAGGGTTTCAGCACATCCGGGACCTGCATGGCCGAGGCTTCGTTGATCTCGAGGATCAGGCTCGACCCCAGGCGCGGCGTGTCCTGAAGCGCGCGATACAGGATGTCGAGCCAGGGACGATAGCCCACGGACCGCGCCGACATGTTGATCGACACCCGGATGTGCGGATTGCGCTGCATCGCCATCAGCCCCAGTTGCAGCGCGGCACAGTCGATCTCGCGGCCGAGCTGCCGCATTTCGGCCATGGGCATGAAATCGCGCGCCGGGATCACCTGGTCGCGCAGGTTCAGAAGCCGGATGAACCCCTCGAAGAAGCCGATCAGCTTGGGGTCGGCCGCATAGACCACGGGCTGGAAGGCCAGCCGCATGCGGCGATCTTCCAGCGCCGAGGCGACCATCGCCAGCGTCTCGCGCTCTTGCGCCGATACAGCCACGTCCAGCGGACTGGCGGTCGAAGGATCACGATCGTATTTCGACTTCCTCGGTTCCTTCATAAAGCTCATTCAATGCCCCCGCCCGGTCCGAATCCTGTCGACAGGCTAGGGTCGAACGGGTAAACGAACCCTCAATATTCGTATTTTGTTCCAATTTTCCGATCTTGGTCTGCGCAGGTCCGCCCATGGGAAATGCCGTCAATTCGACACGTTGCCCCTGGTGCGGGTCGGATCCGCTCTACCAGGCCTATCATGACCACGAATGGGGTCGGCCCGAACGCGACGCGGTGCGGCTTTTCGAACTCCTGCTTCTGGAAAGCTTTCAGGCCGGCCTTTCCTGGATCACCATCCTGCGCAAGCGCGAGGCCTTCCGCGCGGCCTTCGCAGGCTTCGCTCCCGCCACCCTCGCAACCTGGGGCGAGTCCGACATCGCCCGCCTTCTGGCCGACGCGGGCATCGTCCGACATCGCGGCAAGATCGAGGGCGCGATCCGTGGGGCGCAGGCGTTCCTGCGGATCGAGGCGCGCGAAGGATTCTCGCCCTTCCTGTGGTCCTTCGCCCCGCCGCCCGGCCCAAGACCGGCAAGCATGGCCGAGGTCCCGGCGCAGACCGTTCAGTCGCAGGCCATGTCCCGGGCGCTGAAGGCCGAGGGGTTCGTCTTCGTCGGCCCGACGATCACCTACGCCTTCATGCAGGCCTCGGGCATGGTCAACGACCACATCGCCACCTGCGACTTTGGCTGACCCCTTGGCCTTTCGCGCCGCAGCCGCCATATAAGGCCAAACATCCTTCCGGAGGTCCAAATGCTGGGTCTGGGCGAAAAACCGCAAGCCGACGCGAACCTGATCAAGGACGCGACCGAAGCCACCTTCATGGCCGACGTGATCGAGGCGAGCCGCGAGGTGCCGATCATTGTCGATTTCTGGGCCGCCTGGTGCGGCCCCTGCCGGACGCTCGGCCCGATGCTCGAAGCCGCCGTCACCGCGGCCAGGGGCAAGGTGCGCATGGTCAAGGTCGATGTGGACCAGAACCAGCGCATCGCCGCGCAACTGCGCATCCAGTCGATCCCCACCGTCTATGCCTTCTGGCAGGGCCAGCCCGTTGACGGCTTCCAGGGCGCGGTGCCCGCCTCGGAACTGAAGGCCTTCATCGACCGCGTCTCCGCCCTTGCGGGCGACGGTGGCCTCGCCGATGCGATCAAGGCGGCCGAGGAGATGCTGGCCGAGGGCGCCGCCGTCGATGCCGCCGAAACCTTCGCAGCGATCCTGGGCGAAGACCCCGAGAACGCCACCGCCTACGCGGGTCTCGTCCGCGCGCATATCGCGCTCGGCAACCTCGACCAGGCCGAGGCCTTCATCGCCGCTGCCCCCGGCCCGGTCGCCAGGTCCAAGGAACTCGACGCCGTCCGCGCGCAGCTGGAACTGGCGAAACAGGCCGCCAAGGCCGGCCCCGAGGCCGACCTGCGCGCCGCCGTCGAGGCGAACCCGAACGACCACCAGGCCCGCTACGACCTCGCCGCCGCCCTTCTGGCCGCCGGGAACCCCAAGGAAGCCGTCGACCAGCTTCTGGAACTGTTCCGCCGCGACCGCGAGTGGAACGACGGCGCCGCCAAGACCCAGCTCCTCACCATCTTCGAGGCGCTGAAGCCGCAGGACCCGATCGTCCTCGCCGGCCGCCGCAAGCTGTCGTCGATGATATTTGCCTGATCCCTGACCCGGGCTACCTGATGCCCATGATCACCGCAGCCGACCTGCCGGACACCATTCCGGTCTTTCCCCTGCCCGGGGCGCTCATGCTCCCCCGGGCGCGGCTTCCCCTGCACATCTTCGAGCCGCGCTACCTGGCGATGATCGAGGATTGCATGAAGACCAAGCACCGGCTGATCGGCATGATCCAACCGCGCGAAACCCCGGGCGGCGAGAAACGGCTCCAAGCCATCGGCTGCGCCGGCCGTCTCACCGGCTTTTCCGAAACCGAGGACGGGCGCTACATGATCACCCTATCGGGCATCTCGCGCTACCGCGTCCGCGAAGAAGTCCAGGGCTTCACCCCCTACCGCCGCTGCCTGGTGGACTGGGCCCCCTTCGCCCGCGACCTTGGCCCGGCCGAGGACGACCCCGGCTTCCGGCGCGAGGATTTCATGGGCCTCCTCGGCCGCTACTTCACCAAGCTGAACCTTTCGACCGACTGGAACAGCCTCAAGGAAGCCGAGACCGAGCTTCTCATCAACTCGCTCTCCATGCTCTGCCCCTTCTCGCCCGAGGACAAGCAGGCCCTCCTCGAAGCCCCGACCCTCGTCACCCGGCGCGAGACCATCGTGACCCTGATCGAATTCGCCCTGCGCGGCAGCGGCGAAGAGGAGATCCTGCAATGAGCGACCCCGCCGACCGCCGCATGCTGGAAGCACTCGTCTGCCCCGTGACCAACGCCGTCCTGACCTACGACGCCGAGAAGCAGGAACTGATTTCCAAGGCGGCCCACCTCGCCTTCCCGATCCGCGACGGCATCCCGATCATGCTGGTCAGCGAGGCGCGGCAACTCGATTAGCCCCGCGCCTTGGCTTTGCCCTGAAACCCGTCTATAGCGCGGGCAACGAACATGGAGCCGGGTGCAACTCCCGGCTGGCTCTTCCGGCCGCCGATCCGCCGGACAACCGTCACACAGACCCACGCAACCGACCAGCCGCCCCTGACGCGGCTGGCCCCGAACGGAATTCGCATGTTTTCACTCGACGCCTACCGCAGCCAATGGCTCGGCAACATCCGGCCTGACCTCTTGTCGGGGCTGGTCGTGGCCCTGGCCCTCATCCCCGAGGCCATCGCCTTCTCGATCATCGCCGGGGTGGACCCCAAGGTCGGCCTCTACGCCAGCTTTTCCGTCGCCGTCATCACCGCCATCGCGGGCGGCAGGCCCGGCATGATCTCGGCCGCCACGGCGGCGACGGCCGTCCTGATGGTCACGCTCGTCAGGGACCACGGGCTGCAATACCTGCTGGCGGCCACCGTCCTTGCGGGCATCCTCCAGATCGCCATGGGACTGGCCCGGCTGGGGTTCGTCATGCGCTACGTCT
This sequence comes from Tabrizicola flagellatus, assembly GCF_046295235.1. Taxonomy (GTDB): domain Bacteria; phylum Pseudomonadota; class Alphaproteobacteria; order Rhodobacterales; family Rhodobacteraceae; genus Tabrizicola; species Tabrizicola flagellata_A. Next base: position 17,235 of record NZ_JBKBLV010000027.1, read on the forward strand.
CGAAATCGGTGATGACCGGCTTCGTCAACGCATTGGCGATCCTGATCTTCCTGGCGCAGCTTCCCGAACTTGACCCGACCCGGGTCACCTGGCTGACCTACGCGCTGGTCGCGGCCGGCCTCGCCATCATCTACCTCTTCCCCTATGTGACCAAGGCAATCCCCTCGCCCCTCGTCACCATTGTCGTACTCACCGCGCTGACCATGACCTTCGGCTGGGACGTGCGCACCGTGGGCGACATGGGCGCGCTGCCCGACACGCTGCCGGTCTTCCTTCTGCCCGACGTGCCGCTGACCTTCGAGACGCTCCAGATCGTCTTCCCCTACTCTCTGGCCGTTGCTGTGGTGGGCCTTCTGGAAAGCCTGATGACGCAGACGCTGGTCGATGACCTGACCGACACGAAATCCTACCGCAATCAGGAATGCGTCGGCCAGGGCCTCGCCAATACCGCCACCGGTTTCATCGGCGGCATGGCGGGCTGCGCCATGATCGGACAAAGCATCATCAACGTGAAATCAGGCGGGCGCGGGCGGCTGTCGTCCTTTGCCTCGGGCGTGTTCCTTCTGGTGATGGTGGTAGGCCTCGGCGACTGGGTCAGCCAGATCCCGATGTCCGCGCTGGTGGCGATCATGATCATGGTCTCGATCGGCACCTTCTCATGGTCCTCGATCCGGAACCTCGCCACCCATCCCCGCTCCTCCTCGGTGGTGATGCTGGCGACGGTCGCCGCCGTGGTCTACACCCACAACCTCGCCATCGGAGTCCTGCTCGGCGTCCTCCTGTCCGGCATCTTCTTCGCCGGCAAGATCGCGCAGCTCTTCCGCGTGACCAGCACGGCCAGCCCGGACGGCCGCACCCGCACCTACCGGGTCGAGGGGCAGTTGTTCTACGCCTCGGTCGAGGATTTCATGGCCGCCTTCGACTTCAAGGAGGCGCTTGACCGCGTCGTCATCGACGTGACCGATGCGCATATCTGGGACATCTCCTCGGTGCAGGCGCTGGACCTCGCCGTGCTCAAGTTCCGCCGCGACGGGGCCGAGGTGGAAATCGTCGGAATGAACGCCGCCTCCGAAACCATCGTCGACAAGCTGGCGCTGCACGACAAGCCCGGCGCGATGGACAAGCTTATGGCCCACTGAAGGGAGATGCCCACATGACACAGAAGATCATCGCCCTCGTGGACGGCTCGATCTACTCCGCCAGCGTCTGCGACCACGCCGCCTGGGTCGCGGGACGCACCGGGGCGCCGGTGGAATTGCTGCACGTCCTCGGTCGGCGCGAAGGTCCGCAGAAGCAGGATCTTTCGGGCGCGATCCGGCTTGGCGCCCGCACCGCGCTGATGGAGGAACTGGCCGAGCTGGACGAACAACGCGCCAAGCTGGTCGCGCATCGCGGCCGGGCGATCCTGGAAGATGCCCATGCCATCCTGATCCGCGACGGCGTGGCCGAGATCACCACCCGGCTGCGCCACGGTGACCTCGTGGAAACCGTGGCCGAGCTTGGCGCCGATGCCGCGATGATCCTGATCGGCAAGCGCGGCGAAGCGGCGGATTTCGCCAAGGGGCATCTCGGGTCCAATCTCGAGCGCATCGTGCGGGCCAGCCACCTGCCCGTCTTCGTCGCCTCGCGGGCTTTCCGGCCGATCGCGAAGGTGCTGGTCGCCTATGACGGCGGGGTCTCGGCGATCAAGGCTGTCGATCACGTCGCGCGCGATCGGCTCTTCGCCGGTCTCTCGGTGCAGGTCGTGACCGTCGGCACGGCGACGCCCGAGGTGAGGAAGGGGCTGGAGGACGCCGCCGCCCGTCTGCGCGGGGCCGGCCTTGCCGTCGAGACCGCCGTGGTCGAGGGCCAGCCGGAAACCGCACTTGGCCGGATGGTGGACAGCGACGGCTTCGACATGCTGGTGATGGGGGCCTATGGCCACTCGCGCATCCGCAGCCTGATCATCGGCTCCACGACGACCGAGATGATCCGCAGTTGCAAGGTGCCGGTGGTGCTGATCCGCTAGCCGGACGGCCGGCGGAAGGGCGGGTTAACAAACCCCTAACGTCCGCGGACAACCCTCTGGAATCGCTAGGCTATCCGGAAATGTCCACCGTGGACACTCACGCAGCCAGGTCGTCGGGCCCCACCGCATACAGCCCCGCCGCCCCTTCCCGGGCCTCGGCCAGCAGCGCGGCATGTTCGGGCAGGATCCGCCGGATCATGACCCGGGCCAGCGCCTCGCGGTCGTCCTCGGCCAGCGCGGCCTTCAGATGCGCCCCGGCCCCCAGCACCCGGGCGAAGGCCCGCAGATAGGGCACCGCCCCGGCGAAGCGGTCGTTCAGGGGCAGGGCCACCATCGCCTCGGTCCCCTCGCGCAGCGCCTCGGCCGCGGCCCAGACCTCGCCGGCCAGATCGGGGAGCCGGGCGCGGGCTGCCTCGGCGCCGCGCTGGACCTCGTCGATCAGCCGGAACGCGGCCTCGCCGCCATCGGCCATCTTGCGGCCGACCAGGTCCATCGCCTGCACCCCGTTCGTGCCCTCGTAGATCGGCAGGATCCGCGCATCCCGCAGGAACTGCGCCGCCCCCGTCTCCTCGATGAAGCCCATGCCGCCATGCACCTGCACGCCCCGATGGGCCACCTCGCAGGCGATGTCGGTGCAGTGGGCCTTGGCGATCGGGGTCAGCAGCGCCGCCCGCGCCTGCCACTCCGCCGCCCCGGTCGCCGTCGCCATGTCGATCGCCTTGGCGCAGGACAGCGCGATGGCCCGCGCCGCGAAGACCTCGGCCCGCATCGTCGCCAGCATCCGGCGGACATCGGCGTGGTCGAGGATCGTCCCCTCCGCCGAAAGCGGCGTCGTCCCCTGCCGCCGATCCGCCGCATAGGCCAGCGCGTGCTGAAGCGCGGCCTCGGCCAGCCCAACGCCTTGCGCGGCGACCGACAGCCGGGCGTTGTTCATCATCGTGAACATCGCCGCCATCCCCTTGTGCGGCTCTCCCACCAGCCAGCCGGTCGCGCCATCGAACTGCATCACGCAGGTCGGGCTGCCATGGATGCCCAGCTTGTGCTCCAGGCTCACCACCCGCAGGCCGTTCCGCGCGCCCGGTCGCCCTTCGGCATCGGGCAGGAACTTCGGCACCATGAACAGGCTGATCCCCTTCGTCCCCTCCGCCCCATCCGGCAGCCGCGCCAGCACCAGGTGGCAGACATTGGCCGTCAGATCGCTGTCGCCCCAGGTGATGAAGATCTTCTGCCCCGTCACCGCATAGGTCCCGTCCCCGTTCGGCACCGCCTTCGTCCGCAGCGCGCCGACATCGGTGCCGGCCTGCGGCTCGGTCAGGTTCATCGTCCCCGACCATTCTCCCGAGGTCAGCTTCGGCAGATACAGCGCCTGGATCTCGGGTCCGGCGTGATGCTCCAGCGCCTCGATCTGACCCTTGCTCAGCAGGGGCTTCAGATGCAGCGCCAGGCAGGCGCCGGACATCATCTCGTCCACCGACAGGGCCAGCGAGATCGGCAGACCCATTCCGCCATGTTCGGGCCGCGCCGCCATGCCGACCCAGCCACCCCCGGCGATCGCCCGGTAGCCCTCGGCAAAGCCGGGCGGCGACAGGACCACCCCGTTCTCCAGCCGGGCCGGGGTCACGTCGCCCACCCGGTTCAGGGGCGCCAGCTCGTCGGAACAAAGCCGCCCCGCCTCGTCCAGGATCGCCTCGGCCAGGTCGGGCGTCGCGTGCTGGAACCGCGGGGTCGCGGCGACCTCGGCAAAGCCCACGACGTGGTCGAGGATGAAACGGATGTCCCGGACCGGAGCGCGATAGGCCATGGCCACCTCCCTTGGCAAATACCGGACCCTGCCGTAAGCAGGGCCGCACCGAACGCTATCCCTTTCGGATCGCCCTTCAAGCCGGACGCTGCGTCATAGCCATGACCCTGATGCTTTCCCCGGACGACGCCGGCATCGCCCGGGCCGCCGAGCTTCTGCGGGCCGGAGAGCTGGTCGCCTTCCCGACCGAGACGGTCTATGGCCTGGGTGGCGACGCGCGGTCGGACCGTGCGGTCGCAGGGATCTACGCCGCCAAGGGGCGGCCCAGCTTCAACCCGCTGATCGTGCATCTGCCCGACCTTGCCGCGGCCGAGGACTTCGCCGAGGTCGGACCGAAAGCGCGGCGCCTGGCCGGCGCCTTCTGGCCCGGCCCGCTGACGCTGGTCCTGCCGCTGCGACCCAATTCCGGGATTTCGCCCCTGGTCACGGCCGGGCTCGAGACGGTTGCCATCCGCGTCCCGGCGCATCCCCTGGCCCAGCGGCTGCTGCGCGCCTTCGGCGGGCCGCTCGCCGCGCCCTCGGCCAATCCCTCGGGGCGGGTCTCGCCCACCACGGCGGGGCATGTGATCGAGGGCCTGTCGGGCCGGATCGCGGCGGTGCTGGACGGAGGCCCCTGCGCGGTGGGTCTGGAATCGACCATCGTCCTGCCAGACCCTTCGCCCGTGCTGCTTCGCCCCGGCGGTGTGCCGGTCGAGGCGCTGGAAGCCGCGCTTGGCGAACCCCTGTCTCTGGGCGGGGATGCAGGCAAGCCGACGTCGCCCGGCCAGCTCGCCTCGCACTACGCGCCCGAGGCGGCGCTGCGGCTCGACGCGACCGAGGCGCGGGAAGGCGAGATCCTGGTGGGCTTCGGCCCGGTGCGCGGGGCGCTGACCCTGTCCGAGAGCGGCGACCTGGTCGAGGCGGCGGCACGGCTTTTCGCCACCCTGCGCGAGGCCGACCGGATGGCCGGCCCCGACGGTCGCATCGCCTTTGCTCCGGTGCCGGACACCGGCCTTGGCCGCGCGATCAACGACCGCCTGCGTCGGGCCGCCGCCCCGCGCGGTGCCTGAGCCGCAACGGCAACAATCCCACCACAGATTTCCAGAATGTGCGCGAAGTCGCAGAAATTCCCCGCGAGCATTTGAAAAACCTGTGCGATATTCACTGCGGGCCAGAGCGCCCGCACAACCGACCAATCCGCCAGTCAAGGCGGGGCTGACAAGGGAACCGTGGAATGTTTAACGAATTCAAGACCTTCATCGCGCGCGGCAACGTGCTTGACCTGGCCGTCGGTGTCGTCATAGGCGCGGCCTTCACCGCCATCGTCACCTCGCTGGTGGACGACCTGATCAACCCGCTGATTGGCCTGATCGTGGGCGGGATCGACTTCTCCGGCTGGGGCTTTGCCATCGGCGATGCCAAGTTCGCCATCGGCAGCTTCATCAACGCCGTCATCAAGTTCCTGATCGTGGCCTGGGTGGTGTTCCTGATCGTGAAGGCCGTGAACCGGCTGATGCCGAAGAAGGAAGAGGCCCCTGCCGCACCGGCCGGCCCGTCGGACAACGACCTGCTGAAGGAAATCGTCGCCGAGCTGAAGGCGCGCCCGCGCATCTGACGCGGCGGCAGGCTTTGCAGCACGGTCCGCGGAGGCGATCCCGCGGACCGTTTGCGCATCAGGCGGGCTGTGGCGACCTTGGGCGCAGGTACCAGTACCACAGGCGATAGGCCCAGAGACCGATCAGCGGCCCGAAGTGGATGGCCGCGGGCGGCCAGCTGCCCCAGTTGTGCAGGGCGGCCCAGTGGATCAGCACCAGGACGGCGGCCGGATAGGCCAGGCGCTGCAGGCTCTTCCAGCCGGCATGCAGCCAGCGTTGCGCGGCGTTGTTCGAGGTCACGGCCAGCGGCACGAACAGGATCATCGCCAGCCAACCGGTCCAGATCTCGGTATGGGGCAAGGCCTCGACGATCCGGGCCAGCGTGCCGCGGTCGATGACATAGACCAGCGTGTGCAGCGCGGCATAGACGAAGGCCGCAACCTCGATGTCGCGGCGGTGATGCACCAGCCAGCGTGGCCATTGGCGTCCCTTGAACAGCAGCATCAGGCCCGAGGCCATCATGCCGATGATCATGAAACGCGCCGCCCATTCCCCGCTCGGGTGCAGAAGGCGGTGGAAGGCCTGGGCGTCGTCCCCGAACAGGGGACCGATCAGGGGAAGGGCGGGAAGGGCAAGCACGACCCACAGGACAAGGGTCGAGGGTTTCTGGCCGAGGAACGTCATGGGGCACCTTTCATCCGGTGCCCCATATACGCGCGCCTTTGGCGATTCCGGCGTGACCCAGATCAGATTTTCAGCGCCTCGGCGGCAGAAATCACCGGCAGGTTCAGCGCAAGGCCGACGGCTTCGTAGGTCAGCTTGCCGGCATGGACGTTCAGGCCGTTGAGGAGGTGCCGGTCATCGGCGCAGGCCTGCTTCCAGCCCTTGTCGGCCAGCGCCAGCATGAAGGGCATCGTCGCGTTGCCCAGGGCCTGTGTCGAGGTGCGCGCGACGGCGCCCGGCATGTTGGCCACGCAGTAATGCATGATCCCGTCCACCTCGTAGATCGGGTCCTGGTGGGTGGTGGCGCGGCTGGTCTCGAAGCACCCGCCCTGGTCGATGGCCACGTCCACCAGCGCCGCGCCGGGCTTCAGCTCCTTCAGCTGCGCCTTCGAGATCAGCTTGGGCGCGGCGGCGCCCGGGATCAGGACGGCGCCGATGATGAGGTCGGCCTCGCGTGCCAGCGCGATGGTGTTGCCGGCGCTGGCATAGGCGTTCTTGAAATCGCGCCCGAAAACGTCGTCCAGATAGCGCAGGCGGTTGATCGAGCGGTCCAGGACCGTGACATCCGCCCCCATCCCTGCGGCGACCTTCGCGGCATGGGTGCCGACCACCCCGCCCCCGATCACCAGCACCTTCGCGGGAGACACGCCCGGCACCCCGCCCAGCAGCACGCCACGCCCTCCATTCGCCTTCTGCAACGTCCAGGCCCCGACCTGCGGCGCGAGCCGCCCCGCCACCTCGGACATCGGCGCCAGAAGCGGCAACCCGCCCCGGTCGTCGGTCACGGTTTCATAGGCGATGCAGGTCGCACCGCTGGCGAGCAGGTCCTTCGTCTGCTCCGGGTCGGGGGCGAGGTGGAGATAGGTGAACAGAACCTGCCCCTCGCGCAGGCGCTTGCGTTCCACCGCCTGCGGCTCCTTGACCTTGACGATCATGTCGGCCGCGGCAAAGACCTCTTCCGCCGTGTCCAGCATCCTGGCGCCGGCCGCCACATAGTCGGCATCGGCAAAGCCGGCCCCGAGGCCCGCTCCCTTTTCCACCACGACCTGATGGCCGTGGTTAACTGCCTCGCGCACGGCATCCGGGGTCATGCCCACGCGGAATTCCTGCGGCTTGATCTCTTTCGGACATCCGATCTTCATCATTTCCTCCCTTTCGGGACCTTGTCCCTGTGGGGACAATCCTGATCCGATTTCCAGACGATGCTTTGAATTCTGATTGGCAGAGGACCGGCTTCTGCGTAGCTTCTTGCCTGATCCGATCCAAAAGCCGAAGAATCTTGCATGGCCCTTGATCTTGACGCCACCGACCGCCGCATCCTCACCGTGTTGCAGAAGAACGGCCGCATCACCAATGCCGAACTGTCCGAGGCGGTGAACCTCTCGCCCTCGGCCTGTCACCGCCGCGTGCAGCGGCTGGAGGATGAGGGCTACATCGCGGGCTACGTCGCGCTGCTGGATGCCCGGCGCATGGGGCGGATGACCACGGTCTTCGTCGAGATCACCCTGCAAAGCCAGGCCGAGGACCTGCTGGATGCCTTCGAGCGCGAGGTGGCCAAGGTGCCGGACCTTCTGGAATGTCACCTGATGGCGGGGACGGCGGACTATCTCTTGAAGCTCATGGCCGAGGACACCGAGGATTTCGCCCGCATCCACCGGCAGTTCCTGTCGCGCCTGCCAGGCGTGCGGCAGATGCAGTCCAGCTTCGCGCTGCGGACGGTGGTCAAGACGACGGCGCTGGCGGTCTAGGCGGCGGCGTGCAGATAGCCGAACACCGCGCGTCGGGTGCGGTCGGCCAGCGCGCTGCGGTCTGCCTCTTGCGCCTCGCTGGCAGCGTCGATCATCCCGCGCAGGATGGCCAGGATGTCCTGGGCCGTGGTTTCCGGGCGCGAGATCTTCAACTCGTCCAGCCGCGCCGCAATCAGCACGGTGACGCGGGCCGAAAACTCGGCGGCTTCCGGATCGGGCGGCAGTTGGCTGCGGGCAAGGTTCAGCGTGCGCGACAGGCTCGGACGCGCCAGGTAATGCGCCACGGTCGCCTCGATCAGCTCATCGACCAGCTTGGTCAGGTCATTGGCCGCATCCGAGGAGACGATCCGTTCCACAGCCTCCAGAAGATTCGCCCGCTCGGCCCGGATCAAGGCGGCCAGAAGCGCATGCTTGCCCGGGAAATACTGGTAGAGCGAGCCGATCGAGACACCCGCCCTGGCAGCTACGGCGTTCGTCGTTAGCCCTTCCAGCCCCCTTCCCGAGCAGAGATCGGCGGCGGCTGCGAGGATCCCGTGCACCTTGGCGCGGGACCGGTCCTGGCGGGGGTGTTTGCGAAGCTCGATCATGCTTGAAGGGTAAGGCGGCGAATTGCGGCGGAATACTGTTAAATGTGGCGTAAACTGGAAACGGACTGTAGATGCTCGCCAAAGTTGCAACACGCCGCCGCCATGATTTCGCCACACAATCCCTGGTTAGCGCCGGCCTGCGGGTCGGGACCGAGGCGGCAGCACCCGACCCCATTCGGCAAATGAAAAACCCCCGGCCAGGGGCGCGGGGGTTGATCGGGCGGGAATCGCTTCCCCAGGGTCGCGGTGTCTTACAGACCGCCTTCGCGCTGAAGCTTCTTCCGGGCAAGTTTCCTTGCGCGGCGGACCGCCTCGGCCTGTTCGCGTGCCTTCTTGACGGAGGGCTTCTCGAAATGCTGCTTGAGCTTCATTTCCCGAAACACCCCTTCGCGCTGAAGTTTCTTCTTCAGGGCACGGAGAGCCTGTTCGACGTTGTTGTCGCGGACGCTGACCTGCATGTGGTTGTCACCACCTTCCTAAGCTAGAGTTGCACTGACTTGTGCAGGCCCGCGGCCTATAACAAAGCTCGGGTGGCTTGTCCACCATGCCGGCAGGAGGGATGACGATGACGGAAGACCCGATAAAGGCACAGCTGCTGGACGCGGCGCTGCCGCATGTGCCCTTCGACGGCTGGTCCGACCGGACGCTGACGGCCGCCGCCGCCGATGCCGGGATCGCGCCGGGTCTGGCGCGGTCTCTCTTCCCGCGCGGAGGGGTCGATCTGGCGCTGGCCTATCACGCCCGGGGCGATTCCGAGATGCGGGCGCGGCTGGCCGCGACCGACCTGTCGGCGCTGCGCTTCCGCGACCGGATCGCGCGGGCCGTCCGCATCCGTCTGGAACTGGCCGACCGCGAACTGGTGCGCCGCGGCACGACGCTGTTCTCGCTGCCCCACCATGCCGCCGACGGAGCGCGGGCGATCTGGGGGACGGCGGATGCGATCTGGACCGCGCTCGGCGACACGTCGGGCGACCTGAACTGGTACACCAAGCGCGCGACGCTCTCGGCCGTCTATGGCGCGACGGTGCTCTACTGGCTGGGCGATGATTCGACCGGGCATCAGGCGACCTGGGATTTCCTCGACCGCCGCATCGACCAGGTGATGCAGGTCGAGAAGCTGAAGGCGAGCTTCCGGGAAAATCCGCTGGGCAAGGCGATGATGGCCGGACCCGGAAAGATTTTCGCAAGCATTCGTTCGCCATCAAGACGTGACGACCTTCCGGGCCACCATCAGGGGTGAGACCACAGTATGACCCTTTCGCACAGCATGCTCGCCATCGAGATTTCCACCCCCGGCGGGCCGGATGTCCTGACGCCCGCCTCGGTGCCGGTGCCGGTGCCGGGTCACGGGCAGATCGTGATCCGCGTGGCCTGGGCCGGAGTGAACCGGCCCGACGCGCTGCAACGCGCCGGGGCCTATGCGCCGCCGCCCTCGGCCTCGCCTCTGCCGGGGCTGGAATGCTCCGGCACGGTGGTCGAGCTTGGGCCGGGCGTCACCCGCTGGCGGATCGGCGATCAGGTCTGCGCGCTTCTGCCCGGGGGCGGCTACGCCGAATATGCCGTCACGCACGAAGCCCACGCCCTGCCGATCCCCAAGGGCCTGTCGCTGAAGGAAGCCGCCTGCCTGCCGGAGACATGCTTCACCGTCTGGTCGAATGTGGTGATGCGCGGCGGGCTGCGAGGGGGCGAGCGGTTTCTGGTCCACGGCGGCACGAGCGGCATCGGCACGACTGCGATCCAGATCGCCCGTGCGCTTGGCGCCCGGGTCTTCGCCACCGCCGGGACCGAGGAGAAATGCGAGGTCTGCCGCGCGCTCGGCGCCGAGCTGGCGATCAACCACCGGACCGGCGATTTCGTCGCCGAGATGAAGGCCGTGGGCGGGGCGAACCTGATCCTCGACATGGTGGGCGGCCCCTATATCGAGCGGAACCTGAAGGCGCTGGCCGATGGCGGGCGGCTGGTGCAGATCGCCTTCCTGCAAGGCGCCAGGGTGACGCTGAACCTGGCCGAGCTGATGACCCGGCGCCTGACGCTGACCGGCTCGACCCTGCGCCCGCAGTCCGACCTCGCCAAGGCCCGCATCGCGCGCGAGGTGGAAACCCATGTCTGGCCGATGATCGAACGCGGGGCGGTTCGCGTGGTGATGGACAGCGACTATCCCCTGGATCAGGCCCCGGCCGCCCACTGGCGGCTGGAATCGGGTGGGCATGTCGGCAAGATCGCCCTTCGGGTCGAGACGTAGGGATTTCCCTACCCGAGGGCGCCGGGTGGCGGATTGACGGTTTCTTCACGCGCAGGCGCAGTTGACGTTTGGTAAAACGATCTCAGGCGGGATCGGATGTTCGATCCATGAATCAGCCCGAAGGCGCTTTCCCCAGACGCCCAGGGCACCGACGATTTGAGAAAGCAGTTTTCCCCAGACTTCCCCTCAACTGTTGCTTTTCAGATTGCCGATCCCGCCACCCAACCACCCTATCGCACCGGCTCCAGCAAGGCGTCCTTCAGGCGGCAGTCGCGGATCACATCCGCCCCGCAGCGCCGGAACTCCAGGTCGCGGGTCAGGCAGATCCGCGCCTCCTGGATCAGGCCGTCCTTGCAGGTGATGGTGACCTGGTCGCGGGAAAGACCGGGGTTGGCATCAAGGAAGGCGTCCTCGATCACGCTGGCCGGCAGGGTCAGGGGGCGCGAGACGCCCTTGAACAGGTCGGGAACCGCCACGCGGCCGAAGGCGTCGCGCGCCGTCCGGTAATAGTCGGAAGGCGACAGGCCCGAACAGCGCCCGTGCTTCTTCCACTGGTAGAACGCCGCCCCCGCCCCGCCCATCACATCGGCCATCGCCGCCGTTTCGGCCCGGGTCGGATCCCTCTCGACTGTGCGGCAGTATGACGGCCAGCCGGTTTCGTATTGCGGCCACAGACCATGGAGCACGAAGGTCAGCCCCCGCCCAGGATCACATTGTGGATCGCGCCGTGCATCGCCCTCGAGCGCGCACCAGGCAGCGGACCACGACAGCGACATTACGTAATAGTCGAACTCCCCCGCCCGGTCGCCCTCGGCCCGTGCCGCGCCAGCCCAGCAAAAGACCGCGAAAAGCAACGGCAGCAGGCGCATTTTCGCTTTCCCTTTTCGCAATCCGGGCCTATATGGGCGCCTGAATTCCCCGAAATCGTGGAACTCGCGGGCCAAGCCCGCAGCCGTTTTCCCGGCACGGGACAGGTTTGTAAAGGAGAGATCCGATGTCGAAACCGCTCATGGCCAAGGCGACCGCCGTCTGGCTGGTGGACAACACGACGCTCAGCTTCGCCCAGATCGCCGATTTCTGCGGCCTGCACGAGCTTGAGGTGCAGGGCATCGCCGATGGCGACGTGGCCACCGGGGTCAAGGGCTTCGACCCGGTCGCCAACAACCAGCTTGACCCGATCGAGATCGAGCGCGCCCAGGCCGATCCGCTCTACCGGATGAAGCTGAAGTTCAACCCAGCCGCCCAGGGCGAGGAAAAGCGCCGCGGTCCGCGCTACACCCCCCTGTCCAAGCGTCAGGACCGCCCCGCTGCGATCCTCTGGCTGGTGAAGTTCCACCCGGAACTGTCGGATGGCGCCATCGGCAAGCTGGTCGGCACCACCAAGCCCACGATCCAGTCGATCCGCGAGCGCACGCACTGGAACATCGGCCAGATCCAGCCGATCGACCCGGTTGCGCTGGGCCTCTGCAAGCAGTCGGAACTCGACGCCGCCGTACAGGCCGCCGCCCGCAAGAAGGCCGCCGAAGGCACTGTGATGTCGGATGACGAACGGCGCAAGCTGGTGTCCACCGAACAGTCCCTGGGCATGGCGCCCGACGCGCGGATGCCGTCCGGCCTCTCGGGGCTGGAGGTCTTCGGCGACGAGGAAAAGGACGACAGCCCCGCCTCGGATTTCTCGGACGCGGACAGCTTCTTCAACCTGCCCGGCGGCGACCACGACGACGACGAGGACGAAGACCGCCGCCGCTGAGGGCCGCCCCTGCACGGATCGCCAGCCCGGCCGCCGCCACCGGCCGGGTTTTTCATTGCAACCCGATGCGCCGCAGCGCCCGAAAAGCAGAAAGCCCGCAACCGGTGAGGGTTGCGGGCTTTTTTAATGGTGCCCAGAAGAGGACTCGAACCTCCACGCCTTGCGGCGCTGGTACCTGAAACCAGTGCGTCTACCAATTCCGCCATCTGGGCACTGATGGTCGATGTAACGGCGCCATCTGGCAGAGTCAACGGCCCCTCCGCGAATTTTCGCAAGGGCGCTTTGGCCTTGCCCGGACCGGATGCCGCCGCTATTGATCCGGCAGGATTCCGGCGCCTTTCCGGCGCCGTTGGAGGGTTGCGCGGATGAGCAGGCTGGTCACCATCTTCGGCGGTTCGGGCTTTGTCGGACGCTACATCGCCCGGCGCATGGCCAAGGAAGGCTGGCGGGTGCGCGTCGCCGTCCGCCGCCCGAACGAGGCCCTGTTCGTCAAGCCCTACGGCGTGCCCGGCCAGGTCGAACCGCTCGCCTGCAACATCCGCGACGATGCCAGCGTGCGGGCGATGATCCGCGGGGCGGACGCGGTGGTGAACTGCGTCGGGATCCTGAACAGCCTCGGTCGCAACACCTTTGACGCGGTACAGGCCGAAGGCCCGGGACGCATCGCCCGCATCAGTGCCGAGGAAGGGGTGGGTCATCTGGTCCACGTCTCGGCCATCGGCGCCGATGCCGGGTCGGACAGCGACTATGCCCGCACCAAGGCACGGGGTGAGGCCGCCGTGCTGGCAGCCTTCCCGAACGCGGTGATCCTGCGCCCCTCGATCATCTTCGGCACCGAGGACCAGTTCTTCAACCGCTTTGCCGGCATGGCCCGCCTTGGCCCGGTCCTGCCCGTGGTGGGTGCCTCGACGAAATTCCAGCCGGTCCATGTGGACGATGTCGCCAAGGCGGCGGTCGCGGGCGTCCTCGGCCAGGCTGCCCCCGGCATCTACGAACTCGGCGGGCCCGAGGTGGACACCTTCCGCGGCCTGATGCAGCGGATGCTGAAGGTGATTCAGCGTCGCCGGGCGGTGGTGGGGATCCCGTTCTTCGTGGCCCGGATCATGGCATTCGGTTTCGACATGGTGCAGGCGCTGACGCTGGGCCTGATCGAGAACAAGGTGCTCACCCGGGACCAGGTGCGCAATCTTGCGCGCGACAATGTCGTCGCGCCGGGGGCGAAGGGTCTGGCCGATCTCGGCATCACGCCGACGGCGATGGAGGCGGTGCTGCCCGAATACCTCTGGCGCTATCGCCCGGCGGGCCAGTTCGCCGCCATCAAGGACTCGGCCAAGAACCTGCGGAAGGCCTGATGCGCGCGGCGGCCCTTGCGGCGGCCGTCATGGCCGGGCCGGGGGCGGCGCAGGACTTCGATGCGGTCGGCGCGCTGTTCGCCGAACGCTGCGTGATCTGCCATTCGGGCGAGGATGCGCCCCTGGGCCTGCGGCTCGACACGCTGGACGGCGTGCTGGCCGGGAGCGAGAACGGCCCCGTCGTCCGTGCCGGCGATGCGGCCAGCCCGCTCCTGCAACGCCTGCGCGGCGAGGCCGAACCGCAGATGCCGCTCGACGGCCCGCCCTTCCTCGACCCCGAACAGATCGCGCTGGTGGAAGGCTGGGTCATGGCGGGGATGCCGGCGGGCAGCCTCGCCCCGGCCCCGGCGGCCGAACGCCGCCGCCCCGCGCCGGGCGAGCCGGTGCTCTGGCCGGACGTGCAGCCGATCCTGCTCAAGGCCTGCATCAAGTGCCATTCCGACAACTCCAAGCTCGGCGCCCCGCCCGAGGGGCTGCGGCTGGACAGCCTGGCGCATGTGCTGGCCGGCGGCGACCGTCTGGCCGTCCTGCCGGGCAACCCCGAGATGTCGGAACTCTGGCGCCGGATCACCGGCCTTGCCACGCCGCGCATGCCCTTCGACGGCCCGCCCTGGCTGCCGGAAGACGACATCCGCCTGATCCGCGACTGGATCGCCCAGGGCGCGCCGGACGACGCGGGCAGGCCCGCCCCGATCCCCGAAGGCGCCCGCATCCGCCTGCGCGGAGTGCTGACCGGCGCGGCCGAGATCGACGGTGCCGCCTTCGTGATCGATGGCGGAACGCGGGTGGACGACCGCACCCGGATCGGCGATCAGGCAGAGATGCGGGGCGTGGTGCAGGCCGACGGCACCGTCCGCGCCGAACGGTTCCGCGACAGGTAGGACAGCATGGACACCACGATCACCGCCGCCCTTCTGGGGCTTCTGGAAGGGCTGACCGAGTTCCTGCCCGTCTCTTCGACCGGGCATCTGCTGCTCGCCGGCCATTTCCTCGGCTTCGAATCGAAGGGCCGCACCTTCGAGGTGGTGATCCAGCTGGGCGCGATCCTCGCCCTGTTCTCGGTCTATGCCACGCTGATCGCCCGGCTCCTCTTGCGCGCCCGGCACGAGGATGCGGCGCGGCGGGCGCTGGTGTCGCTGTTGCTGGCCTTCCTGCCGGCGGTGGTGGTCGGCGCGCTGGCGCATGACTTCATCAAGACGGTGCTGTTCGAAACGCCGATGCTGATCGCGGTCATGCTGATCCTGGGCGGCGTGGTCCTCCTGGTCATCGACCGTATTGCACCTGTCCCTGTGCATCAGGACGCGCTGGCCCTGCCCTTCGGCAAGTCGCTGGCCATCGGCTTCTGCCAGTGTCTGGCCATGGTGCCGGGCGTGTCGCGGTCGGGTGCGACCATCGTCGGCGCCCTGGCTCTGGGCGTGGAAAAGCGCGCGGCGGCCGAGTTCTCTTTCCTCTTGTCGCTGCCCACCATGGGGGCGGCCGTGGCCTACGACCTGTTCAAGAACCGCGACGTGCTGGATTTCGGCGCGGTCTGGGAGATCGCGGTCGGCTTCGCCGTTGCCTTCGTGACCGCCGTGATCGTGGTGCGCTGGGTGCTCGACTACATCGGCCGCCACGGCTATGCGCTGTTCGGCTGGTGGCGCATCCTCATCGGCAGCGCCGCGCTGGTGGCGTTGCTTCTGGGGTTCTGAACGCTGGGGCAGTCGCCCGCCCCGGCGCAAGGGGCCTCAGCCCTGGCTCTGTCCCATCCGCAGGAACCGGTCCGGGTCCGCCGATTTCAGCCGCATCGCCAGGAGATAGCCGACGATTCCCCCCAGCGGGATCAGCGACGGCAGGATCCAGCTGAGAGAGCCGCCTGTGGTCCCGGTCAGGTCGCCGTAGTTCAGGAAGATGTAAACGAAGAGCGCCGCCATGATCAGGCCCGCGATCACGGGCAGGATCAGCGTGGACAGCGCCGAGCCGCCGCCCTGCTTGCGGAAGAAGGCGATCACCGACAGCGAGGTGATCGCCATCATCCCGATCACCCCCAGCGTGCCGATCTGGCTGATCCAGGTGAACATGTTCAGGATCGGGTCCAGCCCCAGCCCGGCAAAGATCGCCAGCACGATCAGCGCGCCCACGGTCTGCACCACCGACCCGACATGCGGGCTCTGGTGCCTGCCGTGGGTCGTGCCGAAGGCGGCCGGCAAGAGACCGTCGCGCCCGGCCACATAAGAATAGCGGGCGATGTAGTTGTGGAAGGCCGACAGCGCGGCAAAAAGGCTCGACACCAGCAGCAGGCCCGCCAGCATCGAGATCGTCGGGTTGGTGTAGGTCTCGGCCAGGATGAAGAAATACGCGGTCGGGTCTTCCAGCCCGCCCAGCGTCTCGACCAGCTTGTCTGCCCCGGTGCCCGCGATCATCAGCCAGGTGGTGAAGACGAAGAACAGCCCGATCATCAGGATCGAGAGGTAGGTCGCGCGCGGGATGGTGCGTTCGGGGTCGCGCGCCTCCTCGCCGTAGATCGTGGTCGCCTCGATCCCGATGAAGGACCCCAGGCAGAACAGGATCGCCGCCGTCAGCGAGCCCGAGGTCAGCGCCGAGAAGTTCAGGATGTTCACCGCAAGTCCGCTGCCCTCGGCCCCGCCCGCGCCGAGGATGGCGAAGTCCACGATCAGCACGATCAGGTATTCCAGCGCCACCAGCACGATCAGCACCTTGGCCGACAGGTCCACCTGCCGGTAGCCCAGGATGCCGACCAGGACGATGGCGATCAGGCTATAGACCCACCATTCCAGCGTCAGCCCGAACTGCCCGAACACCCCGGCCGCGATGCCTCCCAGAAGGCCGATCAGCCCGAACTGCATCGTGTTGTAGGCCACCAGCGCGATGACCGAGACCGCGCCGCCCCAGCCGCCGCCCAGGCCGCGCGCGGCATAGGCATAGAAGGCGCCGGCGTTGATGACGTGGCGGCTCATCGCCACATAGCCCGCGGCGAAGGCCAGCATCACCAGCGTCAGCAGCAGGAAGGTCAGCGGCACCCCGGTGCCGTTGCCCAGAAGAAAGGCCAGCGGCATGGCCCCCGCCACCCCGGTCAGCGGTGCCGCCGCCGAGATCACCATGAAGGTGACGGCCAGAAGCCCCAGCGAATTGCGTCGCAGCCGGTTCGGCCCGATTTCGGTGAATTCAGTCATGGTCCCTCCGTGTTGAACAGCCGCCCGGACTTCCGCCGGGTCGGGGTCGTGTTGGTCCTGCGGTCATTGACGCGCCGCAGTTACTTAACAGATTAACTATCTTCCCCCAGATGTATAGCCCTGCGATAGGCCCGCTGGCCGTAAAGCAGCGCCGAGGCGTTGTCCGAAAGCTGCACCGCGACCACCCGTCCGACGATGATGTGATGCGTCTCCCACAAGAGCGCGGTCGCCAGCTGGCACTCGAAGGTCGCCGTGGCACCGGCCAGCAGCGGCTGGCCCAGCGCGCCCGCTTCCCAGGTCACCCGGTCGAAGCGTTCCGCCCGGTCGGTCGCGCTGCGCCCGGCGAAGAGGTTGGCCAGGTCCTGCTGCGTCTCGGCCAGAAGGTTGGCGCAGAAGGCGCGATTCTGCAGGATCGCCGCCGCTGCCGCCGACTGCCGGTTGATGCAGACCAGAAGCGACGGCATCTCGCCATCGGCCGAGACCGAGGTCAGCGAGGACACGGTCACCCCCGCCCGGCCGCCCTCGCCGTCGGTGGTGGCGACGGCGACGAAGGTGGCCGCGCGGCTCATCCCTTCCAGGAAGGCGGCGCGCAGGTCGGCGGTATCCGGCATCGGGTCACCCAAGATCGAAGAAGCGTTGCAGTTCCACGTCCGGAACCTTCCGGCGGAACTCGTCATGTTGTGCCTCGCGCGTGGCGGTGAAGCCATCCACGAAACGGTCGCCCAGCCAGTCGCGCGCGAAGGCCGAGCCGCGCAGCCGTTCGATCGCCTCGGGCATCGAGCGGGCGAAGTCGCGCGACGGCGTCTGCGCATAGCCGGAACCGACGACCTCGGAGTCGGGCTCGATCTGGCCCAGGATCCCGGCCACCCCGGCGGCGAGCGTCGCGGCGGTGGTCAGATACGGGTTGGTGTCGGCGCCCGGCAGGCGGTTTTCCACGCGCAAGGACCCGGCATCGTGGCCCACGAGCCGGAAACAGGTGGTGCGGTTCTCGTAGCCCCAGGTCAGACCCGGCGGCGCGAAGGTGCCGGGGGCAAAGCGGCGGTAGCTGTTCACCGTCGGCTGGAAGATCAGCGTCATGTCGCCGATATGCGCCTGAAGCCCGCCCAGGAACCAGCGGAACAGCTGGCTGACCCCGTTCTTCTGGCCCGCGTCCCAGAAGAGCGGCCTGCCCGCCTTGTCCTTCAGGCTCATGTGCAGGTGGATCGACTGGCTGTCCGCCGCCTCGTTCCAGCGCGGCATGAAGGTGACGGACTTGCCCTGCCGCAGCGCCAGCGCCCGCAGGAAGTTCTTCAGCAGCACCAGCTGGTCGGCCGGTTCCAGCCCGCCGCCCGCACCGATGCAGGCCTCCATGAATCCCGCGCCGATCTCCTCGTGCATCTTGGCCAGGTCGATCCGCAGCGGCTCGCAGATCGCGGCCAGAGCCTCGTACCATTCGGTCTGCACCGCCTGATAGACGATCAGGTCGTGGCTGGCGTGCTGCGTCGCGGGCTTGAGGTTGCGGTAGCCCTTGGCCGCCGCAGTTTCCGGGGTCTCGTCGAACAGGGTGTATTCCAGCTCCATCCCGTATTTCGGGAAGAACCCCGCCTCACCCGCCCGTGCCAGCACCTTCGACAGGATCGCGCGCGGGCACAGTTCGGCCGAGGTGCCCGAGAAGTTCGACAGCACCAGAAGGTCATGCCCCGGCTTCGCCCAGGGCATCCGCCGGGCGCTGGCGGGGTCCACGACCAGCGGGTCGTCGTGGAAATCGCCCGCATCGTCGTTCACGCCCGGCAGGTTCAGATGCACGTCGGTCGGGTCCAGCGCCAGCTGCGCCGGCGCCATGCCCATCCCGGCCTTCGCGATGCCCTTCAGACTGCCGGCCGACACCATCTGCCCGCGCAGGAGGCCGTTGGTATCGGTCATCGCCACCGTGGCAAAGCGGCTGGCGGGATCGGCGAGGAAGTCGTCAAGCGTCATGGGTCACCTGTCGGGATGGGGCGTCTTCAAGCGCCTTCAGTTGTTGCAGGTCCGCCTCGGGGGCGGTGGAATAGGCCTTCAGGAACACCCGCAAGCCGTTGTGGATGTAGCGCGCGAGCGTCTCCCGGTCGGGCAGCGCGTCGGGCATGTAGAGCGCCTGGGTCCGCGGGGCCGACAGGATCAGGCCCCAGAGGTCCTGCGCCGCCAGTTCCGCGTCCTCGAACGCCAGCCGCCCGGCCCGGCGCTGGCCCTCGAGATAGCGCATGATCCCGCGCAGAAGGTGGTCGGGGCCCGAGGCCTGGTAGGCCCGGCCGATCTCGGGGAACCGCTGCACCTCGCCGATGATGAGACGCGCCAGCGACAGCATCTCGGGCCGCATCACCGTGTCGGCATAGGCCCAGGCGAAGACCAGAAGGTCGGCGATCATGCCCTGCTCGGACGGGTGCTCGAACACGTCCAGCATCAGG
The DNA here is from genome assembly GCF_046295235.1 of Tabrizicola flagellatus. GTDB lineage: Bacteria > Pseudomonadota > Alphaproteobacteria > Rhodobacterales > Rhodobacteraceae > Tabrizicola > Tabrizicola flagellata_A. The sequence goes on from NZ_JBKBLV010000027.1 coordinate 36,613, forward strand.
TCGCGCTTGCCCAGCATCATCGCCTGGAACAGCGAGTCCTTCGAGGGGAAGTAGGAATAGAGCGTGGGTTTCGTCACCCCCGCCTCGGCCGCGACCGCGTCCATCGAGGCGCCGGTATAGCCCTGGGCCGCGAAGACCTTCAGCGCCGCGTCGAGGATCGCGCGTTCGCGGTTCAGCCGGTTCTGCAGGCGGCGCGAGGCGGTCATGCCAGCCGCGCCAGCAGGTCGAGCAGCGGGCGGTTGTAGGCCGCGGGCTGTTCGAGGTTGCAGACATGGCCCGCGCCCGCGATCACCTCGAAGCGCACGTCCGGGCAGGGGGCCGCATCCCAGATCCGCCCGGCGACGCCGCGGATCTCGGCCGGGGGGGCCAGCCGGTCGTGCTCGCCCGTCATCATGAGGACCGGCATGGTCAGCCGGGAAAAGTCGAAGCGTTCCAGCGGGTTGGTGAAACAGGTCAGCGCGTCGCGGTAGGTGGCGGCCGGGATCGCCGCCATGCTGTCGAACAGGCGCTGCCGCACGGCTTCGGGGGCGTCGGGGCTGGCCAGCACCTTCACCACGGCGGGCGCGAAATCGGCCGGGGTCTGGCCGGCGTTCAGCGGCACCTCGCGGCTGACCCGGAAGGCTTCGCGCTCATCCGGTCCCGCCTCGGACATGCCGGTGCAGCCGCCGGACAGGACCAGGCCTGCCAGCATCTCGGGGTGGCGCATGGCGAAGGAGGTGGCGATCCAGGACCCGTAGGACAGGCCCACCAGCACCAGCCGCCTTGCCCCCAGCCGTTCGGCCACACGCAGGATGTCGTCGCAATAGTCGTCCACCGTCGATTGGCGGGGTCCAAGCGTGCTGTCCCCATACCCGCGCAGGTCCAGCGCCGCCGCCCGCACCAGCCCGCCGACGGCCCTCAGTTGAGCGTCCCAGTTCGTCCGCCCGCCGCCGATCCCGTGCAGGAACAGGCAGAGCGTGTCGTCCAGCCGCCCCCCTCCCCCATCCCCTCCCCACCCGGGGGAGGGGAGGTGCGAAGGCGCGGCCGCAGGGCCCGTGCCGGGAAGCCGGGAGCCTCCCTCCCCCCGCGTGGGGGAGGGAGGGGGTGGGGGGGTGACGGTCAGCGCCAGACGGGGCAGGTCGTCGAAGATCAGCGTCTCGACCGTCGCCAGCGAGGGAGTCGGCAGGTCCGGCGCGGCGGGTACCCTCGCCCCTGCCAGGGCCGCGATCCCGGCCTCGAAAACCGCCTTCGTCCCCTCGGCAATCGCCATCAGCCGCCCGGCCGGGGCGCGGATCGTCGCGGTCCAGGCGACATGGGCACCGCCGTCCCCGGCCGGTGTCACGGTAACGCGCGCGTCATAGGCCTCGCAGTCCCGGATGCCCTCCAGGTGCGTGTAGCCCAGCACCCGGTCGCTGTCCGAGAAATAGGTCTGCTGTTCGTGATAGACCGTCTCCTCGCCCGCAACTGTGAAGGCCCGCACCCGCGCGCCCTGCGGCCCGCGCTCCTCGCGGATCGTCGCCACCCAGGGATGCCATGCCCGGCAGAAGTCGCGCAGGATCCGCCAGACGTCGTCCGGCGCCCGGGCCACATGGCCCTGGACCTGCACGACCTCGCGCCCCATCAGCGCAGGCCCTTCAGCGACCCGGCGTCGCCCCGCCAGAGCGAGTTGCGCGCGCCCCCGTCGTCGCCGGGGGCGCTGTCCAGCTCGTCCATCTCGTAAAGCGCGAGGACACCGATGTAATCCTCCATGATTTCCGAGGTATAGGGCAGCATCAGCGCGCCGCAGCGGCTGTCGCGATACATCCGTTCGAGGGGCAGCGCGCGCAGCATCGACTGCCCGCCACAGGTGCGGATCGCCAGCGCCGTCATCTCCTGCGCGCCCTCCATCACGTTGTACTGCGCGGCATACATCCGCATCACCTCGGCCTTGGAGGGCATCCCCTTCGCCTCGGAAAACGCCTGCCACCACAGGGCGCGCATGTTGGCAAGGCGCGCATACATCTTCGACACCGCCACCCGCTTGGTCGCATACATCCGCCGGTCGATCGGCGGCTGGCCGGGGACCTGGCCCTTGAGATAGGCGATGGTGAAGTCGTAAGCACCCTGAGCCACCCCCATGTAGGTCGGCGACAGGGTGGCCATCATGTGCGGCCAGTTCGGCAGCGTCTTGCCGAAGATGCCGCGCGGCATGAGAAGGTCATCCTTGGTGACGAAAACGTCTTTCAGGATCAGGTCGCGGCTGTTCGTCCCCCGCATCCCCAGGGGGTCCCAGTCGCCCTTCACCGTCAGGCCCGGCGTGTCCTTTTGCACGACGAACAGCATCGTGTCCTCGTGGCGCGGCTCCTGCCCATCGAACACCTCGGTGCAGACGATGGTGTAGTAGTCGCAATACCCCGCCAGCGAGGCGAACTTCTTGAACCCGTTGATTTTCCAGCCGCCCTCGACCGCGCGGCACTGGGTCTGGTTCGGCTTCGAGGTCCAGTTCTGCCCGCCTTCGGAAATCGGCTGGGAATAGATCGCCCGCTCCTGCATCGCCCGGCGAAACTGCCTTTCACGCAGCGGCGCGAACTCGGCCCGCTCGGCCTCGGTCAGGTTCGGCATGTCGTACATGAACCGCGACCAGGCCATCGAGGAATTGTGCATGTTGAAGGTGAGCGCGGTGGCCCCGCAATACTTGCCGATCTCGGCGCCGACCATGGCGTATTCGCCCATGGAGAAGCCCCAGCCGCCGTACTCCTGCGGGATCGACAGGCCCAGGAACCCCGCATCCGCAAGGTCCCGGTAGTTCACCGTCGGGAAGGACGCCTCGTCATCCACCGCCTTGGCGCGCGCGGCGAAGACCGGCCCCATCTCGTTGATCTTCGCCATCGCGGCGGCGACCTCGGGGCGGACGCGGGACATGTCGTAGTAATCCGCAGGGCTGCTCATCGGCATCGCGGCAACGGGGGTCTGAATGGTCATGGCGTGGTCCTGTTCAAACTTCGGCGCAGCAAGGGCAGCGGGCGAATCTTGCCGCGGCCGGCCCGCGGGGGTGGGAGCGGCACTGCCGCGCCCGCCCCCGGGGGCGGGTCGGGCGCGGTCGGATTTGCTTTGGGCAAATCCGACGAAGGCAGGACGGCAGGTCATGGGGCAAGTTCTCCTTGCAGAACGCCGTCCTTCACGACGACGCGCCCGTCGAGGGCGATGGTGCAGTTGCGCATCGGAAGGTCGAAATGGCCGAGCGTGTAGCGTCCGGCATACTGGTTGGCCCCGGTGGACCACAGGAACGACCCCGCCAGCGCCCGGAACTCCACCGCCTGCGTGTCGCGCTTGTCGTACATCGCCGCGCTGACCCAGCGCGCGCCGGGGTTCATGCCCCAGCCGACATGGGACATCCCGTAGGCGTTCCGGTCGCCCCAGGCCTCCATGTATTCGCGGAAGTGCAGCGCATCGATGCCGTCGCCCTTGATGTCGGTGACGAAGTCGTTCTCGATGGTGATATCGATCTGGCTGGTCAGGTACGTCTTGAAGGTCAGGTTCATGTCTCCCACCCCCATGACGATCCGTCCGTTCACCGCGTTCTTTCCCGGGAAGGCCAGGCACAGCCCGCCCGGCCAATGCGCGACCGATCCCGGCGTGGTCCCGAACCCCGCCGTCCCGCCGCAGGGCGCGCCGCGCAGGTCCACCACGAGGTCGGTGCCGATAGCCGAGGTCACCCGCATCTCGGACGCCTCGCGCAGCATCTGGATACCAAGTTCAACCTTCGGCCCGTGTTCAGCCTTGGGCTCGGTCCGCTCCAGGATTTCCGGGTGCTCGTTGGTGATGACCAAGAGGCGCGTGCGGCCCGCTTCCTCGATCTCGGGCCATTCGGGGGCGTGGATAAGCCCCTCCACCGTGCAGTCGACGATGACATCCACGCGCTTCAACGCCTCGATCACCGCACGGTTGCCCTGGATCGCCCAGCTGGTGCCGGTGGACTTCACCGGGACGGGGGCGGTCTGCGGCGGGGTGGGCATCTGGATCATGCAGAACTCTGCGCCCAGGTCATAGGCCGCCAGTTCGCACAGATGGACAAGGACGGGCCGCGACTGGGTTTCCGACAGGATGGCGATGGGCGTGCCCTTGCCGATCCCGTTCAAGGCCAGCACCCGGCGGAAGGCGGCCAGCCATTTGCCCTCGATGCGTTCCTGAAGCATCCCGACTTTCCCGTTGACGATTCGCGGCTTTGCGAATTTCTTAACTTGTGAGTAAAGCTTGTTGGCGGGGTGCGGGCCTGTCAACAGGATTTTCGAAAATCCTCCGACTTTCGACAAAGGCGTGCCGGATCAAACCTTTCCCGCCGCCTGCAAGCCCGCCCAGGTCGGGCGCGGCAGGTCGAACCGGTCGTGGGTGCGGATGTAGTCCGACCCGAAGCTGCGGGCTACGAGGTCCAGCGCGTCGGTGTCAATGTGGGCGCGCTCGGGGTTCTTCAGGTAGCGATCCTGAATATGCACGGCGAGGACGCGGCCGATCACCACCGTCTGGCACGGCCCGGTCACGACCGAAGACAGCGCGCGGCACTCGAAGGCGACGGGGCTTTCGGCGATCCGGGGCGGGGCGATGTGCTGGCTGGGCAGCGTCTCCAGCCCGGCGAGCGCGAGTTCGTCCACCCCGCGCGGGGCGTCGGCCGAGGTCAGGTTCATCGCCTGCACCAGCCGCTCGGGCACCAGGTTCACCACGAATTCGCCGGTCTCCAGGATGTTCAGCGCGGTGTCCTTGAAGCCCCGGTCGGGCGCGGCCATCAGGCCCAGGGCGATGGTCGGGGGGGCCGAGCCCATGACGTTGAAAAAGGAATAGGGCGCGGCGTTCACGCCCTGCGCCCCCCTTGTCACCACCCAGGCGATGGGTCGCGGGATCACGGTCGCGGCCAGAAGCTTGTAGGCAATCGGCTCGGGAACCTGGTCGAGGTCGTAGCGCATCAGACCTCCCGCACCGCCGGCTTGGCCCGGGTATCCACCACCAGCTGGAACACGTCGGGCCGCGCGTAATGGCCGGTCGCGTCGAAATCGAACTTGGCGCGCATCACCTCGGCCGGGTCGATCTGGGCGTAAAGGATCGTCTCGCCGGTGAAATCCGGCCCGGCCAGCACCCGGCCGAGGGGAGAGACGATGGCCGACCCGCCGCGCATCATCACCTGGGTCGGATCGTCGCCCAGCGCGCTTTCGTGGTCCGGCCCGTAGGCCGCGCGGGTGATGTGCTGGCAGGCGGTCAGGACGAAGCAGCGCCCCTCCAGCGCGATGTGCTGCATCGAGGGTAGCCAGGTGTCGCGGTCGTCCGCCGTCGGCGCACAGTAGAGCGTGACGCCCTGGTGATACATGTGCATGCGCAGGGCAGGCATGTAGTTCTCCCAGCAGATCACCGCGCCGATGGTGCCGAGATCGGTCTTGAACACCGGCAGGGTGGACCCGTCGCCGAAACCCCAGATCAGCCGCTCGCCCGCCGTGGGCATCAGCTTGCGGTGCTTGCCGACCAGCCCCTTGTCGCCGTCGAGGTAGAGGACGGTGCAGTAAAGCGTCGCCCCGTCGCGTTCGATCACGCCCACCACGGCGAAGGCCCCGGTTTCGGCGCAGGCCTCGGCCAGGCAGGCGACCTCGGGCCCGTCAAGGTCGATGGCCGCGGCGTGATAGCGGGCGAAGGCCACGCGCCCCTCGGGTTTGCGCATGCCCACTGGCGCGCCGAAGCTCGCGCCCTTGGGATAGCCGCCGATCAGCGCCTCGGGGAAGACGACCAGCCGGGCGCCCTTGCCCGCCGCCTCGCGCAGACGTGCGGCCGCCTGTTCGGCGGTGGCCATCGGGTCGGTCGGGACCGAGGCCATCTGGACCACGGCGGCGGTGAAGGGGGTGGACATGGGATGCCTCCTCTTGGGGTGGGAGGCCCCGGGGGCGCTTCGCCCCCCGGACCCCCAGAGGATATTTGCAGACAGATGAAAGCGGCGGGTCAAGCCTCGGGGGTGGAATTCACCACCGGGTTGCGCAAGGTGCCGATGCCCTGGACCTGGCCCACGACCACGTCGCCCGGCTTCAGCCATTCCTGCGGGTTGCGCCCCGCGCCCACGCCTTCCGGCGTGCCGGTGGCGATGATGTCGCCGGGTTCGAGCGTGATCCCGGTCGAGATGTCGGCGATCAGCTCGTCCACCTTGAACAGCATGTGGCGGGTGTTCGAGCGCTGCTTTTCCACCCCGTTCACCGTCAGCCACAGGTCCAGCCCCTGCGGATCGGGGATCTCGTCCGCCGTGACGATGCAGGGGCCGAAGGGGGCATAGCTGTCCATGCCCTTGGAGAAGATCCACTGTCCCGCGCGCCGGTTGTCGCGGGCGGACACGTCGATCAGCACCGAATAGCCGAAGACATGGGCCAGCGCCTCGGTCCGCGGGACGCGGCGGGCCGTGGTGCCGATGATGACCGCAAGCTCCACCTCCCAGTCGAGCTGTTTCGTCATGCTGGCGTCGTGCCCGATCGCGTCCCCCGGCCCGATCACTGTGGTCGGCGGCTTGGAGAAGACCACCGGCTGCTTCGGCAGGTCCTTGGCGGTGTCGAGCGAGGCCGCGCTTTCCGCGACATGTTCGACATAGTTCAGCCCGATGCCGAAGATGTTCTTCCGTGGCCGCGGGATCGGCGCCAGGAGCCGCACGTTGACCAGCGGCAGGCGCGCGCCCCAGGGGGCCGAGGGCAGCGCGGCCCGCAGCGCCTGCACCGCGGCCGGTCCGGCCTCGATCAGGCCCAGCATGCTGTCGGGCAGGCCAAGCCGGCCCGCGTCGATCACGCTGTCGCCCTCGATCACCCCAAGTCGGGCCGCGCCCTCGACCGAGGCGCGATAGGTCACAAGTTTCATGGTCTGTCCCTAAAGAAGCGGCTGCCTGCCGCCGTTGTCCCCGAAGGCCTCTTCGCGATAGAGCCCCAGCGCCCGCATCACCGGCAGGTCGTTCAGGCAGAAGAGGCAGGCATCCTCGCGGTCCGAGCCGTTGACATGTTCGTGCCAGGCCCAGGAGGGCACGCAGAAGATGTCTCGCTCGGCCCAGTCGAAGCGCTTGCCGTTGATGATCGAATGGCCGCGCCCCTTGGCGACATGGTAGAGGTAGCTGCCCGTGTGTCGGTGCGCCTTCGTCGCCTCGCCGGGCCGCAGCATCTGCATGCTGGCGCCCAGCGTCTGCATCACCGGGCCGTTCGTCACCGGGTTCACATACTCCATCATCACCCCGTCGAACGGACTGCCATCCGTGCAGCCTGCGTATTTCGTCAGGGCCTCGTAGGTCGGCGCCCATTCATACTTGAACATCGGGCTGTAGCCCTTGCGCCAGCTTTCGCCATAGGGCGTCAGCCCCGGATTGCCCCAGGTCTTCGTCATGTCATCGACGGCATACCCAACCGCCTGGTTCAGGTCCGGGTGGACCTCGTAGAAATTCGCCTCCATCGCGTTGACGAAGGGGATGTCCAGCCCGTCCTGCCACAGGCAGAGCGAGCCGTCCGCGCTGACCCCGTGTTCGTGCCAGGTCCCGTTCGGGGTCAGCACGAAGTCGTTCGCGCCGAGCGTCATCTTGTGGCCGTCAACCACCGTGTAGGCCCCGCACCCCTCCATGATGAAACGGATCGCCGAGGCCGAATGGCGATGCGCGCTGGCGACCTCGCCGGGGTTCATCACCTGAAGGCCGGCATAGATCCAGCCCACCGCCGCCGCCACGTCCTGCCGGCCGGGGTTGTTGAGGTAGATCACCCGCCGCCCCGCCTTTTCCGGCGTCACCAGATCGACCGAGCGGATCACATGGTCGCGCAGGTCCTTGTACCGCCAGACCACCGGCACCGACTGCGACTTCGGCTGCCAGGGCTCGATCTTGTTCGCCACGGTCCAAAGCGCGCCGGCATGGAACCCCTCCAGCTGGTCGTAATAGGCCAGAAGCTCGGGCGTATCCTCGACATTGGCGCGGCCGATCACATCCTCACGGTGGTTCTCGCGCGTGGTGGCCATGCTCTCCCCTCCCCTTGGTGGCGCTTGCCCAACTATGCCGGAATCATTTTCGATGCCAAGTAAGATTTTCGAAAATTATCGAATTGCACGTTTCGGGCGCGCTGGATAAGCTGCCCCGGACAAGGGTGCGATCATGACGCTGGCCGAAAAAGCCTATGTTTCCCTGCGCAAGGACATCGTCGAGGGCAGCTTCGCCCCCGAAAGCCCGCTGCGCCTGGCCGATCTGTCGGAACGCTACGGCATGGGCTTTTCCCCCCTGCGCGAGGCCCTGAACCGGCTGCAGGCCGAACGTCTGGTCACCGCCGAGTCGCTGCGCGGCTTCCGCGTCTCGTCCCGCTCGCTGGCCGAGTTCGAGGATGCCCTCAACGCCCGCCTGCTGATCGAGACCGAGGCGCTGCGCCTGTCGATCGCCCGGGGTGACGATGCCTGGGAAGCCTCGGTCGTGGCCGCGCTTTACGCGCTGCGCCGGCAGGCCCGGCGCGAGGACGGCGACGTGGACGAGCTGAAGACCCGCCACCACGCCTTTCACCGCGCGCTGCTGGCGGCCTGCGGGTCGGACTGGCTGATGGATTTCTTCGAGCGCCTCTATGCCGCGACCGAACGCTACCGCATCCCGGCGCTGACCGCCGCCGGCCCGCAGAAGCGCGACATCGACGCCGAGCACGGGGCCATTGCCGACGCCGTACTCGCCCGCGACGCGGCGCTGGCCGAACAGCTTCTGCGCGACCACTACCTGCGCACCGCCGCCACGATCCGCTCCGGCATGGCGGCGGCCTGACCGCCCCTGCCGCACCCCCGCAGGTCGCGCTTCAGCCCGCCTCTCCGGTCAGGTTCATCGCTCCGGCTGGGCGAGCAAACCTTGCCAGAGTCCTAACGACCACGTCCAAGCCCTTGAAACCAAAGGCCTGAGAATCCTGTCCTGCGTGGACAGGTCTCAGGCGTTCACATCCACCACAACCCGGCCCTGCACGCCCCCCTTCAGAATCGCCGCCCCCAATTCGGGCAGATCGGCCAGCCGGGCAGGGCGGATCATTCCCTCCAGCTTCTCCATCGGCAGGTCCGAAACCACCCGCCCCCAGGCCCGCACCCGGCGGTCGTAGGGCACCGTCACCGAGTCGATACCCAGCAGGTTCACACCCCGCAAGAGGAAGGGGATCACGCTGGCCGGCAGCGCCGCGCCTCCCGCTAGTCCCACGGCGGCGACCGAGGCGCCATGCTTCATCTGCCCCAGCACCCGCGCCAGCATCGCGCCCCCCACGGCGTCGATGCAGCCCGCCCAGGTCTCGCTTTCCAGGGGACGCTTCACCGTCTCGGCCAGCTCTGCCCGCGGCACGATCCGCGCAGCGCCCAGGTCGCGCAGATAGCCCTCCGTCTCGGGCCGCCCAGTCACCGCGGCGACCTGATACCCCAGCCGCCCCAGGATCGCCACCGCCACCGAGCCCACGCCGCCTGCGGCCCCGGTGACCAGCACCTCGCCCTTCTCGGGCGTCAGGCCGTGCTCTTCCAGCGCCATCACCGCCAGCATGGCCGTGAAACCGGCCGTCCCCACCGCCATGGCCTGCTTCGTTGTCAGGCCCTTGGGCAGCGGCACCAGCCAATCCGCCTTGACCCGCGCTTTCTGGGCATAGCCGCCCCAATGGGTTTCACCGACCCGCCAGCCGGTCAGGATCACCTTGTCTCCGGGCTTGTAACGCGCATCCTCCGAGACCTCGACCGTCCCGGCGAAATCGATCCCCGCCACATGCGGCCAAGTCCGCACGATACCGCCCCCGTTGGGCGACAGCGCAAGGCCGTCCTTGTAGTTCAGGGTGGAATATTCCACCGCGACCGTCACATCGCCCGCAGGCAGTGCGCTGTCCTCCATCTCGCGGACATGGGCCACGGCGGCATCGCCTTCCTTCTCCAGCACCAGCGCACGGAACATCGCATCCTCCCTTTGATCCGCCCGCAGTCCGCCCTGCCCGGCCGGGATTGTCAACCCGGCCGCCCTGCCGCACTCTCCGCCGAAAGGAGATTCCCAAATGACCCAGGAACACATCGGCTTCATCGGCGCGGGCCTCATGGGCCACGGCATGGCGAAGAACATCGTCGAGAAGGGCTACCCCCTGACCGTCACCGCCCACCGCAACCGCGCCCCGGTGGACGATCTGATCGGGCGGGGTGCCACCGAGGCCGGCATCGAGGAGCTCGCCGCCCGCGCGACCATCGTCTTCCTCACCCTTCCCGGCTCGCCGCAGGTGGCCGAGGCCGTGGCAAGGATGACCCCGCACCTGAAACCCGGCGCGGTGATCGTGGACTGCTCCACGTCCGACCCCACCGTGACCGAACGCCTCGCGGCCGACCTGCTTGCCAAGGGCATCCACTTTGCCGATGCGCCCCTGGGCCGCACCCCGAAGGAGGCCTGGGCCGGCACGCTCGACTGCATGGTGGGCGCGGACCCCGAGGTCTTTGCCCGAATCCGGCCCGTCATCGCCACCTGGGCCGGCAAGATCGTCCACATCGGCCGGGTCGGAGATGGCCACCGGATGAAGCTTCTGAACAACTTCCTCTCGCTCGGCTATGCGGCGCTCTATGCGGAGGCGCTGGCGCTGGCTGCCAAGGTCGGCATCTCCACCGCCACCTTCGACAGCGTGATCCGCGGCGGCCGGATGGACTGCGGCTTCTACCAGACCTTCATGGGCTACGCGCTGGAAGGGAACCGCGAGGCCCACCGCTTTACCCTCTCGAACGCCTACAAGGACCTGCGCTACCTCGAGTCGATGGCCAACGCCGCGACCGTCGCCACCACGATGGCCAGCGCGGCGAAGAACAGCTTTGCCGCCGCGATGGCGCAGGGCGGATCGGGGCCAGAGGACTATGTGCCCCACCTTGTGGATTTCGTTGCGCGGGCAAACGGGGTCAAACCGACCTGACCCACGGCCTTTCGCCTGTCCGCAAATATCCTCTGGGGGTTCGGGGGGCGAAGTGCCCCCGACGCCCGAGTGTCCTTGCGTCCTTCACGCAAGGACGCGAGACATAAGGCGCGCGCCGCAAGGCGCTCATTTCAACAGACGCCCCTCACCCGCACTTCGAATGCCCGCAGGTCCCGCAGGTCAGGCAGCCCTCCACCATCCGCAGATCGTAGCTGCCACAGGCCGGGCAAGCCCGCCTCGGAGCCTCACCGATCCGCATCATTTCGGCCTTCGGGTCTGATTTCAGCCCCAGCCCCTCCCCCGCGATGAAGCCGATGTCGATCAGGTGGCGCTCGATCACTCCGCCGATGGCGGCGAGAATCGAGGGGATGTAGCGCCCCTCCATCCAGGCCCCGCCGCGGGGGTCGAAGACGGCTTTCAGCTCTTCCACGACAAAGGAGATATCCCCGCCGCGCCGGAACACTGCACTGATCATCCGGGTCAGCGCCACGGTCCAGGCGAAATGCTCCATGTTCTTGGAGTTGATGAAGACCTCGAACGGTCGGCGGTGGCCTGCCGTCACGATGTCGTTGATCGTGATGTAGAGGGCGTGTTCCGTTCCCGGCCATTTCACCTTGTAGGTCTGGCCTTCCAGCGCGGCGGGGCGCTCCAGGGGTTCGGACAGATAGACCACCTCGCCCCCCGTCACCGGCTGCGCGGCAACTGGCGCGGTTTCCTTCTCGCTGACGGTCAGGACCGACCCGGTCACGTCGTTCGGTCGATAGGTCGTGCAGCCCTTGCAGCCCCGATCCCAGGCGGCCATGTAGACCTCCTTGAAAGCGTCAAAGCTGATGTCCTCGGGGCAGTTGATCGTTTTCGAGATCGACGAATCCACCCATTTCTGCGCCGCGGCCTGCATCCGGACATGGTCCAGGGGCGGCAGGGTCTGGGCGTTGACGAAATGGTCGGGCAAGGGTTTGTCGCCGAACTTCTCGCGCCAGAGGCGGACGGCGTAATCGACCACCTCCTCCTCGGTCCGCGACCCGTCCTTCTGCAAGACCTTGCGGGTGTAGGCATAGGCAAAGACCGGCTCGATCCCCGAACTGACGTTGCCCGCATAAAGCGAGATCGTCCCGGTCGGCGCGACCGAAGTCAGCAGCGCATTGCGGATGCCGTGCTTAGCAATTGCCTCGCGGACGTCGGCATCCATCTGCCGCATGTTGCCCGAAGCAAGGAAGCCCTCTGCGTCGAACAGCGGAAACGCCCCCTTCTCCTTCGCCAGATCGACACTGGCCAGATAGGCCGCCCGCGCGATGGCATGCATCCAGATCTCGATGACGCGCGCCGCCTCCTCGGACCCGTAACGCAGGCCGACCATCAACAGCGCATCCGCCAGTCCCGTGACCCCCAGCCCGATGCGCCGCTTGGCCTTTGCCTCGGCCTGCTGCGCCGGCAGCGGAAAGCGCGAGGCATCGACCACATTGTCCATAGCCCGCACCGCGACACGCACCAGGCGGTCCAGCCCCTTCATGTCCAGCGAGGCATGCGCCTCGAAGGCATCCTTCACCAGCGTCGGCAGGTTGATACTGCCCAGAAGGCAGGCGCCATAAGGCGGCAAGGGCTGTTCACCGCAGGGATTGGTCGCCGCGATCGTCTCGCAATAGCCCAGGTTGTTCATCGCGTTGATCCGGTCAATGAAGATCACTCCCGGTTCCGCATAGTCGAAGGTGGACCGCATGATCTTGTTCCAAAGATCGCGCGCCTCGACCGTCTTGTAGACCTTGCCGCCGAAGACCAGCTCCCATGCCGCATCGGCCTTTACCGCGGCCATAAAGGCATCGGTCACCAGCACCGAAAGGTTGAACATCCGCAGCCGCGCGGGATCGCGCTTGGCCTCGATGAAGGCCTCGATGTCCGGGTGGTCGCAGCGCATCGTCGCCATCATCGCCCCCCGGCGGCTGCCGGCGCTCATGATCGTCCGGCACATCGCGTCCCAGACATCCATGAACGACAAGGGCCCCGAGGCATCCGCCGCCACCCCCGCCACCGGCGCCCCGCGCGGCCGGATGGTCGAGAAATCGTATCCGATCCCGCCGCCCTGCTGCATGGTCAGCGCGGCCTCCTTCAGACTGTCGAAGATGCCGGCCATGGTGTCCGGGATCGTGCCCATGACAAAGCAGTTGAACAGGGTCACCGACCGCCCCGTCCCCGCCCCGGCGGTGATGCGGCCGGCCGGCAGGAAGCGGAAGTCCTCCAGCGCGGAATAGAATTCGGCCTCCCATATCGCAGGCTCGGCCTCCACCTCAGCCAGAGCGCGCGCGATCCGCCGCCAAGTGTCCTCGACCGTGCGGTCGATCGGTGTGCCATCCGCCTCCTTGAAGCGATACTTCATGTCCCAGATGGCTTCGGCGATGGGGGCATGGAATCGCGACATCGGGCGAATCTTCCTGTCTGTTGTGGATAAGTCCGGCGGAAGGCCCAAGATACGCCCCTGCCCCCCGGGGGTCAACTTGAAGCGCCCGCCGCAGGCCCTATGATCAGGCGCATGATCAACCTCCTGAAACTCTGCGTCGGCGCCGACTCGGTCGAGGACCTCCTTGACTGGCAACGCAGCCAGCGCCCGCACTGGCCCGAGGGCCGGGCGATCCATGTCACCCGCATGTGGCCGAAACGCGAGGCCGAGGTGCTGGACGGCGGCTCGCTCTACTGGGTGATCAAGGGCGTCATCCTGTGCCGGCAGCGCATCCTCGACCTGCAGGAGGTGAACCTCGGCGACGGGATCCCGCGCTGCACCCTCGTCCTCGACCAGGAGGTCATCCGCACCGAAGCCGCCCCGCGCCGCCCCTTCCAGGGCTGGCGCTACCTCGAACCGAAAGACAGCCCACGCGACCTTCCCAAAGGCCGTGCCAAGGATGACCCCCTGCCCCCGAAACTGGCGCAGGCCCTGGCCGAACTCGGCCTGCACTGACCTGCTGCTTGCCCTTTTCCAAATACTCCACGGGGAGCGCGAGGGGTGTGAAACCCCTCGCTGCGCCCGCAAGGCCAGGTGCCGCCCTCAGACGGAAACGCCCGGCACGCCCAGCATCTGCGACAGCCGCGCCAGGGCCGCACGGTCCTCTGCCGTCCACGCCGCAGCCCGGCTGGCCCAAAGCACCGCCTCGCTGGAATGGATCAGCCCGTCCGGCAGGATCCGCAGGTGGTTGGCCCGCAGCGTCTCGCCGGAACTGGTGATGTCGGCGATCGCCTCGGCGGTGCCGTTCTTCACCGTGCCCTCGGTCGCGCCCTGGCTGTCCACCAGCTGATAATCCGCCACGCCCTGCGCAGTCAGGAAATCGCGCACCAGCCGGTGATATTTGGTCGCGATCCGCAGCCGGTGGCCGTGCACCTTGCGGAAAGCGGCGGCGGCGGCGTCCAGATCGTCCACCGTCTCGACATCGATCCAGACATTCGGCACCGCGATCACCAGATCGGCCCGGCCAAAGCCCAGGCGGGCGACCTCGGCCACCTCGTCCGCATCCAGTTGTTCGCGCACCAGATCGGATCCGGTGACGCCCAGGTGGATCCGCCCCGACGCCAACTCGCGCGGGATCTCCCCCGCCGACAAGAGCACCGGGGTCACGCCCTCAACCCCCTCGACCGCGCCGGCATATTCCCGGTCCGAACCCATGCGGCGCAGCACCACACCGCGCGCGGCGAACCAGTCGAAACAGTCCTGCATCAGCCGCCCCTTGGACGGAACGCCAAGCCGGATCATGCCAGCGCCCCCCGCAGCCGCGCCACCAGGCCGGGCTGGATCACGCCGCCCACCGCCGGGATGAAGGCGCCCGCCCCCAGCACCGCCGTCAGCGCGTCATAGCGCCCGCCGCTGGCGACCGGCGGCATCCCCTCGGCGACAAAGCTGAACACGAAGCCGTCGTAATATTCCAGCGCGGTCCGGCCGTGACTTGCCTCGAAGGCCAGCGTCTCGACCGCCACGCCCTTCGCCGCCAGCGCCTCCAGCCGCGCGGCAAAGCGGTCCACCGCCGGGACGATGGCCGGCAGCATCGGAGCGATGCCGCGCAGATGGGCCAAAGCATGGGCGGCCGGGGCCTCCAGCGTCAGCAGGTCGTAAAGAAGCGCCGCCTCCGTCGCCCGGATTGGCGGGGTCTCTGCGTCGGCCAGCAGGGCCTCGGCGCGCTCGACGATCTCTTCGGCGCTGCGCAACCCGACGAAGGTCCCGGCCTCCTCGATCAGCGCCAGCGGAGAGCCGGCCCGCAGCCGCTCCAGAAGCCGCAGCCGCCCCACCGGCACCGGCGCGCGGCCCGAAAAGCGGTCGAGCAGCGCCTTGAACCGCGCCGGCCGCCAGATGTGGCGCAGCAGCGCCGCCTTGCGCCGCTCGGCCGTCTCCAGCCCGCGGACGGCCGCCATCAGGATGCCGATGTCGCCGGTCACCGGGCGCAAGCCAAGGCCCCCCAGCAGGTCGCCGAACAGGGCAAAGACCTCGGCATCCGCCGCCTCGGGCGCGGAACGGTCGAAGACCTCATAGCCGACCTGAAGATACTCGCACGCCTCCTGCGCCCCGCGCGTCTGCTTGCGAAAGACCTCGCCCAGATAGGCATAGCGCGCCGGCTCGGCCCCATGCGCCATGTGCGCCTGCACCACCGGCACGGTGAAATCCGGGCGCAGCATCATCTCGCCGCGCAGCGGGTCATCGGTGACATAGGCCCGCGCCCGGATGTCCTCGCCGTAAAGGTCCAGCAGAGTGCCCGCCGGTTGCAGGATGTCGGCCTCCACCGCCACGGCCCCGGCCTCCAGGAAGGCGGCCAGCAGCCGTTTGCCCTCGGCCCGGATCGCAGCCTTGGGGGTCATGCCCCACCCTCCGCCCAGCGCCCACGGCAGATGCACCGCGCCTCCCCTCCCCCTCCGTGGGGAGGGGATGGGGGTGGGGGGACCGCAGTCGCCCCGCAAAGCGGAAAGCCGCGGCTCATGCGCCCAGCATCCGCTTGACCGCGGCGACCAGCTCTCCCCGCGGCACCTCGACCTGGGCGGGGCGGTCCTTCCATTCCTCCAGCGTTGCGCTCTGGGCGATCTTCGCGCCGAGGATCAGGTCCTTGAGGATGACCATGCCCGCCGCCGCCTCGTCCCCGCCCTGGATCACCGCCACCGGTGCGCCGCGCTTGTCTGCGTATTTCAACTGGTTGCCGAAGTTCTTCGGATTGCCCAGATAGGCCTCGGCTCGGATGCCCGCCTGGCGCAGCTCGCCGACCATGGCCATGTAGTCGGCCATCCGGTCGCGATCCATCACGGTGACGACGACCGGCCCCTCCGAGGAGCCAGCGACGCGCCCCTTGGCGCGAAGCGCCGCGAGGAGGCGATCCACCCCGATCGACACACCCGTCGCCGGCACGTCCTGCCCGGTGAACCGCCTTACCAGCCCGTCATACCTTCCCCCGCCTGCTACGGAGCCAAAGTTGCGTGGCCTGCCCTTCTCGTCGGTGATCTGGAACGTCAGTTCGGCCTCGAACACCGGGCCGGTGTAGTAGCCCAGCCCCCGCACCACACCGGGATCGATCACGATCCGCTCGGGACCGTAACCCTGCGCTGCGAGGAGCGCAGCGATTGCCTCAAGCTCCGCCACACCCTCGGCCCCGACCGCCGAGCCACCAACAAGTTCTCGCAACCGGGCCAGCGTTTCCGGCCCCGTGTCGCGCCGGGCGGTGGTGAATCCCATCACCACCTCGGCCTGTTCGGCAGTCAGGCCGGCGCCCTTCGTGAAGTCCCCGCTCTCGTCCTTCCGCCCCTCCCCCAGGAGCGCCCGCACGCCCTCTGGTCCCAGACGGTCAATCTTGTCGATGGCCCGCAACACGATGCCGCGTTCGTCGTGCTTGTCCTCGCCCGCGAGTCCCGCGACCTCCATCACCCCGTTCAGGACCTTCCGGTTGTTCACCTTCACCACATAGTCGCCGCGGGGGATGCCGACCGTCTCCAGCGCGTCGGCCAGCATGGCGCAGATCTCGGCATCCGCCGCCACCGACGCTGACCCCACCGTATCCGCGTCGCACTGGTAGAACTGACGGAAGCGGCCCGGGCCGGGTTTCTCGTTCCGCCAGACGGGGCCCATCGCGTACCTGCGGTAGGGGCTGGGGAGGTCGTTGCGGTACTGGGCGGCGACGCGCGCGAGGGGGGCGGTGAGGTCGTACCTCAGGGCCAGCCAGTCCTGATCCTCGTCCTGCCAGGCGAAGACGCCCTCGTTGGGGCGGTCGACGTCGGGGAGGAACTTGCCGAGGGCTTCGACCGTCTCCACGGCAGAGGTCTCCAGCGGGTCGAACCCGTAGCGGTGGTAGACCCCGGCGATGCGGTCGAGCATGGCTTTCCGTTCGGTGACCTCGGCCCCGAAGTAGTCGCGGAATCCCTTCGGGGTCTCGGCGCGGGGGCGGCGGGGGGGCTTGTCGGCCATGGCGGGACCTTCGCTTTCGATCGCCGTCCGTGTATCGGATGGGGGGAGAGGCGGCAAGCGGGGGGTATGATGGGCTCGGTCGATCTGGAAGAGAAGGTGGCCCACCTGATCCGGGCGGTGGAAGACCTGTCGGACGTGGTGGCCCGGCAGGCAACCGAGATCGCGGGGCTGGAGCGGCGTGTCCGGCTGCTGATGGAGCGGGCCGCGGAGGAGGAGGCCCTGCGGGGGGAGGCCCCCGAAGCGAACGTCCGCCCGCCTCACTGGTGAGAGGTGTCCACGGTGGACATTTCCGGATTCCGCTTTGATTACAAAGGGATGTTCGCGGACGTTAGGGGTTTGTTAGTGAAGAAATCTTCCTCGCCTCTGTTCGGCAAGCTAGGGTCAGGACTCGTTCTCGTTTCATAGCCAGAACATGACGGTTGCCGCGAGGGCGATAGCGGACAGGAAGACCTTCGGGCACCGGTCGTATCGCGTTGCGACCCGTCGCCAGTCCTTG
>NZ_JBKBLV010000028.1:0-54241 GCF_046295235.1 Tabrizicola flagellatus
CCGCCCGCGTGGCGCAGCTTGCGTCAGAGGGCCGCAAGGTCCTGATGGTCGGCGACGGGCTGAACGACACGGCTGCGCTGGCCGCCGCGCATGTCTCGATCTCGCCCGCCTCGGCACTCGATGCGGCGCGGGTCGCCTCGGACATCGTGCTCCTCGGCCAGGACATCGCCCCCATTGCCGACGCCCAGCGGATCAGCCGGCAGGCGACGCGGCGGATGGTCGAGAATTTTCTGATCTCGGGCGGCTACAACATCGTCGCCGTGCCGATCGCGCTGGTGGGCCTGGCCACGCCGCTTGCGGCGGCGCTGGCCATGTCGCTGTCCTCGATCACCGTTTCGCTGAACGCGATGAGGCTGAAGTAATGGAAGTCCTCACCATCCTGATCCCGGCCTCGCTGTTCCTGGGCGGGATCGGGCTTGCGGCCTTCTTCTGGGCCATGCGCAACCGGCAGTTCGACGACCCCGAGGGCGATGCGAACCGCATCCTGATGAAGGATTGGGACGACCGCCCCAAGCCCTGAGCGACCCCACCCCGGACTTGATCCGGGGTCTCACCGGGAAACAGGAGGCCCCGGATCAAGTCCGGGGCAGGGTTTTCTTGCAACCGGCCTGCGCCGACACCATGGTTGACACCACCCTAACGGAAAATCCCAAGGGGTTGGTTTTCTTGACATTCCGGCGTTTGTCCACCGTGGACAAGTTCAAGCGATCGTCACCGTCGCCGGTTGCAGGCCCTCGACCTCGACCTTGCAGGTGTCGCCCCGGTTCAGCGGTCCCACCCCCGCGGGGGTGCCGGTGAAGATCAGGTCTCCCGGCGACAGGCTGACCAGCTGCGACAGGGCCGCGATGATCGAGGCCGGGGTCCAGATCATCTCGTCGGTCGAGGCTTCCTGCCGCACCGCCCCGTTCACCGAACAACGCAGCCGCCCGCCGGGCAGGGGGCCGGGCCTGATCGCCCCCACCACGGCCGACTTGTCGAACCCCTTGGCCATGTCCCAGGGCCGGCGGCGCTCCTTCGCCTCGGCCTGCAGGTCGCGGCGGGTCAGGTCGTTCCCGGCGGCGTGCCCCCAGATCATCGCCTGGGCCGCTTCCTCCGACACCATCGCGCCGGACTTGCCGATGGCGACCACCAGCTCACCCTCGTGGTGCAGGTTCTGCGTGGCGGGCGGATAGGGGATGCGGCTGCCGGACTCCACCACGGCATCGGCGGGCTTCGTGAAGAAGAACGGCGTCTCCCGTTCCGGCTCGCCCCCCATCTCCCGGGTGTGCTCGGCATAGTTTCTGCCGACGCAGAAGATGCGGCGGACCGGGAAGCGTTCGGCACGGCCGGAGACGGGCAGGGTGACGGTCGGCAGGGCGGGAAAGACGAGTGCGACCATGGCTCAGCCTCCTACGGTTTCGCAGGGGATCGCGCGGGCGGTCAGGCGCCGGCAGGCCAGCTGGGCCTGTTCCTCGGTCAGCCCCATGAAGCTTGCCCGCCATTTGCCGCCCGACTGGATCGCCCGGCGGTTCCCCTCGTTCAGGGTGGCACTTTCGGCCAGCGCGGTCTTCAGAAGCGCCTTGTCCGCCTCGTAGCGCGAGGAATATTCGCCGACATTCACCCCGAAGTGCCGCCCGCCCGAGGTGGACATCACCACGACAACCTCTTCACTCGTCCCGGTGTCCTCCGCCTGCATGTCCGCGGTCTCGACCGTGTCGAAGATCGGAGCCTGCCGCTTGGGCATGGCCGGGGCCACGGCATCCGGCGCAAGGCCGGCAGTTACCGTCGGCGGGACTGGGGCTGTGGCTCCGGCAACGCTCTCGACGTCGGTCACTTCGGCCAGCAGCACCGCAGGGGTGTCGGTGGCAGCTGGATCCAGGCCCGGATCGGTCACCACAAGTTCGGGCTGGACCTCGGCAATAACGACTTCCTGCGCGACCGGCTCTGCCGACGCGACGGCAGGCGCATTCGCCTCCGGCTCGGCTGCCGCGATCAACGGAGCAGCCATGGCATCGGGTCGCGCCCTCGGTTTGAACGCCGCAAGGGCAGGATCGACAAGCGACCCGGTCGCAGCTTCCGGAACCATCTCCGGCGCAACCGCCTCGGCCAGAACCGTCTCGCCTGCCGGTGCGGCCAGAGCCGCAGCCTGCGCGTCCAGGGTACCGGACTCGGGCAGAACGGCAGGAACGGCCGGCGGTTCGCTCGCCTCAGCCAACAGGTTTTCCGGCGCAGCTTCGATTGCCGCTGCCGGCTCGACTGCAGTCTCTGCCAGCGCCATCGGCTCTGTGGTGGCCTGTTCGGCGGCGGCCATTGCCTGCGCCTGGAAGTCCAGCGTCCCTTCCGGCGCTGGCGCCGCGGTAGCCTCGGCCAGCGCGCCTTCGATCCCCTGCGCCATGGCAACCGCCACGGCATCCGGCACCGTCGGAACCGCCGGCCGCGCCTTCGGGCGGAGCGACTTCTTCACCTCGCCCGAGACGCGGACAGTCTTGCCGGCCCCACCCACGGCGTCGATCTCATCGATCCCGGTTTCCAGCGAGGCGACCAGCGCGTCCTCGATCGGCGCTGCTTTCGGCGGCTGTTCCTTCACGCCGTTCCGGGCCTTGCTGAAGCCAATGTCCATCAGTTCCGCCATCTTCGCATTGCGGTTGGCCGAAGAGGTGCCACCGAACACCGTGGCGATGATGTGCTTGTTGCCCCGCCGCGCCGAGGCGGTCAGGTTGAAGCCCGCCGGGCTGGTGTAGCCGGTCTTGATCCCGTCCGCGCCCTCATAGCTGTCGAGAAAGCGAGAGTTCGTGTTGGTCACGGTCGCGATCCCGGCGTCTGCCGTCCGGCGCGAGAAGATGTGATAGTACTGCGGGAAGTCGTAGAAAAGGTGCCGTCCCAGCACGTTCATGTCGTAGGCCGTGGACAGGTGTCCCTCGGCCGTCAGCCCGTTGGCGTTCTTGAAGGTGGTGTTGTTCATGCCCAGTTGCCGCGCGGTGCGGGTCATGCGCTTGGCAAAGGTCGCGGCGTCGCCGCCGATGTGGTCGCCGATCGCCGAAGCCGCGTCATTGGCCGACTTGATCGCCGCCGCCCGGATAAGATGCCGCATCGAGATCCGTTGCCCCGGCTTCAGCCCCAGCCGCGACGGCGGCTGCGACGCTGCGTATTTCGACACCGTCACCATCGTATCCAGCGACAGTCGCCCCGCCTCGATCTCCTGAAAGGCGATGTAGAGCGTCATCATTTTGGTCAGCGATGCAGGATGCAGCCGTGCATTGGCATTTTTCTCGTAGAGGACTTCGCCGGTCCGGCCGTCCATCACGATGGCCGCGAAGGGCGCGGCCTGAAGCGGAGACGTCACGACGACTGCGGCGACGACAAGAATCATGGAAATAGTGCGAAAAATACGCCCGAGAAGCGATGTCACCTCGCCCACCCTTTGCCTGTTGGCCCGGATTTTCCGGTGCCGAATTCTGCCTCGGTTCGAAGGCTAGCACAGGAACTGCAATGCGAAAACCCAAAAATTCCAAGGGGTTTCGAGGTGCAGTTGAAGTAGTTGCAGGGAAGCAGCAATCCGAGGTCGGTCAGGCCATATCTAGGGTCAGAAGGGGGTCTGGCCGTCTATTTGTGGGGGTCTGTGCTTCTAGTGCAGGATTAGAGATGCAGCTGACGCACCAGGTCCGGCAACTGGCCCAGATCCCTGACGACGTGGAACCGGCTGTGCGCGGTCGGGGGCGAAGCCACTTCGAACGACCATTCTTTCTCTTGGGGCACATGGACGCCCCATGATCCCGCCTGAAGCGCCGGAATCACGTCGGATTTCAGCGAGTTGCCGACCATCATCGCCTGGTCTGCCCCCGTCCCGTGCCGGGCGAAGGCCTGCCGGTAGGTCGCCTCGGTCTTGTCCGAGACGATCTCGACCCCGTGAAACAGGTCGCCCAGGCCGGACTGCGCCAGCTTGCGTTCCTGGTGCAAGAGGTCGCCCTTGGTGATCAGCACCAGCCGGAACTGTTCCGACAGTACGGTGACGGTAGTGCGGACATGCGGCAGAAGTTCCAGCGGGTGTTCCAGAAGATCGCGGCCCATGGCGATCAACTCGCCGATGACACGGGCCGGGACGCGGCCCTCGGTCACCTCGATCGCCGTCTCGATCATCGACAGGGTGAACCCCTTCACGCCGAAGCCGTAATAGGCCAGGTTCCGATGCTCTGCCGCGGTCAGGCGTTCCCGCAGGTGATCGGGCTCGGCATGATCTGCCAGCCGTTCCAGGAAGCGGTCCTGGGTCATCCGGAAATAGCTTTCGTTCTGCCAGAGCGTGTCGTCCGCGTCGAAGCCGATCGTCGTCAGCATGGCCACCTCTTTTCCCTGCGGCAAAAGAGGCTATATTTCAGGGGGCAGTTGCAACCCCGAATCCTGAAGCCGGAGCCCGATCCCCGTGTCCTTCCGTCCACCGACCATGTCCGACAAGACGGACGGCCCCGGGCACGATACCTCGATTCTGACCAAGCCGAAGTCGAAGACGCAGCGCCCTCCACTGTACAAGGTGCTGCTCCTGAACGACGACTACACGCCGATGGAATTCGTCGTGCATGTGCTGGAACGCTTCTTCGGCCTGAACCATGCCCAGGCCTTCGAGATCATGCTGACCGTACACAAGAAGGGGCTTGCCGTGGTGGGCGTTTTCAGCTTCGAGGTGGCCGAGACCAAGGTTGCGCAGGTGATGGACTTTGCCCGGCGCCACCAGCACCCGCTGCAATGCACGATGGAAAAGGAATGATCGTGCACCCGGCCAGAAGGAACCGGGGGGCCTGAAGCCCCCGCCCATGCGAGCCGCACGATTGTCCCTGGCGCTGGAGACCGGCGCCCTGACGCTTCCGGCAACGGGCCGCATCGCCGTTTACGGGCCGCGACGCGACGACGACCTGTCGATGTTGCCGCGCGACCGGCTGGTGGCCCTGACAGGGTTCAGGCCGGACTACGACCACTTCGCGGCCATGTGTTCCGTGACGCCCGCGCCACCCTACGCGGCGGCAATCGTCTGTCTGCCCCGCTCGCGCGAGGCGGCGCGGGCACTGATCGCCCGGGCGGCGGCCGAGGTGACCCCGGGCGGCTGGATCGCAGTCGATGGCCAGAAGACCGACGGTATCGAAACCGCGCTTAAGGACCTGCGCGGGCGGGTGGACCTGTCCGAAAGCCTGTCGAAGGCGCATGGCAAGCTGGCCTCCTTCCGCGCCGGGCCCGACCTGTCGGACTGGGCGGCCCGGCCCGCCGAAGTGGCGGGCTTCCGCACGCTGCCGGGGATATTCTCCTCGGACGGTCCCGACCCGGGCTCGGTCCTGCTGGCCGCCAGCCTGCCCGACAAGCTGGGCGGCAAGGTCGCCGATCTGGGGGCGGGCTGGGGGTTCCTGGCGGCCGAGATCCTGAAGCGGCCGGGCGTGAAGCGGCTGGACCTGGTCGAGGCCGAAGCGGACGCGCTGGACTGCGCGCGGGCCAATATCACCGATCCGCGCGCCCGCTTCCACTGGGCCGACGCGACCGCCTGGCGCCCCGAGACGCTGCTCGACGCCGTGGTGATGAACCCGCCCTTCCACACCGGCCGCGTGGCCGACCCCGCCCTTGGCGCGGCCTTCATCCGGGCGGCCCGGCGGATGCTTGCCCCCGACGGCAGCCTTTGGGTAGTTGCCAACCGCCACCTGCCCTATGATCCGGTGCTTAACGACTGCTTTCTCGATGTGCGCGAAGTCGCCGGCGACGGCCGCTTTCGCGTGATCCATGCCACAAGGCCCCGGCGCGACGCGCAACGGGCCTAACCCCAGAGGTTCCATGTCCTTTTCCGTCTCCGGCAAGACCGCCATCGTCACCGGCTCCGCCGCCGGCATCGGGCTCGCCATTGCCCGGCATCTGGTCGACAAGGGTGCGAACGTGATGTTCGCCGACATCGACGAGGCACGGCTGGAGGCCGAGATCGGCGAAGAGGCGCGGGCCGAGGGGCCGGTTCGCATGTTCGCGGGCGACCTGACCGAAAAGCTGACCATCGCCAACCTGCTGTCCGCGACCATCGACGCCTTCGACCGGGTGGACATCCTGGTCAACGCCAGCCGCCGGATGATGGTTTCGGACATCCTGAACCCCGATGCTGACGGGGTCGAGGAGTTGTGGCGCTACAATGTGCTGTCCGCGCTGCGCATCTCGCAGATCACCGCCAAGCGGATGATCCAGCACGCCCAGAGGGCCGAGGTCGAGGAAGGCACGATGCTGGGGTCGATCATCAACCTGTCCTCGATCACCGCGCAGGCCACCCGGCCGGAGCTGCTGGGCTATTCCATGGCCGCGGCGGCGATGGACCAGATGACGCGCTCGCTGGCGGTGGCGCTGGCGCCAAAGGGGATCCGGGTCAACGCGGTGGCCTTCGGCAGCGTGATGAGCGCAAGCCTGCAGGCCGCGCTGAAGCAGAACCCCGGCTATCGCGACCAGATCGCCGGGGCGACGCCTCTGGGCCGTATCGCGGCGCCGGTCGAGCTGGCCGAGGCGGTGCAGTTCCTGGCTTCGGACGCTTCGGGCTTCATCACCGGGCAGGTGCTGACCGTGGATGGCGGGCGCGGGCTTCTGGACGCGGTGAGCGCCCCCGCACACTGACCACCTTCGCACCGATCATTCGGGATATTGCGCCTTGCATGCGGCGATCACCTTCTCGGCCTGCCGGGCAAGCTCCTTGCGCTTTTCCTTCAGGCTTTCCAGCTTGCGCGCTTCTTCCTTAAGGTCGATGGCCTTGGGCCTTGTCTCGGTGACGGGGCGTTCATCGAGGCACAGTCGCGGCGGCGGGGCGGGCTGGCCTGCCGGCGCAGGGCGTTCGCAGGTGGTCCAGTAGCTTTCATAGACGGTCACCGTCTCGAAGGCGTAGCCGCGCGCCAGGTTGCCCTCGGACTCCTTGATCAGCCGGTCAACGGTGCGCAGGTCGCGCGTGTTCCGGCTGATGCATTGCTCCTGGGGAGTGCCGCACGCCGCAAGCGTGGCAAGTGCCAGAAATGACAGCCGTTTCATCGGAGACTCCTTGAACAGTGGAAAGCATCGCACGGGGATGCTAGGCATGCGGATGTCAGCATCCGAGGACATCAGAATGACCGATCCGATTGACAGCCGCAACGCCGTCGCAGCCGCCTGGTTCCGAACCCTGCGCGACCGGATCGTGGCGGCTTTCGAGGGGCTGGAGGACAAGTATGCCAAGGGTGCACCCGGCCGGTTCGAGGTAACGCCGACCAGCCGCGCCGATGGCGGTGGCGGTCTGATGAGCGTGATGCGTGGCGGCGCGGTGTTCGAGAAGGTGGGCGTCAACTGGTCCGAGGTTTACGGGCAACTCGGCGAGAAGGCACAACGCGCGATGGCTGCGCGGGGGGTGCCGGGGATGGACAAGGACCCGCGCTTCTGGGCCAGCGGGATCAGCCTGGTGGCCCATATGCAGAACCCTCATGCGCCCGCCGTCCACATGAA
The DNA here is from genome assembly GCF_046295235.1 of Tabrizicola flagellatus. Lineage (GTDB taxonomy): Bacteria > Pseudomonadota > Alphaproteobacteria > Rhodobacterales > Rhodobacteraceae > Tabrizicola > Tabrizicola flagellata_A. The sequence continues at coordinate 7,450 of NZ_JBKBLV010000028.1, forward strand.
CACCCGAATGTTCTGGACCCCCGGCGCCTGGTGGTTCGGCGGCGGCTCCGACCTGAACCCCTGCATCGAATATGCCGAGGACACCGCGCATTTCCACTCCGAGATGAAGGCGGCCTGCGACGCGCATGCGCCCGACTACTATGCAAAGTTCAAGGCCTGGGCCGACGAATACTTTTTCATCCCCCATCGCGGCCGGGCGCGGGGCGTGGGCGGCATCTTCTTCGACGACCTCAACACCGGCGACTGGCACCGGGATTTCGCCTTCACCCGCGCGGTGGGCGAGGCCTTCCTGCCGGCCTTCCTGCCGGTGACGGAACGTCGCGTCGAGACGCCCTGGACAGAGGCCGACCGCGAGGTGCAGTTGCAGCACCGCGGGCTCTATGCCGAATACAACCTGGTGTATGATCGGGGGACGAAGTTCGGGCTTGAGACCGGACATGACGCCAACGCGGTGCTGATGAGCCTGCCGCCCGTCGCCAAGTGGTATTGAGACCTCGGGCATGGACGCCGATGCTCTGCTGTCGTTCCTGCTGACCGCGCTGGTCCTGGAACTGACCCCGGGGCCGAACATGGCGTGGCTTGCCCTGCTTGCGACAACGTCGGGACCACGGGCCGGGCTGGCTGCGGTTCTTGGCATCACCCTTGGCCTGGCTGTGCAGGCCCTCCTGGCGGCAACGGGTGTTGCTGTTGTCGTGGCGGCCTGGCCCGGCCTGTTCCAGGCGCTGCACATCGCGGGCGTGGCCTATCTTCTCTATCTCGCGCTGGAAAGCTGGCGCGATGCCGGAAATCCGGCGCATCACCTGCCGGGCGGCGGCGAGGACGGGGCAGCAGGGTTTCGCCGGGGGCTGGTGACCAATCTGCTGAACCCAAAGGCCGCGCTCATGTTCGTGACGGTGCTGCCGGGCTTCCTGACAGCGGATTCGGGCGCATGGGAGAGCGCGGTCCTTTCCGCGATCTATCTTGTCGTGGCGGTCGTGGTGCATCTCATGATCGTGGCGTTGGCCGGCACCTTGCGCGGACCTCTTGCCGACCCGGTCGTTTCGGCGAGGATGCACCGGGTTCAGGCGCTGACGCTGGCCGCAGTCGCGGCGTGGCTTTTTTGGCGAGGGTAGATCGGAATGGCCGATATCACGGTAAAGGCGGCCTACGGCTCGGTCGTCGAGGATGAGGGAACCCTCTTCGTGGGTTTTGCCGAGGGCGAGGACGAGGCCGACGGCTATGTGCTGTTCCGCCAGCCCATCGGCGGCGGGCCGGTCTGGTTCGAGGCAAGCGACGAGACCTTCGGGGCCGAGGATGCCGTCGAAAGCGTGGTGGCTGGGCCGAAAGGGTTCGAGGTGACGATCCGTCCGTCGATGCGCGCGGCCTTTGGTTTCGCGGCGACGGTGGCGGTCAGGGTCGGGCCGGGCTGCGAGGACGGGGCCGAGGCGTTGGCCGCGCTGAAAGGGATGGTCGGGGGGCTCTGGCAAGAATAGCTCGTCGTGCGCCTTCGGCTTCTCCTCGCGGGGGGCCGCGACGAGTGACGAAGTCATCGAGGAGCGTTGGCGTGGGACCACACCGCCTGCCGGATGCGCGCGGTCTTGTAGGCGTCCAGCACCGCCATGGCCCAGACGAACAGCCCGCCCGAGACCTTGCCGACGAAGGACACGTCCGGCGCGGCGGTCTTCAGCGTGAAGCCGCCCAGGAGCACCGCGAAGCAGACGAAGATCAGCCCGCGCACCGGCTGGCGGTTCAGGACCTGGCCAACTCCGGGCAGAAGGAGCGCGACGGCGAGGACGAGGTAGGGGTTCAGCGGCTGTTTCATGCTTGGTCCTTCAGGGCCAGCACATCCTGACGGAGCGTGGCCAGCCTGTCGAGCAGCGGTTCCAGCCGGGAGGGAGACAGGGGGCTGCGGCCCATCTCTGCCTCGCGAAAGATCAGGTAGCGGCCCCGGTCGGCTTCCTCGGCGAGGATCACGATGCGCAGGCCCCTGGGGGAGAGGACAAGTTCCTTGACGCGGGGGTCGCGAAACAGGTCGGCATGATCGGCGATCAGCCGGGCCAGCGGCACCCGGGCCGCGTCGTCGGTGCGGATAGCGATCTCGCGGGGCAGATGCGGCGGGGTAGGCAGCGACTGGGGCAGGCTGGCAAAGCGGGTGAAGGGTTCGTTGCCAGATGGACGGGCCATCAGGTCCAGCGTGGCGCCCAGCGGCATCGGCTCGGGCAGGCTGACCAGCACCCAGAGCGCGGGCAGCTTGCGGAAGGTCAGCGTGTCCGGGATGGCCTGAAGGTCGAAGGACAGGCCCCCGCGCCGGCCGGTCATCCGGGGAAAGCCGGTGGGTTGCAGCTGCGTCTCGCCGCCGTCGAACAGGGGTTTCACTGCGTCGAAGAAGGCCGCGCGGGCGGCCGTGCGTGCCCGCGTCTCGCGGATCAGGCGGAGGGCGAGCCAGAGGCCGAGGGCGGCGAGGGCGAGGCCGAGGGGGACAAGCGGGGACATGGGGAAAAGGCCCGCCCCGGAGGGCGGGCCGCGGTCTCAGTAGCCCTGGGGCTTCGGCCAGGGCATGGTGAACTGCGCCCCCCGGTTCACGAAGCGGTAGCGCCAGAAGTGGAACCAGAGCGACACCACGATGTAGAAGCCGATCATTGCGACGAGCTGGGTCCCGTAGCCCAGGAACACCGCGAAGAAGGTCACGCCGCAGAGCGTGAGCAGCGTGATCGCGGGGATCGGGTGGAACGGGTGTTCATAGCCGCGCTTGATCGTATCGAGCGGCCATTTGCGGCGGAACAGGATGATGTTCAGCGGCATGAAGGTATAACCCAGAAGTCCCGACAGGATCGAGAAGGTGATGACCTGATCCAGCGGTGCACCGAGTGCGAAGATCAGCGCGATCGGAACCAGGAACACGATGGCCCGGTAAGGCGTGCGATAGCGCGGATGCACCGCGCCGAACCAGCCGGGCAGATACTTGTCGCGCCCCATCGCGAACCATGCGCGGCTGGCATCGTTGATACAGCCGTTGGCGCTGGCCAGCGTTGCGAAGAGGGTGCCGAAGCCCAGAAGCCAGACCAGAGCCGTGGAGCCCGAGAGCCGTGCAGTGTCGAACAGCGGGGCCACCGACCCGTTGACGCCATCGCCCAGGAACTCCCACGGCAGGACGCCCGAGCAGACATACCAGGTCAGCGTCGCGGCAATCAGCAGCGTCATGATCCCGGCGAGCGTCCCGAAGGGCAGCGCGCGGGCGGGCGAGCGGACTTCCTCGGCCGCCTGCGTGGTGCCCTCGATGCCAAGGTAGTACCAGAGGCCGAAGTGCATCGCCGCCAGCACGCCGATCCAGCCGTAGGGCAGCTCGTGCCCCTCGAACAGCGCCGCATGGTCCATGATCCCGCCGCCGAGGATGCCGCTGGTGGACAGGAACAGGACGATGATCGCAAGGAAGGCGACAGCGGTGATGACCAGGTTGAAGGTCAGTGTCGCCAGCACGCCGCGATAGTTCAGCCAGGCCAGGAACATGATGACCAGGATGATGAAGGGCCGCTGGTCGAGCTCGCCCGCATGCCCCGTCATCTGCGCCACGACAGAGAACAGGTAACCCGCGGTGATCGCGTTCGCCGCTTCCAGCATCGTGTAGGCGAAGACGAGGTAGAGGCCCACGTTGAAGGCCATCAGCGGGCCGATGATGTGCTTGGCCTGGGTGTACTGCCCGCCCGCCGAGGCGACGGTCGAGGTGACCTCGCTGTCGATCATGGCGACGCAGGAATAGAGGATCCCCGCGAACCAGCAGGCGATCAGCGCGGCATAGGCCCCGCCTTTGCCGACGGCGAAGTTCCAGCCCATGTATTCGCCGACCAGAACGATCCCGACCCCCAGCGCCCAGACATGCGCCGGGCCAAGGACGCGCAGGAGGCCGACCTTGGTGCCGTGCGGCCCCATGCCGTCCATGGTCTGCGAGGTGATGTCCACGTCAGCCATGATGCGCCTCCTTGGCCTTGTGCTGTTCGGCCAGGGCCTCGATCTCGCCCTCGCGGGAGGATGTGAGCACATCCTCGCTGTAGGTGCTGTCGGTCCTCAGCCAGTCCACCAGCATGTGCAGCCCCAGAAGGGCCGAAAGCCCCCAGGCCCCGTATTCAAGCCAGTTCCACAGGTCCATGGCGGCCTACTCCCCGAATTTTTCCGAGATGACCTCGCGGTATTCCACTTCGGAAAACCGCAGGATCAGGAAATAGTACAAGAGGATGACCGCGATCATCGTCACCAAGGCGCCGACCGAGAAGCTGTAGTCGAACCGTGCGAGGATCAGGTCATGCGCGGTTTCGGGGGTGTAGCCAAGCGCCTCGTATTTCGCGGCTTGGGCCGGGGTCTGGCCCAAGGCCTCCCAGGTGGCCTCGGTCGCGGGGTTCGCCACCGATTTCGCGGCGCCCGCCATGTTCAGCCACAGGGGCACGAACAGCGCGCCGACGGTCAGGACCACCAGCACGACCACGTCGATCAACTGGCTGGCCTTGCCCTGTTTCGGAGGTTGGTAATGCGCCATCACTTCCTCCCCCTGGCTTCGTCCAGGAACTTGATGTCTAGGCTGTACATGAAGTCGCGGTCCTCGCGGTAATGGCGCAGCATCGCCAGGATCGCGGCGGTGTTGAAGATCAGGACGATGGCGCCGCCGATCAGCAAGAGGGTCCGCGCCCCTCCCGTCGGCGCAAGGTCCCAGGTCGCCAGTGCGACGAAGATCACGGCGAACCACAGGCCGATGACGAACGCCCATGCCACCAGCACGTCGCGTCGGTGCATCGCCTCAATCCGCTGATTAAGGTCTCCCACGTTTTCCTCCCTTGGGCTCTTGGACATCCGTGCGACGCGGCCCCCACGTCTTTCCCTGCACGGCGATTTTGTTTGCCTCAAGGAAAGCCAACTGCGACATTCTGTCAAGAAAAACCGCCGGTGCCCATGTATTCAGCAGCGATTTTCCCGAGAGGTGAAATTTGTTTCTTACCAGTTGATAGGGGCAAAAACCGGTGCTAGCGTCTTCCCAACCATGTGAAGGAGACGAATCCATGTGTGGCATCGTTGGACTTTTCCTCAAGGACCCGAAGCTGGAACCCCAGCTGGGTGCCATGCTGACGGACATGCTGATCACCATGACCGACCGTGGCCCGGACTCGGCGGGCATCGCGATCTATTCCGGGGCGAAGGACGGGCTGGGCAAGCTGACGATCCAGTCGGCCAACCCGGACCAGGATTTCAAGGACCTGGACGGCGATCTGCACGACGCCATCGGCCAGCCCGTGACGATGAAGATCAAGTCCACCCATGCCGTTCTGGAAGTGCCGCTTGACCAGATGGAGGCCGCGCGTTCGGCCCTGTCGCACCTGCGCCCCGGCGTGAAGGTGATGAGCGCGGGAGACTCGATCGAGATCTTCAAGGAGGTGGGCCTGCCCAAGGACGTGGCCGCCCGCTTCGAGGTGTCGAAGATGAAGGGCACCCACGGTATCGGCCATACCCGGATGGCGACCGAATCCGCCGTCACGACGATGGGCGCGCACCCGTTCTCGACCGGGGCGGACCAGTGCCTTGTGCACAACGGCTCGCTGTCGAACCACAACGGCGTCCGGCGGGAACTCAAGCGTCTCGGCATGACCTTCGAGACCGAGAACGACACCGAGGTCGGCGCCGCCTTCATCAGCCACAAGCTCAAGACCGGCGAGACGCTGGGCAACGCGCTTGAGGCGGCGCTGACCGACCTCGACGGCTTCTTCACCTTTGTCGTCGGCACCAAGAACGGCTTCGGCGTCGTCCGCGACCCCATCGCCTGCAAGCCGGCCGTCATGGCCGAGACCGACCAGTATGTCGCCTTCGGGTCGGAATACCGGGCGCTCGTGAACCTGCCGGGCATCGAGGACGCCCGCGTCTGGGAACCCGAACCCGCCACCGTCTATTTCTGGGAGCGTTGAGAGAATGCAGACCTTCGATCTGGGGAAAGAGGGCCTCCGGGCGCTCAACTCGGCGCTGCACGCGCTGAAGGGCCAGACCAACATGACCGACTGGGAGGTCATCAACCCCAAGGGCGCGCATGCGATCGCCGCTGGGGTGGACGCGCCGGTCGACATCACCGTGCGGGGGTCCACCGGCTATTACTGCGCCGGGATGAACAAGCAGGCGACCATCCGCATCAAGGGCTCGGCGGGGCCCGGCGTGGCGGAAAACATGATGTCGGGCACCGTCATCATCGACGGTGACGCCAGCCAGTATGCCGGGGCCACCGGGCGCGGCGGCCTTCTGGTCATCAAGGGCAATGCCTCCAGCCGCTGCGGCATCTCGATGAAGGGCATCGACATCGTCGTCCACGGCAACATCGGCCACATGTCGGCCTTCATGGCGCAGTCAGGCAACCTGGTGGTGCTGGGTAACGCGGGCGAGGCGCTGGGCGACAGCCTTTACGAGGCGCGGCTCTTCGTGCGCGGCACGGTCAAGTCGCTGGGCGCCGACTGCATCGAGAAGGAAATGCGGGACGAACACTACGCCATCCTGGAAGATCTCCTCCGCCGCGGCGAGGCCGACCACAAGGCCAAGCCCGAGGAATTCCGCCGTTACGGCTCGGCCCGGAAGCTTTACAATTTCAACATCGACAACGCGTCGTCGTACTGAGGCACGGAATATGACCGATCTTCCCCGTACCCCGCCCCGTTTCTCGGCCACCTTCACCCCCGCAGTGAACGCCGAAATCCGCCGCGCGGCCGCCTCTGGCATCTACGATATCCGCGGCGGCGGCACCAAGCGGCACCTGCCGCATTTCGATGACCTCTTGTTCCTCGGCGCCTCGATCAGCCGCTACCCGCTGGAAGGCTACCGCGAGAAATGCGCGACGGATGTCTGGCTCGGCACCCGTTTCGCCAAGAAGCCGATCCATCTGGATATCCCGATCACCATTGCCGGGATGAGCTTCGGCGCGCTCTCCGGCCCCGCGAAAGAGGCCCTGGGCCGCGGCGCGACGGCCGCCGGCACCTCGACCACCACCGGCGACGGCGGCATGACCGAGGAAGAGCGCGGCCATTCCAAGACGCTGGTCTACCAGTACCTGCCCTCGCGCTACGGCATGAACCCCGACGACCTGCGCCGGGCCGATGCGATCGAGGTCGTGGTGGGCCAGGGCGCCAAGCCCGGCGGCGGCGGCATGCTGCTGGGCCAGAAGATCAGCGACCGCGTGGCGCAGATGCGCAACCTGCCCAAGGGGATCGACCAGCGCTCGGCCTGCCGTCACCCCGACTGGACTGGCCCCGATGATCTGGAAATCAAGATCATGGAACTGCGCGAGATCACCGACTGGGAAAAGCCGATCTACGTCAAGGTCGGCGGCGCGCGGCCCTATTACGACACGGCGCTGGCGGTGAAGGCGGGCGCGGACGTGGTGGTGCTGGACGGCATGCAGGGCGGCACGGCGGCGACGCAGGACGTGTTCATAGAACATGTCGGCATGCCGATCCTCGCGTGCATCCCGCAGGCGGTGAAGGCGCTGCAGGACCTCAGCATGCACCGCAAGGTGCAGCTGATCGTCTCGGGCGGGATCCGGTCGGGGGCGGACGTGGCCAAGGCCATGGCCCTTGGCGCCGATGCGGTGGCCATCGGTACGGCGGCGCTGATCGCGCTGGGCGACAACGATCCGAAATGGGAAGAGGAATACCAGAAGCTCGGCACCACGGCCGATGCCTATGACGACTGGCACGAAGGCCGCGATCCTGCGGGGATCACCACGCAGGACCCCGAGCTGTACAAGCGGTTCGATCCGATCCTCGGCGGTCGTCGCCTGAAGAACTACCTCAAGGTGATGACGCTGGAGGCGCAGACCATCGCGCGGGCCTGCGGCAAGAACCACCTGCATAACCTCGAACCCGAGGACCTCTGCTCGCTGACCATCGAGGCGGCGGCGATGGCGGGGGTTCCCTTGGCGGGGACCAACTGGATACCAGGACGGAACGGCGGCTGGTAAGGCCGCCGTTTCCACAACAACGATACAAAAGACCTAGGGAGCTACAGTGATGGCGAAGGACCTTGCCAAGTGGGCGAAGGATAAGGGCGTCAAGTATTTCATGATCTCCTACACCGACCTGTTCGGTGGGCAGCGCGCGAAACTGGTGCCGACGCAGGCGATCAACGACATGGCGGTGGACGGGGCGGGCTTCGCGGGCTTCGCGACCTGGCTGGACCTCACGCCCGCGCATCCCGACCTGATGGCGGTGCCGGACCCCGACAGCGTCATCCAGCTGCCCTGGAAGAAAGAGGTCGCCTGGGTCGCCGCCCGCGCGACGATGGAGGAAAAGCTTGTCGATCAGGCCCCGCGCAACGTTCTGGAGCGGCTGATCGGCGAGGCCGCCAAGGAGGGCCTGCGCGTCAAGACCGGGGTGGAGCCCGAGTTCTTCATCCTGAATACCGACGGCTCCGGCCCCTCGGACGTCTACGACACCGCCGAGAAGCCCTGCTACGACCAGCAGGCGGTGATGCGGCGCTATGACGTGATCTCGGAAATCTGCGACTACATGCTGGAATTGGGCTGGGAGGCCTACCAGAACGATCACGAGGACGCGATCGGCCAGTTCGAGATGAACTGGAAATACGACGACGTGCTGCAGACCGCCGACAAGCACAGCTTCTTCAAGTTCATGGTCAAGTCGGTGGCCGAGAAGCACGGCTTCCGCGCGACCTTCATGCCGAAGCCGTTCAAGGGCCTCACCGGGTCGGGCTGCCACGCCCATATCTCGGTCTGGACGCTGGACGGCAAGAAGAACGCCTTCGCCGACCCGAAGAAGGAACTGGGCCTGTCGGACCAGGGCCGGCACTTCCTGGGCGGGATCATGAAGCACGCCTCGGCGCTGGCGGCGATCTGCAACCCGACGGTCAACAGCTACAAGCGGATCAACGCGCCGCGCACGTCCTCGGGCGCGACCTGGGCGCCGAACACGGTGACCTGGACCGGGAACAACCGCACCCACATGGTCCGCGTGCCGGGGCCGGGCCGGTTCGAGCTGCGGCTGCCCGACGGGGCGGCGAACCCCTACCTGATGCAGGCCGTCATCCTGGCCGCCGGCATCGACGGGGTGCGGACCAAGGCCGATCCGGGCCGTCGCTACGACATCGACATGTACCAGGACGGCCACAAGGTGAAGGGGGCGCCGAAGCTGCCCCTGAACCTCCTCGACGCGCTGCGGGAATACGACCGCGACAAGACCCTGAAGTCGATGATGGGGGAGGAGTTCAGCGCCGCCTATCTGAAGCTGAAGCACAAGGAGTGGAACGACTATTGCAGCCACTTCTCGGCATGGGAGACGCAGACAACGCTGGACATCTGACCTGTGTCCACGGTGGACAATCTCGGATAATCAAACAAAATCAAAAAGTTGGTCGCGGACGTACACCGTTTCTTTACTTCTTGCAGCGCCCCGTCCGCACCTTGCCTGGATGAGCTTGCCTGACCTGAGCCCCCAACTGGCCCCGGAGCGATCCGGGGCTTTTCCTTTTCCGCCTCCGGGTCAATCCGGTTGACGGGTGGCGTTCATCGGCGCTGGATCATGCCGACACCATGACGGCAAGATGAGGCGAGCCTGCCGTGCGACTGCAAGACCAGACGATCCTTGTCACCGGAGCCACGGGCGCCATCGGGCAGGCGACCTGCGACAGCCTGGCCGGCGAGGGAGCCCGGATCGGCATCCATTGCGGGCAGAGCCGGACGGCGGCCGAGGCCATTCTGGAGCGGATCGGGGGGCGGGGTTTCGTGCTGGAGGCGGACCTGTCCGATCCCATGGCGGCAACGGACCTGTGGCGGCGGGCAGAGGACCGCGCAGGCCACCTGACCGGACTAGTCAACAACGCCGGCATCCGGTCCGAGATCGCCCTCGATGCGCCGCTTCAGGCCTGGCAAGACTACTGGACGCGCGAGATGCGGGTGAATTTGCTGGCGGCGGCGGACCTGACCCGAGCGGCGATCCTGCATTTCCGTCAACATGGCGGTGGGCGCATCGTCAACATGGCATCGCGCGCGGGACAGCGGGGATACACATCGCGCGCCATGGCCTACGGCGCCACGAAGGCGGCGCTGATCAATCTGACCCGGTCGGTTGCACAAAGTCATGGGCATGAGGGGATCACCGCGGTCGCGCTTGCCCCGGGTTGGGTGCGCACCGATATGGCCGAGGCCTTCATCGCCGAACACGGCGAGGCGGCGGCGCTGTCGGGCATACCTATCGGCAGGATGGCAGCCCCCGAGGAAATCGGGGAGCTGGTGGCCTTCTGCTTCCGGCCGGGCCAGGCCTCGCTGAACGGGGCGGTGCTGGATGTGAATGGCGGAAGCTACCTGAGATAGGGGGACGGGATGCGATTTCAGGACAAGGTCGCGGTGGTCACCGGGGCGGCGGGCGGGATCGGCACCGCCATTGCGCAGCGCCTTGCCAGCGAGGGCGCGCGGGTGGTGGTGACGGACGTCAACGGCGGAGGTGTCGAAGCGACGGCCGCAGCCATCCGGGCCACAGGCGGCAAGGCGCGGGGCCTTGCCGCCGACATATCGAAGGTCGAAGGCTGCAAGTCCATCATCGCCGACACCCTCGCCACCGAGGGGCGGATCGACGTCCTGTGCAACAATGCCGGGATCAACCGGCGCGGGCCGCTCTTGAGCCTGACGGCGGAAGACTGGGATCTGTCCTTTGCGGTCAACATCGACGCCATGTTCCACCTGTGCCAGGCGGCCCTGCCGTCGATGATCGCGCAAGGCGGCGGGGCCGTCGTCAACACCGCCTCGCAATGGGGCCTGCATCCGGCGCCGAACCACATCGCCTACAACGTGACCAAGGCGGTGGTGGCCAGCTTTACCCAGAACCTGGCACGGGACTATGCCCCGCAGAAGATCCGGGTGAATGCGGTCTGCCCCGGAGAGATCCACACGCCGATGCTGGAAGCCGGGGTCAGGCGGTCGGGCCGCACCATCGCCGAGCTCGACAGGCTGGTCCCGTTCGGGCGGATCGGGAGGCCCGAGGAAGTGGCGGCGCTTGTCGCCTTCCTCGCCTCGGACGAGGCGGCCTTCATGTGCGGCTCGCTGGTCGAGATCACCGGGGCGCAGGCCGTGGCCTGATCGGGGATCACTCCACCGATGTTTCCGGCGCGGCGATGTGGACGGCCAGCAGGCAGCCGTTCGGCGTATGGGAATTGTGTTCGGTCCCGTCGCGGTAGAACACCATGTCCCCCGCCCGCAGGACCGTGCCATCGCTTTCGATCAACTCGCCTTCCAGGATCAGGAACTGCTCGTGCCCGTTGTGGCGATGGCCGCGCGTCGTCATGCCCGGTGGCATCCGGTAGACGTGGAAGCCAACACCCAACGGCTGACCGTCGTCCAGTTGCAGGACCGCGTCACCCAGGGCGACACCGTCCGGGTAGACGAAAGGCGTGAAAGCGGCCGAGCGGATATTGGCGATCCGGCGGTCCTTGGGGTCGATCGGCTGCATGGCGGGCTCCGGTAATTTGCCTGATGGTAAACTTTCTTGACGCAGGTCAAGGCGGAGTGTGGCGTTTCATGGCCCTCTCTGTCCAGTAACCGAGAGGGGAATGAATATCATGACAAGCAAGATTCTCTGCCCGACCGACGGATCCGACCACGCGACTGTCGGTGTGATGCTTGCCGCGGAGGTCGCCAAGGCCACCGGCGGCCACCTGACCATCTGCGCGGTCAACATCGCCCATGGCGGGTTCCGCGGGCCGACCATCAGCCACTGGAAGGCCGAGGAGGTGAAGAAGATCCTCGAAGATGCCGAGGCACTGGCCCGCCGCGAGGGCGCGACCGATGTCGGGACGCTGGAAGTCGTGGCCCGCGAGGCCGCGCCGGCGATCATCGCCTATGCCGAACAGAACGGCTACACCCATATCGTGATGGGCACCGGCGACAAGCGCGGCTTGCAGCGGCTGGTCCTGGGCTCGGTCGCCAGCGAAGTCGCCTCGCGGGCGCATTGCACGGTGACCATTGCCCGCTGACCCCACCTCTGCCTAGAGTTCGGGCAAGCCCTGCCAGATCGACCCCCGGCGCCGTCCGCAGCCGGGGGTTGGTTTGTTTACCAACAGGAAGAAGATTTGACACAGGCGCAACTCTGTCACTAGGCTAGCGAAAAACCGGCGCCGCCAGGGCCGGCACGAATCCAGCATCCGGAGGTTGAACATGACAAAGAGAGTAGCCGTCATCGGAGCAGGCCCCTCGGGCCTTGCGCAACTGCGCGCGTTCCAGTCGGCAAAGGCCAAGGGCGAGGCGATCCCCGAGGTGGTCTGCTTCGAGAAGCAGTCGAACTGGGGCGGCCTGTGGAACTATACCTGGCGCACGGGCCTCGATGAGCATGGCGAGCCGGTGCATTGCAGCATGTACCGCTATCTCTGGTCGAACGGCCCGAAGGAGGGGCTTGAATTCGCCGACTATTCCTTCGAGGAGCATTTCGGCAAGCAGATCGCCAGCTATCCGCCCCGTGCCGTGCTGTTCGACTACATCGAGGGCCGGGTGAAGAAGGCCGGCGTCCGCGACTGGATCCGGTTTTCGACGACGGTGCGGATGGTGCGCTACAACAAGGACAAGGGCAACTTCACCGTTACCGCGCATGATCTGAAGAACGACCGGATGTACGATGAGGAGTTCGACTACGTCGTGGTGGCCTCCGGCCACTTCTCGGTGCCGAACGTCCCGGAATACCCCGGCTTCGACAAGTTCAACGGCCGCGTCCTGCATGCCCACGATTTCCGCGACGCGCGCGAGTTCGCGGGCAAGGACATCCTGCTTCTCGGTTCGTCCTATTCGGCCGAGGACATCGGAAGCCAGTGCTGGAAATACGGCGCGAAGTCGGTGACCGTGGCCTATCGCCATGCGCCCATGGGCTTCAACTGGCCGGAAAACTTCAAGGAAGTGCCCAAGCTGGAGCGGGTGGACGAGAACACCGCCTATTTCGCCGACGGCACCTCGAAGAAGATCGACGCGATCATCCTGTGCACCGGATACAAGCACCACTTCCCGTTCCTGCCCGACGACCTGCGGCTGAAGACGGCGAACCGGTTGGCGACGGCCGACCTGTATAAAGGCGTGGTCTGGGTCCACAATCCGAAGCTGTTCTACATCGGCATGCAGGACCAGTGGTTCACCTTCAACATGTTCGACGCCCAGGCCTGGTGGATCCGCGACGCGATCATGGGCAAGATCAAGATACCCGAGGACAAGGCGGTGCTTCTGAAGGATGTCGCGGACCGGGTCGCGGCCGAGGACGCCGGCAAGGACGCCCACGACGCGATCCATTACCAGGGCGACTATGTGAAGGAGCTGATCGCCGAGACCGACTATCCGTCCTTCGACGTGGACGGCGCCTGCGAGGCCTTCTTCGAGTGGAAGGAGCACAAGAAGCAGGACATCATGGGCTTCCGGAACAACGCCTACCGCTCGGTCATCACCGGCACCATGGCGCCGGTCCACCACACGCCCTGGAAGGACGCGCTGGAGGATTCGATGGAAAGCTATCTGCGGAACTGATCCGTCCGTTCCCGCATGCGAAGGCCCCGGCGCAGTCCGGGGCCTTTTCGTTTCCGCCAGACAGAACCTGCCGAAAGTTCATGCAAACCCGTGCCAGTCTGCGCATCATTTGGTCATAAAATGTCGAAGTCAGACCTTTTCTTGAAAGAAAGTTGCCGCAAATGACAATTGTCGGACCGGCGCAGCCTGGCCTGCGTCTAGTCTCGGCGGAAATCCCCCGGCGCAACAGGGGGAAGCGGACCAGCTGGGGAGTGAACGCATGGAAGAACAGATTGCCGCCCTCACGGCGGAGATTGCCAATTTGAAGGATGCGACGGCCGGGTTGAACCGGACCGCCGCCGAGACCTTCTACTACGTCACCATCCCGTTGATGGTGCTGATCCACGCCGGGTTCCTGTCCTACGAGATGGGGGCCTCGCGCGCCAAGAACGCGCTGGCCTCGGGGATCAAGAACATCCTCGCCTTCGCCTTCATCATCCCGACCTTCTACTATGCGGGCTGGTTCATCTACTGGGCCTTCCCGACCGGCCTGTCGATGTCGGAAGGCCCGGCCGGCATCTCGGGCTGGGACTACGCGGTGGGCGCGGCGAGCCCGGTGGGGCAGGTCATGGGGCCGAGCGTGGCCGACAGCGCGACGGGGGTGTTCTTCGGCGCCTTCGCCATGTTCGCGGCCACCACGGCCAGCATCATGTCGGGCAGCCTGATCGAGCGGATCCAGATCGTCGGTTTCACGATCCTCGCCATCGTGTTGGGCAGCTTCGTCTGGATCCTGGGCGCCGCCTGGGGCTGGCATGCGGACGGCTGGCTGGTGACGAGCCTCGGCTACCATGACTTCGGCGCCTCGGGCGTTGTGCATGCCATCGCGGGGTTCTTCACGCTGGGGGTGCTCATCAACCTCGGTGCGCGGATTGGCAAGTTCAACCCGGACGGCACGGCCAATTCGATCCCCGGCCATTCGCTGCCGGCGACGCTGGTCGGGCTGATGCTGATCATCGCGGGCTTCTGGGGCTTCCTCATGGCCTGCGTGATCTTCCCGGGCGAGCCCTGGTCCTGGGGCTCGGGCATCTTTGCCACGATCTACGGCACGCCGGTCACCCTGTCGGCGATGACCTTCAACATCCTGATGGGCTTTGCCGGGGGCGCGATCGCGGCCTGGGTGGTGACGCACGACCCGTTCTGGATGATGTCGGGGGCGCTGGGCGGGATCATCTCGGTCGCGGCGGGGCTGGACCTCTACTGGCCGCCGATGGCCTTCGTGATCGCCGCCATCGGGGGGGTCATCATGCCGCTCGCCTCGCGCTATGTCGAACGGCTGCGGATCGACGACGCGGTGGGGGCGGTGGCGCTGCACGGGGTCGTCGGGGTCTGGGGTGTCTTGGCGGTGGGCATCTTCGCCAGCGGCTATCCGGCGCTGACCTCCGAGGGGGCGCCGACGATCTCGCTGGTGGGGCAGCTGGGCGGCGCGGTGGTGATGGTCCTTCTGGGCTTCGTGCCGGGCTATGTCGTGTCGCTGGTGCTGAGCAAGCTGGGCCTCCTGCGCGTGCCGAAGGAGGCCGAGCTGCTGGGCCTCGACAAGGTGAAGGTCCCGGCCGTCGCCTATCCCGAAATCCTGGGCGAACCGGCACGCGGGCCGGTGACCCCGGCGCAATGACGACAGGAGGAAGGACATGATCGGAACCGACATCACCGGCTGGGCCGCCGTGGAAGGCGCCTACTATGCGGGCATGGGCAGCGAGGCCTTCTGGCTGGCCCTGTCGATGGCGCTGTGCATCGCCGCCCTGGTCTTCGGGGCGCGGCACGAGAAGGCCGCCTACCGCAAGACCGGCTGACCGCCTGGAACAGGGCGCAGGACGGCAGGGGCCCCGGTCGATCCGGGGCACTTTTGCGTGGGCGGTCGAGGGGAATGGGCGATTCGGCGGGGAAACAAATTTTCGCCCTGATGAAATTCTTCTCGCCAAAGCCGCAAAGGCATGTTTACTTTCGCGGCATCCGGTCGTGGGCGCAAGCCCCTTTGACCGCGATGCAACGGCGACCGATGAGGAGAGCCTTCGGGTCAGAACAACAACTTCCATCGCGTCAGACAAGCCATCCATCCAGGTGCGGAAGGGCCGAGGCTCCGGTGCCGCGGCATGAGGGGTCCGACCGTCCCGCCTGACCAACAGGAGTGAGGGAATGACGACTGAAACTGGATCGGGCCAGATGGTCCGGGCGCTGAGCTGGAAGGGGGCCTTCTGGGTTGCCGCCGGCGTGCCGCCGCTGGTGCTGTTCTCGATCGGCGGGATCGCCGGGACGACGGGGAAGCTGGCCTTCGTGGTCTGGATGATCTCGATGGTGATGGGCTTTCTGCAAAGCTTCACCTATGCCGAGATGGCGGGGATGTTCGGTAACAAGTCGGGCGGCACCTCGGTCTATGGTGCGACGGCCTGGCTGCGCTATGGCAAGCTGATCGCGCCCTTGTCGGTCTGGTGCAACTGGTTCGCCTGGACGCCGGTGCTGTCGCTGGGTTGCGCGATTGCCGCGGGCTACATCCTGAACGCGCTGTTCCCGATCCCGCTTGCCGACAGCCAGCCGGTGATGGACTGGGTGACGGCGAACCTGGCCAACTACACGGCCGAGACCCCGGCGGTTGCCGACTACATCGCCAACAATGCAGGGGCGACGGTCGAGCAGGCAATTCAGGCGGTGGCGTCCGCGGATGCGGTCTCGGCTCTGACGCCCTGGTTCCGCACCTACGAGGCGTTCCAGATCACTATTCCGGCGCTGGGGACGCTGCACTTCAATACCACCTTCCTGATCGGCGTGATCCTGATGCTGCTGATCCTGGCGATCCAGGAAAAGGGAATCGCCAACACTGCATCAGCGCAGAAGTGGCTGGCGATCATCGTGCTGACCCCGCTTCTGCTGGTTGGTCTGGTGCCGATCCTGACTGGCGCGATCGACTGGATGAACGTCACCAACCTGGTGCCGCCCACGGCCGCCTATTCCGGGGTGGACGGCGCATGGAACATCGGCGGCTGGACCCTGTTCCTGGGTGGTCTCTATGTCGCGGCCTGGTCCACCTACGGCTTCGAGACAGCGGTCTGCTACACCCGCGAACTGAAGGATCCCAAGCGCGACACCTTCCGCGCGATCTTCTATTCCGGCCTTCTGTGCATGGTGTTCTTCTTCCTGATCCCCTTCTCGTTCCAGGGGGTTCTGGGGCAAGAGGGCATGCTGGCCACCGGCATCGTCGATGGCACCGGCGTCGGCGAGGCGCTGGGCAACATGATCGGCGGCGGGCCGGTCATCACCCAGATCTTCGTCATCCTGATGATCATGGCGCTGTTCCTGGCGATCATGACGGCCATGGCGGGGTCGTCGCGCACGCTCTACCAGGGTTCGCGCGACGGCTGGCTGCCGCGTTACCTGTCGAAGCTGAACGAGCATGGCGTGCCGCGCCGGGCGATGTGGACGGACGTGGCCTTCAACATCTTCCTTCTGGCGCTGGCCTCGGACGCGGCGGGGTATTTCTACGTCCTCGCGATCTCGAACGTGGGCTACATCCTGTTCAACTTCCTGAACCTCAACGCCGGCTGGATCCACCGGATCGACAACGCCCATATGGAGCGGCCCTGGAAGGCGCCAGCCGCGCTGATCGGGCTGAACACGATCCTGGCCTTTGCCAACGCGCTGTTCCTGGGCGCCGGCGCCAAGGTCTGGGGCTACGAGAACGCGCTGTGGGCGGGGCTGATCTTCGCCTCGTTCATCTTCCCGGTGTTCTGGTATCGCCACTATGTCGTGGACAAGGGCAAGTTCCCGAAGGAAGCCTATGAGGACCTGGGCCTTGCCTACGGCGAGATGGGCGAAAGGAAGGCGGGCTTCCTGCCCTACCTGGCCCTGATCGCCGGGGCGGCAGTGGTGCTGTGGGCGAACTGGTTCTTCGTTCTGCCAGCCTGAAGCCCTTGAAAAAACTTGGAAAAGGCCGCCGCACAGGGCGGCCTTTTTCTTGCGGAGATGTTTTCTGGCAAGAAAGATTGTTGCATTTCATTATTGCTTTCTGGCGGGAATCGCCTGACACTCGGCGAAAATCAAAGCCCGATGGGAGGGACTGCGCATGACGAATTCCTGGCGTTTCTCGGCACTGATGGACCGGCATCGGGCCCTGGGGTCGAACCTGGAAGACTGGAGCGGGATGGGCACGGCCTGGTCCTATTCCAAGGGCGATCCCGAGGCCGAATACATGGCGATCCGCACGAAGGCAGGGCTGATGGATGTCTCGGGCCTGAAGAAGGTCCACATCACCGGCCATGTCGCGAGCCACGTCATCGACCGCGCCACGACCCGCGACCCGGAAAAGATCGCGCCCGGCAAGTCGCTGTACGCCTGCATGCTGAACGATGCGGGCAAGTTCATCGACGACTGCATCATCTACCGCTTCGGCCCGAACAGCTACACCGTGGTCCATGGCTCGGGTCAGGGGCATGAGCAGCTGACCATGGCCGCGACGGGCCGCGATGTTTCGATCCGCTTCGACGACAACCTGCACGACCTGTCGCTGCAAGGCCCGCTGGCGGTGGACTACCTGGAAAAGCACATCCCCGGCGTGCGCCAGCTGCCCTACATGGGCCACATGCCGGCGATGCTGTTCGGCAAGCCGATCACGCTCTCGCGCACCGGCTACACCGGCGAGCGCGGCTACGAGATCTTCTGCCGCGGGCAGGACGCGGTGGAAATCTGGGACCGCATCCTGGAAGAAGGCGCCAGCATGGGCATCATCCCCTGCCGCTTCACCACGCTCGACATGCTGCGGGCGGAAAGCTACCTGCTCTTCTACCCCTTCGACAATTCCGAGATGTATCCGTTCGAGAACGAAGGCCCGGGCGACACCCTGTGGGAGCTGGGCCTCGACTGGACCGTGACCAAGGGCAAGACCGGCTTCCGGGGGGCGGAAGAGCATTACCGCCTGCAGGGCAAGGAACGCTTCAAGATCTCGGGTCTGAAATTCGCGGACAAGACAAAGGTTCCGGGCAACGCGCCGATCTTCAAGGACGGCAAGAAGATCGGCGTGGTGACGCAGCCGATGTATTCGCCGCTGAACGACTGGGTCGTGGCGATTGCCCGTCTGCCGGTCGATTGCGCCAACAACGGCACCGAGGTCGAGGTGCGCTGCGGCACGCATGGCCCGCTGAAGGCGGTGTCGGCCCCGCTGCCGTTCTATGACGTCGAAAAGAAGCGGCGCACCGCCAAGGACTGATCTTCCGGGGGCCCGCCTTGGGGTGGGCCCCTTTCTACCCAAGGGAACTGACCCCGTGAAAGTGGAACTGACCCCGGTAAATGCCCCCTCGATGCGCTCGCGCCCCGTCTATGCGCCGCTCGAGCCGCGGCCCGGCAAGCTGCATGTGATCGTCGCCGACGATGAGGGGGCGGTGGCCGTGACCGACATGCTGGACAAGGCGAACAACCGTTCGGAAATTCTGTCCGCTGCGCATGTCATGTATTGTCCGGGGCCGACGGGAACAGACCTTTCGGCCAGGCTGGAAGGGTTGGGCGCCGCACGGTTCTTCCGCGCGCCGACCATTCCGGCGCTGCTGCCGCGCCTGGTGCGGGTTCTGGCGGATGCGCATATGGGGACCCAGTTCTACCTCGCAGGCACCGAGGGCCTGATCGGCCAGGCTGAACGCGAGATCATGGCGACGGGCTTCCCCTTCGCCTCGATCCAGAAGGAACACAGGGGCTCTACCCTGCGGCGGGTGCAATGCGTGCATTGCAAGGGGATCACCGAGAACGTGGCCACCGACCCGTTCAAGTGCAGCCATTGCGGCCTGAACCTCTTTGTCCGCGATCATTATTCCCGGCGCATGGCCGCCTTCCAGGGCGTCAACATCGACGCCGAGGACCCCGGCCAGGTGCCGGAAAGCGTGGTGAGGTTCAAATGAGCGGCGGCGCCAAACTCCAGGTCCGCGTGGCCGAGGTGGTCGAGGTCAACGAGCTGATCAAGCGCTTCCGCTTCGTCTCGCGCGACGGCGCGCCGCTGCCGGCGTTCTCCGGCGGGGCGCATACCGTGGTCGAGATGGACGACCACGGCACCCGCAGACTGAATCCCTATTCGCTTATGTCCGACCCCGAGGATCGGTCGGGATACGAGATCAGCGTTCGGCGTGACGACGCGGGGCGGGGTGGGTCGCTGTACATGCACCGGCATGTGACGCCGGGGATGGAGATGACGCTCTCTTACCCCGTCAACCTGTTCCCGCTGGACAACCGGGCGAAGAAGCACCTGATGATCGCGGGCGGCATCGGGATCACGCCGTTCCTGGCCCAGATCGCGCAGCTCACCCATTTCGGTGGCAAGTTCGAGCTGCATTATTCGGCGCGGTCGCAGCCGCTGGGGGCCTACATGGACCGGCTGACGGCTGCGCATCCCGACCGGGTGCATTGCTACTTCGACGACCGGAAGCAGATGATCGACTTGGCCAAAGTGCTGGAAAATCAGCCGATTGGCACGCATCTCTATGTCTGCGGGCCGAAGGGGATGATCAACTGGGTCCTGTCCACCGCCGAGGGCATGGGCTGGCCGAAACAGGCGCTGCACCACGAGGAATTCCTGGCCCCCGGCACCGGGCTGCCGTTCCAGGTGGAACTAGCGGCCAGCGGCAAGACCATCACCGTCGGCACAACGCAAAGCCTGCTGGAGGCGATGGAGGCGGCCGGGGTGGACGCCCCCTACCTCTGCCGGGGCGGGGCCTGCGGGCAATGCGAAACGAACGTTCTGAAATGCGACGGCACGATCCTGCACCGCGACCACTGGCTTTCGCCCGAAGAGCAGGCCTCGAACACCAAGATCATGCCCTGCGTCAGCCGCTTCGAGGGCAAGACCCTCGTCATCGATCGATAGGAGACGGTCATGAGCCTTGATTTCAAGTTCGCTCCCGACGATTTCGGCGGTTTCTTCCGGGACGAGACGTTCCGCGACACCTTCACCTACCGCAACAGCGACCCGCGCCGGTTTCCGTTCCCCTTCGACCGGGACGACTACATGTATTCCGTCAACATGGAACCGCATGTCCCGGGCCGGAAGGGCACGGCCTTTGAACACATGCTGGACGTGGACGAACACTACATCGCCGAGATGATCGACCGCGCCAAGGTGCTGGCCGAGGACCCGCTGCGCTGCCAGTCCCTGCCGCACATGACGCTGGCCGGCTGGGACGTGCTGGAACTGATCATGGAGGCCAAGGCGCGCGACTATCCGCAGTGGTTCAGCCTGACCAAGGACGGCAACCGCTGGCACTGGGTGAACCGGCCGCTGGGTATTGAACAGTCGTTCACATTCCTGGACGAAAGCACGCTGCCCTATCCGCCTTTCGAATACATCATGCGCCAGACCCAGGGCGACTGGACGCTGCAGGACGAACGCGACGGGACGCTGTGGATGGACGCGGGGATTGCGACCAGCCAGGCCGACTGGTCGGTGGATTTCGACGTCGGCATGAATTTCCACGAATGGCATGCGCCGGTGCCGCTCGCGCATGAGAAGGGCGTCTTCGACCGGGCGCTGAAATTCCTTCTGAAGCTGCAGCACGGCGCGCCGGTGCGGCGGTTCAACTGGACGATGACGGTCAACCCGCTTCTCGACACCGCGCCCGAGACCTATCCGAAATGGGGGCCGATGAAGACCACGATCACGCAGGAAAACATGGGGAAGAAGCAGCACCTGCGGGTGGAACTGCAAAGCCTCTACCGCCTGCCCCGGTCGAACGCCATCGCCTTCGACATCCGCTGCTATCTGTGCAGCTTCGAGCAGATCGTCGAGGTCCCGAAATGGGCGCGCCGCCTGCATCGGGTGATCCGCGACCTGCCGGTGGAACTGGCGACCTACAAGGGCTTCATCCGCAACCGCGACGCGATGGTGGAGTGGCTGTCGAAATACGACGACGGCGCCCCCACCAGCCCCGGCTGGTTCCCCGATGACTGAACGCGGCCCCCTGCGGCTGGGGTTCCTGATGTTCCCCGGCTTTCCGATGGCCTGCCTGACCTCGGCCATCGAGCCCCTGCGCGCGGCGAACGAGATCACCGGCCGGCGCGAGTTCGTCTGGACGCTGGTCGCCGAAACCGCCGCGCCGGTCCGGTCCTCGGCCGAGATCGGCTTCGACCCGGACGTGACCCTGCAGGACCTCGACGGGATCGACCAGCTCTACCTGATCTCGCCCCCCACTGCCGAATTCGCCGACCCGCGCCACAGCCCGGCGAAACTGCGCTGGCTGGACCGGACCGGGATGACGCTCGGTGCCTTTTCGGGCGGCATCTTCCCGCTGGCCAGGGCCGGCCTTCTCGACGGCCGCCCCTGTTCCGTCCACTGGTGCTACGAGGCCGCCTTCAAGGCCGACTTCCCCACCGTCGAGGCGCGCGAGGTCACGATCCTGCGCGAAGGCCGCCGCACCACGGCCTCGGGCGCCGGTGCGGTCTTCGACCTGATGCTCCGCCTGATCGAGGAACGCCTCGGCCGCGACTGCATGACCGAGGTCGCCTGCTGGTTCCAGCACCCCTTTGTCCGCGACGCCGACGCCAGCCAGAAGGTCCCCGTCGCCCGGTCCGGCGGCACCACCGACAGCCTGCCGGCCGCGATCCGCGAGGCGATCCGGCTGTTCGAGACCCATGTCGAGGACCCCCTGCGCATCCCCGACGTGGCACAGGCCGTGGGCCTGTCGGGCCGGCATTTCGAGCGCCTGTTCAAGCGCGAGACGGGGCAGAGCCCCCTGCGCTATTACCACCACCTGCGACTGATGAAGGCGCGGCAGCGGGTGTTGTATTCCAATGATTCCCTTCGGGAAATCGCGGCTTCGGTGGGCTACATGACCTCCAGCCCGATGATCCGGCACTATACCGAGTTCTTCGGGGTCTCGCCCAAGGATGAACGCCGCCTGACCCAGACGATGCGCAGGGTGCCGGGCCGGGTGGAAGCGGCGGAATAGGCTTCGGGCCGATGGCATAGGCCGCCGTCACGCCCCTGACAGGCCGAGGGCGGCGATCCCTCCGAAGACGCAGGCGATGCCTGCCCACTGGATGGGCCGGACCTTCTCGCGCAGGAAGAAGGCTGCCAGAAGCACCGTCAGCACCCCGAAGAGCGACGAGGCGACCGAGGCATATTCGGCGCGCGGCAGGCCCCCCGAGGCGGTGACGAGCCCGAGGGCCAGGGCATCGAGAAGCCCCATCAGCCCCAGCACGCCGAAGTGCCCCTTCTGCGGCGCAAGCGACCCGCGCCGCCAGAGCAGGAGCGCCAGGATCGCCGCCAGCGCGACGATCCGGCCGACCAGCATCACCGGCAGTTCGGCCCCGATCCGCGCAGCCTCTTGCGCCAGCGCGAAGGTCGCGGCGAAGCCGATGGCGGAAAGCGCCCCCCAGGCGATGGCCACCCCGGGCGAGGCCGCATAGCCTTCGGGTGCATCGTTGCGGGCGGCAAGGGCGACGATGGCGATGCCGGCGACGATGGCGAGGACCGCGAGCCAGTCCCCGCCCGACACGGGACGCCCCTGCGCCACGGCGATCAGGAGGATCAGCATCGGATAGGCCCCGACCACCGGCGAGACGACCCGGACGGGCGCCAGGCTGAAGGCCCGGTAGAGCCCGCCGATCGCCACCGCGAAGGCAAGGCCCGAGACGGTAGCGACGGCCAGCGCCTGGCCCGTCATCCGCTCCCAACCGCCCGTCGCCATGGCGACCGGAACCAGCCCCAGTGTCCCCGCCGCAAGCACCACCGTCAGGATCGGCAACAGCGCCGCGCCCTGGCTGAGCTTGCGCGCCAGAAGATCGTGAACGGCCCAGAGCAGGGCGGCCCCAAGGCCGAAGCTTAGTGCCAGCATTCTGTCGCCTTCCCCCTCGCGCGTGCTTGTGTCAGGCTTACCCTGTCGCTATTCTTGTGGATGAACAAGTTTTATCCTCATTAAACTGATCCGGTCGATCACGCCGAATCGCCGCGGGGAGATGTCATGCTGGACGCGATCTATCCTTCCGTCGTTCCCGGTCCACCGCGACCGTCGCGAATCCTGACGCCGCAGGGGTTTTCCCGGCACCACGGGCAGGAACGGAATGTGGTGCCGGGCGGCGGGGCGGTGCTGTTGCAGCTGATGACGGGCGACCGGCTGACGCTGGTGAACGACGAGGGCGGCCAGCCGGTGGAGCTGGTGGCGGCCGGCAAGGACGGGCGCATCGATGCGGCGATCCTGGGGCAGGCGGCGAATGCGACGGCCGAGGGGTTGAAGGCGATGCTGGCCTCGGGCGAGGAGAGCCTTGCGCGGCTGCGCAAGGGGCTGGAGGCGCGGAAGATCAACCTGGCGACCGCGGGGGCCTTGCGGCTGTTCGGGGCCGAGACGCCGGCGGGGACGCGGGCCGAGCTGACGGCGCTGGACGATGGCTGGCTCGTGGTCTGCGCGCCGGGGCTGCCGATGGCGCCCGAGGCGCAGGATACCGCGACGCCGGTGACGTTGCTGGTGCAGCGCGCGAAGCCCCGGATGGTGGGCCACTATGACCTGCCCGACCCGCTGGCCGACCCGATACTGGACCTGCGGGTGAAATCCGCGACGGCGGAGAGCTATTTCGTCAAGGCCGGGGATTACATCCAGATCCTCGACGTGGACGGCCGGCAATGCACCGATTTCCAGTGCTTTGACGCGCGGAAGCTGGACCGGGGGATCCAGCACGCGCTGGACGTGACGACAAGCCGCACGCTGATGGGGCACGCCTATTCGATGCCGGGGCTGCATTCCAAGTACTACGATCAGGACTGGGTGCCGCTGGTCGAGGTGGTGCAGGACACGGTGGGGCGGCACGATGCCTTCGCCATGGCCTGCGCGTCGAAATACTATGACGACATCGGCTATCCGGGGCACGTCAACTGCTCGGACAACTTCAACAAGGCCCTTGCGGGGCGTGGGGTTGACCCTCGCCCCGGCTGGATGGCGGTGAACCTGTTCTTCAATACGAACATCGATTCACATGGTGTGTTGATCTCGGATGAACCGTGGAGCCGCCCGGGCGATTACGTGCTGTTCCGGGCGCTGACCGACATCGTCTGCGTCAACTCGGCCTGCCCGGACGACACCTCGCCGGCGAATGGCTGGTATCTCAGCGACATTCACGTCCGCACCTATTCGGGGGCGGAAAAGTTCAGCCGGGCCATCGCCTGGCGCCCCACGCCCGATGCGGAGCCGAAGATGACCAAGGAAACCGCCTTCCATTCGCGGATCGTCGAGAAGACGCGGCATCACGTCGAATACAAGGGCTATTGGCTGCCGCAGGTCTATTCGTCGAACGGGGCGCTGGAGGAATACTGGGCCTGCCGGCAGGCGGCGGTGGTCTTGGACCTGTCTCCCCTGCGCAAGTGGGAGGTCACGGGGCCAGACGCGGAAGCCCTGATGCAATGGGTGCTGACGCGCGACGTGAAGAAGCTGAGCCAGGGCCAGGTGGTCTATTCCGCGATGTGCTACGAGCACGGCGGGATGATCGATGACGGGACGCTGTTCCGCCTGGGCCGCGACCAGTTCCGCTGGATCGGCGGCGACGATTACGGCGGCATCTGGATCCGCGAGCAGGCGGAAAAGCTGGGGCTCAAGGTGATGGTGCGGTCCTCCACCGACCAGTTGCACAACCTGGCGGTCCAGGGGCCGAACAGCCGCGAGATCATGAAGCGGATGATCTGGACCGCGCCGCACCAGCCGACGATCGAGGAACTGGGCTGGTTCCGGTTCACGGTGGGCCGGATCGGCGGGCCTTCGGGGGCTCCGGTCGTGGTGTCGCGGACGGGCTATACCGGGGAACTGGGGTTCGAGATCTTCTGCCACCCGAAGGACGGCACGGCGGTCTATGACGCGGTCTGGGCCAATGGCGGCGATCTGGGGCTGAAGCCCATGGGGCTGGCCGCGCTGGACATGGTGCGGATCGAGGCGGGGCTGATCTTCGCCGGCTACGATTTCAGCGACCAGACCGACCCCTTCGAGGCAGGGATCGGGTTCACCGTGCCCTTGAAGTCCAAGACCGACGATTTCATCGGCCGCGAGGCGCTGATCCGGCGGAAGGAGCATCCGAGCCGCAAGTTCGTGGGCCTGGAGATCGACGCGAATGTCGATGTGGGCCATGGCGACTGCCTGCATGTCGGCCGGGCGCAGGTGGGGGAGGTGACATCCTCGGTCCGCTCACCCATTCTGGGCAAGAACATCGCGCTGGCCCGGGTCGATGTGGCCCATGCCGAGCTGGGGACGGCGCTTGAGGTCGGCAAGCTGGACGGACAGCAGAAGCGGCTGCCGGCGGTGATCGTGCCCCTGTCGCATTTCGACCCCAAGAAGACGCGCCCGCAGAGCTGACTGCCATGGACCCGATGATCGACAGGATCGGCGGAGAGCGGCAGGTTCATCTTCTGGTGAACCATTTCTACGACCTGATCGAGACCTTGCCGCAGGGCGCGGCAATCATGGCCATGCACCAGCGCGGCCACGGGCTGAGCCATGTCCGGCCGGCGCAGTTCGAGTTCCTCTGCGGCTTCTTCGGCGGGCGGCGATACTACGCCGAACGCCACGGCCACATGAACCTGCGCGAGATCCACGCCCATGTGGAGATCCGCCGACAGGACGCCGAGGACTGGCTGGCGGTGATGGACCGCGCCATGGTCGAAACCGGCGTGGCCGGGCCTGAGCGGACCGAGATCATGGCCACCTTCCGCCGCGCCGCGCTGATGCTGGTCAACACCGACTGAGGCCGGACCGGGCGCGGGGCGCAGCCCCCCATCCCCATCCCCTCCCCACGGCGGGGGAGGGGAGGCGCTTCAGAGGCGGCCCTCGCGCAGGGCCTCGACCTTGGCGCGCAGGCCGAGGTCGGCGATGAGAACCCGGCCCACGGCCACCAGTTCCTCGCGCAGGTCGAGGGGCAGGATCTGGGTGCGCCGGTAGAAGCGGTCGATCTCCTCGGGCGGGGCCTCGGCCAGGAAGGCCTGCAACTCGGGCCGGAACTGGTAGGCGCCCTTCGTCATCCGGAAGGGCAGCGCGGCGAGCCAGGCGGCCTTGTCCTGGGCATGGAAGTGCAGGAGTTTCACCTCCGGCTGCCAGTCGGGCGTTCGGACGAATTCGCCATCGACCATCACCGCATGCAGACGCGGCAACAGGCCGGGGACGCGGGTGCGGTACATCATCTTGCCGACCGAATGCGACAGCATCCCGTCGCGGATCACCTTGCGATAGGGACCCAGCGCGGCACGGCGGCGCGGCCAGTGTTCGTGGCGCAGGGCACCGCGGAATTCGCGCGAGGTGTAGATGTCGTCGGGCAGGAGCGGGTCGTGCATCGCCTCGAATGGTTCGAGTTTTAGCGCGATGGTCTCGGAAGGGGTGTCGTCGAGGATCGCGGCGATGGGGCGCGGGGCCAGCAGGAATTCGTCCACGTCGATATGGACGATCCAGTCCGATGTCACCCGCGCCCGGTAGGTCAGGCGGGCGTTCTGGGTCTGCCGGTTCTGGTGCTGCGGCGGGCGTTTCTTGCCGACATCGGCCCAGTGTGCCGCGTCGCAGAGGGTGACGGTGACGCGGGGATGGCGGGCCATCGGGGCGGGGACCGGCTGGTCGGGGTCGTCGAAATAGAGCCAGAGATGGTCGGCGCCCAGCGACAGGTGATGCGCGGCGAAGGCCAGGACCTTCTCTTCCGGCGCCTTCATGGTGGAGACGACGGCCCAGCTGGCCATCAGAGTGCGTCCAGCAGCGCCCGCGTGGGCCAGCCGTCGGCGGGCAGGCCGAGGCGGACCTGCTCCTTCTGCACCGCCGTCCGGGTGCCGGCGCCGAGGATGCCGTCGATCCGGCCCACGTCATGGCCCAGAGCGGCAAGCCGTTCCTGCAAGGCCTTCATCGCGTCGAGGTCCAGCGCCGGGTCCGGGTTGCCCGCCGCATAGGGCACCGCGCCCTCGATCCGGGTGGCGAAATAGGCGGCGGTCGTCACATAGACGAAGCTCTTGTTCCATTCGAAGAGCACGCGGTAGTTCGGATAGGCCAGGAAGGCCGGCCCCTTGCGCCCCTGCGGCAACAGGATCGAAGCGGAGAGACCCGGCGCCAGCGGGCCGTTGCGGGGGGTGACGCCGAGGGCCTGCCAGTCCTCGGTCGTCAGTTCGGTGTCGAGGCCGGTCAGCGACCAGTCGAACTCCGGCGGCAGGCTGACCTCGGCCAGCCAGGGTTCGCCCGCGCGCCAGCCGTGATGTTGCAGCAGCCGCGCGCCCGACAGGATCGCGTCGGCCTCGGAGGTCTTGAGCAGGATCAGCCCGTCCCCGTCGCCATCGACCCCGCGTTCGAGGATGTCCTTTGGCAGCATCTGCACCATGCCGATCTCGCCTGCCCAGGCGCCGGTGGTGTCGAGCGGGAAGTCGTTCATCGCGTGCAGCTTGGCGGCGGCGATGACCTGGGGCTGGAAAAGCTCTGGCCTCCGGCAGTCATGGGCCAGGGTGAGGAGGGCGTTCCGTGTGTTGAAGTCGCCCTGCACCTGGCCGAAATCGGTCTCGAAGGCCCAGAAGGCGAGGAGGATCCCGCGCGAGACGCCGTATTCGGTTTCCGCCCGGGTGAAGATCGGGTCCAGCGCGTCCGCCTTCGACCGCGCGGTGGCGAGGCGGCTTTTCGAGATCAGCGACTGTGAGAAGTCGAGGAAGGTCTTGCGGAACACGCCCTGCGCCCGGTCGGCCTTGAGCACCTTCGGATCCTGCCGTGCGCCGGCGAAGAAGGCGGCGGCCGTGTCGGCGGGGACGCCGGCGGCGACGGCCTCGGCCTCCATCGCGGCGAGGAACGCGGCGAAGTCGCCGCCGCAGGGGGCGGCTGTCGCCGGGCTGGCGAGGATCAGGGCAAGAAGGGCGGCGCGCATGGGGTCTCCCGGAATTTCCGAGAGGTTAGGTGAGCGCCAGCAGGACGGCAACCGCAAGGAGCGCGGCCCAGACCCGCCAGAGCGCATCGGCGGCCGCGTCGATGTCGTCGGGGCCGGGGTCGCGGCGGCCCTCGGGCCAGACATGAGGGTAGTCCTTGCGGACGCCGTTGTAGCTGCGAGGGCCAGACAGGGCGACGTTCAGCACCGGGGCCAGCGCGGCCTCGGGCCAGCCGGCGTTCGGGCTGCGGTGCTTGGGCGCGTCGCGCAGGATCGGGGCGGGATCGACCCAGCCATGGGTCAGCGCGATGAGAAGCGCCGTCAGCCGCGCCGGGAGCAGGTTCAGCACATCGTCCAGCCGCGCCGAGGCCCAGCCGAAGTCGCGGTAGCGCGGGGTGAGGTGGCCGATCATGCTGTCGGCGGTGTTGACCAGCTTGTAGGCGACGATCCCCGGCAGGCCCAGGACCAGATACCAGAACACCGGGGCGACAACGCCGTCCGACAGGTTCTCGGCCGCGCTTTCGATGGCGGCGCGGGCGACGTCGGGTCCGGTCATCGCTTCGGTGTCGCGGCCGACGATCATCGAGACGGCCTGGCGGCCCTCGGCCAGCGAGCAGCGCAGGCTGCGGGCTACGGCTCGGACATGCTCGACGAGCGATTTCTGCGCGATCAGGATGGCGACGGCGAGGGCCTCGATCAGCCCGTGATCGGGGATAAGATGGATCAGCCAGCCGGTCGCAAGCCCGGTCAGCGTGAGGCCGATGGCAACCAGCGTGCCCTTGAGCTTCCGCGCTTCGCCCCGGTTGAACCGGGCGTCGCACCATCCGACGAGGCCGCCCATGAGGACGGCCGGATGCGGCCAGCGGTCCCAGAGCCAGCGCGGCTCGCCGAAGGCGGCATCGAGGAGAAGGGCGACGATCAGGATCATGCGCAGGGCTATTCAGCCGCTCGCACCGATTCGCAAGCCGATCCGTCGAAGCGCTGCGGTTTCGCCGCGCAGCATGACCGGACCGGGCGGCCACAACCAAGGGTTGCCAGGGACGATCGGGAACGATGCTGCGGCCGCGATACAGGCTTTACATTCCGGCAATACCCTTGTGGCAACTTGATTTTCTGCGGATCGGCCCCGAGAATTGAAACTGGGGAGAGGGTGAGGTTGCCATGCTTGAGTTTCTGCCGATCGAAGTACGTGAGGGGCTTGATGCCGCACGCAAGCGCGACCAGAAGCGCAGGTCGCGCCTGCGGGTGCAGGTCGGCGACGCGGTCTTCCCGGTTCTGCGGTTCTGGGACAACGGCTTTGCGCTGGACGCCAATTTCTCACCCGGCAAGCTGCGCGGGCTGGTGGATGTCTATGACGGATCGCGTCATGCCTTCCAGTGCCTGATCGTCGCCTCCAGCATCGAGAATGGGGAACTGGTCTGCGACTTCAAGCGCGCCACTGCGGTGACGGAACGGGCGCCGTTGGACTTCTGGCGCGACGAGAATGCGCCGGTGGGTTACCTACCACGGCTGTGAGCCGGCGCCTCCTTGTGCGCCTTCGGCTTCGCTTCGGGAGGCCGGCGAGGAGTGATGAAGTCATCGACGAGCCTCATGGGCGGATTTCCACCCTGGTACCGATCGGCGTTACGGCCCAGACCTCGCGTATTTCGGCATTGGTCAGGGCGATGCAGCCTGCCGTCCAGTCGCCCCGCAGCTTGAAACCTTCCGGCAGCGCATTCGGCTGGCCGTGGATGAAGATGTCGCCGCCCGGAGAATAGCCGCCCTTGGCCGCGCGGGCGCGATCAGCGGGGCGCGGGTAGTCAAGACCGACCGAAAGGTGAAACGCACTTTCAGCGTTGCGGCGATTGATGGTGAATTCGCCCTCCGGCGTCTTGCCGTCACCCTGGCGCTGCTTGTCGCCTTCCGGCGCGAAGCCGAGCGCAATAGCGTAGCTGCGCACCGCCTTTCCGTCCTGGATCAGCTGCATCCGCCGCGCCGCCTTCTCGATCACGATCCGGTCCACCGTCCCGGTCAGCGGTGGGGGCGGCGGTGTGGGCATCGGCACCGGCGGGCTGTAGAGCGAAGCGGCGATGAACCCGAGGCCCACCAGCAGGAAGAGATAGAGCAGCAGGCGCAGATAACGGATCATTGCAGGTCGGCGAACACCCTTTGCAGCCGCGAGACCGCATCCACCACCTGGGCGCGCGGGCAGGCGAGGTTGAAGCGCAGGAAATTCTCGCCTCCGGTTCCGAAGGCCGATCCGTGATTGGTCGCGATCTTCGCCTGCTTCTCGACCCGGTCGATGAACTCAACCGGGGCCATGCCGGTGCCCGAGAAATCGACCCAGGCGAGATAGGTGGCCTCAAGCGGCGTGGACCGCAGGCCCGGGATCCTGGCTATGCCCTCGTCGAAAAGCCGGCGGTTGCCGTCGAGGTAGCGCATCAGCGCATCGACCCAGGCCGCGCCTTCGGGCGAGTAGGCGGCGGTGGCCATGTGCATCCCGAAGGAATTGGGCGAGATGCCCATGGCGTTGATCGTTCCCGCGAAGGTCTTGCGCAGGGTGGGGTCGGCGATGATGACGTTGCCGATATGGGCGCCGGCGATGTTGAAGGTTTTCGTGCTGGCGGTCATCATGACCAGCCGGTCGGCGACCTGCGGCGCGGCAAGGGCCATCACGGTATGTTTCTGGCCGGGATAGACCAGGTCGTGGTGGATCTCGTCCGAGACGAGGATCAGGTCATGCTTCACGCAGAAATCGGCGATCTGCCTCAGTTCGTCGGGCGTCCAGACCCGGCCGCCGGGATTGTGCGGCGAGCAGAGGATCAGCATCTTCTCGCGCCCCGTCAGGTGCGTCTCCCAGTCGGCGGTATCGACCTGCGCCAGCCCGTCCTTGAGTGGCAGCGGACATTCGGTCACCTCGCGCCCGGCAGCTTTGATGACGCGGGCGAAGGCGTGGTAGACTGGAGTCATCAGCACGACCGCATCCCCGGGCTGCGTGTAGCTGTGGACGCAGAGCGCGGTGCCGTTGACGAGGCCATGGGTGGTGAAGATCCAGTCCGGCTGCACCTCCCAGCCGTGGCGGTTGGCCATCCACCAACGGATCGCCTGAAGATAGGCGCGGTCGTCGCCGAAATAGCCGTAGATCCCGTGGTCGAGCATCTTCTGCAATGCGTCCTGGACGACCTGCGGCGGCCGGAACTCCATGTCCGCGACCCACATGGCCAGGCCCTCGTCAGCCTTGAAGCCGTAGAGCGGTTCCAGCATGTCCCATTTGACGCAATGAGATCCGGCGCGAGAGATGGGGGTGTCGAAGGTCATGTCGTTTGGCCTGTTGCTTGGGATGTTCATCCGATTATTCCATCTTCAGCGGGAAGTCATCCCAAAATGGCATGTTTGAATGGAAAAATGTTCCATTGCAATACAGTCAAATAGAATAGACAGACTTCTGCAGTTGCCAAGGTCACCGGCCTGCGTTGCTCTTGCCATCGCGGGCCCGCTTTCGTAGATCGCTTGCATGATCCGACCCATCCTGATCCATCCTGACCCGCGCCTCAAGAAGGTCTGCGACCCCGTGGCGGAAATCACGCCCGAGATCAGGGCCCTTGCCGCCGACATGCTGGAGACGATGTATGACGCGCCGGGCATCGGCCTTGCCGCGCCGCAGGTCGGCGTGACCAGGCGCCTGATCGTGATGGACTGCATCAAGGAGGGCGACCCGGAGCCGATGGCCCTGGTGAACCCCGAGATCGTCTGGTCGTCCGAGGATCTTTCGACCTACGAGGAAGGCTGCCTGTCAATCCCCGACCAGTATGCCGAGGTCAAGCGGCCCGCCGAGGTGCGCGTGCGCTGGCTGGCGCTGGACGGGACCGAGCAGGAGCGGCAGTTCTCCGGCCTCTGGGCGACCTGCGTGCAGCACGAGATCGACCATCTGGACGGCAAGCTGTTCATCGACTACCTCGGCCCGCTCAAGCGCCAGATGATCACCCGCAAGATGGAAAAGCTGAAGCGGGAACGGGCGCGGGCGTGACGGTCCGGCGCTGCCTGCCCTGGCCGAACCCGGTGCTGCGGACGCCAGCGGCGGATGTCGAGGCCATCACCGACGAGGTGCGCGGGGTCTGGGCCGACATGATCGATACGATGGAGGCGATGCCGGGATACGGGCTGGCGGCGGTGCAGATCGGCGTGCCCTTGCGGCTAGCCGTGGTGGACTGTTCCGAGACGCGGGGGCAGGCGGTGCGGATGGCGAACCCCGAGGTGCTGCACGCCAGCGTCCAGCTGCGCGAGCACGATGAGGCCAGCCCCAATCTGCCCGGCGTTTCGGCGGTGATTGCGCGGCCCCGGGCGGTGACGGTGCGGTTCCTGAACGCGCAGGGGGCGGTCGAGGAACGGGATTTCGTCGGGCTCTGGGCGACGAGCGTGCAGCACCAGATCGACCATCTGGCGGGGAAGATGTATTTCGACCACCTCTCGGCCCTGAAGCGCAAGATGCTGATTGCCAAGGCGGAAAAGCTGGGGCGGCGCGTATGAAAATAGTTTTCATGGGAACGCCGGAGTTCAGCGTCCCGGTGCTGGAGGCGCTGCATGCCCGGCACGAGATCCTTGCCGTCTATTGCCAGCCGCCGCGCCCCGCCGGGCGCGGCAAGGCCGAACGGCCAAGCCCGGTTCAGGCACGCGCCGAGGCGCTGGGCCTGCCGGTGCGCCATCCGGTTTCGCTGCGCAGCGAAGAGGCGCAGCGCGAGTTTGCGGCGCTGGGGGCGGATGTGGCGGTGGTTGTGGCCTACGGGCTGATCCTGCCGCAGGCGGTGCTGGACGCGCCGCGGCTGGGATGCCTGAACATCCACGCGAGCCTGTTGCCGCGCTGGCGGGGCGCAGCGCCGATCCACCGGGCGATCATGGCGGGGGACCGTGAAACCGGCGTCTGCATCATGCAGATGCAGGCGGGGCTGGACACAGGGCCGGTGCTGCTGCGCGAGGCCATTCCGATCGGGGCCGAGGAGACGACCGCCGAACTGCACGACCGGCTGAGCGCGCTGGGTGCACGGCTGATCGTGCAGGCGCTGGATCGTTTGCCGGACCTCGCGCCCGAGCCGCAGCCCGAGGTCGGCGTGACTTATGCCGCCAAGATCGACAAGGCCGAAGCGCGGGTGGACTGGACCCGCCCGGCCGCCGAGGTGGACCGTCTGATCCGCGGGCTGTCGCCCTTTCCCGGCGCCTGGGTGGAGATCAACGGCGAGCGGGTGAAGCTCTTGCGCTCGCGGCTTGCGCCGGGCCGCGGCGTGCCGGGCCAGGTGCTGGGCGGATTCACGGTCGCCTGCGGTGACGGCGCGGTCGAGATCACCGAGGCGCAGCGAGAGGGCAAGCGGCCGATGCCGGCGGCCGAAGTGCTGCGCGGGCTGATTTTGCCGTCAAGGCTGTAGCGCAGGGGCCCGGCGCCCCCCATACTCACGGAATTGGGAGGAGGGAAGCCATGCCGCTTGTTGCTCTCTTGATCGTCGGGGTTGCCGTGGGTTTTCTGGCCTCGCGCATCCTGAAGGTGAACATGGACACGCCGTCCACCATTGCCCTCGGCGTGCTGGGGGCGCTGATCGGCACCGTGGTCCTGCGCGGACTGGTGATGCTGGCTGGGATCGGGGCGGGGTTCGTCGGCGCCCTCCTGGGGGCGCTGCTGCTGATCTGGGCCTGGAAGACCTGGGTCAGGTAAGCCGCTTGACCGCATCCTTGAGCCGAAGGTCCGAGGGGCCGGCCGCCGACCAGAACGCCAGCCCCTGCCAGGCGGCGAACAGGAGCCCGGCACTTTCCCGGGCCTTTCCGCCAGAGCCGAGCCGTTCGGCAAGCGCGGCCTCGACAGTTGCGCGCCAGCTGGCCGCGCGCTGCGCCAGGTCGGGGTCCCGCAGATCGGCGGCAATATCCGCAGCCTTTACCGGGCCGATCGCCTTCAACAGGCCCTGTGGTCCCTTGCCGACGGTCACGGCGATGGCCTCGCCTGTCCGGCTGTCGAGGTCGTCCCAGAACGCCAGACGCGCCGCACGCACCATGGCATCGCGACTGCCATAGCGTTGCACAAGAGTTGGCGGCGCAAGGCCGGTCGCGGTGGCGACGGTTCCGAATGACACCGCCTTGTCGCCTCCGTCATCGAGCAGCCGCTGGATGATGGCAAAGACCTGGGCGTCCGGAATGATGCGCTTGCGAGGCATGCCCCGAACCTAAACGAATGTTCGTTCACGGATCAAGCGTGCTAGCGTTTGGGTGCTCCGGGCCGGGGGGGCTGCGACTTGTAGACCGGCAGGCGCCAGCCGAGCGCGATGCTGCCCGCACGCAGCACAAGGACGATGGCACCGCAGATCACCAGCGCAAGGCCCTCTCCCAGACCGGCGAGGCCCGCAAGCACCGCGCCGAGCGAGCCAGCCAGCGCGCAGGTCGCGTAAAGCTCGCCCTGTTTCAGGACCAGCGGCACCTCGTTGCAGACCACGTCGCGCAGAAGCCCGCCCATGCAGCCGGTAATCATCCCCATGACCAGGACGATGGGCCAGTTCTGAGCTTCCGTCAGCGCCACGGCAACGCCGGCGGGAACGGCGATGGCCAGCGCGGCGGCGTCGAACCACAGGAGCGCGCGGTATCGGCTTTCCAGAAGATGCGCGGTAAAGAAGACCAGGACGGCGGCAGCGGTGGCAACGGCCAGCACCGTCGGATCGGCGACCCAGAAGACCTCGCGGTTCAGGATCGCGTCCCGCAAGGTGCCGCCGCCGACGGCGGTCAGGCAGGCGATGAAGATGAAGCCGACGATGTCCAGTTGCGACCGGCTGGCGGCCAGTGCCCCGGTCAGGGCGAAGACCAGCACCGAGGCATAGTCAAGGCCGTCCTGAAGCGTGAACTCCGGCATCATGCCCGCGACTCCTGCGGCGCCTTGAAAGGGGCCATCCCGGCACGGGCCAGCGCATCGGCGCGTTCGTTCTCGGGATGGCCGGCATGGCCCTTGATCCAGCGCCAGGTGACCTTGTGGCGGGCGGCAGCCGCCTCAAGCCTTTGCCACAGCTCGACGTTCTTGACCGGGGCTCCCCCGGCGGTGCGCCAGTTCCGGGCCTTCCAGCAATGGATCCATTCGGTGACGCCATTCTTCACATAGGCGCTGTCGGTGACGATGGTCACCTCGGAGGGCCTTGTCAGCGCCTCGAGCGCCGAGATCGCGGCCAGAAGCTCCATGCGGTTGTTCGTGGTCATGGCTTCCCCCCCTTGAAGCTCGCGCTCCTTCACGACCGCGCCGTTCTCGCGCGCGATCATCAGCACGCCCCAGCCCCCGGGCCCGGGGTTTCCGGAACAGGCGCCGTCGGTATAGGCGAAGAGGTCCGCCATCATCAGGCCTGTAGCGGGATGGCGAGGCAGCCGAGGACAACCACGGTCAGCATGACGCGCAGCCGCAGCCACCAGCGCGGGGCGAGGCCCCAGGCCTGGAACGTGGCGTCGAGGAGCAGGAGGCCGACGAAGCCGGCCGCAAGGAAGATGGCCGAGGTGTCCGAGGCGTCGGGCACCATGAAGAAGGCCCAGAGCGCCGGGATGACCGAGAGGGTGTAGGCGATGGCGGCCTCTCGGCCCTCGGCCCGGGTCGCGAACCCCCAGAGGACGCCGGACATGAACGACAGTATGACGGTGCCGTAGGTCAGCCCGACATAGGCGCCGAGGAACATCGGCGAAAGCCATTTCCCGGCCGCGGCCGCAAGGGCGGGCGACAGATGCGTGGCCGCCGACCACAGGAACGGGATCAGCCCGGCAAGGCCGAGCAGAAGGGCAGGGCGGGGGATGCGGGTGTCGTCGGTCATTGCGATGATCTAGCCTGCCCCGCCGCGCAAGGCCAGTCAGTCCGGATCGGTGAAGCGCTCAAATCGCGGCGGGATGGCGGCGGCAATGGCGGCAAGAACCTTGCCGACCCGCTGCACATCGGCTTCTGCGGGTTGCGAAAGCAGCTCGACCGTCCCGCCGGGCAGGTAGACATGACCCCAGGTCATCCCGCCGCCGACCACCGGCGCATCGGTCTCTCGGGCGGGTTCCTCAAGCAGTCCGCTGTCCGTCGCCGCGGTGCGGATTGCCTCCAGCGCGGTCGCAGGGACCTTCGCCTTGCGCTGCTTGCAGGCGGGGCCCTCGGTCTCGTAGCCCCGGCAGTGCTTCAGTTCCAGTTGTCCGTCCTCGCGGATCAGGACGCTGGTTTCCCAGGCGTATTCGGGCGGCAGGCTGCCCGAATTGGTCCAGTAGTCGGCCAGCACCGGGGCCGGTTCGTCGGCTTGCACCGGCAGCGCAAGGACAATCAGGAAAGCAAGCGGCTTCAGCATCAGGCGGGTTCTCTCAGGATGCGGGGAACCTTGAATTCGACGTCCTCGACGGCGGTTTCGACGAGGTCAACCGTGACGGTGAAACGGGCGCGGAAGGCGTCGATGACCTCGTTCACCAGCACCTCGGGCGCAGAGGCCCCGGCGGTGAGGCCGATGGCGCGGACGCCGTGCAGCGCGCGCCAGTCGATGTCGGAGGCACGCTGGATCAGCATGGAATAGGGGCAGCCGGCGGCGCTGCCGACCTCGACCAGGCGCCGGGAGTTCGAGGAGTTGGGGGCGCCGATCACAAGGAGCGCGTCGATCTTCGGCGCGACCGCCTTGACGGCGGCCTGGCGGTTGGTGGTGGCGTAGCAGATGTCGTCGTGCGCGGGGGGCCGGATCAGGGGGAAGCGGGCCTTGAGCGCGGCGGCGATCTCGGCGGTGTCGTCCACGGACAGCGTGGTCTGGGTGATGAAAGCGAGCTTGGCGGGGTCGCGGACCTGAAGCTTCGCCACGTCCGCGACGGTTTCGACCAGCAGCACCTCGCCGGGGGGAAGCTGGCCCATGGTGCCGACGGTTTCGGCATGGCCTGCGTGGCCGATGTAGATCATCTGAATGCCGGCCTCATGGTGGCGGGCGGCCTCGTTGTGGACCTTCGTCACCAGCGGGCAGGTGGCGTCCACCGCGATCATATTGCGGCGGGCGGCCTCGACCGGGACGGATTTCGGGACGCCGTGGGCGGAAAAGACGACGGGGCGGTCGGACGGAACCTCGTCGAGTTCCTCGACGAAGACGGCCCCCTGCGCCTTCAGGGCATCCACGACGAACCTGTTGTGGACGATTTCGTGCCGGACATAGACCGGGGCCCCCCATTTCTGCAGGGCCATCTCGACGATCTTGATCGCGCGGTCCACCCCGGCGCAGAAGCCGCGCGGGGCGGCGAGGTAGAGGGTGAGGGACGGCAGGTCGGGCATCGGGCGGCCTTTGGGAGGGCGGTTGGGACAGGTTTACGGGTTGGCGGCGCGGGCGTCCAGTGTCCACGCGGAGCTGGTCTCGGGCCATTAGGGATTTCAATGGCTTGGCTGTGGGAGTTCAGGATCTGATGACCAAGATGCTCCTCGTGCGCCTTCGGCTTCTCGTCGCGAGGTCGCCGGCGAGGAGTGCCCGAAGGGCATCGACGAGCGGTTCGACTAGGTGCCGAAGGCCGCCTCGCCCATCCAGCCAAGCGCGATGTAGCGGCCGGTCTTGGCGATGGCGACCAGGATCAGGAACAGCGGCAGCGGCACCCGCAGAACGCCGGAAAGCGCGACGATCGCATCGCCGAACGGCGCCCAGGACAGGAGAAGGAGCCAGAGGCCCCAGCGGGCCCACCAGCCTTCGGCGCGGGCCATCTGGGCGGGCTTCAGCGGGAACCAGCGATGGTCACGCTGGTCGGAGAGCCAGCGGCCAAGGCCATAGGTCACGCAGGAGCCTAGCGTGTTGCCGATCGAGGCGACCAGGATCAACAGGGCAGGGGGCCAACCTGCGGCCTGCATCGCGAGGAATACGACCTCGGACTGGAAAGGAACCGGGGTAGCGGCAAGAAATGCCGCCACGAACAGGCCGGACAGTGCGATCATGGGTGGATCGGATCGGGGGCCCCAGACCCCGAGGCGATCACCGCAAGGCTCACTTCGCCTCGACCGCGACCTCTTCGCCGACCACGGGCCGCGGTTCGCGCGGCGGGCGGCCGATGACTTCGCGCAGCTCGTCCAGCTCGATGAAGTTGTCGGCCTGGCGGCGCAGTTCGTCCGCGATCATCGGCGGCTGGCTGCGGATCGTCGAGACGACCGAGACCCGAACCCCCTGACGTTGCAGGCTTTCTACCAGCGGCCTGAAGTCGCCGTCGCCCGAGAACAGCACCACATGGTCCACCCGCGCGGCCAGTTCCATGGCATCGACGCAAAGCTCGATGTCCATGTTGCCCTTCACCTTCCGCCGTCCCTGGCTGTCGGTGTATTCCTTCGCGGGCTTGGTGCGCATGGTGAAGCCGTTGTAATGGAGCCAGTCCACCAGCGGCCGGATCGGCGAGTAGTCGTCGTTTTCAAGCAGTGCGGTGTAGTAGAAGGCGCGCAGAAGCTTTCCCCGACGCAAGAACTCCATCCGCAACAGCTTGTAGTCGATGTCGAAACCCAGGGCTTTGGCGGCCGCGTAAAGGTTCGAACCATCAATGAACAGCGCAAGCCGTTCGTCCTTGTAAAACATTTAAAGGTCCCCTCAATGTCGCCGCGCGGATGCTGTGCTCCCCATAGTCTGCACGACGAAAATCAATGTCGCGCGGCTGACAGGCTGTGAATAGCAGCCCGGGCCGGTTTTCGACAAGTGAAGTATAGGAAATAATCCATCGTGAAGGTGAAATTCATGCACGCACTGGTTGCAATCGGCGCAAACCTGCCATTCGAAGGTGACGCTCCGGCAGAGACGCTCAGACGTGCAATCCGTGCGATTGCGGCAGAAGGTCTTTCGGTGCGGGCAGTTAGCCGGTTCTTCGCGACGCCATGCTTTCCCCCCGGCGCGGGGCCGGACTATGTGAATGCGGCGATCGTCCTTGAGGTGGGCGCCGAAATTGACCCAACGTCAATTCTGGCGGCCCTGCACCGGATCGAGAAGCAATTCGGCCGGCAGCGCAATTCACGCTGGGGAATGCGGACGCTGGATCTTGACCTTCTGACGCTGGGCGATTCGGTGCTGCCCGACGCCGAAACCCAGGATGCCTGGCGCGGTCTTGCCCCCGAGGCGCAGGCCCGTATCGCGCCGGACCGGCTGATCCTGCCGCATCCACGGTTGCAGGACAGGGCCTTCGTCCTGGTGCCGCTTGCCGATGTCGCGCCCGACTGGCGCCATCCGCGCGACGGGCGCACGGTGGCCGAGATGCTGGCGGACCTGCCCGAAGCCGATCGCGCGGAAGTGCGACCGTTGTGACAGACACGCGTGAACTTGCCTGTTTTGCCGCTTGTCAAGCCCGCGCGGGCGGCATAAACAGGCCACTTCCAGCGAAGCTTCCGATTGGAGTGTCCCATGGCCCGCGTGACGGTCGAAGATTGCGTTGACAAGGTTCCGAACCGGTTCGAGCTGGTGATGCTGGCCGCCCATCGGGCGCGCGAGATTGCGGCGGGTTCTCCGGTGCTGGTGGACCGCGACAACGACAAGAACCCGGTCGTCGCCCTGCGCGAGATCGCCGAGGAGGCGCTGTCGGCCGAGGTTCTGCGCGAGCGTCTGATCGAAAGCCACCAGACCCAGATCGAGGTGGACGAGCCGGAAGAAGACCAGATGGCGCTTCTGATGGGTGGAGAGATGGATCGCCCGATGGTCGACGACATGTCGGAAGAAAAACTGCTCCGCGCCCTGATGGAAGCCCAGGGCGAGTTCTGACGGACGAGAGACCCGCAGAGGGGCGGTGATGATCGACGTCGAAGACCTCATCGCCCTGGTCCGCAACTACAACCCGCGCTGCAATGCCGACCTCATCCGTCGGGCCTATGCCTATGGGCTGAAGATGCACGAGGGCCAGTTCCGCAAGTCAGGCGAGCCCTATTTCACCCATCCCGTCGCCGTGGCCGCGATCCTGACCGAGCAACGGCTGGATGACGCGACGATCGTGACCGCGCTTCTGCACGACACGATCGAGGACACGCGGTCCACCTATGCCGACCTTTCGGCGCAGTTCGGCGCGGAAGTGGCAGAGCTGGTGGACGGGGTGACGAAGCTGACGAACCTTCAGCTGTCCTCGACCAAAAGCCAGCAGGCCGAGAACTTCCGCAAGCTGTTCATGGCGATGAGCCGCGACCTGCGGGTGATCCTGGTCAAGCTTGCCGACCGGCTGCACAACATGCGCACGATCCGGTCGATGAGCCCCGAGAAGCAGGCCCAGAAGGCGCGCGAAACGATGGAGATCTTCGCGCCGCTGGCCGGCCGGATGGGCATGCAGTGGATGCGCGAGGAGCTGGAGGACCTGGCCTTCAAGGTCCTGAATCCCGAGGCGCGCAACTCGATCATGCGCCGGTTCCTGACCTTGCAGCGCGAGACGGGGGATGTTGTCCACCAGATCAGCGGCGACATCCGGCACGAGCTGGAAAAGGCGCGCATCGAGGCGGACGTGTTCGGGCGTGCGAAGAAGCCCTACTCGATCTGGCGCAAGATGCAGGAGAAGGACCTGGCCTTCAGCAGGCTGTCCGACATCTACGGCTTCCGGGTGATATGCAGCAGCGTCGCGGACTGCTACCGCATCCTCGGCGTCATCCACCAGCGCTGGCGGGCGGTGCCGGGTCGGTTCAAGGATTACATCAGCCAGCCGAAGAACAACGGCTACCGGTCGATCCACACCACGGTCTCGGGGCGCGACGGCAAGCGGGTGGAGGTGCAGATCCGCACTCGCGAGATGCACGAGGTGGCCGAGGCCGGGGTCGCGGCGCACTGGTCCTACCGCGAGGGCGTGCGGGCGGTGAACCCCTTCGCGGTGGACCCGGCGAAATGGATCGCGAGCCTCACGGAACGGCTGGACGAGGGCGACACCGACGAGTTCCTGGAGCACGTCAAGCTCGAGATGTATTCCGACCAGGTCTTCTGCTTCACGCCCAAGGGCGACGTGGTGCAGCTGCCGCGCGGGGCGACGCCGCTGGACTTCGCCTATGCGATCCACACCCGGATCGGCAATTCCTGCGTCTCGGCCAAGATCGACGGCATCCGGGTGCCCCTGTGGACCCGGCTGAAGAACGGCCAGTCGGTCGAGATCATCACGGCGGAAGGCCAGCGGCCGCAGGCCAGCTGGATCGACATCGTTACCACGGGCCGCGCCAAGGCGGCGATCCGGCGCAGCTTGCGCGAGGAGGACCGGGGGCGGTTCGTCAAGCTGGGGCAGGAACTGGCCCGGGCGGCCTTCGAGCATGTGGGCAAGAAGGCCACCGACAAGGCGCTGCGGACGGCGGCCAAGATGCTGGGGCTGGCGGACGAGAACGACCTGCTGGCCCGGCTGGGCAGCGCCGAACTGCCGGCGCGGCGGGTGGTCGAGACGCTTTATCCCGAACTGGCGCAGGCGGTGGCCGAGGAAGTGGACTCGGGTCGCCCGGTGGCCGGGCTGACCGCCGACCAGGAGTTCCGCCGCGCCCAGTGCTGCCAGCCGGTGCCGGGGGAACGCATCGTCGGCATCACCTACCGGGGGCAGGGCGTGGTGGTCCATGCCATCGACTGCCCCGCGCTGGAAGAGTTCGAGGACCAGACCTCGCGCTGGGTGGACCTGCACTGGCATTCGGGCCGGCACAAGCCGGTGTTCACGGTGAGCCTGGACCTCACGATCTCGAACGATGCGGGAGTCCTGGGCCGCATCTGCACCCTGATCGGCGAGCAGAAGGCCAACATCTCCGACCTGCGCTTCACCGACAGAAAACCGGACTTCTATCGCCTCATTGTTGACGTGGACCTGCGCGATGTAGAGCACCTGCACATGGTGATGACGGCGCTGGAAGCCGAAACCGACGTGGCCCAGATCTCTCGTCATCGGGATTTGACACGGCGGCCCTAGGCCAGCACAACGGGCGCAGTCGGGGGCAAGAGGCACGAAGTTGGTTTTCAAGCGCAGGGATCCGTTGACTTGGGGCGAATGGCTGCGCGAGCAGGTCTATCCGCGGTCCGGCTTCAAACGGGCGACCCGCTATGTCGTCTACCGGATGCGGCGGCTGCCTGACCAGCCGCACCGGGTGGCGCGCGGGGTCTTTGCCGGCTTCTTCATCGGCTTCCTGCCGCT
The DNA here is from genome assembly GCF_046295235.1 of Tabrizicola flagellatus. Lineage (GTDB taxonomy): Bacteria > Pseudomonadota > Alphaproteobacteria > Rhodobacterales > Rhodobacteraceae > Tabrizicola > Tabrizicola flagellata_A. Next base: position 49,862 of record NZ_JBKBLV010000028.1, read on the forward strand.
GCCGGGGATGCAGTTCCTGGCGGCCTGGGGCATGGCCCGGCTGATCCGCGGCAACGTGCTGGCCGCGCTTCTGGGCACCTTCAACACCAATCCGGTGACGACCCCGCCATTCACCGTCTTTTCGGTCTGGCTGGGGCACTGGATCCTGGGGATCGAGGCGCCGCTGAACTTCAAGTACATCTGGAATGCCCTGGACAATGCCGGCCACGATCTGTGGTTCAATTTCATGTCGCTGTTCGGCCCGGAAAAGGCGCGCTGGGACGGGCTTGTCCAGTTCTGGAACGAGATCTACCTGCCCTGGTTCATCGGTGCGCTTGGCCCGGCAATCATCATCAGCGCCATCGCCTATTACGTCACCATCCCGCTTGTCGAAGCCTATCAGAAGGCCCGTGCCGCCACCGCGCATGAGCGCGCCGAACGGCGCAACAAGATGCGGGCCAAGCTGGCCGAGGCAGCGGCGAAACTGAAGCTGCGCGGCGAGAAGGGCGACGCCGAAGGCGATGACGACGCGCCCGGAAGCCCCTAGACTGGCAACGGACTCTGCGAAAGGCGAAAAGACGATGGCACTACGGGACGGCGGAAAGCTGCGGCTTGGGGTCAACATCGACCATGTGGCCACGGTGCGCAACGCGCGCGGCTCGGCCTGGCCCGACCCGCTGCGCGCCGCACTTCTGGCGGAAACGGCGGGCGCGGACGGGATCACTGCGCATCTGCGCGAGGATCGCCGCCACATCCGCGACGCCGACATCGAGGCGCTGATGGCGGGCATCGGGATCCCGCTGAACTTCGAATGTGCCGCGACGGCCGAGATGCAGGCCATCGTCCTGCGCCACCGCCCGCATGCCGTCTGCCTGGTGCCGGAAAAGCGCGAGGAGCGGACGACCGAAGGCGGGCTCGACGTGGCCGGCGACCAGAACCGGCTGGCCGATTTCATCGCCCCCCTGCGCGAGGCGGGGTGCCGGGTCAGCATGTTCATCAGCCATGATCCCCGCCAGATCGAGGCCTCGGCCCGGATCGGCGCGGCGGTGGTGGAGTTGCACACGGGGCTTTATTCCGACCTGCTGGCCGATGGCGAGACCGCTCTGGCCGAGCGCGAGCTCGCGGCGCTGCGGGCCGGGGCGGAACGGGCGGCAAGCCTGGGGCTGGAGGTTCATGCCGGGCACGGGCTCACTTACGAGAATGTCGAGCCCATCGCCGCGATCCCCGAACTGATGGAGCTGAACATCGGTCATTTCCTGATCGGCGAGGCGATCTTCCGCGGCCTCGGCCCAGCGATCGAGGAGATGCGCCGCCGGATGGACCTGGCGCGCGGTCTGTAGCCATGCGCGACGGGCCCTACCGGGCGCAGGTGAAATGCGAGTTGACCGGATTGCGATTGCATGGTCGGCTTTCCGCACCGGGCGCCTGTCTGCCCGGATCGGGAGCTGCGCATGAAGAACAGAACCTTGCTTGTCGTCCTGGGGATCGTCACGGTGGTCGCCGGGTTCTTCGCCATCCTCAATCCCGTCGCCGGTTCGATCGCGGTGACGATCCTTACCGGCTGGATGTTTTTGCTGTTCGGGATCGTCCAGGCGGTCGCTGTCGTTGCCGAGACGGATTGGAGCCATCGTCTGTGGTCGCTGCTTCTGGCCGTTCTGGCGGCCCTTGCCGGGATCAGCCTGCTGGTGCATCCCCTGGCCGGGGTGATCAGCCTGACCTACCTGCTGGCGATCCTCTTCGTGGTGTCGGGCGCCTTCAAGCTGGTGGCCGGTCTTGGCATGCCGGCCAGCAACTGGAAATGGATGGTCCTGTTGTCGGGCGCGATGTCGCTTGTCCTTGGCATCGTGATCTTCGCGAATTTCGGGCAGGCGGCGATGGTCACGCTGGGGCTGCTTCTGGGCCTGCAGCTGATCTCGGACGGGGCGACGCTTCTGGGGCTGGTCTGGGCTGCGCGTCGCATCGAACGCGCCTGAGGCGGGACGGCGTCAGGTCGCGGGTCGCGGCTGCGGGAAGGATGCGATGATCCTGGGCATCGGCACCGACCTGGCCAACATCGAGCGGATCGAGGCCGTGCTCGCCCGCCATGGCGAACGGTTCAAGAACCGCGTCTTCACCGCGGTCGAGCAGCGCAAGGCGGAAGGCCGGGCGCGGGCGGTGGCGGCGACCTATGCGAAACGCTGGGCGGCGAAGGAGGCCTGTTCCAAGGCGCTGGGCACCGGCCTGCGCATGGGGATCGCCTGGAAGGACATGGCGGTGACCAACCTGCGCTCGGGCCAGCCGGTGATGCATGTCACGGGCTGGGCGGCCGACCGGCTGCGGGCGATGACACCCGAGGGCCACGAGGCGGTGATCCATGTCACCTTGACCGACGACCACCCCTGGGCGCAGGCGTTCGTGGTGATCGAGGCCCGGCCGCTGCGCGGTCAGGGGGACTTGCGCGGCTGAAAGGCTGTGGCACCATGCCGCGCATGGACGCCGTCGGGGATGCCGTCGGGCCGGTGGGGAGGAGGGGCATGATCGGATCATCCGCAGGCAAGGCGGCGCGGGCGGGACTGATCGCCCTTGGTTGCCTTGCGGGGGCGGGGGCGCTCTGGGCCTGGGGGCGGCCCTGGGTGCTGGACATCAACGATCCAGCCTTCAATCCGATGCTGTTCCTGATCGTGCTTCTGGCCACGGTCGGCCTGTGGCACGGGGCCGCAGCGGCGTTGTCCGCCCTGCGCCAGCGCGCCTTCGGGGCGGTCGTGCTGGAGATTGACGGCCCAGGCCATCTGCGCCCCGGAAGCCCGCTGTCCGGTCGGCTGCGCAGCGCCCGACCCGTCGCCGCGACCGGCCCCTTCCGGTTGCTGCTGACCTGCCATGACGTGCACATGTTCGAGGACAACGAGGACGGCCCGCGCCTGCGCTCGTTTCCGGTCTGGAGCCACGAGATCGAACTGCCCGCCGCCTCGGACGCGCAGCAGGGCCTGGCCTTCCGCTTCGATGTGCCGCGCCGGGTAGGTCCCGATCCGGTGCCGGAGGGCCGGCGCCGTGCGAAGGCCGCCCGGGTCGCGCCCGCGCCGCCCGGCGCAAGGCAGACGATCCTGACCAATGTGCCCCCGGTCGATCGGGTCTGGACCCTGACCGTGACCGCCCCGGTGCGCGGCCCGGATTTCCGCGCCGAGCTTCACGTCCCCGACAGCGCCATTCCCCGCCGGGCGCGCTTGCCTTGACTTCGCCCCGCGCTTGCGCGCAAGAAGCGGCAAAGCGCATGAGGCAGGACAGGCAATGGCGAGCAGGGACAAGGGCGATGGCGGCATCGTCGAGACCATCAAGACGGTGTTCTGGGCCCTGGTCATCGCGATCGGGTTCCGGTCGGTGTTCTTCCAGCCGTTCTGGATCCCATCCGAGTCGATGAAGGACACTCTGTTGATCGGCGACTTCCTGTTCGTCAACAAGATGGCCTACGGCTATTCGCGCTATTCCTGCGAGATCCCCTTCACCACGATCAGCCTCTGCCCCTTCGAGGACCGCTTCCTCGGCTCCGAACCGCAGCGCGGCGACGTGGTGGTGTTCCGGCACCCGACGGCGGGCACCGACTACATCAAGCGGCTGATCGGCCTGCCGGGCGACAAGATCCAGATGAAGGAGGGGATCCTCTACATCAACGGGGTCGAGGCACCGCAGACACCGGACGGCGTGTTCGAAGAGGTGTACGAGCCGCAGGGCCCGATGCGCAACCGCCCGCGTTGCGAGAACGGCGCGGTGGGCGAGGGCGGCATGTGCAAGAAGTCCCGCTTCATCGAGACCCTGCCAGAGGGCCGCAAGCACCATGTGTTGAACATCGACGCCAACGGCCCGGGCGACAACACGGACGTGTTCACCGTTCCGCCGGGTCATTACTTCGTGATGGGCGACAACCGCGACAATTCCACCGACAGCCGGTTCTCGCAATCGGTGGGCGGGGTCGGCTACCTTCCGGCGAAATACCTGATCGGCCGGGCGGACCGGATCATATTCTCCTCGGCCGGGCGCAGCTTGTTCTATGTCTGGACCTGGCGGGGCGACCGCTTCTTCAAGGCGATCGAGTGAGGGCGATCGAGTGAGGCTTTCGGCCGACCTCCTGGCCTTCCAGGCCCGGTTGGGGCATCAGTTCCGCAAGCCCGAGCTTCTGGTGCGCGCGGTGACGCACGCCTCGATCGGCAGCGCCACCCGGCCCGACAACCAGCGGCTTGAGTTCCTGGGCGACCGGGTGCTGGGCCTCGTCATGGCCGAGGCGCTGCTGGCCGCCGACCCCGAGGCGCGAGAGGGGCAGCTTGCCCCGCGCTTCAATGCGCTGGTGCGCAAGGAGACCTGCGCCGATGTTGCGCGCGAGGTGGGTCTGGGCGAGGTGCTGAAGCTCGGCCGCAGCGAGATGCTGACCGG
>NZ_JBKBLV010000029.1:0-53580 GCF_046295235.1 Tabrizicola flagellatus
GCGGCGATGCGGTGGACCGCGCCGATGAAGGCGTCACGTCCCCCGCCCACCATGCCAAGGCGCAGGCGTTCGGGGCGGGCGGTATGGGCGGCGTCGATGGGCATGGCTTACCTCGTCTCGTCTTTCATCTGTCCAGAAATATCCCGGGGGTTCCGGGGGGCTGGCCCCCCGGTCCGCCCTGTCAGTCAAGCCCCAGCATCCGCCGGTTGGCGGCGCGGTCGGTCCCGGCATCGGCGAAATCGTCGAAGGCCTTCTCGGTCACCCGGATGATATGGGCCGCGACGAAGGCCGCTCCCTCCCGCGCGCCGTCCTCGGGGTGCTTCAGGCAGCATTCCCATTCCACCACCGCCCAGCCGTCATAGCCGTACTGCGTGAGCTTCGAGAAGATCCCCCCGAAATCCACCTGCCCGTCGCCCGGGGACCGGAAGCGGCCCGCGCGGTTCACCCAGGACTGGAACCCGCCATAGACGCCCTGCCGCCCGGTCGGGTTCAGCTCGGCATCCTTGACGTGGAACATGCGGATCCGGTCGTGGTAGATGTCGATGTGCTCCAGATAGTCCAGGTGCTGCAGCACATAGTGGCTGGGATCATAGAGCATGTTGGCGCGCCTGTGGCCCTTCACGCGGTCGAGGAACATCTCGTAGGTGACGCCGTCGTGCAGGTCCTCGCCGGGATGGATCTCGTAACAGACATCGACGCCCATCTCCTCGGCATGGTTCAGGATCGGGGTCCAGCGCCGGGCAAGCTCGTCGAAGGCCTCTTCCACCAGCCCCGCCGGACGCTGCGGCCAGGGGTAGAGATAGGGCCAGGCGAGCGCGCCCGAGAAGGTGGCATGCGCAGTCAGCCCGAGGTTCCGGCTCGCGGTCAGTGCCTTCTTCACCTGATCGACGGCCCATTCGGCCCGCGCCTTGGGATTGCCGCGCACGGCGGGCGCGGCAAAGCCGTCGAAGGCCGTGTCGTAGGCCGGATGCACGGCCACGAGCTGGCCCTGGAGATGGGTGGAAAGCTCGGTCACCTCCAGCCCCGCCTCGGCCGCGACGCCCTTGACCTCGTCGCAATAGTCCTTCGACGCCGCCGCTTTCTCGAGGTCGAAGAGCCGCCCGTCCCAGGACGGCACCTGCACGCCCACATAGCCGCAGTCGGCCGCCCATTTCGTGATCGATCCCCACGAGTTGAACGGTGCAGCATCCCCGGCGAACTGCGCCAGGAACAGCGCCGGCCCCTTCATCGTCTTCATTGCGTTCCTCCCATCCGGGCCGGGCGGCCCTGTTCCACCTTGACCGGGACTTCCAGCCCCTGCCGTTCGGCCCAGTCGCGCTTGTCGATCTCGGCCACCAGGGCGCGGGCCAGGAATTCGCCGGCCCGCCCCACATCCTCGCGCACGATCAGCACATCCTGCCTGAACCGGCGCAGGACGGCGATGGCTTCCTTCGCCACCAGGTCGAAATCCCGGCCCAGGACGCGACCCGTGCGTTCTGCCCCGGCGATGGCGGCCATGGCGGCGGTGGTCGATCCGACCAGGATCCCGTCGGGCGGATTGGGCTGCGAGAAGCGCGCGGTTATCGCGGCCTCGACCGCCTCGCCGCCGCTGTCGGAAGTCACGCCCTCGGCCACCTCGAAGGGGACGCCGAGCAGCGCCGCCTCGTCCGAAAAGCCGAAGGTCATGTGCCGGGCATACATGTGCGCGCGCGGCGGCGGGACCAGGAGCAGACGCCGCCGCCCGCGTTCCGCCAGCGTCCGGGCGCCAAGCCGGCCGTAGGCCTCGTTGTCGAAATCAAAGAAGGGGTGGTCGATGCCCATTGCGGTCCGGCCATGCGCGGCGAAGGGAAAGCCGTGTTCGTGCATGTAGCGGATGCGGGGGTCGTCCTCTTTGGTCTGGTTCAGGATGATGCCATCGGCGCTTTCGGTTTCCACGATGTAGCGGATCGGCTCCATCGGGTCCTGGTCGGGGAAGAAGGGCATGACGACCAGGTGGTAGGCCGTGCCACGCAAGGCGTTGGCGATCGAATAGATCAGGCGCGAGGTGTGATTCATGATGTCGGTTTCGGTCGACAGAACCAACGCGATCACATTGGTCTTGCCGGTGCGCAGGCGCACACCGGCGCGGTTCGGTCGGTAACCGAGCAGCGCGGCCGTCTCGCGCACGCGGCGCTTGGTCTCCTCGCCGATGTCGGGGGCGTCCTTCAGCGCCCGGCTGACGGTCGCAATGGCGAGGCCGGTGGCGGCTGCGATCGTCTTGAGCGTCGGGCGGGTGTCCGAATCAGCGACAGCGGGTTCAGGGATGGCGGCCATCGCAGCCTCCGTTGGCTGAGCGCCGGGCCATGTGGCCCCGGCGAATCCCGGAAGGTGATTCGCTGTTGGCAGTCCCCTTTGCAGATGCAGCGCTACCGGACGCTCCGGTGCCGGGAAGCGCCCGTCCGGCAAGGGGTTTCACGCTGTTTCGGCAGTGCGGCATTGCCCCAGTTCACCCGATGAATTCCGCGCGGAATGGCGCAGATCACCCCCTCATGAAAACTTGTGTCACAGGGCGCGACAAGCGAAAAGATCAGTTGATCGGCAAAACTATAACGTTATAGGCTAATTCTATAACGTTTTAGAAACCGGGAGGAACGGTATGAAATTTTCCAGGATGACGGCGCTTCTGGCGATGTCCGTGGCAATGCCCGCCATGGCCACCGAGCTTGAGGTCACCCACTGGTGGACTTCGGGCGGGGAAGCGGCGGCCGTGGCCGAACTGGCCAAGGCCTTCGACGCGAGCGGCGACAAGTGGATCGACGGCGCCATCGCGGGCGGCGGCGGCACCGCGCGTCCGATCATGATCTCGCGCATCACCGGCGGCGACCCGATGGGCGCCACCCAGTTCAACCACGGCCAGCAGGCGCTGGAACTGGTCGAGGCCGGGCTGATGCTGGACCTGACCGACGTGGCCGAGGCGAACAACTGGAAAGAGATCGTCTATCCGCCGAGCCTTCTGGACGCCTGCACCGTGGACGGCAAGATCTACTGTGCGCCGGTGAACATCCACTCGCCCGAATGGCTGTGGCTGAACAACAAGATCTACGAGGATCTGGGCATTCCGGTTCCGACCAACTGGAACGAGTTCGTCGCCACCGCTCCGAAGGTGCGCGAGGCGGGCAAGATCCCGCTGGCTCTGGGCAACCAGCCCTGGCAGTCGAACCTCGCCTTCGGCGCGATGCAGATCGCCGTGGCCGGGCTTGACGCCTGGAAGGCCGTGAACGTGGACAAGAACATGGACGTGGCGGCCGGCCCGGAATATGCGGCCGTGTTCAAGGCCGCGGCCGATGCCCGCGAACTGGCGCGCGGGTCGAACGTGCAGGACTGGAACCAGGCGACGGCCATGGTGATCAACGGCGACGCGGCCGGCCAGATCATGGGCGACTGGGCGCAGGGCGAGTTCCAGGTGGCCGAGAAGGTCGCCGGCAAGGACTATACCTGCCTGCCGGGCCTGGGCCTGAACCAGTACATCTCGACCGGCGGCGACGCCTTCTACTTCCCGAAACTGAACGACCCCGAGAAGGAAGCCGCGCAGAAGCGCCTGGCTGCGCTTCTGGTCAGCCCCGAGGTTCAGGTCGCCTTCAACCTGAAGAAGGGCTCGCTGCCGATCCGCGGCGACATCGACATGGCGGCCGCCAACGACTGCATGAAGAAGGGTCTGGAGATCCTCGCCGGCGGCAACATCGTTCCCTCGGGCGACATGGTCTGGTCGCCGGACGTGCAGAAGCTGAACGAGGACCTGATGGTCGAGTTCTGGAAGTCCGACATGTCGCCGGAAGACGCCCATGCGAAATGGGTCGAGAACCTGAAATCGGGTCTCTGAGACTGACTTGACGACAGGGGGTCGCCCGGTAGCGGGCGGCCCCTTTTCGCACCTGACAGTCAAAAGGGGGGCAGGGACCGATGTCAGCCAGCAGCGAGGCGGACGCAATCCGCACAGCATCCGCGGCCAGGCCGCGACCGCGGTGGACCCGCAACATCAGCGCCAAGATCGCGGCGATCCCGATGATCGCGACGGCCCTGGTGGTCTTTGTCGGCGGCACGATCTGGACCGTCGTCTATTCCTTCACCGACTCCAAGCTCCTGCCCCGGCTGCGCTGGGTGGGGCTGGACCAGTACGAACGGCTCTGGTCGCAGAACCGCTGGCTGGTCTCGATCGAGAACCTGATGTTCTACGGGGTGATGTCGCTGGTCTTCACCATCGCGATGGGCTTCCTGCTGGCGGTGCTGATGGACCAGAAGATCCGCTTCGAGGACACGTTCCGCACCATCATGCTGTATCCCTTCGCGCTCTCCTTCATCGTGACGGGGCTGGTCTGGCAGTGGATCCTGAACCCGCAGTTCGGGATCGAGGGCGTGGTGCGCGACCTGGGCTGGACGAGCTTCAGCTTCGACCCGCTGAACAATCCGCAGACGGTGCTGTATGGCCTGCTGATCGCGGGTCTCTGGCAGGGCACGGGGTTCGTCATGTGCCTGATGCTGGCGGGCCTGCGCGGCATCGACGAGGACATATGGAAGGCCGCGCGGGTGGACGGGATCCCGACCTGGAAGACCTATCTGGTCGTGGTGATCCCGATGATGCGGCCGGTCTTCATCACCACGCTGGTCATCGTCGCGAGCGGGATCATCCGGCTTTACGACCTGGTGGTCGCCATGACCTCGGGCGGGCCTGGCGGCAACGCCAGTCAGGTGCCGGCGATGTATGTCTATGACTACATGTTCCAGGCGCAGAACCTTGGCCAGGGCTTCGCGGCCTCGACCATGATGCTGCTCAGCGTGCTGATCGTGCTGATCCCCTGGGCCTATCTGGAATTCGGAGGCAAGAAGCATGGCTGACATCTCGATGAGTTCCGCCATGACCGGCCCGCGCGGCGCGAGGCCCAAGCGCGCGCTCAGCCCGCGCAACATCATGCTCTACGGCATCCTGATCGTGGTCTGCCTCTATTACCTCCTGCCGCTCTGGGTGATGGTGATGACCAGCCTGAAGGGCATGCCCGAAGTGCGGCTGGGCAACATCTTCGCCCCGCCGGTCGAGATCACCTTCCAGCCCTGGGTCAAGGCCTGGTCCGAGGCCTGCACCGGCCTGAACTGCGACGGCCTCAGCCGCGGGTTCTGGAACAGCGTCATCATCACCGTGCCCTCGGTGATCCTGTCGATCGCCATCGCATCGGTGAACGGCTACGCGCTGATCAACTGGAAGTTCAAGGGATCGGACATCTTCTTCACCATCCTGATCTTCGGGTCCTTCATCCCCTACCAGATCATGCTGTATCCGATCGTGATCCTTCTGCGCGAGGCGGGGCTTTACGGATCGCTCTGGGGTCTGGTGATCGTGCATTCGATCTTCGGCATGCCGATCCTGACGCTTCTGTTCCGCAACTACTTCAGCTCGATCCCGGAGGAACTGTTCAAGGCCGCGCGCGTCGATGGCGCGGGGTTCTGGGGCATCTATTTCCGCATCATGCTGCCGATGAGCCTGCCGATCTTCGTGGTGGCGCTGATCCTGCAGGTGACGGGGATCTGGAACGACTTCCTGTTCGGCGTGATCTACACCAAGCCCGCCTACTACCCGATGACGGTCCAGCTGAACAACATCGTCAACTCCGTCCAGGGGGTGAAGGAATACAACGTCAACATGGCCGCGACCCTGCTGACGGGCCTGGTGCCGCTGATCGTCTACTTCGTCTCTGGCAAACTCTTCGTGCGCGGTATCGCCGCCGGTGCCGTGAAAGGCTGACACATGGGAAATTCGATTGAAGTCAAGGACCTGACGCTGAACTTCGGCTCGGTCTCGGTGCTGAAGAACATGAACCTGAATGTCGAGGAGGGCGAGTTCGTGGTGTTGCTGGGGCCTTCGGGCTGCGGGAAATCGACCTTGCTCAACTGCCTGGCGGGGCTTCTCGACATCACCGACGGGCAGATCTGGATCAAGGGCAGGAACGTCACCTGGGCCGAGCCTTCGGACCGGGGGATCGGGATGGTCTTCCAGTCCTATGCGCTCTATCCGCAGATGACCGTGCGGGGGAACCTGAGCTTCGGCCTGAAGAACGCCCGGGTGCCGCAGGCCGAGATCGACAAGCGCATCGCGCGCGCGGCCGAGATCCTGCAGATCCAGCCGCTGCTGGACCGCAAGCCGGCGGCCCTTTCGGGCGGGCAGCGGCAGCGGGTGGCCATCGGGCGGGCGCTGGTGCGGGACGTGGACGTGTTCCTGTTCGACGAACCCCTGTCGAACCTGGACGCCAAGCTGCGCAGCGAGTTACGGGTCGAGATCAAGCGCCTGCACAACCAGCTGGGCAACACCATGGTCTATGTGACCCACGACCAGATCGAGGCGCTGACGCTCGCCGACCGGATCGCGGTGATGAAGGGCGGCGTGATCCAGCAGCTTGCCGCGCCGCTGGAAATCTACAACCGCCCGGCGAACCTGTTCGTGGCGGGCTTCATCGGCTCGCCGTCGATGAACTTCCTGAAGGGCCGCACGGTGGACGGCGGCCGCGCCTTCCAGTTCGGCGCGACGAAGATCGACCTGTCCGGCTATGACGGCGGCGCGGTGCTGGAGCGCGACGATGCGATCCTCGGCGTCCGTCCCGAGCATATCACCGTCTCCACCACGCCCCCGGCCGGTCCCTCGATCCCGGCCGAGGTCGAGATCGACGAGAACCTGGGCGCCGACAGCCTTTTGTGGCTGAAGGCCGAAGGGACGAACATGAGCGTGCGAGTGCCGGTCGAGGGCCGGATCCCCGCGGGAACGAAGGTGCATCTGGGGCTCGATATCCCCAAGGCCTCGCTCTTCGACGCGAAGACGGAACAGAGGATCTGAACCATGCTCGATCTGGCGGGGTGCTGGACGCTTTCGGATGAAAGCGGCGCCCATGTCGTGGCCTTCGACCTGCCCGGCGACGGGGTTTCCGCGCTTGTGAAGGCGGGTGTGATCCCCGAGCCCTACTGGGGCCGGAACGAGTATGAGTGCCGATGGGTCAGCGAGCGCGACTGGGTTGCGCGGCGGGTCTTTGTGCATGACGGCCAGCCCTCGGACCTGGTGGTCGAGGGGCTGGACACCGTGGCCGAGGTGCGGCTGAACGGGGTTCCTGTCCTGTCGGCGGCCAATGTGCACCGGCGCTGGCGGGTGGACGTGTCTTCGGCGCTGAAGGCCGGGGAGAACGCGGTGGAGATCCACTTCCGCTCTCCGGTGCGCGAGGCGCTGGTGCGGGCGGCGCGGATGCCGTTTCCGATCCCCTATCAGCAGGTGAACGGGGCGATTGCCTTCAACAACATGCTGCGCAAACAGCAGTGCGACTTCGGCTGGGACTGGAACATTGCCCTCGGCATCTTCGGGGTGTCGGGCTGCGTCCGGCTGGAGCCGGTGGGGCCGCGGATCGGCGATGTGCTGGTGGATCAGGTGCACTCCGAGGGCCGCGTGGAAGTGCGGCTGAAGGTTCATGCGACGTCTGAGGATGTGACGGCAAGTCTTTGTGGAGTCACGCAGATCGCGCGCGTCACGGATGGCGTTGCGGAGCTGTCGCTGGTGATCCCGAACCCGGTGTTGTGGTGGCCGGCAGGTCAGGGCGCGCAGGTGCTGCATGACCTGGTGCTGACTGGCGGCGGGGCGAAGGTGGTCAAGCGGATCGGTCTGCGGGACATGAAGCTTGTGTCCGAGCCGGATGCGGCGGGGCGGTCCTTTGGTGTGCAGGTCAACGGTCGCGCGGTCTTTGCCAAGGGGGCGAACTGGATCCCGGCGGATGCGCTGTTCGGGCGGATCACGCCCGAAGGCGTGCGGGGGCTGCTGCAATCGGCGGTCGATGCGCACATGAACATGATCCGCATCTGGGGCGGCGGGCGGTATGAGCCGGACTGGTTCTACGACCTTTGCGACGAACTGGGGCTGATGGTCTGGCAGGACTTCATGTTTGCCTGCCATCTCTATCCGTCCACGCCGGAGTTCCTTGCCGAGGTCGATGCCGAGGTCCGCGACGTGGTCGGCCGGATCAGCCACCACGCCTGCATCGCCCTTTGGTGCGGCGACAACGAGCTGATCGGGGCGCTGACCTGGTTCCCCGAAAGCCGGAAGGATCGCGACCGCTATCTGGTGAACTACGACCGGCTGAATCGCACGGTCGAGGCGGCGCTTCTGGACACGCTGCCGGGGGCGAACTGGTGGCCGTCCTCGCCAAGCCCGGGGCCGCTGGCCTTCGGCGACGCGTGGCATGACGACTCGTCGGGCGACATGCATTTCTGGAGCGTCTGGCACGAGGGGCGCGACTTCGACCATTATCGGGACGTAAGCCCCCGGTTCTGTTCGGAATTCGGCTTCCAGTCCTACCCCTCGCTGTCGGCGATCCGGCGGTTTGCCGACGCGGCCGACTGGAACATCGCCAGCCCGGTGATGGAGAGCCACCAGAAGAACCCCGGCGGCAATGCGCGGATCGCCGAGACGGTGTTCCGCTATTTCCGCTTTCCGGTGGATTTCCCGAACTTCGTCTACGTCTCCCAGGTCCAGCAGGCCCTGGCGATCAAGACGGCGGTGACGCATTGGCGCAGCCTCAAGCCGCATTGCCAGGGGACGCTCTACTGGCAGCTGAACGACACCTGGCCGGTCTGTTCCTGGGCAAGCCTGGATCACGGCGGGAACTGGAAGCTGCTGCATCACATGGCCGCGCGGTTCTATGCGCCGGTCCTGGTGACGGCGGTGCCGAAGGACGGGGGCGTCGAGTTGCGGGCGGTGAACGACCGGGCGGGGCCGGTGACGATCACCGTGACAGCCAACGCGGCGGCGATGGACGGGACGACACGGCAGCTGGCGCAGACGACGGTCACGGTTCCGACCGATGCTGCCGTGCCGGTGCTGACGCTGGCGGCCGAGGCGCTGGGGGCGGGCGAGGTGCTGGCCTTCACCTGGTCGGGCGATGCGCAGGGCGGGGATGTCCATGCGCCGCAGCCCTGGAAGGCCTATGATCTTCTGCCCTCGGGCCTGACGGCGGATATCCGGCGCGAAGGCGACCTGTGGAAATTGACGGTGCAGGTCAAGGTACTCGCCCCGTTTGTTGCGGTAGAATCTGAAGTTCCGGGCCGCTTCTCCACCAACGCCGTGACCCTGTTTCCGGGCCATCCGGCCACGATCACCTTCACCCCCGAGGATGCCTCGGCGGTCCCGACCTTCACCCTCCGCGATCTCCATTCCGCCACCTATGGCGGCTGACGAAAGGACCCCCCATGTTCAGCTATCAGCTTTACTCCTCGCGCAACTTCCCGCCGATGTCGCGGACCTTCGAGATGGTCTCGAAGGCGGGTTACACCGGCGTCGAAGGCTATGGCGCGCTTTACGCCGACGATGCGGCGGTCGCGGCGACGGCGGAGGGCCTGAAGGCCACGGGGCTGACGATGCCCACGGGGCATTTCGGCCTGCAGCAGTTGGAGACCGAGGTGGACAAGGTCCTCGGCATCGCCAAGGCGCTGAAGATGGAGCGGCTGTATTGCCCCTACATCATGCCTGACGACCGCCCGACCGATGCAGCGGGGTGGAAGGCCTTCGGCGCGCGGCTGCAGAAGGCGGGTGCGCCCTACAAGGCCGCCGGTTACGGGTTCGGCTGGCACAACCACGACTTCGAGTTCAAGGCCCTGGCCGACGGGTCGATGCCGCAGGACCGCATCTTCGAGGGCGGGCCGGGGCTGGAATGGGAGATGGACGTGGCCTGGGTCATCCGGGGTGGCGCGGACCCGCTCGCCTGGATCGAGAAATACAAGGACCGCATCACCGCGGCGCATGTGAAGGACATCGCCCCGGCCGGGGAGAACAGGGACGAGGACGGCTGGTCTGACGTGGGTCACGGCACGGTGGACTGGAAAACGATCATGGCCGCACTGCGCAGGATCGGGGTCAGGCACTTCGTCATGGAACACGACAATCCGAAGGACGACGCGCGGTTCGCAACCCGGTCGATCGCTTCGGCCAAAGCTTTCTGAGGAAGAGGAAAAATGGCAAATCTTGGGATCGGGATAATCGGGGCGGGCAACATCTCCAGCGCCTATCTGCGGCTGGCGCCGCTGTTCAAGGGACTGGAGGTGCGGGCCGTCGCCGACGTGAACATGGAGGCGGCAAAAGCGCGGGCCGAGGAGTTCAACGTGAGAGCCCAAGGCGTCGATGACCTGCTGGCCAACAGGGACGTGGACGTTGTCATCAACCTGACCATCCCCGAGGCGCATTATCCGGTGACGAAACGGATCCTCGAGGCGGGCAAGCACGCGTATTCGGAAAAGCCGCTGGTCCTGACGCTGGAAGAGGGCAAGACCCTGCGCGATCTTGCGGCGTCGAAGGGGCTCGCGGTCGGCTGCGCGCCGGACACGTTCCTGGGCGGGGCGCATCAGCAGGCCCGGGCGCTGATCGACGAGGGCAAGGTCGGCACGATCACCACGGCGGTCGCCTGCGTTCAGAACCACGGGCCGGAAGGCTGGCACCCGAACCCCGAGTTCTTCTTCCTGCCGGGGGCGGGGCCGATGCTGGACCTCGGGCCCTATTATGTGGCGAACCTGATCAACTTCCTCGGCCCGGTGAAACGGGTGGGCGCGATCACCTCATCGGCCACACCGACCCGCACCATCGGCTCGGGCGCGCGGGCGGGGCAGCAGATCCCGGTAAAGACGCCGACGAACATCCACGCGCTGCTGGAGTTCCACAACGGCGCGGTGGTGAACCTGACGACCTCGTGGGACGTCTGGCACCACAAGCGCAACCATTTCGAGTTTTACGGCACCGAGGGCACGCTCTATGTCCCCGACCCGAACTTCTTCGGGGGCACGGTCGAGGTGGCGGACCGCGCGGGCAACCTGACCGAGGTCGCGCCCTGGGATCACCCCTTCGGCGTGCCGAACCAGGAGCATCCGCAGCGCGGTCCGCTGGCGAACTACCGCACCGCGGGCCTGGCCGACATGGTGGCGGCGCTGCAAGAGGGCCGCGATGCGCGCTGCTCGCTGGAGCGGACCCTGCACGGGGTGGATGTGATGACCGCCTGCCTGAAATCGGGTGAGACGGGGGAGTTTATCACCCTGACCACCAACTGCACCCGGCCGGCGGCGCTCTCGCCCGCGGAGGCGCGGGCGCTTCTGCGCTGAGAACCGGCCCGTGTGCCCGGCACCTCCCTGCCGGTCGGGTCGTCACGGGCGGGGGGATTGAGGGGTCCCTCCGCCCGTATCCATGACAAGAGGTTGACGATGCTGGAAAACCCCGTGATCCGCGGCTTCAATGCCGACCCGAGCTTCTGCCGCGTGGGCGAGGACTATTACATCGCGACCTCGACCTTCGAATGGTATCCGGGGGTGCAGATCCACCACAGCCGCGACCTGGTGAACTGGCGGCTGGTGGCGCGTCCGTTGCGGCGGGCGAAGCAGCTGGACATGCGCGGCAACCCCGACAGCTGCGGGATCTGGGCACCCTGCCTGTCCTGGGCGGACGGGAAGTTCTGGCTGGTCTACACCGACGTCAAGCGGCTGGATGGCGCCTTCAAGGACGCGCACAACTACATCGTCACCTGCGAGACGGTGGACGGCGAGTGGTCGGACCCGACCTATGTCAATTCCTCGGGCTTCGATCCGTCGCTTTTCCACGACCGCGACGGGCGCAAGTGGTTCGTCAACATGCGCTGGAACCATCGCGGCAAGGGGACGGGGCTGAACCCGGCCAACGACCTGTTCGACGGGATCGAGTTGCAGGAATGGCACCCGGAGAAGGGTCTGCTGGGCGAGGTGACGACGATCTATACCGGCACCGACCTCGGGCTGACCGAGGCGCCGCATCTGTTCTGGCATGACGGATACTACTACCTGTCCACGGCCGAGGGCGGGACGGGCTATGACCATGCGGTCACGCTGGCGCGGTCGCGGGACATCCGGGGGCCTTACGAGACGCATCCGCAGAAGCATGTGATCACCGCGCGCTTCAACCCGGAAAACCCGATCCAGCGGATGGGGCATGGTCAGTATGTCGAAGGCCACGACGGGCGGTTCTGGCATTCCTTCCTCTGCGGGCGGCCGCAGAAGGGTCCGCGCGGGTTGTTCTGCGCGACGGGGCGCGAGACGGGGCTGGCCGAGGTCGTCTGGCGCGATGGTTGGCTTTGGCTGAAGGACGGGGGCATGCTGCCGCCGACCACGGTCGATCTGCCGGTGGAGCGGGTCGTGCCCGGTCCCGTGGAGCATGATTTCACTGGCGCGGCCCTGCCGCCGGATTTCCAGTGGCTGCGCACGCCCGAGCCGGAACGGATCTTCCGCATGACCGGCAGCGCCCTGCGACTGATCGGGCGGGAAAGCCTGGGGTCCTGGTTCGAGCAGTCGCTGGTGGCGCGGCGGCAGGACGAGCCCTCCTACGAGGCGGAGTGCGAGGTCGTGGCCGACCCGCCCAACTGGCAGCGGGCCGCGGGGCTGATCACCTATTATAACCGGCACAAGTTCCATGCGGCGCTGGTCACGCGCGAGGGGGGTGAGCGGGTGGTGACGCTGGTCTCCTGCCTCGGCGACTGGCCGGGCGAGGCGCTGACCTTCCACGGGCGGTTCCCGGTGGCCGAGGGCAAGGTGACGCTGGGGGTCTCGGTCGATCGCGCGGTGCAGCGGTTCCGCGTGAACGGGGTGGGGGTCGGGCCGGAACTGGATGCCTCGGTCGTGTCGGACGAGGGCGGGCGGGGAGAGCATGCAAGCTTCACCGGCGCCTTCGTGGGCGTGGTCGCGCATGACCTGACGGGGCAGGGCTGGACGGCGGATGTGACCCGCTTCCGCTATGCGCCCAAAGCGGATTGAGGAATTGCGCGGGCGGATTTGATCAACTCTTGATTGCCGGTTGGATGGCGTCATAAAGGGCGAAGCCGAAGGGAGCCCCGATGGACGCCGACACCCGCAAGATCCCAAGCCACGAGGTCACCTATGCGCGGCTGCGCGACATGATCCTGTTCGGGCACCTGGCGCCGGGCGCCCCGGTGACGATCCAGGGACTGATTGCGGATCTGGGCGCCGGCATGACCCCGGTGCGCGAGGCGATCCGGCGGCTGACGGCGGAGGGCGCGCTTCTGCCGCAGGGGAACCGGCGCGTGGCGGTGCCGGAACTTTCGGCGGAGATGCTGGAACAGGTGGCCTTCGCGCGGCTGGCGATCGAGCCGAAGCTGGCGGAACTGGCGGCGCCCAGGCTGACCGAGGCGCAGATCGACCGGCTGGAGGCAATCGACGGGGCGGTGAACCGGGCGATCGAGGCAGGCAAGCTGCCGGATTACCTCGCGGCGAACCATGCCTTCCACTTCGCGCTCTACGAGGCGGCGGAGGCCCCGGTGCTTCTGGACCTCGCGCGGTCCCTGTGGCTGCGGGCCGGGCCGAGCCTGCGGGCGGTGATCGACCGCTACGGCCGCGAGGCGGCACCCGACCTCCACCGCGAGGCGCTGGCGGCAATGCGGGCGGGGGATGCGCAGGCTTTGGCGCGGGCCATCAGGGAAGACATCCAGCAGGGCGTGGATCACGTCCGGCAGGCGCTGGCCGAGGGGCATTGACGGCTGTCGAATTGAGCGCCTTGCGGCGCGAGGCTTTCCTCTCGTCGTCGGCCTGCGCCTCCTCCTCGGGCATGGGGGCGCTGCCCCCAAACCCCCGGAGTATTTGAGAAAAGGGCAAATGAAGATAGCTAGCGGACAAATTTGATCAAATTTCTTGAACGCCGGCGTGTTTGATCATATCCTGTGAGCAAGACGGGGCATTAGGCCCTGCCGATTCCCGCGAGGTCTGCCCATGAACATGATCACCAACCACATGCCCACGGCCGAGTTGCAGCGGCTGGACGCGGCGCACCATTTCCATCCCTTCACCGACAAGGCGGGGCTGGCGGCCAAGGGCGCGCGGGTCATCACCCGGGGCGAGGGCGTCTGGCTGACCGACAGCGAGGGCAACCGGATCATCGACGGGATGGCGGGGCTCTGGTGTGTGAACATCGGCTATGGCCGCAAGGAACTGGCCCAGGTCGCGGCGCGGCAGATGGAGGAGCTGGCCTATTACAACACCTTCTTCCAGACCACCCATGTGCCGGCCATCGCGCTGGCGGCCGAGATCGCGAAGCTGGCGCCGGGCGATCTGAACCACGTCTTCTTCGCGGGCTCGGGGTCGGAAGCGAACGACACCAACATCCGTCTGGTGCGGCGCTACTGGGACGTGATGGGCAAGCCCTGGCGCAAGACCATCATCGCGCGGTGGAACGGCTATCATGGCTCGACCATGGGCGGGGGCAGCCTTGGGGGCATGAAGCCGATCCACGCGCACGGCGGCAAGATCGACGGGATCGAGCATATCGACCAGCCCTACTGGTGGGGCGAGGGCGGCGACATGTCCGAGGACGAATTCGGCCTCGCCCGGGCGCAGGAACTGGAGAAGAAGATCCTCGAGGTCGGGCCCGACAACGTGGCCGCCTTCATCGGCGAGCCGATCCAGGGCGCGGGCGGCGTGATCGTGCCGCCCAGGACCTACTGGCCGGAAATCCAGCGCATCTGCGACAAGTATGGCATCCTGCTGATTGCGGACGAGGTCATCACCGGGTTCGGGCGCACCGGCAACTGGTTCGGGTCTCAGACCTTCGACATCAAGCCGCATATCATGACCATCGCCAAGGGCCTGTCGTCGGGCTATGCGCCGATCGGGGGCAGCATCGTCTGCGACGAGGTGGCGAATGTCGTCGGCGGGGCGGGGGAGTTCTTCCACGGCTACACCTATTCCGGCCACCCGGTCGCCTGTGCCGTCGCGCTGGAGAACCTGCGGATCATGCAGGACGAGAAGATCGTCGAGCATGTGCGGAACGTGGCGCATCCTTACCTCAAGGAACGCTGGGAGGCGCTGACCGACCATCCGATGGTGGGCGAGGCCAAGCTGGTGGGCCTCATGGGCTCCATCGCGCTGACCCCGAACAAGGCCAAGCGGGCGAAGTTCGCGTCCGAGGCCGGGACCGTGGGCTACAAGACCCGCGAGCGCTGCTTTGCCAACAACCTGATCATGCGCCATGTCGGCGACCGGATGATCATCGCCCCGCCGCTGGTGATCAAGCCAGAAGAGATCGACGTGCTGATCGAGCGCGCCCGCAAGTCGCTCGACGAGGCCTATAAGATCGTTCGTGACGAAGGGCTCTGGGCCGAGGCCTGAAGCCGCACGTCCGGCAGGCCCGACGGGCTCCGCTGCCCGAAATGACGGAATGCCGGACGCCCCCTTTCCCCGGACAGACCCATCCCGCGATCCTTTTGACGGGAAGTCTGTGGCGGTGAAGCTGCTCGGGGACGAGCAGGCGAAAGTCACCCGGTCGAGTGGGCCTGCGAATGTCACTGAGCCGGGTCTCGGCGACCTGACGGTCCAAGTCGCTCGCGGAGAGTCCTGGTCGAGAGGTTCAACTCAACGCATCTTGGGTTCTGCACGATCTTGCCGGTGATATCGTTTGGGGCCGCTCCCGGACCGGTGACGGGCTGGCCGCTCGCCATCGTCGCCAGATGGTTCGACCAACGCGCTTCGACCGGTGCGAGGTCTTATTGAGCGCGATCGACCCGGCGGTGTCGGATCTCCAGGGGCCGACATTCCTGCGAGGCGGCATGATCGCTGCCGCACCTCGGGCAGCCAGATCTGGCGTTGCTTCCGTTGATCCCCTGTCTCATGCGTCACCGTAACTCTGCGGAGGTGGCGGCAGAGGCGGGCCTGGCGCACTTGGCGATCAGCCGGTCGATGAGGCGACTGCGCGACAGGTTCGTCGACGATCCGTCCCTGCACAGACCGCCGGGGAGGGGGCCGACAGCAGCGGCGCGGGCGTTGCAAGGTCAGGTGCGCCGGGTTGTCGAGCGGCTGCGCGGGAGGCCTGGCGGGCGGTCATGGTCCTGCCGCCGGCCGCCCGCCTGGGCTGCATTGCGCCCGGGCTGTGCCTGTCGGTTCTTCCGCGTCTTGTGCCAGACAGCCTTATGCCCGAGGCCACAGCCCGTATTGCCGCGCCTTGTTGCGCAGGAAGGGCAGGCCGCGTTCCAGCACCACGTCGCGGCTTTCGGCGACCGGGCGCCAGACCGACAGGCCGAAGGACACCTCGGGTGGCATGTCGATGAAACTTTCCATCGCCAGCCCGCCGGTGAAGCCCACCGCCCGTAGCGCCCCGTAGACCTCGTCCCAGCGCACGTTGCCTTCCCCCGGCGTGCCACGGTCGCTTTCGGACAGGTGGATATAGCGCAGGTGCGGCCCGGCATCGAGGATGCCAAGCGCCATGCCGCGTTCCTCGATGTTCATGTGGTAGGTATCGAGGTGGATGAAGATGTTGTCTGCCCCCACCTTCTCGATCATCTGCACCGCCTGCCAGCCGGTGTTGAGGATGTGGTTCTCGTAGCGGTTCACCGGCTCGATCCCGAAGGCGATCCCGTGCTTGCGGGCATGGGCGGCCGCGGCGGTGAGGACCCGGGCCACATTGTCGCGTTCGGCCTCGGTCGGGGGCTGGCCGCTGCGTTCGCCGATCCCGCCATAGGTGACGCCGGTCAGGGCCTCTGCCCCGATCGCGGCGCACTGGTCCAGCGCATGGCGCAGGAAGGCGATGGCGGCCTCGGGGTCGGAGGAGGCGCGCTTGCCCTCGGGCAGGCCCAGCGAGCAGACGGCGGGCATGCCCTCGCGTTCCAGAAGGGCGCGGGAATGGGCGGTGTCCACCTTCTCGGGCGACAGAAGTGCGATCTCGATGAAGTCGAAGCCAAGCGCCTTGCAGGCGCTGACCGCGCGCTCGGCGCCGGGCCGGTCCCAGGCCATCGTCCACATCGAGGTATGGACGCCAAATCCTTTCATGCCGCTTCCTCCTGCAACAAGGCCCGCGCGAGGGGCTCATCCACGATCAGCCGGTTGACGAAACCCGCCGCCAGCACGGCGCGCAGCGCGGCGGCCTTGCCCGCGCCGGACGACAGCACCACCACATCCGACCGATAGAGGTCGTCGAGGTCGATCGAAGGCGCGCGCAGGTTCAACTCGGTGGGCGCGAGGCTGCCGTCGGCGGCGAAGAACTTGCCGGTGGTGTCGGCCACGGCGCCCACGGCGATCAGCCCTGCGGCCTCGTCCGGGGTCAGGATGCCGCTGGATTGCAACAGCGCCTCGGGGTTGCATTCGCCCACCGAGATCACCATGTGTTCGGCTGCCCGCGCCGCCTCCAGCGCCTCGCGCACCAGGCGCTGGCCGCGGATCAGCGCGGCATCCGCGGGCGTGTCGGCGAGGAAGGGGGCCGGCAGGAAGACCGCCCGCGCCCCGGTCAGCGCGGCGAGGCGCACGCAGACATCGAAGGGCGAAGTGGCCGAGGTGTGGGTCATCGACCCCATCAGCGACACGAAGCAGAGATCGGGGTTGCGCAGGCCGGTCAGCGCATCGGCCATGGCCGCCACGGTGCGCCCCCATCCCATGCCGATGGTCAGCCGCCCCTCGCGGCCGATCCGCGCCAGCCAGCCGGCGGCCAGTTGCCCGACCGCACGCCGCCCGGCGGCGGGATCCTCGCCCGCATCGGGGGCCACCATCGCCTCGGTCAGGCCGAAACGCTCCGTCAGCCGGTCGGCCAGCGCGAGCGTGCCGGTGGTGCAATGCTCGATGCTGATGCGGACAAGGCCCAGGTCGCGCGCGTCCTGCAACAGCCGCAGCACCTTGAAACGCGACAGGCCCATGCGGCGGCTGACCTCTTCCTGGCTCATCTGGCCGATGTGGTAGAGCCAGGTCGCCTGGACCATGTCGTCCGTTTCCCTGCCGCCCGCCGACATGCGCGCCCCGCCCTCCGTTCCCGGCCGTACCGCCGGCATCTAGCCACTTGACGCGGTCCTTCGTCAATGGCTATCAACAAATGTGCGATTGCTGCACATAGTTGCAGACGCAGCATTGCAGGTGCAGAAACCAAGGCGCAAGGCATGACCTATGTCATCGGCATCGATGGGGGGACCGAGTCGCTGCGGGCGCATGTGTTCGACCTGTCCGGCCGGTCGCGCGGGGTGGGCAAGGGGGCCTATGCCACGGCCTTTCCCCAGCCCGGGCAGGCAGAGCAGAACCCCGACGACTGGTGGCATGCGGCCGGCGTGGCCGTGCGCGAGGCGATGGCTGCAGCGGGGGTGACGCCCGACCAGGTCACGGGCCTGGCCTGCGACACGACCTCCTGCACCGTGGTCGCGCTCGATGCCGAGGGGCGGCCGCTCAGGCCCTGCCTTCTGTGGATGGACGTGCGCGCGCACCACGAGGCCGCCGAGGTGGCGGCCTGCGGCGACCCGGCCTTGCGGCTGAACGGCGGCGGCGCGGGACCGGTCAGCCCGGAATGGATGATTCCCAAGGCGCTGTGGATCAAGCGTCATCAGCCCGACCTCTGGGCGCGGGCCGCGATGGTGGGGGAATACCAGGATTTTCTGACGCTGCGGCTGACCGGGCGCTGGGTCGCCTCGCTGAACAATGTCACGATGCGCTGGCATTATCAGACCGACCACGGCGGCTGGCCGCTGTCGATGCTGGAGCGGCTGGGGCTGTCTGACCTCAAAGACCGCTGGCCGGCTGAGATCGTAGCGCCGGGGCAGGTGATCGGCCCCCTTACCGAGGCCGCCGCGCGGCATCTCGGCCTGCGGGTGGGGCTGCCGGTGGTGCAGGGCGGGGCGGATGCCTTCATCGGGATGATCGGCCTTGGCGTCACGCGGCCGGGGGATCTGGCGCTGATTACCGGCTCGTCGCACCTGCAACTCGGGGTGGCCGAACGCCCGGTCCACGCGCCGGGGATCTGGGGCACCTACATGGACTGCGTCTATCCCGGCCTGCCGATCATCGAGGGCGGGCAGACCTCGACCGGGTCGGTGATCGCCTGGTTCAAGCGCAATTTCGCCGAGCATCTGGACTTCGATACGCTGAACACCCAGGCCGCGGCGCTGCCGCCGGGGGCCGAGGGGCTGCTCGCCGTGGACCATTTCCAGGGCAACCGGACGCCGCACACCGATGCGCTGGCGCGGGGTGCGATCACGGGGCTGAGCCTGAAACACACGCCGGCGCATGTCTACCGGGCGCTGGTCGAGTCGGTCTGTTTCGGCACCCGCGCCATTGTCGAGGCCTTCGGGTCGGCATTCACCGCGCGGCGGATCGTGGTGGCGGGCGGTGCGACCCGGTCGCCCTTCTGGCTGCAGGTCCATGCCGACACGCTGGGCCTGGCGCTGGAATTGACCGAGGAACCCGAGGCCCCCGCGCTTGGCTCGGCGATCCTGGCGGCGGTCGGCGCGGGCCATTTCCCCACCATCGACGCGGCCTGCGCCGCGATGGTGCGCACCGCGCGCCGGGTCGAGCCCGACATGGACGCCCATGCCGCCTATGGCCCGATCTACGACCGTTACCGCGCGGCCTATGCCGCCCTGAAACCCCTGCGAGCCCCCGAATGAACGCCCCCGCGCAGACGGCCAACACCGGCGCCCTGTCGCGCTATCGCATGATGCGGCGCATCCGGTCCTTCGAGGAGCGCGTGGGAGAGCTGTTCCTGAAGGGCGGCAGCGCGGGGTCGATGCTGCACCTGTCGATCGGCGAAGAGGCCGTGGTGGGCCTGACCGATGCGATGCGCGAGGGCGACAGCTTCACCACGCACCACCGCGGCCATGGCGTTTTCCTGGGCCGCGGGGCCGATCCGAACCGGATGATGTCCGAGATCGCCGGCAAGGCGGACGGCTATTGCCGGGGCAAGGGCGGGTCGATGCACATCGCCGACCGGGCGCTGGGGCATCTGGGGGCCAATGCCATCGTGGGCGGCGGCATCGCGCATGTCGTGGGTGCGGGGCTGACCTACCGCAACCGGGGCGAGGGGCAGATCTCGGTCGCCTTCTTCGGCGATGGCGCGATGAGCCAGGGGATCCTCTACGAATCGATGAACATGGCGGCACTCTGGCGCCTGCCGGTGATCTTCTGCTGCATCAACAACCAGTACGGCATGGGCACGCGGGTGGACCGGTCCGCCGGGAACCGGGATTTCCCGGCGCGGGCGGCGGCCTTCGGTCTGGCCGCGGCGCGGGCTGATGGCGCCGAGGTCGAGACGGTGCATGATGCCGCGCGTGCTCTGGTTGCCGATGCGCGGCAGGGCCGGCCGGGCTTCCTGGAGATCGACGCCTACCGCTTCTACGGCCATGCCCGGATGGACAAGTCGCCCTATCGCACGGCCGAGGAAGAGGCCGAGGGCCGCCAGCGCGACCCCGTGGCCCGGGCGCGGGCGCGGCTGCTGGCCGAGGGCCTGGCCCCCGAGGACGACCTTGCCCGGATCGACGCCGAGGCGGGCGCCGAGATGGACGCGGCCCTTGCCCATGCGCTCGGCGCCACGGCCCCGGCGCTGGCGACGATGTTCGAGGATGTCTATGCCCCGGGCACGCCCGCTCCCCGCCCGCAGTCCCGCAGGCTGGCCGCGGTCCTGGCCGAGGAGGCACGCGCATGACCGAGACGACCTATCGCGAGGCGATCCGCCAGGCGCTGCTGGATGCGATGGAGGCCGACCCTTCGGTCATCCTGATGGGCGAGGAGGTCGGGCTTTACGGCGGCGCCTATGGCGTGACCAAGGGGCTGATCGACCTTTTCGGCGCGGACCGGGTGATCGACACGCCGATTTCCGAACCCGCGATCATAGGCGCGGCGATCGGCGCGGCGATGACCGGCCTGCGTCCGGTGGCAGAACTGATGTATGTGGACTTCGCCGGCATGGCGATGGACCAGATCGCCAACCAGGCCGCGAAAAGCCGCTACATGTTCGGCGGCCAGATCGGCGTGCCGATGGTGCTGCGGACGCAAGGCGGCACGGGCCGGTCGGCGGCCGCCCAGCACAGCCAGAGCCTCGAGGCCTGGATCATGCACGTCCCCGGCCTGCGGCTGGTGATGCCCGCCACGGTGAACGACGCCTATCACCTGCTGCGAGGCGCGCTTGAACAGCCCGACCCGGTGGTGGTGATCGAACACAAGGGGCTTTACACGCTGAAGGGCGCGCTTGACCCCGCCCGCCCCGATGCGCCCTGGGGCCAGCCCGTGACGCGGCGCAGGGGCCGCGATCTGGTGATCCTGACCTACAGCCGGATGCTGCACGAAACCCTTGCCGCCGCCGAACGTCTGGCCGCCGCCGGGGTCGAGGCCGAGGTCATCGACCTGCGCTGTCTGAACCCGCTGGACGAGGCGCCGCTGGTCGAGGCCCTGCGTCGCACCGGCCGGGCGATGGTGGTGACCGAAGCCGTGGTGACCGGTTCGGTCGCCTCGGAGATTGCGGCGCGGCTGGGCGAGTTGTGCTTCGACTGGCTGGAAGAGCCGATCCTGCGGCTGGGCGGCGAGGACATCCCGATCCCGGTCTCGCCGGCGCTGGAGCGGGGCTCGATCCCCTCGGCAGACCTGATCCACGACACGGCCCTTTGGCTGGTGACGCGAAAGGCTCCGCCATGGGCCGCGTGACGCTGACCCTGCCGCGCCTGGGCGAGACCATGGAGGAGGCCCGCGTCACCGCCTGGCTGGTTGCGCTGGGCGCGGCCTATCGGCGCGGCGACGTGCTGATGGAGGTCGAGACCGACAAGACCGTGGTCGAGGTGCCGGCGATGGCCGATGGCGTGCTGGTCGCGCAGCTGGTGGCCGAGGGCGATACGGTCGCGCTGGACCAGCCCTTCGCCGAGGTCGAGGAGGCCGGCGCCCTCGCTCTGGCGGCAGGGAGTGCACCGACCCCGAAGGCGGAACCCGAGGCCCCGGCCGCCCCGGTCGCGGCAATGCCGGTCGCCGTAGGACATGCCGGCCTGCGCGCCAGTCCGGCGGCGCGGGCGGCGGCGCGGCGTGGCGGGGTGGACCTGACGCTGGTAACGGGCACCGGGCGCAACGGGCGCGTCACGGCCGAGGACGTGCGCGGGCAAGTTGGCAGATCGGGTGCGCCGGGGACGGTGGTGCTGCTGCACGGCCTCTTCGACAGCGCGCGGGGCTGGCGCGACCTGCCGCAGCGGCTGGCGCGCGCGGGTCTGGCGGTGCATGCCCCCGATCTTCCCGGCCATGGCCTTTCCACCGAGAACGCGGAAACGGTCGAGGCGCTGGCCGACCTGATCCTGCCCGATTTGCCGCCCGGGCGCCTGTCGCTGGTCGGGCATTCCCTGGGCGGTCTGCTGGCCGTGCGGCTGGCGCAGCGCCTGGGGCCGCGGGTCGCGCGCCTGGTGCTGATCGCCCCGGCCGGGGTCGGGGCGCGGATCAATGCCGATTTCCTGGACGGGATGCTGGCCGCCGAAACCCCCGCAGCTCTGGCGCGGGCCTTGTCGCTCCTGGACGCGGGGCCGGTCAGCGAGGGGCTACTGGCCGAGGAACTCGCCCGACTGGAACCGCGCCGCGAGGCATTGGGCCGCCTTGCCCGCAGCCTTGCGCATCGGGGGATGCAGCAGATCGACGTGACCGCCGACCTTGACCGGCTGGCCATTCCGGTCACGGTGATCTGGGGCACGGCGGACCGGATCATCGACTGGCAGTCGGTCGCCGGGCTTCCGGCGCAGGTGGCGATCCACCTGGTCCGCGGCGCCGGGCATCTGCCACATCTGGCCGCGCCGGGGCTTGTGGCGGGACTCGTGCAACCGCCTGCAGGCGCCAGCGCAAGGGAGGCGGGGGCGTGAGCGGCCTGCGGACTCTCGGCGGCGCCGGATCCGGGAGGAGGAGGGGCCTGGGGCATGGCATGTGTCGCGCAAGTCGCCGGCGCGACACGGGAAGACATCGGTCCGACCTGATCGGGCCGGTTGGAAAAGTGGCGCAAGCCACTTGGGTTGGTGGAAAAACGTCAATCAAACCGGCCCGCGTGGCCGCAAAGGGAGGAAGACATGAAACTGACGAAGACCGTAGCAATCCTGGCCGCCTCGGCCTCGGTTCTGGCGATGCCCGCCATGGCCCAGGACGCCAAGAAGATCGCCACCGTGGTCAAGATCGCCGGCATCCAGTGGTTCAACCGCATGGAGGAAGGCGTCAAGAAATTCGCGGCCGACACCGGCAACGATGCCTTCCAGGTCGGGCCGGCCCAGGCCGACCCGCAGCAGCAGGCCGCGCTGATCGAGGACATGATCGCGCAGGGCGTCAACGCTCTGGCCGTGGTGCCGATGAGCCCCGAGGCGCTGGAGCCCGTCCTGAAGCGCGCGATGGATGCCGGCATCACCGTGATCACCCACGAGGCCGCAAGCCAGCAGAACACCGCCTATGACCTCGAAGCCTTCGTGAACGAGGACTTCGGCGCCAACCTGATGGAACAGATGGCCAAGTGCATGGGCGGCGAGGGCGAATATGCGGTCTTCGTCGGCTCGCTGACCAGCCAGACCCACAACCAGTGGGTTGACGGCGCCATCGCCTACCAGAAGGCGAACTATCCGAAGATGACCCTTGTCGGCGACAAGAACGAGACCTTCGACGACCAGCAGAAGGCCTATGAGAAGGCCCAGGAAGTGCTGCGCGCCTATCCCAACATCAAGGGTCTGCAAGGCTCGGCCTCGACCGACGTGGCGGGCATCGGCCTGGCCATCGAGGAGCGCGGCCTCGCCGACAAGACCTGCGTCTTCGGAACCTCGCTGCCCTCGATCGCCGGTCAGTATCTGGAAACCGGCGCGGTGGACGGCATCGGCTTCTGGGATCCCTCGGTCGCGGGCTATGCCATGAACAAGCTGGCCGTGATGGTGATGAACGGCGAGACGGTGACCGACGGCATGGACCTCGGCCTGCCGGGCTATGAGAAGGTCAAGCTTGACGGCAAGGTCATCTACGGCCAGGCCTGGGTCAACGTGAACAAGGACAACATGGCCGACTATCCGTTCTGATCGGGCCGGAAATCCAGCGGGGGGCCGTGCGGCCCCCCGAACCCGATGGAAGGAAGGCCATGTCGGAACCGCTTGTCGCGCTGTCGGGCGTGACCAAGACCTATGCCGGGATCACCGCCCTGTCGGAGGTGGGTTTCACCATCGCCGCCGGCGAGGCGGTATGTCTGGCGGGCGAAAACGGGTCGGGCAAGTCGACCCTGATCAAGATCCTCGCCGGGGTGGAACGCCCCGACCGGGGGACTATTGCCTTTTCGGGGCAGGTCCAGGGGCCCCTGACGCCGCGCGCCTCGACCGAGGCCGGCATCAAGGTGATCTTCCAGGACTTCAGCCTGTTTCCGAACCTGACCGTGGCCGAGAACATCGCCTTCTCGGCCGAGCTGGGCGAAGGCGTGCGGCTGGTGCGCCGCGGCCGGATGCGCGAGCTGGCGCGGGCGACACTGGACCGGATCGGGGTGGACATCCCGCTGGACGCGGTGGTGGAAACCCTGTCGGTCGCGCACAAGCAGCTGGTGGCCATCGCGCGGGCGCTGGCGACCGAGGCCCGGCTCATCATCATGGACGAACCTACCACCGCCCTGACCGAACGCGAGGTGCGGGGGCTTCTGACCATCATCCGGCGGCTCAAGGCCGACGGGGTGGCGGTCCTTTTCGTCAGCCACAAGTTGGCCGAGGTCCTGGAGGTCTGCGAACAGGTCGTGGTCCTGCGCAACGGCGAGAAGGTCGCCGAAGGCCCGGCGCATGACTTCGACGCGGCCAGCCTGACGCGGCACATGACCGGCCGCGACGTGGCCGAGGAACCGCCCGCGCCGCTGCGCGCCGATGCGCCGGTCCTGCTGCGGGTAGAGGGCCTGTCCAAGGCTGGCGCCTTCGATGCCGTGGGTTTCGATCTGCGGGCGGGCGAGGTGCTGGGGGTTTCGGGCCTGCTCGGCTCGGGCCGGACGGCGCTGGCCAAGGCGCTCTTCGGTCTGGTCGCGCCAGAGGCGGGCCGGATCACGCTGGACGGCCGCGAGGTGCCGCGCGGTGACCCGATCGCCGCCGCGGCGGCCGGCATCGGCTATGTCCCCGAGGACCGGCTGACCGAGGGCCTGTTCCTGACGCAGAGCATCGTGCAGAACATAGCGATCGGCCGGCTGGACGCCCATGCCCGGGCGTGCGGGGTGCTGGACCTGCCCGGCCTTATGGGCGAGGCGCGCAACTGGCTGGTCCGGCTGAAGGTCAAGGCGCCCGATCCCGACGCCCCGGTTCGCTCGCTGTCGGGCGGGAACCAGCAGCGGGTGGTGCTGGCGCGCTGGATGGCGCGCAGCCCGCGCGTGCTGGTCCTGAATGGGCCGAGCGTGGGTGTCGATGTCGGCTCCAAGGCGGAGATTCACGGCATCATCGCCGAGCTTGCGGCACAGGGGCTGGGGGTCATCGTCATCTCGGACGACCTGCCCGAGCTTCTGGCCACCTGCCACCGCATCCTGGTGATGAAGGGCGGCCGCATGGTAGAGGACATTCCCGGCGGGAGCCTGGACGAGACCGAACTTGCGCACAGGCTGGCGTCATGAAGATCGACTGGACCCGCAACGAAACGCTTGTCGCGCTGGTCATCCTGGCCTTCTGCCTGCTGGCGGCGCTGTCCGACCCCGGCTTCCTGTCGATCGCCACCCTGACCGACCTTCTGCGCGGCGGGATCGTGCTGGGCATCTTCGCGGTGGCGGCGATGCTGGTGCTGATCTCGGGCGGGATCGACGTGAGCTTCACCGCCATCGCCGCCTTCACCATGTATGTCACCGCCATGGTGCTGAATGCGGCCCTGCCATGGCTGCCCTGGTGGGCGGCGCTGGGCTTCGGCATGGCGGTGGGCGCGGGCCTCGGCGCGATCAACGGCATCCTGATCGCGGGTTTCGGCCTGCCCACGCTGATCGTGACGCTGGGGACGCTGTCGATCTTCCGCGGCTTCATGCTGACCTTCATCGGGCAGAAGCAGATCACGACCCTTCCCCCCGGGATGCGGGAATTCGGCCGAATGATGCTGATACGGGGCGAGAACGCCGACGGGTCCTTCTACAACCTGCACGGCGCCTTCGTGGTGACGGTTCTGGTCATCGTCTTCACCTGGTTCCTGTTGCAGCGCACGATGCTCGGCCGGCAGATCTATGCCATCGGCGGATCGGTCGAAAGCGCGCGGCGCATCGGGATCAACGTGAAGGGCGTGCAGTTCTTCATCTATGTCTATGTGGGCATGCTGGCGGGGCTGGCCGGGGTGATCCATGCCAGCATGGCGCGCGTGGCCAACCCCTTCGACCTGGTGGGGCTGGAGCTTTCGGTGATTGCCGCCGTGGTGCTGGGCGGGGCGCGGCTTGCCGGCGGGCACGGCACGCTGACCGGGACAGTCCTTGGCGTGGCGCTGATCGTGCTGGTGCGCAACAGCCTCATCGTGCTGGGGATCCCGGCCACCTGGCAGTCGGTGACCATCGGCATCCTGATCCTTGTGGGAACGGGTCTGCCCGCCTGGCAGGCCAAGCGCGCCGCCGCGCGCGCGGCGTGAGAAAGGCTTGAAGATGCGCCATAACCTCGTGCAACGCCTGGTCGCCAGCCCCGAGGGGCGGCTTGCGGTCATCGCCGTGGCCGTCTTCCTGGCGATGGCGGTGCTGTCGCCCGACCGCTTTCTCAGCTGGCAGAACCTGACCTCGATGGCTTTCCAGTTCCCGGAATTCGCAATCCTCGCGCTGGCGATGACGCTGACCATGCTGACCGGGGGGATCGATCTGTCGGTGGTGGGGGTGGCCAACCTCTCGGCCATCGTCGCTGCGCTGATCATGACGCGGCTGACCGGATCGTCGGACGGCATGGTGGTGTTCCTGATCGCGCTTTGCGCCGCGCTTGGCGTGGGGATGGCGGCGGGGCTCTTCAACGGGCTTCTGGTGGCCAAGCTCGGGCTTCCGGCGATCCTGGCCACGCTTGGCTCGGGCCTGATCTTTACCGGCCTTGCCATCGCCCTGACCGGAGGCTCGGCGGTGATGGGACTGCCGGCCGCCGCCGCCTGGATCGGCAATGCGACGATCCTCGGTATCCCGACACCGCTGATCCTGTTCGCCCTCCTGGCGGGGGGCCTGTCGCTGATCCTGACCCGCACCGCCTTCGGGATGAGGGTCCGCATGTTTGGCGCCAACCCGCTGGCCGCGCGCTTCGCCGCCATGGACATAGACGCGATGCTGATCAAGGTCTATGTCGCCTCGGGCGCGCTGGCGGCCACCGCCGGCATGGTGGTGATGAGCCGGGCGAACTCGGCCAAGGCGGATTACGGGTCGAGCTACCTGCTCCTCGCCGTGCTGATCGCCATCCTGGGCGGGGTGAACCCCTATGGCGGCTATGGCCGGATCATCGGCGTCGTGCTGGCGGTCTTGTCGATGCAGTTCCTGTCCTCGGGGCTGAACATGGTCGGCGTGTCCAACTTCGCGCGCGAGCTGATCTGGGGCAGCCTGCTGATTTTCGTGATGATCGTGAACACCTGGCGGCCCGCAGGGCGCCGCCGCTGACCGGAGGCACAAGATGAAGAAGATCCTGAACAACCCCGCCGATTACGTCGACGAGATGCTGGAGGGCCTGACCGCCGCGCATCCCGAATTCTACCGCCTCGTGGGCGAGACGAAGCGCGCCGTGGCCCGCGCCACCCCCGGCAAGGCGGGCAAGGTCGGCATCGTCTCGGGCGGCGGGTCGGGGCACCTGCCGGTCTTTACCGGCTATGTCGGTCCCGGCCTTCTGGACGCCTGCGCCATCGGCGACGTGTTCGCCAGCCCCTCGGCCGAACAGATGGCCGACGCGATCCGCGCCGCCGATCAGGGCGCGGGGGTGCTGCGCCTGTACGGCAACTACGGCGGCGACATCATGAACTTCGACATGGCCGGCGACCTCGTGGACTTCGACGACATCCGCTGCACCACCGTCGTCCTTGCCGACGACGTGGCCAGCGCGCCGCCGGCCGAGGCGGCGAAGCGCCGGGGTGTCGCGGGCATGGTCTATGCCTTCAAGATCGCCGGCGCCGCGGCCGAGGCGGGCCACGACCTCGACGCCGTGACCCGCGTCGCGCAGAAGGCCGCCGATGCCTGCCGCTCGGTTGGCGCGGCGCTTTCCCCTTGCACGGTGCCGCAGGCGGGCAAGCCCACCTTCACCATCGGCGAGGACGAGATGGAGATGGGCATGGGCATCCATGGCGAGCCCGGCGTCTGGCGCGACAAGCTGCGCAGCGCCGATGCCATCGCGGGCGAGATGATGGACCGCCTTCTGGCCGACATGCCGCTGGGCAAAGGCGACCGGGTCTCGGTCATGGTCAACAGCCTGGGCGCCACGCCGCCGGAAGAGCTGTACATCCTTTACCGCACCGTCAAGGCGCGGATCGAAGGGGCAGGGGCCGCCATCGTCATGCCGCTGGTCGGCCGCTATGCCACCAGCATGGAGATGGCGGGCGTCTCCTTCACCCTATGCAAGCTGGACGACGAGCTGGAGGGTTTCCTCAAGGCCCCCTGCGACTGCGCCTTCTGGAGCGTGAAATGACCCTGACCGTGGCCGATCTGCGCGCGGCGATCGACCGGCTGGTCGATGCGATGGCGCGGGATTTCGACATGCTGAACAGCGCCGACGGGGCGCTTGGCGACGGCGATCTGGGGGTCACGCTGACGCGCGGTACGAAGGCGATGCAGGAGGCCGCGCCCGGCCTGCCCGACGACCTTGGCCAGGCGCTTCTGGCCTGCGCGCAGGCCTTCACGCGGACCTCGGGGTCGTCTTACGGCACGCTGATGGCAACCGGGCTGATGAGCATGGCCAAGGCGCTGAAGGGCCGGATGGGGGTGGAGGCGTCCGAGGTCTCGGCCCTGATCGCGGGCGCGCGCGATGCGATGCAGGCGCGCGGCAAGGCGGAATTGGGCGGCAAGACCGTGCTCGACAGCCTCGACGCGATGGCCGGGGCCACGGCGGGGCTGAGCGATCCGGCGGCGGTTGCCGCCGCGGCGGCAGATGCAGCGGCCCGGGCGCAGGCGGCGCTGAAGGACAAGCCCGCCACCGTGGGCCGGGCGCGCATCTTCGGGGAAAAGACCATCGGGATGGACGATCCGGGCATGATCGCCATGACCGCCATCGCCGCCGCCATCGCGGGGCGCTGAACAGCGGGGGGGCGGGATGATCCCGCCCCGTCCGGCTTACCAGGCGGGCGGCTCGTTGCCGTCGTGCAGCACCCAGTCGGCGGGCGAGAACCGCGCCCGGGCGAACTGGCCCTGATGCCAGTAGGGGTAGATCAGCGGCGGCTTCGAGACCTCGTTCATCCGAGCCAGGTCCGCGGCCGTCAGCTTCAGCGACACGGCGGCGAGGCTATCGCGGAACTGCGCCTCGGTCCGGCCGCCGACGATCAGGCTGGCCACGGTGGGCCGGGTCAGAAGCCAGGCCAGCGCCACCTGCGCGGCCGATACGCCATGCGCCTGCCCCACATCGACCAGCACCTCGACGATGTCCCAGAGCCGTTCGACATCGCGGATCGGCGGTTCGGTCCAGCCGGCGGCCTGCCGGCTGTCCTCGGGCACCGGCCGGCCGCGCCGGTGCTTGCCGGTCAGAAGTCCGCCCGCCAAGGGTGACCAGACCATCGTCCCCAGCCCCTGATCCAGGCCCAGCGGCAGAAGCTCGTATTCCGCCTCGCGCGCCTCGATCGTGTAGTGGATCTGCTGGGTCACGAACCGGGCGCGGCGGTCGCGGTCCGAGGCCATCAGCGACTTGGCGATGTGCCAGCCGGAATAGTTGGAACATCCCGCATAGCGGATCTTGCCGTCCTGGATCAGCCGGTCGAGCGCCGCCATCTTTTCCTCGACCGGGGTGGTGCCGTCCCATTCGTGGATGAAGTAGATGTCGATGTGGTCGGTCCGCAGCCGTTTCAGGCTTTTCTCGCATTCGCGGATCAGGTGGTGGCGGCTGGTGCCCTCGTCGTTCGGCCCCTCGCCCACGCGCATCCGCGCCTTGGAGGTGACCAGCACCCGGTCGCGGCGGCCGTCCAGCACCTCGCCCAGGATCTCTTCCGCCACGCCCATCGAATACATGTTGGCGCAGTCGAAGGTGTTGACCCCGTGATCGAGGCAGAGGTCCACCAGCCGCCGGGCGTCCTCGACCCCCTGGTTGCCGACGCGGCCGAAGGGGCCAACGCCCCCGAAGGTAAAGGTGCCCATGGCGATGGCCGAAACCTTCAGGCCGGACCGGCCAAGCGTGCGATACTCCATGATCTCTCCTCCGTTCTCTGCCAGAGTGGGGCAGCGCCGGGCCAATGGCAAGTCAGCCCGCAGCCTCCAGCGCGCGGCGCATGGCCGCCACCGCCTCGTCGATCCGGTCGGGGTCCTTCAGGAGGCTCCCGCCCAGCAGATAGACCACGTCCTGCCCGTACATCGCCTGCATCTCGGCGGCGCGCGCCACGCTCATGCCGCCGCCGGGGCTGGGAAGCATGGGGGCGCCGGCGCCGTCCGGGGTGCGGCAGGCATCGGCGATCTGGCGGCATTCGTCGGCGGTAAAGCCGAAGCGTCCGCCCACGTTCGGAAAGACCGAGATGTCCGAGCCAGCCAGCCGCTGGATCGTGCCGAACAGGACGCCATGGTCGATCCCGTTGTCGGAAGCCAGCACATAGGGGCCGAGGAAGGCGGGATGCGTCATCACCGGCAGGTCAAGCACGGCGTCGCGGGCGATCCGGTGCACGAGGCCAAAGCCGAACAGCCCCGGCATCACCAGCACGCCATCCGCCCCGGCCTCTTTCAGGAAGCGCAGGTTGTCCTCGATGTCCTCCGGCCGGCCCGAGAGATTGGGGAAGTAGAGCGTCTGCCGCCCGGTTTCGGCACGGGCCTTGCGCATGGCGTCGCAGACGGCCTCGACCCGCGCGCGGAACGGGGCGGTGGGCTGGCCGGCGAGACCGTGGTCTTCCTTCACGATGTCGGCCCCGCCCCGGACGCAGCCCGCCGCCAGCCTTGCGAAATCGGCCGGTGCAAGGCCCATCGGCTTCAGCACCGGGGCGATCATGCCGCCGCTTGCCCGCCCGCAGCGGGCGCGGATCCCGGCGATGCCGAAGCGGGGGCCGGGCATGCGGGCCGCCATCTCGGCCCCGATCTCGATGCCGGTCACGCGGATGCCCTGCTGGATCGAGGAATTGCCGAAGACCACGTTCAGGAACTGGGTGAACTCCTCGCCCGCGCTGTCGGGGGAATAGCTGACGGTCGTTTGCCAGACGCCCTCGGCCAAGGGGCCGATCTCCTCGACCCGGCCGAGGATCTCGTCCTCGACATAACCCGCGGGCACCACGTCGCGCGGGATCTCGACGGTCTGCTCCAGCGCGATGCCGTGCGCGCGCGCCGTGGCCTCGTCGCGCGAGGCGGCGCGCAGCCGGTAGGTGACGGTGAAGCGCGCCATTCAGAGCGCCTCGGCCTTGACGGCGGAATGGACGGCCTCGATCCGAACGGCCTCGAGCGCGCTTTCGTCGATGCCGGTGGTCTGGCCGGTCAGCCGCTCGATCGCGCGCACCAGCGCCAGCGCGTCCATCCCGTAGTGGCGCATCAGATAGGGGCGCGAGCCGCCATGGGCATAGGTGTCCTGCAACCCCAGCCGGACCAGGCGGCGGGCCAGGCCGGCCTCGGCCAGGGCCTCGGCCACCATCGAGCCGATGCCGCCCGCGACCAGGTGGTTTTCCAGCGTGACGACGCCATAGCGCGCGCTGGCGGCATGATCGACGATCTGCGCCGCATCGAAGGGCTTCAGCGTGTTCAAGTGCAGATGCCGCACCGAGACCCCCGCGCGGGCCAGCGCGCCCCGGGCGCGGATCGCCTCTTCCGTGGTGATGCCGGCGGTGACGACCAGAACGTCGTCGCCTTCCGACAGCACCCGCATCCGCCCGATCCGCAAGGGCGTATCGAAAAGCCGCGGGACCGAGCCCCGCAGGATGCGGCAATAGACCGGGCCGTCGACCGTATCGGCCTCGGCGACGATGCTTTCGACCTCGGTCGCGTCGCCGGCTTCCAGCACGGTCATGTTCGGGATCGTGCGCATGACCGAGATGTCCTCGATCGCCTGATGCGTCATGCCGCCGGGCGTGGTGACGCCGGGCAGGAAGCCCATCAGCCGCACCTTGCGGCGCGGATAGGCGACGCTAGCCATCAGCTGGTCATAGGGCCGGCGGTAGAGGAAGACGCCGAAGGAATGCAGGAAGGGCCGGAACCCGGCCAGGCCCAGGCCGCCCGCGAAGGACAGCATGTTCTGTTCGGCCATGCCGAGCGACAGGAACTGATCCGGATGGCGGTCGCGGAAGCCGTCGATTTCGCAGCTCGACGTCAGGTCGGCCGACAGGCACAGGACCTCGGGGTGCTGCACCGCATAGGCCTCGAAGGCGGCAGCATAGGGGCGGTTGACCATGTCCATCAGTGCGTCTCCAGCGCGACGGGGGGAACGCCCAGTTCGGCCGCAATCTCGGCGTTCATCCGGGCGCGTTCCTCCTCGGACTTGAAGCGGACGTAGTGCAGGCGGGGAAAGCGGGACATCAGGCTTTCCATGCCTTGCGTGGGGCGGGAATGGGCGAGCACTATCAGCGGGCGACCGGGATGGGGCGTCGCGGCGGCGGCGCGCATCGCGGCAAGGTCATGGGCGTCGCATTCGGCCACCACGGCGCCGAAATCGCGGAACTTTGTGGCGATGTCGCCCACCGTCATCACGTCATCCATCGCGCCGTCACATTGCTGGCGGTTCACGTCCATGATCGCCCAGAGATTGTCGATCCCGTGATGGGCGGCGGCCTGCACGGCCTCCCAGGTCTGGCCCTCCTGCACCTCGCCGTCCGACATGAAGACGCAGACCCGGCCGGTATGGCCCAGCCGCTTGCGCCCGAAGGCAAGGCCCGCGGCGGTGGAGAGCCCGATGCCGAGGGTGCCATTGTGCACCTCCATCCCCGGCGAGTGTTCTGCCCCGATCATTTCGACCGAGGAGCCGTCCTTGTTGAACATCTCCAGCCCTTCGGGTGCCATGCGGCCGACCTCGATCAGGCAGGCATAGGCGACAAGGGCATAATGCGCGGGCGCGATGAACAGCCGGTCGTGCACGGCGTCGAAGGGGCCGTTGTAGCCCGCGCCGGTGACGTAGCCGGGGTTGGAGGCCGAGGGCACGCCCGAGAAGGGCGGCGGCACCAGCGGCATGGTGGAGGGACCAAGGTTCAGCGCCTCGTTGTAAAGGAAGGCCAGCTGCTCGGCGGCAGAGCAGGCCTGGCTCAGATAGCCCCCGTTGTTCCGGATGGTGTGTTCGAAGACCCGGGCGCGGATGCCGCGCGCGACCTCTTCGGTGGTCTTTTCGTTGCGCAAGGGGTGTCTCCTGAGCGGTCGGGACGGGCGGGCCGCTACGGGCCCGCCCGCGGGGCGCTTCAGCGCGGCGGCAGTTTCATCCAGGGCGTCATCGCCACATCGGCATGGGCGAAGGCGGGCAGCTTGGCGCCCAGCTCCTCCATGTTCTTGATGTCGAGATCGTTCAGCATCTTCTGGGTGATCAGCGTCGGCGGCACGATGACCTGCGCGCCGGGATCCTCGCCCGCCAGAAGCATCGCCAGGGCACGAACCGACACTTCGCCCACCACGGCGGGGTTCGTGGCGGCGGTGGCCTTCCAGGACGACCCGGGCTCGCGCATCAGCGCGATGTCGGCGGTCGAGATGTCGGCGGAATAGATCGAGACCTGGCCCGACATGCCCGCCTCGTCCACGGCGATCTTCACGCCCTTGGCGAATTCGTCATAGGGGGCGAACATCACCTGGATGTTGGGGTTGGCCGACAGGACCGAGCGCGCCTGGTTCGCGACCGAGTTGGCGATCGGGTTGTCCAGCGTGCCGAACATCGCAACCTCGTTGATGCCAGGGTTGTCGGCCTTGACCTTCTTCCAGGTCTCGTCGCGGCGATCCAGCGGCGCGATGCCGGGGACGTAGACGTAGCCGGCGACCCAGGAATTGCCATTGTCGGCAATCGCCGCTTCCAGCGCGAGCCGCGCGAGGTCGCGGTCGGACTGTTCGATCTGCGGGATCGCGGGGTTCTCCACGTTCACGTCGAAGGCCACGACCTTGATGCCAGCGTCCACGGCGCGCTGGGCGGCCTCCTTCATCGATTCGGTCAAGCCGTGCTGGATGATGATGCCATCGACGCCCAGCGCGATCGCCTGGTCCACCATGTCGGCCTGAAGGGCCGCGTCCTGCCGGCTGTCAAAGACCTGCAGGTTCACGCCGAGCGCTGCGGCCTGCTTTTCCACGCCCGACAGGTAGGCCTGGAAGAAGTCGCCGGTGGACAGATAGCGCACGAGCGCGATGTTCACCTCGCCCGGCTTGTCGAAGGGCGCGGGCGCGTCCTGCGCCAGCGCCAGGGTGGGGGCCAGCGCCACGCTGGTCAAAAGGGCTGCGAATGTCCGTCTGGAGATCATTGGTTCCTCCCGTTTCTCCGTTTGCAGTCTGGATCCGGCGGCCCGCGTCTTCGGGCGGTGTCGGCCGGCAGGCTCAGCGCCGCGCCCGGCCGACGCGGCCGGACAGGGCAAAGGTGAAGACCAGCGCCACGACCAGCACGGCGCCCTTGATGAAATCCTGCGTGTAATAGGGCGCGTTCAGCATGGTCAGGCCCTGCAGCAGGATCCCCACGAACAGGGCACCTATCGCGGTGCCGAAGGCGTTCGGCTTCGCCGCCCCCAGAACGGCGAAGCCGATGAGCGCGGCGGCGACCGAGTCGAGCAGCAGGTTGTTGCCCGAGGCCACGTCGCCCCGCCCGAGCCGGGCCGCCAGCAGGATCCCGCCGAGCGATGCCATGACGCCCGAGATCACATAGGCCAGCACCCGGTAGCCCGCGCCATTGATCCCCGCCAGCGCTGCGGCTTGCGCGTTCGACCCGATCGCATACATCACCCGGCCGTGCCGCGTGAGTTCCAGGAAGCCCCAGGTCAGCACCGCCACCACGATCAGCACCACCACCGACAAGGGCACCAGGTCGGGCAGGATGAAGTCGATCCGGTGGCGGCCGAGCATCAGGAATTCGGGTGCGAAGGTGCCGGTGGCGGTGCGGCCGTCGGCCAGCACCATGCCGGTCGAGATCGAGTTGCCCTCGGTCGGGATGCGCTGAAGCCCGACGAGGAGGAACATCATCCCCAGCGTCGCCAGAAGGTCGGGCACGCGCATCTTCACGATCAGGAAGCCGTTGATCAGCCCGACCGCCGCCCCCATGGCCAGGCACAGGACAACCGCGGTGACCGCGCCCATTTCCCAGACCACCATGACATAGGCCGACAGCATCATGGCCGAGGTCGCCACCGCGCCGATCGACAGGTCGAACCCGTCCACCACCAGCGTCGCGGTGACGCCGAGGGCCAGGATGCCGGTAATGGCCACCGATTGCAGGATGAAGACCGCGCTCTGCGGCGACAGGAACGCGGGCTTAAGCACCGAAAAGACGACGATCAGTCCGGCCATGAGCACGAGAAAGCCGTAGCGGATGACCAGATCGGAAAAGGTGGGGGATTTCATGCCGGTTCTTTCGTTCGTTCTGCGGCGCCGGAGACCTCGGCCATCAGGCGGGCAAGGTCGATGTTCTCGTTCTTGTGGTCACCGACCAGGGTGTGCTCGCTCATCACCAGGATGCGGTCGGCCACCTCCAGCGCCTCGTCGATCTCGGCGCAGAGCACCAGGGTCGCGCGGTCGGCGGCACTATCGCGGATGCGCCGGCCGATGTCGCGGCGGGCCTTGATGTCCACGCCCTGGAAGGGTTCGTCCAGGATCAGGAGCCGGCTCGCCTCGGCCATCCAGCGGCCGACGACGACCTTCTGCTGGTTGCCACCCGACAGCGTCAGGATCCCGTCGCGCGGGCCCTGGCAGACGACGCCCATATCAGCAATGGACCGCAGCGCCGCCGCCCGTTCGGCGGCCCGGCGCATCAGCCCCAGAGGGCCGGCGTGGCGTGCGGTGAAGGGCAGGGTCAGGTTCTGCTGGATGTCGAAGCCGGGGACGACCGCGTTGATCAGCCGGTCCTTCGCGGCAAGGAACACCCCTGCCGCCACTGCCTGTCCCGGGTTCGCGGGCCGGTAGGGCCGGCCTTCCAGCCGCAACTCGCCCCCGCTTGGCGCGCCGAGCCCGAACAGCACTCCGGCCAGCGCCGATTTGCCCGAGCCGACCAGCCCGGTGATCGCCACAACCTCGTTGCGGTGCAGCGTCAGGTCGAAGGGCCTCGCCTCGGGCTTCAGCCGCAGGCCGCGCGCCTCCAGCACGGCCGGCCCCTTCGGCGGAATGGCGATGTCCACCTCGGTGATCTCATGGCCCAGCATCGCGCGGACGGCGCCCGAATAATCCAG
Source organism: Tabrizicola flagellatus (assembly GCF_046295235.1). Classification (GTDB taxonomy): domain Bacteria; phylum Pseudomonadota; class Alphaproteobacteria; order Rhodobacterales; family Rhodobacteraceae; genus Tabrizicola; species Tabrizicola flagellata_A. The sequence goes on from NZ_JBKBLV010000029.1 coordinate 36,142, forward strand.
TTCCGCCCCCTCGAAGAGACCCGAGATCTGGCCGTCGCGCATCGACACGATCCGGTCGGCCAGACGGCGGATGTCCGACATCCGGTGCGAGATGTAGAGGATCGCCACCCCATCGGCCTTGAGACGGTCGATCAGCGCAAAAAGCCGCTGCGCCTCGGCCAGCGACAGCGACGAGGTCGGTTCGTCCAGGATCAGGAGCCGCGGCCGGTGCGCCATGGCACGGGCGATGGCGACAAGCTGGCGGTCGGCCAGCGTCAGCCCCGCGACCGGGCGCGACACGTCCATCTCCAGCCCCACTGCGGCGGCGATGCGCCGCGCCTCCTCGCGCATTTTCCTGCGGTTCAGGAACAGCCCGCCGCCCTCGGCCAGGGAATCGAGCAGGAGGTTCGAGGCCACGTCGAGATCCGGCACCACCCCGTCGTTGATGTTCTGGTGCACCGTCACCACGCCCGACCGCAGCGCGGCAGCGGGACCTGCCGGGGCGAAGGGGCGGCCGTCCAGCCGGACCTCGCCCGCGTCGGCAGCATGGACGCCGCAGAGCACCTTGACCAGCGTGGACTTGCCCGCGCCATTGGCCCCCATCAGTACCGTGACCTTGGCCGCGGGCAGGTCCAGATCCACCCCGCGCAGCACCGCGTTGCGGCCGAAAGCCTTGGTCAGCCCACGAATGGTGATGGCCTCTGACGTCATCGGACTCCCCCTCCGGCCTTCACGCTACCCTCGGATCGTCATTTGTCAATACCATTTGACATATGCCGGAGTTTTGGAAATCCTGCAGGGAGGGAGGCCGGAAAGGGAGGGAAACCGCATGACCGGGCAAGGCTATGTCGCGCTGACGCCGGACAGTCTGCCGGGCCGCCTCGGCGCGCTGTCGGTGCTGCGCGACCGGGTGGGGCCGGCGGAAGGCTGGCAGGTGCGCGAGGTGGGAGATGGCAACCTGAACCTCGTCTTCATCATCACCGGCAGCGCGGGTCAGGCCGTGGTCAAGCAGGCGCTGCCCTATGTGCGGCTGGTCGGCGAAAGCTGGCCTCTGCCGCTGAAGCGGTCGTTCTTCGAATACAACGCCCTGATCCGGCAGGAGGCGCGCGATCCCGGTTCGGTGCCGGCGGTCTGGCATTTCGACGAGGCGCAGGCCATCGTGGTGATGGAGTTCCTCACGCCGCATGTCATCCTGCGCCAGGCGCTGATCGAGGGACGCCAGGTCGAGGGGCTGGGCCGGCGCCTTGGCGAGTTCTGCGCGCGCACGCTGTTCCGCGGATCGGACCTTGCGATGCCGGCGGCCGAGCGCAAGGCGGACCTTGCGCTGTTCGCGGGCAATGTCGAACTTTGCGACATCACGGAAAACCTGGTGTTCTCGGACCCCTATTTCGCGGCGCCGATGAACCGGCACACGCCGGGGCTTGACGGCATCGTGGCGCGGCTGCGGTCCGACCTGTCGCTGAAGGTGGCCGCGCAGCATCTGAAGATGGCCTTCACTGCCCGTGCCGAGACCATGCTGCACGGCGATCTGCACACCGGATCGATCATGGTGACGGATACCGAGACCCGGGTGATCGACCCGGAATTCGCCACCTACGGGCCGATGGGTTTTGACGTGGGCATGCTGATCGCCAACTTCCTGATGGCGCATTTCAGCCAGCCGGGGCATGAGACCGCGCCGGGCGCGCGCGCGGGGCAGCAGGAGTGGCTTCTGTCGGTGGTCGAGACGATCTGGCGCAGCTTCGTGGCCGAGTTCAGCCATCTCTGGCGGACCGAACGGCGCGGCATTCTCTATCAGGCGAGCCTCTACGAGGATCAGGGCGACGGCCTTGCCGCCGAACAGGCGCTGGCCGATCTGGTCGGGCGGATCTGGGTCGATACCCTGGGCTTCTGCGGGGTCGAGATGCACCGCCGGATCCTGGGCCTTGCCCACAACGCCGATTTCGAGCGGATCGCCGACGAAGGCCTGCGCGCCGCCTGCGAGGCGCGGGCGCTGGCCATGGGCCGGCAGCTGATGCTGGGGGCGGGCGCGATCCGGGGAATCGGGGCGGTCACGGCCATGGCGCGGCGGATGAACAAGGAGGATCACCTGTGAAGATCAACGGCACGCCCTATCGCACCATCTGGCAGGATGCCGATGGCACCGTGCAGGTCATCGATCAGCGCTGGCTGCCGCACGAGCTGCGCATCGTGCCCCTGCGCGACCGGGCGGAATTCGCCACGGCGATCCGCGACATGTGGGTGCGCGGCGCGCCGCTGATCGGGGCCACCGCCGCCTGGGGCATGGCGGTGCAGATGGCCGAGGATCCCTCGGATGCCTCGCTGGCCGAGACCTGGGAGGTGTTGCATGAAACGCGGCCCACCGCGATCAACCTGCGCTGGGCGCTGGACGAGATGCGCCGCCTGCTGGCCCCCCTGCCGCCTGCCGAACGCGCCCGCGCCGCGGCAGTCCGGGCGGCGGAAATCTGCGACGAGGATGTGGAGATCAACCGCCGCATCGGCCTTCACGGGCTGGAGATCATCCGTGCGATCGCCGCGCGCAAGGGCGGCAAGCCGGTGAACATCCTGACACACTGCAACGCGGGCTGGCTGGCCACGGTGGACTGGGGTACCGCCACCAGCCCGATCTACCATGCCGATGCCGAGGGCATCCCGGTCCACGTCTTCGTGGACGAGACCCGCCCCCGCAACCAGGGCGCCCAGCTGACCGCCTGGGAACTGAACAGCCACGGCATCAGCCACGACCTGATCGTGGACAATGCCGGCGGCCATCTGATGCAGCATGGCGAGGTGGACATGGTCATCGTCGGCACCGACCGCACCACCGCGCGCGGCGACGTGTGCAACAAGATCGGCACCTACCTGAAGGCCTTGGCCGCGCGGGCGAACGGCGTGCCCTTCTATGTCGCGCTGCCCTCGCCCACCATCGACTGGCGGGTGCACAACGGGTTGCGGGAAATTCCGATCGAGGAACGCGGCGCGGGCGAGGTGACCATGGTCCAGGGCCGCGGCCCGGACGGGCGGATCGTGCATGTCCAGATCTCGCCCGACGGCACCGGGGCCCGCAACCCCGCCTTCGACGTGACCCCGGCCGAACTGGTCACGGGGCTTCTGACCGAGCGCGGTCTGTGCCCCGCGACCGAGGAGGGCATGGCCGCCATGTTCGGCGACCTGAAGGCCGCAGTGTCGGGGTAGGGCAGGGTGATCAGCGCGAGGACAAGAGTGCCTCAGCGACCGAGGTGGCGGTGACCAGATGCGTGACATAGCCGCCCCGGATCGCCGCCCGCGTCGCCTCGACCTTGTCGAGGCCCGGGGTGACGAGGATCCCCATGTCCAGCCCGACAAGCCGCGACAGCGGCACGCCGATCATCCGGTCCTCCATCGGGCCGGGAAGCTGGCGACCCTCGGCATCGATGAAGCGGCCACAGATGACGCCGACCGCGCCGTGGGCGACATACCAGTCCAGGTCCGCCGGCGTGGCCAGTCCGCTGAGGACGATGTGGCTGTCCGAAGTGGCGGTGCCGACCGAGAACAGCAGCTTGTTCACCGTCTCCAGCTGGTCGAGCTGTGCCTTCAGGATCGGCTCTTCGCGCAATTCGGCCGCGAGTTCCGCGCGGCTGAGGATCGCGGGCGCGTGCAGGTTCAGGCAGCGCGCGCCCAGGCGCTGGGCCAGGCGCGTCGAACAGGCCTCGGCGGTGAAGCCGTAGGGCGTGGCCATCGACCCCACCAGTTGCAGCACCGCCAGATCCTCGATCCGCGCGGGTTCGACCATCTCGGCCAGCTCATAGACCGTGCGCCCCCAGGCCACCCCCAGCCGATCGCCCGGCGCCACCAGATCGGGCAGCCAGTCCGCCGCGCCCCGGACGACGCGCAGGAAGCCGTCCTCGGTCGCCGTGCCTTCGTCAGGGATCACATAGGCGCCTTGCAGGCCGAAGCGGTCGTTCAGCGCCAGCGCCAGCCGGTGCGTGGTGAAGGCGGGCGCGGCAAGCTTGATGCGGATCAGGCCCTCCTCGCGCGCCTCTTGCAGGTAGTTCACCACCGTCGCGCGCGAAATTCCCAGCGCGGCGGCGATCTCCTGCTGGTTCTGGCCGTCCTGATAATACATCCAGGCGACCTGGATCACGGCATTCTCGCCGCTGACCTGCGCCAGATTGCGCCGCCTTGTCTGACCGCTCATCCGCATACCACCGAATTGACCTTTGACAAGGTTATCTGACAAAAGTAGAAAATCCAAGCGCCGGTTGCCCGACGCGCCCGAATGTGCCACCCCGCCCGTCCGGCCCAGCCATAGCAGGAGACGAAGATGCCCGCCAATCTCTGGACCGACGCCGAGGCTGAAGCCTTCCTTGCCGCCGCCGGCCCCGATCCCAGGGCACGCGATCTGGCGCTGCGGGTCTACAGCTCGCGCCTGATCGGCCGTGATCCGGATCTTGTGATGCACGGTGGCGGCAATACCTCGCTGAAATCCACGGCGCAGGATGTCTTCGGCGAAGAGGTCGAGGTGCTGCACATCAAGGGCTCGGGCTGGGATCTGGAGGTGATCGAGGCGCGCGGGCTGCCAGCGGTGCGGCTGGCCCCCCTGATGCGCCTGCGTAGTCTGCCCGCCCTTTCGGACGAGGCGATGGTCAATGTCCAGCGGCTGAACCTGATGGACCCATCCGCCCCCAACCCCTCGGTCGAGACGCTGCTGCATGCATGGATCCCGCACCGGGTGGTGGACCACACCCATGCCACGGCCTTCCTGGCGCTGGCCAACCTGCCCGAGGTGGCGGCGGTGACGCGCGAGCTTTTCGGCGACCGGCTGACACTGGTGCCCTATGTCATGCCGGGCTTTGCGCTGGCCAAGGCCGCGGCCCGGGCCTATGAACAGAACCCCGAGGCCGAGGGCCTGCTTCTGGTCAACCATGGCCATTTCGCCTGGGGGCCGGACGCGAAATCCAGCTACGACCGGATCGTGGCGCATACGAACCTCGTCGAAGCCTGGCTGGCCGACCGCCGCCCCGCACCGCTGGTGCCGGCCGCGGCCCTGCCCGTGGCAGAGGCCGCGCCGGTCCTGTCTGCCCTGCGCGGGGCGCTGGCCTCGGCCCTGCCCGAGACGGCGCATCTGCCCGTGCTCGACCTGCGCGCGGGCGAGGGCGAGCGGGCCTTCTGCGCCCGCCCGGACCTGGAGGATCTCGCCACTCGCGGGGTCGCCACGCCCGACCATGTGATCCGCACCAAGGGCGAGGTGCTGGTGCTGCGCCGCGCGGCGCAGGAGGCAGCGGCCATGCGCGCAGCCGTGGCCGCCTGGGCCGACCGCTATCGCGGCTATTTCGAGTCCCATGCGCCCCTGGCGTCGGAACCAAAGAAGATGCTGGCCCCCATGCCGGGGCTGGTCTGGCTGGAGGGCGCGGGCATCGTCGGGGTCGGGGCGACGGCGGCTGCCGCGCGAATCGCGGCTGATATCGGCTGTCAGTCGGCCCGCGTCCGGGCGGATGGCGAGGCGGCGGGCGGCTTCCGCCCGATCGGGGCGAAAGACCTCTTCGACATGGAATACTGGTCGCTGGAACAGGCGAAACTCGGCAACGGCAAGGCCCCGGCGCTGCAAGGGCGCGTCGTGCTGGTCACCGGCGGAGCGGGGGCCATCGGCCTGGCCACGGCCCGCGCCTTTGCCGCGCAGGGGGCAAGCCTGTTCCTGGTGGACCGACCGGGTGAGGCGCTGGACAAGGCCCTTGCTGCGCTCGGCCGCGATCACGCCGGCCACGGCTGCGACATTACCGCGCCCGGCGCGGCGGTGGCGGCAGTCGCGGCCTGTGCCGCGCGCTTCGGCGGGCTCGACATCCTGGTCTCGAACGCGGGCGCCGCGGTGACGGGCGACATCGCCACACTGGACGACCGGCTCCTGCGCGACAGTTTCGAGCTTAACTTCTTCGCCCATCTCGCTTTTTCGCAGGCCGTCATCGCAATCTTCCGGGCGCAGGCCGCCGGCCGGGCCGCGCGCGGGGCCGAGCCGGGCCAGATCCTGTTCAACGTCTCGAAACAGGCAGTCAATCCCGGCAAGGGCTTTGCCGCCTACGGCCTGCCCAAGGCCACGACCTTCTTCCTTCTGCGCCAGCTGGCGCTGGAGCTTGGGGCGGAAGGCATCCGGGTGAACGGGATCAACGCTGACCGCATCCGGTCGGGCCTGCTGTCGCCCGAGATGATTTCGGCCCGCTCTGCCGCACGGGGCGTGGATGAGGCGACCTACATGGCCGGCAACCTGTTGCGTGCCGAGGTCGAGGCCCGGCATGTCGCCGATGCGTTCGTGATGCTTGCCCGCGCCGAACGGACCACGGGGCATGTGATGACCGTCGACGGGGGCAACATGGAAGCCGCATTGCGCTGAAGACGGTCAAGCGGCTGCGATGGGGGTAGGGGCGACAGCGGCGGCAGCCTCCCGAATGACTTGAGACGGAGGCCAGAGGACGGAAGTGGGTGTGACCGACTGCGGGTTTCGCGGAAAGCCTTCGTCGCGGGCGGGAATGACGGAGCTGCACCATAATCCCCGGCTCCAGGCTCATTGATCCTCAAAGCCGGAACAAGATGCGTGCCTCGAGGGCCACGGCGGCGGGGAAGGCCGACGAAATCGGGGTGGGTGAGCGTACGAACCGCCCAGTTCCTGCCGGGTCCGCGAGTCAGCAAGATGTGGCGCATGTCGTCCTTCGTGGTCTCCGTGCGGTTCTTTCTGAACTACAAGCGGCTCCGTTGCACAAATCAGGTGACTGGCGGACTTCTGCTATCCGCCGGCTCTGTTGCACAAATCGCGTGTGGGATTCATCTTGTGAATCCAGCGTGGTAGCTGGGCTGTATGAGCAGACCGACACCCCCGAGCGACAAGACCGGGACCTGGCCCGCCTATAACAATGCGCTGAAGAGCCGTGGCTCGCTGACGATCTGGCTCGACCCCGCCATGACCTTGGACGCCGCGCCCACCGGCAAGCGCGGGCGGCAACCCGACTATAGCGACGCCGCAATCCAGACCTGCCTGACCATGAAGGTGCTGTTCGGCATGGCGCTGAGGCAGACGACCGGGTTCGTCGAAAGCCTCCTGCGCCTGATCGGTCTGGGCTGGGCCGTGCCCGACTTCAGCACGCTGTCGCGGCGCCAGAAGACCCTGAAGGTGAACATCCCCTGCCGAGGTTCGGAAGGCCCCTTGCACCTTCTGGTCGACATCGAGCCATGGGAACGCCACTGGTCCGAGTGACCATGGCGAGGGGGGTCAAGGTGGAAGGCGAAGGGGAGTGGAACGCCGGCAAGCACGGGGGCACCAAGCGCCCCTCGCCACGGTTTCTCGAACCGGTGACGAAACCGTGGCTCGACTGGCGCAAGATCCACATCGGGATCGACGAGATGGAGGAGGATCAGGAAACGGTCCAGTGGACCGTTTCCCCGAGACGGCTGGCAATCCGGGCGGCCGAGTTCACCACGAGCGATATCGGTGACGCCCCCATGCTGCCCGAACCGCTCGACCAGATCCCGCCCGAACAGCAGATCGCCTCCGTCACCGCCGATGGTGCCTTCGACACCCGCAAGTGCCACGACGCCATCGCCGCGCGCGGGGCTGCCGCGATCATACCACCCCGCAAGAACGCGAAGTCCTGGAAGCCCGACACCGCCGGGGCCATCGCATGAAACGAGATTCTCCGGACATCGAAGCGCCTCGGCCGGACCATCTGGCGACCATGGAGCGGCTATCGCCGCCGAAGCCGCGCCGAGACCAACCAAGATGCATTGCGTCAAGCGGCAGGGCCAGCGCCTGTCCGCCGTTCGCCATCGGGCTTGAACCGATGGCGCCTCGATGGCTCACCTTCGACCGTCAGGTCGCAGAGTTCCAGGTCCGCGTCGCCGTGCTCAACGGCTTCACAGCGCTCGGAGCACCCATCACAGAGGTCGCAGGATAGGTCTGTCCGGGGAAAGGGGGGCCGGCCGTCAGCCGATTTGTGCAACAGAGTCGTGCTGACTGATTCAGATCAAGGCACGGGAAGCTCGCTTATGCGCAGAAACGCGTGAATTGGAGTTCCCCCTATGATCCTGCCTGTTCTGTCCGCCTTGGCCGAACCGACCCGCCTTGAAGCAATGCGCCAGCTAGCGGACGGTTCGGAACACTGTGTCTGCGAATTGATGCGCAAGCTGGGAGCAACCCAAAGCCGGATGTCGCGGCACATGCAGGTGCTGAAGCAGGCAGGGCTGGTGCTGGACCGGCGCGATGCGCGATGGGTGCGCTACCGGATCAACCCGGAACTGCCGCCTTCCCTTGCGCGCCTGGTCGAAGCCGCGCTGGAGCGGCAGATCATGGTCACGGAGGCAGCCGCATGAACATTTTCGGCTGGCTGAACGACCAACTGCTGCGGATGACCTGGCTCAACGACCTAGTGGGTGCCGGCGTGGTGGCCAGTGGGTTTGACCCGACCTCGCGGCTTGGCGGGTCGGTGCAGTTCTTTGTTTATGACGTGATCAAGATCTTCATCCTGCTGTCGGTGCTGATTTTTGCCATCTCTTATGTCCAAAGCCATTTCCCGCCCGAACGCACGCGCGCCATGCTGGGCGGGCGGTCCGGTCTGGGTGCCAATACGCTGGCAGCCCTTCTGGGTACACTGACGCCCTTCTGTTCGTGCTCGTCGATCCCGCTCTTCATCGGCTTCACGGCGGCGGGCCTTCCGCTGGCGGTGACGTTCTCTTTCCTGATCTCCTCGCCTCTGGTGGATCTGGCCTCGGTGATCCTGCTGGCCTCGATCTTCAACTGGCCGATTGCCCTTGCCTATGTGGCGGTCGGGCTGGTGGTGGCCATCGTGGGCGGCACGATCATCGGACGCCTTGGGATGGAGGATCAGGTGGCGGAATTCGTCCGCACGGTCCCAGTATCGGGCGAAGCTGCGACCATGACCCGGAGTGAACGGCTGACCTATGCGCGCGATCAGGTGGTGGAAATCGTCCACCGCGTCTGGCCCTATGTGCTGATCGGCGTCGGGATTGGAGCGGCGATTCACAACTGGGTGCCCGCCGACGTGATCTCGGCCCTTCTCGGGCAGGACAAATGGTGGTCGGTCCCTGTGGCGGTGCTGGTGGGCATCCCCATGTATGCCGACATCTTCGGCACCCTGCCGATCGCCGAGGCGCTGGTCGCCAAGGGCGTGGGCCTTGGCACAGTGCTGGCTTTCATGATGGCGGTGACCGCCCTGTCGCTGCCCTCGCTCATAATGCTCAAGCGCGTGGTGAAGATGCCGCTCTTGGTCACCTTCACCGGCGTCGTGACCCTTGGCATCCTGTCCATAGGGCTGGTCTTCAACGCGATTTCCAACTGGTTCATCTGAGAAAGGACCGCATCATGATCATCAAGATACTCGGCTCGGGCTGCAAGAAATGCATCGCCTTGGGCGAAAACGCCAAGGCCGCTGCCGCAGCGGCGGGCAAGGCGGCCGAGATCGTCAAAGTCACCGACTTCGCCGAAATCGCCGCCTATGGGGTGATGTCGACGCCGGGGCTGGTAGTGGACGAAAAGGTCGTCTCGACCGGCAAGGTGCTGACGGCCGAAGAAATCGGAAAGCTGCTCTGATGGAATACCGCGTCCACGCCCGCCGGATCGACGCACATGGCAGCCTTGCCGTGGCGAAGGACGCAGAAATCACGCTCGATACCGATCTCGCCGGGCGGCGCGATGCGATGAACCCGGTGGAACTGCTGCTGTCCGCGCTGGCCGCCTGCATGCTGAAGGGCATCGAGCGTGTGACGCCGATGCTGCATTTCCAGCTCGGCGGGGCCGAGGTTCGGCTGGAGGCGGTGCGCCAGGATGCGCCGCCGAAGCTGACGCTGATCCGCTACGAGATCCTCGTGGACAGCGCCGAGACGGACCAACGCCTTGATTTGCTGCACCGCAACGTCCTGAAATATGGCACGATCTCGAACACGCTGTCGGCGGCAGTGCCCCTGGACGGCGCCCTGCGCCGCGCCTCAGGTCGCGGCTGACAGGTTCACCCGCTTCATCAGGGCTTCGGCGTTTTCCTTGCGCTCGGAATAGCGGTCGACGAGATATTCAGCCCGGTCGCGCGTCAGCAACGTGAACTTCATCAGTTCTTCCATCACGTCCACGATCCGGTCGCAAAGCAGCGAGAGGCGCATCCGCCCAGATTCGTCGAACTCCTGAAACCCCTTCGGGATCGAGGACTGGTTCGGGATCGTCAGCATCCGCATCCAGCGGCCGAGGACGCGCATCTGGTTGACCGCATTGAAGCTTTGCGATCCGCCCGACGCCTGCATGACCGCCAGCGTCTTGCCCTGGGTTGGCCGAACTGCCCCCTCGGACAGCGGAATCCAGTCGGTCTGTGTCTTCATCACGCCGGTCATCGCCCCGTGACGCTCCGGTAAGCACCAGACCAGCCCCTCGCACCAGGCCGTCAGGTCGCGCAGTTCGCGGACCTTCGGGTGGCTGGCGTCCACTCCGTCATCGACCAGCGGCAGGCCGGAGGGGTGGAAAAACCGCACCTCGGCCCCGAGCCGGGTCAGGATGCGGCCGCCTCCTCGGCCGCCAACCGAGAGTAGCTGCGGGCGCGGAGCGAGCCGTGGAGGATCAGGGTCGCGGTGGGTGGGCGGCAAGCGGAGGCGAAAGCAGCCGTTCGCGGTCGATACCTGAGAACAGCGCGTCGTCGATGTCGGGCGCATCGGTCATGCTGGAAACTTGTCCCGCGTTCGGTTGGCAAAGGTGACCAGCGAGAGCATCACCGGCACCTCGACCAGCACCCCGACCACCGTGGCGAGCGCGGCGCCCGAGTTCAGACCAAAGAGGCCGACGGCCACTGCCACCGCGAGTTCGAAGAAGTTCGACGTTCCGATCAGGGCACAGGGCGCCGCCACCTTGTGCGGCAGATTCCATGCGAAGGCCCAGGCATAGCCGAGCGCGAAGATGCCGTAGGACTGGATGATGATCGGCACGGCAATGAGCGCGATCAGCAGCGGCTGGGCGATGATCACCTGCCCCTGAAAGCCGAAGAGCAGCACCACGGTCAGCAGCAGGCCAAGAACCGAGGCCGGTTTGATCCGCGCCGTGAAGTCCGACAAGGCGGCTTCCCCGCCTCGCGCCATCAAGGCCCGCCGCGTCAGCGCCCCAGCGATCAGGGGAATGACGATGTAGAGGACGACCGACAGGATCAGCGTCTCCCAGGGCACCTTGATGTCGGTGACCCCCAGCAGGAAGGCGACGATCGGCGCAAAGGCAACGACCATGATCAGGTCGTTCACACTGACTTGCACCAGAGTGTAGTTCGGATCGCCCCTCGTCAGTTGCGACCAGACAAACACCATTGCGGTGCAGGGCGCGGCGCCCAGCAGGATGAGCCCCGCGATGTATTCCGGCGCCTTGGCCGGATCTATAAGCCCGGCGAAGACGTGATTGAAGAACAGAACCCCAAGCGCCGCCATGGTGAAGGGCTTGATCAGCCAGTTTATGACCAGTGTGATGACCAGCCCCTTCGGCCGCCGCCCTACGTCCTTCAGCGAACCGAAATCGATCGCAATCATCATCGGATAGACCATCGCCCAGATCAGCACGGCCACGACCAGGTTGACCGAGGCATACTCCAGCCCCGCGAGCACGGCGAACAGGCCGGGTATGAGGTTCCCAAGAACAAGCCCGATAAGGATGCAAAGGGCGACCCAGAGGGTCAGCCAACGTTCGAACAGGCTCATGCAGGTTCTTTCTTCCCGGGGATGCAGCAGGCACCGCCAGGTGGAGGGGTGAGTCCCATGATCAAATCCGCAAGCGGGGCCAATGCCGCCGGGTTCAGCGCATAACAAACCCGGGGTCCGTCAATCTCGCCCATGATCACGCCCGCTGACTTGAGGATGCGGAGGTGTTCCGAAACCGTTGATTGCGCCAGACCGACGGCGCCCACGATGTCGCCCCCTATGCAGCCGGGAGTGGCCTGAAGCAATCGGAGGATCCGGATGCGCGCCGGATGTGCGAGGGCCTTTGCCAAGGCGGCCGTCGTCGTCTCGTCAGTTGCCATCTGCGCGCTTCCCAAGTCGACAGGATTCCGTATATCGTCGATTTACGATTTCATCCGCCATCGGACAAGCAAGTTTGTGGCGCTTGAGATCGTAAGCAGCGCGAGGGAGACGCGCTCCGGGAGAAAGAGGATGAAAAGCACGCGTCGTACTGTGTTGGGAGGGGTGGTGGCGTTGGCCGCGCCCTTCATTGCGACACGAAGCTGGGCGCAGGGCCCGGCACCTTTCAGATTTGCTCTGACGCCAGTCTTCCTTGACAACGACGCGGCGGTCATCTCCGCTCTGCACGCCGCTTTGGCTGAAGGCATCGGTCAAGACATCGAACTCGTCCAGCGACGCACCTACCAGGAGATCTCGGGAGCGCTTCTCGACGGCTCCGTAGATGCCGCCTGGACATGTGGCTATCCCTATCTTCAGCACAAGGCAGAACTTTCGCTCCTCGGCGTTCCGGTCTGGCAAGGTCGACCGCTGTATCAGTCCTATCTCATCGTTGCTGCGGATGATCCCGCAACCGCGCTGTCCGACCTGCGCGGCGGAACTCACGCGTTCTCAGACCCCGACAGCAATTCCGGTTTCCTCGTCACAGCCTCGGACCTCGCCCGGGATGGCCAAACCCCGGACCAATTCTTCTCGCGGGTCATCTTCACCTATGGTCACAGGAACGTGGTCCGTTCGGTGGCAGGTGGCCTGACCCGATCCGGCAGCGTCGATGGCTATGTCTGGGAAGCACTCAGTTCCGCTGAACCGGATCTGACAGCACGGACAAAAGTCATAGTGCGCTCAGAGTGGTTGGGCTTCCCCCCGATGGTTGCCCGGGCAGATCGGATGGACGAGCCATCAGTGATCGCTTGCCATGCCGCGCTTCTGGGTCTTTCGGCGACAGCGCAGGGGAAAGAAGCCCTCAAGCTCCTCAGCCTTGATCGGATCGAGCCGGGCGAGGATGCCCTCTTCAACGGCATCGCCGCACGGATGGCTGTCCTGTCGGGCGGATGAGACCTGTGCCGCGCTTCCGCGACCTGCCCGTGACTTTGCGTGTGCCGCTGGTGATGGCGGGCCTGATGATCCTGCTCGGATTTCTGGCAAGCCAAAGCGTCCTGTCCGCCTTGGGCAGGGTGCAGGACGCCCGCCTGTCCGAAACCGCAAGACTGCATGTCGAAGGCTTGTCCGTCGCCCTCGGCCCCTCCGTGCTCCGGCAGGATGTCTGGGAAGTCTACGACATTCTGGACAGAGCACGTTCGGCCTATGATGGGCAACGATTGCTCCTGTCGATCGTGGCCGATGAGCGGGGGCGCATCCTCGCGGCCACTGACCCGCGACGTGCGCCGGTGGGCGAAGCTGTTGCCGGCTTCGACATAGGCGCTTTCCCACCTGATGCCGTTCGAATGACCGGTGATCCCGTGCTTCGGGTTGCGGCACCGCTGCTTTTTCAGGGCCGTCAGATCGGTCGGATCGTGACCGAATTGGATGTGACTGATCTTCTGGCCGAACGCCGCAATGTTTCGATCTGGCTGTTGTTCGGAAATGCGGCGGCGACGGCGCTTCTGGCCTTCGGGGGCTGGCTGGCCGTTGCGCGAATCCTTCGCCCCGTCGGCACCTTGGTGTCGGCCATGGACGACTCCAAAGGTGCGCCGAGGCCCATTCCTGACCTAGATATTCCGCGTGGCGACCCAGGGTTGTCACGGCTGATTTCAACCTACAATCGCATGACCACGGCTGTCGAAAGCCGCGCCGAGGCCGAGCGTCGGCTTGCAGAGCGCGAGCGATTTGTCAGCCTTGGACGGCTGTCCTCGTCGCTCGCGCATGAGGTGAACAACCCTCTTGGTGGTCTGCTCAACGCCGCCGACACCATTCTATCTTATTCGGACCGACCCGAGGTCGTGCGTCAATCCGCCGAACTCATGCAGCGCGGACTCTCGCATCTGCGGGATGTGACCCGGGCCATTCTGGATGAAAACCGCCTCGACCGCGTCGGCCAGGCTTTGCGCTCCGAAGACTTTGAAGACCTCAAGCTGCTGTTCGAACCTGAGGTTGCCAGCCGCGCACAAACGCTGCATTGGACTGTCGACGCCGGATCGGCAACCTTGGCACAGCTGCCTGCCGCTCCCGTCCGACAAATCGTCCTGAATCTCCTGCTCAATGCAGGCGCTGCAGCCGGTCACGAAGGCCAGGTCGGTCTGGATGTCAAAGCAGGCGAGGGACGACTTGTCGTTGACATCACGGACACTGGCCCCGGTTTGGGTCAGGCTGATCTTGGCAGGCTCTTGGCATCGGGTCCGCTTCCTCCGGGCGGAGGGGTCGGCCTGCGCCTCGTGCACGATCTGGTGTCGAAGCTCGAAGGCGAGATCCGTCATGAGCGGGTTGAGGACAGAACACTGGTCCGCGTCACTTTGCCCCTGAAGGGCGCTGGCAATGCTTGAAGGCAGGCGCATCGTTCTGGTCGAGGACGACGAGATCATGGGGGCCTCGTTGGTCCAGCGACTAACTCTGGAAGGTGCCGAGGTGCAGTGGCATCGCCAGATTTCTCGCGCTCTGCCCGCGATCCGCACGCCGCGCAAAAGCCTTGATGCGGTCATCTGTGACATTCGCCTGCCCGATGGAACGGGAGAGGAACTTTACGACACCCTGACCCGCACCTCGCATCCACCGCCCTTCCTGTTCATCACGGGACAGGGCGGGATCGACCAGGCCGTGCGGCTGATCCGGTCGGGGGCTGCGGATTACATCGCCAAGCCCTTCGACATCGCGGCGTTCCTCACCCGGCTGGCAACCATCATGCGACCGCGCGCGGATCAGGAGATGCCGCCCGAAACCGGGATCACCGCTGCGGCCCGCACCGTGGACCGCCAGGTGGCCGAGGCGGCGGCCCGCGACACGCCGTTGCTGATCCGCGGGGCGCAGGGGCTGGGCAAGCTGCGGCTGGCACGGCGCGTCCATGACTTGTCAGAACGCCGCGCCGCGCCGATCGTGGTCTGCAACGCAGTGCGCGATCGGGTGGGCGCAACCGAGTTGCAGTCGGCTTTGGCCGAGGTCGGCGAAGGCACCCTGGTGGTGGTCGGGATCGGCGATCTGGACCCGGCCGCGCAGGACAGCCTGATGGCGGCCCTCAGCGCCCCACCGTTCAGGTTGATCGCCACACTCGGGCTGCAAGGCGACGACGTGGCGCAGGGCCTGCGGGCTGACCTTCTGTCCCTGTTGCAGTCGCACGAAATCGTCGTCCCTCCCCTGGCGGATCGGCCCGACGACGCGGTCTGGCTGGCGGCACAACTGTTCCCTGGTCTGAACGCCCGCAGGAAGGTCCCGCTGATCGGGATCGCGGCCGTGGCGGAAGAGGCGATCCGGGCGCACGGTTGGCCTGGAAACGGCCGCGAGTTGCGCGCCCGGCTGATGCGGGCGGTCGAGGCGGCGGAAAGCGGAATGGTGATGACGGCCGACCTCTTCCCGGAGCGTGCGGCAGAGGAAGCGATGCGCCCTCTCTCCGAGGTGCGCGATGCCGCCGAGAAGGCGCAGATCCTGGCAGCACTTGACCGGACGCAGGGGCAGGTCGGTGAGGCGGCGCGGCTTCTGCGGGTGTCGCGGACGACGCTGTGGGAAAAGATGCAGAAGCTCGGCCTCTGAAGGCCCGGCGATGTTCGGAAATCCGAACGCCCAAAAATAGTGCAGCTTAAGAAGCACTTGCCGCACCGCAGCAGTCACATCATCGACGCCCGGCGGAGGCCGCGCCTGCGCTAGCCTTGGACCAAAGGGAGCCAAGGGAGGTTACGCACCATGAAATGCAACCGGTTGGTCGATGTCGGCCGCCGCCAGTTCCTGCGCGGGGGTGTTCTCGGCGCGGCAGGGGCTGCGGCGGCAACGGTCCTGCCCGCGGGGCAGGCCCAGGCGCAGACGGCGCGGGCGCTGCTGGACTATCCGTCCAGCAAGCTAGCGAATGTCGCCGATCTCAAGGTGAACGAGCCGATGGACATCGGCTATCCCGACGCCGACAGCCCCGGCATCCTGCTGAAACTGGGCACCGCGGTCGAAGGCGGTGCCGGACCGGATGGCGACATAGTCGCCTTTTCGGTCCTGTGCCCGCACAAGGGCTTTGTGATGTCCTACCACGGCGCCGACAAGACGCTGAACTGCCCCGGGCACTTCAGCCGCTTCGACTGCGAGAAGGGCGGCCAGCAGGTCTGGGGCCATGCCACGCAGAACCTGCCGCAGTTCACGCTGCGGGTGGACGACAAGGGCGACATCTATGCCGAAGGCGCGGACGAGCTGATCTACGGCCGTCTGTCCAACGTGCTGCAAGGGTAAGGGGGCGATCATGGCTTACAAACGCAACATCGACCGCCTGCCGATCATTCCCGCGGGCGCCAAGGAACACAACGTCACCTGCCACTACTGCATCGTCGGCTGCGGCTACAAGGCCTATACCTGGCCCCTGAAGACCCAGGGCACCACCGACAGCAACTGGATCGGCGAGGATCTGTCCAAGCAGCAGGGCGCGGAAACCGCCGCTTGGTATGCCCCGTCCATGTACAACGTGGTCAAGCAGGACGGGCGCGACGTGCATCTGGTCATCAAGCCGGATGTGGACTGCGAGGTGAACTCCGGCCTCGGCTCGATCCGCGGCGCGCGGATGGCCGAAAACCGCCGTTCGGACATCACCGGCACGCAGCAGCAGCGCCTGACCGACCCGCTGGTCTGGCGCTACGGCACCTGGCAGCCGACCAGCTGGGACGATGCGCTGGACCTTGTCGCCCGCGTCACCGCCCGGGTGATCGACAAGGACAACGAGGACGACCTCTATGTCTCGATGTTCGACCACGGCGGCAGCGCAGGCGGGTATGAGAACACCTGGGGCACCGGCAAGCTCTACTTCGGGTCGATGAAGGTCAAGCATTGCCGCATCCACAACCGGCCGGCCTACATGTCCGAGGTCCATTCCAGCCGCGACATGGGCGTGGACGAGCTGAACTACAACTATGCCGACTACGAGGTGACGGACACCATCTTCCTGGTCGGCACCAACCCGATGGAATGCCAGACCAACCTGTTCCTCAACCACATGGTCAAGGGGATGCAGGCCGGGGCGAAGGTCGTGATCTCGGACCCGCGCCGCACCGTCACGGTGGACAGCTGTGAACAGGTGGCGGGTGCCGAAAACGTGCTGCACCTGGCGATCCAGCCGGGGTCGGACGTGGCGCTGCACAACACGCTTTTCACCTACATCGCCGACCAGGGCTGGGTGGATGCCGATTTCATCGCCAAGTCCACCTTCCAGGGCGACGTGGCGGTGCCCGCCGACAGCGCCCATCCGGCCGCGCTGGGGTCTTATGAGGCCGCGCGTGCCGCCTGCAAGATGAGCCTCGCCGACGGTGCGGCCGCCACGGGCCTGACCGAGGCGCAGATCATCCAGGCCGCCGAATGGATCGCCAAGCCCAAGGAGGACGGCAGCCGCCGCAA
>NZ_JBKBLV010000030.1:0-45864 GCF_046295235.1 Tabrizicola flagellatus
CCGACTGGGGCAAGGCCTCGGCGCATTTCGGGCTGGGAGTCACGATCTTTGCCGTCTCGGCGATGCTGGCCTGGAAGGTCGAGGACATCCGCGTGGTGCAGGAGGGCGAAAGCTTCCCGCTGGGCAGCTACACGGTGCGGCTGGACAAGGTCGAAGAGGTCGAGGGGCCGAATTACAGCTCGACCATGGGCACGATGACGGTGACGAAGGGCGGCGTGCCCATAGCGGTGCTGAACCCCGAAAAGCGGTTCTACCCCGTGGCGCAGATGCCCACGACCGAGGCCGCGATCGACTATGGCTTCACCCGCGACCTCTATCTGGTGCTGGGCGACCGGCAGAAGAGCGGCGGCTGGGCCGTGCGCAGCTATATCGAGCCCTTCGCCAACTGGCTGTGGGGCGGGGCGATCATCATGGCGCTTGGCGGGGTGCTCAGCCTGTCCGATCGGCGCTATCGCGTGGCTGCGGGCGCCCGGCGGCAGGATTTGGCGGGAGTGCCGGCGGAATGACATCGCTCAAGTCGCGGTGGGGTGGAATCCCACCCTACATCCTTGCCCTGTTCCTGATGCTCAGCCCCGCATGGGCGGTGCAGCCCGACGAAATGCTGGCCGATCCCGCGCTGGAAGCCCGCGCGCGGGCGATCAGCCGCGACATCCGCTGCCCTGTCTGCCAGGGCGAGACGATCGACGATTCCAATGCTCCGATCAGCCGGGACCTGCGGCTGATCATCCGCGAGCGGCTGGTGGCCGGCGACAGTGACGCGGAGGTGGTGGATTTCATCGTCGCTCGCTATGGCGAGGGGGTGCTGTTCAAGCCCAGGGCCGAAGGGGTGAACCTGGTCCTGTGGCTGGCAGGCCCCGCGCTCTTGCTTGCAGGCATTGCGGTTGCGGTTGCGGCAGGGCGGCGGCGGGCAAGACCCGAGGCCGCGCTCAGCGCCGACGAAGAGGCGCGGCTGCGCGAAATCCTGAAACAGTGACGCCGCGTCGGGCTTTGGCCCGGGGGGGGCCGGTCGGTCTATCCAGTCAAGGGCGCAAACATGCGAGGGGCAGGCCCTCACCCCCATCCCCTCCCCACGGAGGGGGAGGGGAGGCGCCCATGGCCAAGGGAGGAACGGATGGCAGAACTTGTGCAGGTGGAGGCGGCAGGGGGCATCTGCCGGATCACGCTGAACCGGCCCGAGCTGATGAACGCGCTGAACCGTGAGTTGCGGCGGGAACTTACCGCCGCGCTTCTGGAGGGGCACGGGGCGCGGGTGATCGTGCTGACCGGCGCAGGGCGGGGGTTCTGTTCCGGGCAGGACCTGAGCGATGCCTCGGGTCTGGACGAGGTCGGGTTCGAGGCGGTGCTGAACGACGAATATGTGCCGATGATCCGGGCGATCACCGAGGCTCCGGTGCCGGTCATCGCCGCCGTGAACGGGGTGGCGGCGGGGGCGGGGGCGAACCTGGCGCTGGCCTGCGACCTGGTGATCGCGGCGGAAAGCGCGGTCTTCATCCAGGCCTTCACGCGGATCGGGCTGATCCCGGATGCGGGCGGCACCAGTTTCCTGCCGCGCCGGGTGGGGTTGCAGCGGGCGATGGGCGCGGCGCTTCTGGCCGAACCCGTCCCTGCGCGCCAGGCGGCGGACTGGGGGATGATCTGGGAAGCGGTGCCCGACGACCGCTTTGCCGAGGTGGTGGCGGCGCGGGCGACGCGGCTGGCGGCCGGCCCGACTGGGGCCTATGCGGCGCTGAAGGTCGCGCTGCGCGGCGCCTTCGACCAGAGCCTTGAGGATCAGCTGGCAGTCGAGGCGCGGTTGCAGGGGATCTGTGGGCAGTCGGCCGATTTCCGCGAGGGCGTGGCGGCTTTCCAGGAGAAGCGCGCACCTCGGTTCACGGGTCGATAGTCGCGGGTCGGACTGAAGCCCGACCTGCGGGCTTCCGGTTCGGTCACACGCCGCGTTTCAGGGCAGCGACACCGGTGCGCGCGATCTCCACCAGGCCGAGGGGGCGCATCAGGTCGGCAAAGGCGTCGATCTTTTCCGGTGTGCCGGTCATCTCGAACACGAAGCTTTCCAGCGTGGAATCGACCACGTTCGCTCGGAAGATCTCGGCCAGCCGCAGCGCCTCGATCCGGTGGTCGCCCTTGCCCTTGACCTTGACCAATGCCAGTTCGCGCTGGACCGAGGGGCCGTCCATCGTCAGGTCGTGGACGGCGTGGACCGGGACCATGCGGGAGAGTTGCGCCTCGATCTGGTCGATGACGGCGGGGGTGCCGCGGGTGACGATGGTGATGCGCGAGCGGTGGCCGGTGTGGTCCACCTCGGCCACGGTCAGGCTGTCGATGTTGTAGCCGCGCCCGGAGAAGAGGCCGATCACGCGGGCCAGGACGCCGGGTTCGTTTTCGACGATGACGGCGAGGGTGTGGGATTCCTCGACCTCGGAATTGGCCGAACGGAGGTCATAGGCGGAATGGCTGGTCGAGCCTTTCTTGATGTTCAGTGCGGACACGGGGGATTACCTTCCGTTGAGGGGTGGCATGGGGTCTAGAAGCCGATCCAGGCAGGACGGCCGATACGGCGGATGACGGCGTAGATCAGGAGCGGGCCAATGATCCCGGCCAGCGTCCCGGCGATCATGTGCAGGGTCAGATCTTGCGTCAGGCGGACCAGCACCGCGCGGGTGCCGGCGGAAAAGATGGTGTGGGCGAGGTAGATCCCCATCGAGGAGACGCCGAGCCAGGCGAAAAGGCGCAAGAGGGGGCCGCTGCGCGCCGCGGTGAGCGCATGGATCACCGCCAGCGCGGACAGCGAGAGCGCGATGCCGAGGAGTTGGGTGGTCAGCAGCGTCTCGGGCAGTCGGAAGCTGAGCACCTGCAAACCGATGAAGGCCAGGGCGGCGATGACCAGCGCCGTAAGGCCTTCCGGCCGGACGCTCGTCTGGCCAAGCGCGAGGCCGGTCAGGAAGGCCCCGGCATAGGTCAGTGCACCGAAGGTCCAGGGGGTCAGGCCGTAAGGGGTGAAGCTGGAGCCCAGCACCATCAGCGCGGCCAGCATCGCCCAGGCTGGCGCGGGCAGAGGGCCGGTGATCAGCCGGATCAGGGCAAGCACGGCGAGATGCTGGAGGAACAGCGCCCAGAGGAACCAGAAATGGTCGCGCGGCGGCAGGGGCCAGAAGGCCAGGCTCTGCCAACCGTCGAGCCGGGTGTTGGCCGCGTCCCCGGCGGCGAGGCGCGCGGCGGCGAAGAGGTAGGTCCAGAGGACCAGCGGCCAGATCAGGCGGGTCAGGCGGCTGCTCGCGGCCTCGGCAAGCGGACGGCGGAGCGCCCAGGTCTGGAAGGTCATGCCGGAGAGGATGAAGAACATCGGCATGTGGAAGTTGTAGATCAGCCGGTCGATCAGGCGGAACAGGTCGGGGTTGCCGATCATCCCCGCGCTGTCGAGGCCGCGCCAGACATGGCCGATCACGACCAGGAGGATGCCGATGCCCTTCGCGACATCCAGCGACAGGTCGCGGGTCATGACGCTGGATTCGGCGGTCTGGATCATGGTCGATCTGCCTGCGGCTGGTCGGCCGGACCCCGGACCGAACTCCGGGGTCCGGGCGCATTACACCAGCACCGCCCCCGACCGGAACGCCTCGGCGTCGGCCGAGAGCAGCATCTCGTTGTGCGGCTTGCCCGAGGGGATCATCGGGAAGCAGTTCTCGTGCTTTTCGACAAGGCAATCGAAGATCACCGGACCGTCGTAGCGGATCATCTCCATGATCGCATCGTCGAGGTCCTTCGGATCGTCGCACTTGATGCCCTTGCAGCCGAAGGCCTCAGCCAGCTTTACGAAGTCCGGCAGGCTTTCCGACCACGAGGAGGAATAGCGTTCGCCGTGCAGCAGTTCCTGCCACTGGCGCACCATGCCGAGGCGTTCGTTGTTAAGGATGAACTGCTTGACGGGTGCCCGGAACTGCATGGCGGTGCCCATTTCCTGCATGTTCATCAGCCAGGACGCCTCGCCGGCCACGTTGATGACCAGCGCCTCGGGATGGGCGATCTGCACGCCGATGCTGGCGGGCAGGCCGTAGCCCATGGTGCCGAGGCCACCGGAAGTCATCCAGCGGTTCGGGTCCTCGAAGCCCAGGAACTGCGCGGCCCACATCTGGTGCTGGCCGACCTCGGTGGTGATGTAGCGGTCCATCCCCTTGGTCAGCGCCTCCAGCCGTTCCAGCGCGTATTGCGGCTTGATCGTGGTGGTCGAGGGCTTGTAGGCGAGGCACTTCACCGCGCGCCACTCGTCGATCTGCTTCCACCATTTCGCGAGGCCCGCCTTGTCGGTCCGGGACCCGCGCGCGCGCCACTGGCGCAGAAGCTCTTCCAGCACCTTCGTCACGTCGCCAAGGATTGGCACATCGACATGGATGACCTTGTTGATCGAGGAGGGATCGATGTCGATATGCGCCTTCTTCGAGCGCGGGCTGAAATCCTTGACCCGGCCGGTGATCCGGTCGTCGAAGCGGGCACCGATGTTGATCATCAGGTCGCAGCCGTGCATGGCAAGGTTGGCCTCGTAAAGCCCGTGCATCCCCAGCATGCCGATCCAGTTCTTGCCGCTGGCCGGATAGCAGCCGAGGCCCATCAGCGTCGAGGTGATGGGGAAGTTCGTCTCGGCCACCAGTTCGCGCAAGAGCTGGCTCGCGCGGGGGCCCGAGTTGATGACGCCGCCGCCGGTATAGAGGATCGGGCGTTCGGCGGTTTCCATCATCTCGACCAGGCGGGCGATCTGGTCCGGGTCGCCCTCGGTGCGTGGCTGGTAATGTGACACCTTGGCCTTTTCGGCGGGCGTGTAGTCGGCGGTGGCGAACTGCACGTCCTTGGGGATGTCGATCAGCACCGGGCCGGGGCGGCCGTGGGTGGCGACGTGGAAGGCCTGATGGATGGTCTCGCTGAGTTTCGCGGTGTCCTTCACCAGCCAGTTCATCTTGGTGCAGGGCCGGGTGATGCCCACCGTGTCGGCCTCCTGAAAGCCGTCGGTGCCGATCATGAAGGTTGGGACCTGACCGGTCAGCACCACGATCGGGATCGAATCCATCAGCGCGTCGGTGAGGCCGGTCACGGCGTTCGTCGCCCCCGGACCCGAGGTCACCAGCGCCACGCCCGGCTTGCCGGTCGAACGGGCATAGCCCTCGGCCATGTGCACCGCGCCCTGTTCGTGGCGGACGAGGATGTGGCGGATGTCGTTCTGCAGGAACAGTTCGTCATAGATCGGAAGCACCGCGCCGCCGGGATAGCCGAAGACGACCTCGACGCCCTGATCCTTCAGCGCCTGGACCACCATCTTCGCACCGGTCATCTGCTTCGACATTTCCCGCGTCTCCGTTCTCGCGCAACAAAAAGCCCCCGAGGTTTCCTTCGGGGGCGCATGGGAACCGTTATGGTCAACCGTCACCGGCCCATGCGCGTCCTTCCTACGATGACAAGAAGTCTGGCCATTTGGACCACCCTTGACGTTTCGGTCGGAACAGTAGGGGGGGATATGCCGGGCGTCAACGGGATTTGCAAACAGAAAGTGTCGCCGTTTGCCGGGAACTTTGAACTTTTGTTGCGATCCGGCGTCGCGGTGCGCAACTTTCCTTCGCTCACTCCGGCCTGGCGGGAGTTGCCCGCGGGGCGCCGCCAGACTCAGGCCATCAGCCAGACATAGCTGCCGTAGAGCGCCAGAAGCGCCAGACCGGCGGTCCTGGGCAGGCCGTTCAGGAGCAGCGCGACCGCAGCCAGCCCGAGCGAGGACAGCGCCACCCACCACATGTCGCTGTCGGCAAAGCGCGGTTCGGCCGGAATCGGCGCGATCAGGGCGGTGATGCCGAGGATCCCGAAGATGTTGAAGATGTTCGAGCCGACCACATTGCCCACGGCGATCTCGGTGTGCTTGCGGAAGGCGGCGATGACGCTGGTCGCAAGTTCGGGCAGCGAAGTGCCCACGGCGACGATGGTCAGGCCGATCACCGCCTCGGGCACGCCGAAGGTCTCGGCGATCTGCGTGGCGCTGTCCACCAGAAGCCGGGCGCCGATGACCAGCCCCACGAGCCCCGCGCCGGTCATCAGCCACGGCTTCCAGGACTGGCCCATGGTTTCGTGGCCGGGTTCCGGCGGGTGGCCGCTGCCGACGACGAAGGCGGTGGTCAGGAAGGCAATGAGGCCGGCCACAAGGATGACGCCATCCATCCGCGAGATGTTGCCGTCCAGCAGCATGACCCAGACCGCCGCCGTGGCTGCCAGCATGAAGGCGAGGTCGCGCCAGAGCTTGCGGCCAGGCAGGACGAGGGGCGCGATCAGCGCCGAGATGCCGAGGATCAGAAGAACGTTTGAGATGTTCGAGCCGATCACGTTGCCGATGGCGATGCCCGGCCGATCGGCCAGCGCAGCCTGGACCGACACGATCAGTTCCGGCGCCGAGGTGCCGAAGCCGACGATGGTCAGGCCGATCAACAGCGGCGACAGGTGGAACTTGCGGGCAATGGCCGATGCGCCGCGCACAAGGGCCTCGCCCCCCGCCACGAGGATGACGAGGCCGACGACGAAAAGCAGATAGGTCAAGACATTCACCCGGTTTGTTTCGGGCAGAGGTTGGTGCGCCGCGGCGGAATGCAAGGGGGGAGCCGTGCGATTTCGCAGCGCAAGGCAGGGATCCGCCGCACGTCACCCGGTCGGCGTGTCCGGCCGGTAACAGACCGCGTTCAGCTTGTTGCCATCCGGGTCGCGGACGTAGGCCGCGTAGAAGTGCGCCCCGTAGTGCGGGCGCAGGCCCGGCGCGCCTTCGTCTGTGCCGCCATGGGCCAGCGCCGCGGCATGGAATGCATCCACCGCCGCGCGCGAGGGGGCGAGGAAGGAGACCATCGTGCCGTTTCCCGGAGTGGCGGGAGCGCCGTCGAAGGGCTGGGTCACCCACAGATGCGGCCCCGGATCATCCAGCCCCCAGGCGGCTGAGCGGTCCTCGGGGTCGTAGTCCTCGATCCGCGTATGGCCGAGCGGGGCAAGGACCGCGTCGTAAAAGGGCAGGGCACGGGCGAGGTCCTTGGTGCCGAGCGAGACGTAACTGAACATGCGGCAGGGCCTTTCGCGTCAGGTGATTCTTGATCCGAGAAGAAGATTTGCCCAGCTTGCAGGCAGTTGTCTGCACCACGGCACCCCTGCCGGGTAATGATAGCGCCAACACAAGGTGGCAATCGGGGCCGGCACGCGGGTGGTAAGGTTTTCTGACCAGATTCGCAGGCCTGATGCAGTTTTGAGTTCTCATCTTGTGCAAGCTTCTCTACGGTCTACTTCGCAGAGATGCCCGCGCCGGGGCCAGCGATCCCGGGCGGGCCAACAGTGGAGGAGAACTGCATGGATCGACGCTCATTTCTGACCAAGGCTTCCGCCGGCGGTGTCGCCGCTGCCGGTGCGGCTGCGCTGGCAGCGCCGGCAATTGCCCAGGATGCGCCCACCGTGACCTGGCGCGTCACATCTTCCTTCCCGAAGTCGCTGGACACGATCTACGGCGCCGCCGAGACGATGTCGAAGTATGTGGCCGAAGCCACTGACGGCAAGTTCCAGCTGCAGATCTTCCCGGCGGGCGAACTGGTGCCTGGCCTGGAGGCCGCCGATGCGGTGTCGCAGGGGACGGTCGAGGCCTGCCACACCGCCAGCTATTACTACTGGGGCAAGGATCCGACCTACGCGCTGGGGACCACGGTGCCCTTCGGCCTGAACTACCGTCAGATGAACGCCTGGCTGTATCACGGCGGCGGCATCGACATGCTGAACGAGTTCTTCAACACCCAGAACCTGCACTATCTGCCCTGCGGCAACACCGGGGTGCAGATGGGCGGCTGGTATCGCAAGGAGATCAACAGCCTCGCCGATCTTCAGGGCCTGAAGATGCGTATCGGCGGATTTGCCGGCAAGATCATCGAGAAGATCGGTGTCGTCCCGCAGCAGATCGCCGGCGGAGACATCTATCCGTCGCTGGAAAAGGGCACGATCGACGCGGCCGAATGGGTCGGCCCCTACGATGACGAAAAGCTCGGCTTCTACAAGGTCGCGCCCTACTACTACTATCCCGGCTGGTGGGAAGGCGGCCCGACGCTGTCGACGATGGTCAACCTGGCCAAGTGGAACGAGCTGCCCAAGTTCTACCAGGGTGTTCTGGCGACGGCCTGCGAGGCGTCGAACTCGAACATGATGGCGAACTATGACTACAAGAACCCGACCGCGCTGAAGAGCCTTGTTGCGAACGGGGCGCAGCTGCGGCCCTTCCCGCAGGATGTTCTCTCGGCGGCCTATGATGCGGCGATGGCGACCTATGCCGAAATCAGCGCCACCAACGCCGCGTTCAAGAAGATCCACGACAGCCAGACTGCGTTCAAGAAGGACGCCTATCTCTGGGCACAGATCGCGGAATACAACTACGACGTGTTCATGATGACGCAGCAGCAGGCCGGCAAGCTGTAAGGCATCCAGACCAGAGAAAAACCGAGAGGCCCCGGAGCGATCCGGGGCCTTTCCAGTTTGCGTTGGTTCATTCGCCGGAACGGCCCGCTCGCACTGGTCAGGGAGTGATGACCGGTGCGCCCAGCCGGGGCAGGCCGCCCGGGGCCGGGGCCTCGCCCTGCGGCGAAGGCGTCGTCGCTCCGCCCAGGTTCGGTGCGCCAAGCGTCGGAGCGCCCGGCAGGCCCGGCAGTCCCCCTGGTGCGACTGGTGCGGTGCCCTGACCTCCCGGGTCCATCGGCTGGAAGCCCGGCACCTTGATCTCGATGGTCGAGGCGTCCACCACCGGCCCCTTGTAGTGCATCACCATCTGCGGGAACAGCACCACGGCGAAGATCATCAGCACCTGGATGATGATGAAGGGGATCGCACCCTGATAGATCTGTCCGGTCTTGATCCCGTCCATCTTCTTTCCGGTGACCTTGTCGAGATAGGGCACCTTGGCCGCGACCGAGCGCAGGTAAAAGAGCGCAAAGCCGAAGGGTGGGGTCAGGAAGCTCGTCTGCAGGTTCACCCCGATGATGACACCCAGCCAGATGAGGTCGATCCCAAGCGTCTGCGCCGGCGCGATCAGGAGCGGGATCAGGATGAAGGCGATCTCGAAGAAGTCGAGGAAGAAGCCCAGGATGAAGATGATCAGGTTCACCACGAAGAGGAAGCCGTACTGGCCCCCCGGCACGGCGGTCAGCAGTTCCTCGACCCAGATGTGGCCGTTCACGCCATAGAAGGTCAGGCTGAACATCCGCGCGCCGATCAGGACGAAGAGCACGAAGGCAGACAGCCGCGTCGTGGCCGCCAGCGCCGACTGCACCATCGGGATGGTGAAGCGTCCCTTCGCGAAGGCGAGCACCATCGCACCGACCGCCCCCATGGCCCCACCCTCGGTGGGTGTGGCGAGCCCGATGAAGATGGTGCCGAGCACGAGGAAGATCAGCGCAAGCGGCGGGATCAGCACCATGATGACCTGCTGCGCGAGCCGGGACAGAAGATTCAGGCCCGCATAGCGATCGGCCAGGGCGTAGAGATAGATCGCCACCGTTCCGATCGTCGCCCCGAGCACGTCGGCATTGGCGCCCCAGTCGGCATAGGCCCAAAGATGAGCGCCATAGCCGATGCCCGACGCGGCTGCGAGTGCGACCAGAAGCGAGGTCACGCCACCGCCCAGCGTCCGTGCCTCCGGGGGCAGGGCGGGCACCTTATGGGGCTGAAAGATCGCGATCATCGCGATGTATCCCAGATACATGCCGGTGAGCACCAGACCCGGGATCAGCGCGCCCTTGTACATGTCGCCGACCGAGCGGCCCAGCTGGTCGGCCAGGATGATGAGCACGAGGCTCGGCGGAATGATCTGTGCCAGCGTCCCCGAGGCCGCGATCACCCCGGTCGCCGTACGCCGGTCGTAGCCGTAGCGCAGCATGATCGGCAGCGAGATCAGGCCCATGGCGATCACCGAGGCCGCGACCACGCCGGTCGTGGCCGCCAGCAGGGCGCCGACCAGGACCACGGCAAAGGCCAGGCCCCCGCGGATTGGTCCGAAGAGCTGGCCGATCGTGTCGAGAAGGTCCTCGGCCATGCCGCTTCGTTCGAGGATGATGCCCATGAAGGTGAAGAAGGGGATGGCAAGCAGCGTTTCGTTGGACAGGATGCCCCACAATCGCTGCGGCATCGTGCCGAGCAGGGGCCAGTCCAGTGTGATCTCGCCGTTGGAGTAGGGCGCGAGCCAGACGCCGATGACGAAGAAGATCAGCCCGTTCGCCGCCAGCGAGAAGGCAACGGGGTAGCCGAGCAGCAGGAAGACGACGAGGCTGGCGAAGATGATCGGCGCCATGTTGTGCGCGAGGATCTCGATCATTTGCGCACCTCTTCGGTCTGGGACTGCACTTCGGCCTTGAGCTCTTCGACCTCTTGCAGGGCGTGGTCCTGGGCCGAGACGAAGGGATGGGGGTCATCGATCAGCCCGCGCATCACGGCGATCTTCTTGACGATCTCGGCCAGCGCCTGTGCCACAAGTAGCAGGAAGCCCGCCAGCAGGATCGCCCGCGCCGGCCAGATGATAAGCCCACCCGCGTTGGTCGAGACCTGGCCCGAGTTGTAGGCCTGCATGGTGTAGGGCCAGAGATACCAGGCCATGAGTGCGGCGAAGGGCAAAAGGAAGAAGATGTGCCCGAAGAGGTCGATCCAGTGCTGGGTGCGGCGCGAGCGCGAGGCATAGAACACGTCGATGCGGATGTGTTCGTTCTGCTGCAAGGTGTAGGCCGCAGCGCCCATGAAGGCCGCTCCGAACAGATACCATTGCAGTTCGAGCCAGGCATTCGAGGACAGGTTGAACAGCTTTCGGCTCACCGCATTGCCAGCGCTGACCAGAACGGCCAGCAGGATGAGCCACATGACGATCTTGCCGATGAGCTCGGTCACGCGATCGACGCCCCGAGACAGGGCCAGCAGGACCTGCATGAATTGGGTTCCTCCCCTGGATCGCCACCGGCTTCTCCGATGGACCAATTATCTGGTAAATTAATCTGACCAATTAGCGCAACTCATGCCCGCAGGTCAAGCCCGTTGGGGTGCACCGGTCACTCCAGGGTCGCGACGCGTTCCTTGAGCCGCTGCCCGACCTCGGCGATGGCGCGGATGACGGGCATGAACTCGCGCCCCAGGTCCGTCAGCGCGTATTCGACCGAGGGCGGAGAGGTTTCCATCACGGACCGGGTCAGGATGCCCCGGTCTTCCAGTTCGCGCAAGCGCTGGGTCAGGACCTTGGCCGAAACGAGGGGAATATCCCCCCGCAATTCGGAAAAACGCCGGGGACCGGAGGACAGATACCAAATGATGTTCGGCGTCCAGGCCCCGCCGATGAAGGCCATGCAGTCGGACAATGGGCACATCGGATGCGGCGTGCGGTTCTTGCGGCGGATCAGGGCCATCGCGGATCTCCGGGCGGTTACCGGGCGGATACCTCATTCTGGAGATTACCGCAAGTTACTGTGTTACCTTTGGTTATCATGTGCGCTAGCCATGTCGCACCGACAACCAAGGAGACGACGATGAAACTCTACATCAAACCCGGCGCCTGCTCGATGGCCTCGCATATCATCCTGGCCGAAATCGGCGGTGATTTCGCGGTTGAGATCGTGGACACCGCGAATGGCGAGACCGCAAGCGGGGCGAACTACCGCGAGATCAATCCCAAGGGAAAGGTGCCGGCCCTGGAGGTCGGGGGCGAAGTCTTGACCGAAGGCCCGGCGATCCTGCAATTCCTGGGCGACCGGGTGCCCGGCAAGGGGCTTGCCCCGGCGCCCGGCACCCTGGCGCGGGCGCGGGTGAACGAGGTGCTGAACTTCACCGGGACCGAACTGCATGTGGCCTTCGGACCGCTGTTCAGCCCCTCCGCGACCGAGGCGCAGAAGGACGCTGCCCGGCAGGCGGTGGCGGGCAAGCTCGACTGGCTGGAGAGCCGGCTGGCCGATGGGCGGACGTATCTGACCGGCGAGGCCTTCGGCATTGCCGATGCCTATGCCTTTGTCGTCGCCAACTGGGCGAATTTCACCGGGATCGCCCTGTCGCGCTGGCCGCACCTGTCGGCCTTCATGGCCCGGGTGGCGGCCCGCCCTGCGGTGCAGTGCGTGCTGAAGGCAGAGGGACTGGCGGCATGAGCGGCACAGCGGTGGATTTCCCAGGGGTGGCGGCCGTGGTCGCGACCTATTTCGACGGGCTGCATTTCAGCGACACCTCCCGCTTGCGGCAGGTGTTCCATCCGAAGGCGCAGTACGTCTGCGCGACCGACGGCACGCTGCTTTACCGCGACATGGACGCCTATTTCCCGGTGGTCGATGCCAGACCCTCTCCGGCTTCGCGCGGAGAGGCGCGGCGCGACGAGATCGTCTCGATCGACTTCGCCGGGCCGGTGACGGCGCGGGCCGTCCTGCGCTGTTCCATCGGGCCGAGGCGGTTCACCGACTTCCTGACCCTGATCCGGCTGGAAGGCCGCTGGCAGGTGATCTCGAAGGTGTTCCACTATGACGAGGAGGCCTGAGCATGCCCTTTGTGAACATCAGGATCACCCGCGAGGGCGCAACGGCGGCCCGGAAGGCCGAACTGATCGCCGGTGTGACCGACCTGCTGGTCCGGGTACTGGACAAGTCGCCGACGACGACCTTCGTCGTGATCGACGAGGTCGCCATGGAGGACTGGGGCATCGGCGGCTTGCCGGTAGAGGCCTACCGGGCGCGGGTTCGCTCCGATGGGTGAGGGCCTGCGCGATGTGGCCCTGATGGTCGCGGCGGGGATCGGCATTCCGGTCCTCGCCGCGCTGAACACAGCCCTGGGCCATCGGATCGGCTCTGCCAATGCGGCCGCCGTGGTGCTGTTTGCCGTGGCGCTGGCGGCGGCGCTGGCGGTGCTGGTCGCTACCGGAGAGGGCAGGGCGCTTGGCCGGGTCGCCGGACAACCGCCGGTCCTTCTGCTCGCTGGATGCCTGGTGGCCTTTTACATCCTGTCGATCACCCATGTCACGCCCCGTTTCGGCCTGGCGCGGGCGATCCAGTGCGTGCTGCTGGGTCAACTGGTCAGCGCGGCACTGATCGATGCGACCGGGTTTGCGGGGCTGGCCTCAAGGCCGATCAGCGGCGAAAGGATGCTGGGGCTCGGCCTGATGGCGGCCGGGGTGCTGCTCAGCCAGCGCGGCTAGGCAAGGGCGAACGGCGCAGTCGGCCCGGTTGCGCTATTTCCGGCTATCAGGCAGGCTGATCCGGGCCACCTGTTCGGCGATGGGATCCACCGAGAGCGGATGCAGGTCGGCCCCGTGGCTGGACGGGTCGCCCATCGGAACCCACTCCCCGCCCTTGTAGATCTCCAGGGCTGAGAAGCCGGCCTTGTAGCCCATCTTGCGGCTGCCTGGCACCCAGTAGCCGAGATAGACATAGGGCAGCCCCGCCTCGCGCGCGATCGCGATGTGGTCGAGAATGACATGGGTCCCGAGGCTGAGCCCGGGCAGGTCGGGATCGTAGAAGCTGTAGACCATGCTCAGCCCGTCGTCGAAGACGTCGGTCAGGCAGACTGCGGCAAGGGGGGTGCCGCGTTCCCCCGGGTTCGGCGGACGGGTGTATTCGATGACCCGGGACTTGATCGGTGTCTCCTCGATCATCGCGGCGAATTCGAAGATGTCCATGTCGGCCATGCCCCCGTCGGCGTGGCGATGGTCGAGATAGCGGCGGAACAGCGCGAATTGGTCCTCGGTCGCCCAGGGCGAGGTGGCATTGCGGCGCAGGTGCGCCGCGCGTTTCAGGATCCGCCTTTGCGTCCGCGTGGGCCGGAAGTCCGCCACCCGGATCCGGGCAGACAGGCAGGCCGAGCATTCCGCGCAGGATGGGCGGTAAAGCACGTTCTGGCTGCGGCGGAAGCCCTGTTTGGACAGGGTATCGTTCAGCTTCTGCGCGTGTTCCCCCTGAAGCGCGGTAAACAGCTTGCGCTCCATCCGCCCGGGCAGGTAGGGGCAGGGTTGCGGCGCCGTCACATAGAACTGGGGCGTCAAGGGAAGGGAATGGCGCATCGGCTTCGGTTCGGGGATGGAGACGCGCAGAGCCTAGCAAGCGAAATCGTTTCCGCCAAGCGTCCCCTTGCGGAAATGCCTGCCCCGCCCGCTCGCAGGCGCGGGCGGGCGGAGCAGGTCGCCAGGCGGTCAGTACTCGCCGGGACGGGCACCGGGTTCGGGACGGGCTTCGGTCTGGGCGACATCCTTCGCGGCCGTGGCGCGGGCGCGTTCCTCCATGAAACTGTCGAACTCGGTCTTGTCCTTCGAGGCGCGCAGGCGCTCGAGGAAGGCCTCGAAGGCCTCCTGCTCTTCTTCCAGACGCCGCAGCGCCTCGGCCTTGTAGTCATCGAAGGCGCGGTTGCCGGTCGGCTGGCCGGCACGCATCGCATGGCGGCCCCAACTGTGGTCGTGGGCATGGCGGCGCTGGCCGCAGGAACGTGCAAACATCTGTTTTCCCCAGATCAGATAGGCCAGGATGGCAAGGCCGAGGAAGGGGTTGATGACGAAGCCCAGGACCGTGAAGGCGATCCAGGCCCATTTCCCCTTGGCATCGAGCCACGCTTCGCCCCGGCGGAGGCTGTTGCGGAAGCCGCCTTGCGGGGCGGTGTTCGTCGAGTTGTGCATGGCGGTCTCCTGTTTGATGTGAACGGCTTTCACATGAGGGAAGATGGACCCGGTCCTGCATCCTCGCAAGAGGTCATGTGAAGTATTTTCACATCCCGGACCTGCGTGCGCTTTTCCGCCTATCCGGTGAAGTCCGCCACGCGCGCGCCCGTCACCCGCACCAGATCCTCTGGCGCGATCCGAAACATGTGGCGCGGCGTGCCGGCTGCCGCCCAGACCTCGGCAAAGTCCAGAAGCCGGGGGTCAAGGAAGGTCGGCAGAGGGGTCAGGTGCCCCAAGGGTGCCACACCGCCGATGGCAAAGCCCGTGACTTCACGCACCAGCTCGATCTCGGCCCGCGACAGCGCTTCCCCGGCCAGTGCGGCCGCCTTGGCCGGATCGACCCGGTTGCCTCCTGCGGTCAGGAACAGGAACAGCCCGCCTTCGCCCCGAAACAGAATCGACTTGACGATCTGATCCACCGCCACACCCGCATCCGCCGCCGCCTCGGCCGTGCGGATCTCGCCCTTCGCCTCGACCGGCACACTGTCCAGCCCCGACGCCCGCAAGGCCGCGGCCACCCGCGCCAGCGATTTCGCCATCGCGCTTCTCCGTTTCCCGGCAGCTAACCGGCGCAACGCCGGGTGGTCAACCGTTGACCCTGCCGCCCCGCCGCCGCAAGGTCGCCCCATGACCCTTGCCGCCCGCATCACCCGCCTGCCCATCCCATTCGACCCCGCCGCAGCTGCCGACCTGCGCGCCGAACTGTCCGGCTTCGCGCCCGAGGTGATGGACCTGATGGCGGCGACAGCGGCCTGCAGCCCTTATCTGCGCGGATTGATGCAGCGGGAGGCCGACTGGCTGCGTGGGGCGGTCGAGAACCCCGAAGCGGCCCTTGATGCAACTCTCCTGTCCGCCACCCACCTGACCGCCGACGCCCTCCCGCTTGGGCTTCGCGAAGCCAAACGCCGCGTCGCCCTTCTTGCCGCGCTGTGCGACCTTGGCGGCGCGTGGCCGCTGGAAGTGGTTACAGGCGCACTGACCCGGCTTGCCGACACCGCCGTCCACCTGTCGCTCACCACCCTCGTTGCCGAGGAGATCCGGCGCGGCAAGCTTCCCGGAGCGACCCTCGAGGATGCCGCAACGGCGGGTGGCATGGTGGCGCTGGCAATGGGCAAAATGGGGGCGGGGGAACTCAACTATTCCTCCGACATCGACCTCATCTGCCTGTTCGACGAAACCCGCTATCCGGGCGAAGTGCAGGAGGCCCGCGCGAGCTTCATCAAGGTCACCCGGCGGATGACGGCGATCCTTTCGGATGCGACCGACGGTTATGTGTTCCGCTCCGACCTGCGCCTGCGCCCCGACGCGTCCGTCACACCCGTCTGCCTGTCGATGGCCGCGGCCGAGGCCTATTACGAAGCCGAGGGACGCACCTGGGAACGTGCCGCCTACATCAAGGCGCGGCCCTGCGGCGGGGATATCGCGGCGGGGGAACGCTTCCTCAAG
The DNA here is from genome assembly GCF_046295235.1 of Tabrizicola flagellatus. Lineage (GTDB taxonomy): Bacteria > Pseudomonadota > Alphaproteobacteria > Rhodobacterales > Rhodobacteraceae > Tabrizicola > Tabrizicola flagellata_A. Next base: position 16,136 of record NZ_JBKBLV010000030.1, read on the forward strand.
GCCCTGACTCCCTTCGTCTGGCGCAAGCACCTCGACTTTGTGGCGATCCAGGATGCCCATGACATGCGGCTGCGCATCCGCGACCATCGCGGCCTGCATGGTCCCATCGCGGTCGAGGGCCACAACATGAAGCTTGGCGCTGGCGGGATCCGCGAGATCGAGTTCTTCACCCAGACCCGGCAGCTCATTGCCGGGGGGCGCGACCCCTCGTTGCGCGACCGCACCACGGTGGGCGGTCTGGTCGCACTGGCTGCGAAAGGCTGGGTTCCGCCAGAGGTCGCCGACGAGCTGACGACTCTCTACCGCGCGCATCGCGAGGTGGAGCACCGGCTGCAGATGGTGAACGATGCCCAGACCCATTCGATGCCGACCAGCGCCGAGGGTGTAGCCCGCATCGCGGCCTTCTGCGGCCAGAGCGAAGCCGAGTTCAGGGCCGGCCTGCTGGATCGTCTGACCCGGACCGACCGCCTGACCGAGGGTTTCTTCTCTCCCGGCGAGGTCGAGGAGGGGCCGGAACTTTCGGACAAGGCGCGCGAGATCACCAGGGGCTGGGAAAATTATCCTGCGCTGCGATCGGACCGGGCGCAGGCGATCTTCCGGCGATTGCGCCCACGCTTCCTCAAGGGCCTTGCCCGGGCGGCCAACCCCGACGAGGCGCTGAGCGCGATTGACGGGTTCCTGGCGAAGCTGCCGGCCGGGGTGCAGATCTTTGCGCTGTTCGAGGCGAACCCGACGCTGATCGACCTGATCATCGACATCGCCGGATCCGCCCCGGCCCTGGCGCAGTATCTTGCGCGCAATGCGGCCGTGCTCGACGGGGTGATCGGCGGCAGCTTCTGGGGCGACTGGCCCGGGACGGCGGCATTGCGCGCCGAGCTTCAGGCGCGTCTTGCCCCGGCGCCCGACTACGAGGGCCGGCTCGACATGGCGCGGCGCTGGATGAAGGAATGGCACTTCCGCGTCGGCGTCCACCACCTGCGCGGGCTGATCGACGGGTTCGAGGCCGGAAAGCAGTACGCCGACCTCGCCGAGGCCGTGGTGCAGGTAATCTGGAGCGAAGCCACCGCCGACTTCGCCCGCAAGCACGGGGCGATGCCGGGGCGCGGCGCGGTGGTGGTCGGCATGGGATCGATGGGGGCCGCCCGTCTGAATGCCGGGTCGGACCTGGATCTGATCGTGATCTACGACGATCAGGGGGTCGAGGGCTCGGACGGCCCCCGACCGCTGGCGACGCGCCCCTATTACGCGCGTCTGACCCAGGCCCTGGTCACGGCGCTGACCGCCCAGATGCCGGAGGGCCGGCTTTACGAGGTGGACATGCGGCTGCGCCCCTCGGGCCGGGCGGGTCCGGTGGCGACGAGTCTGCACAGCTTCACCACCTACCAGGAGACCGAGGCCTGGACCTGGGAACATCTTGCCCTGACCCGCGCCCGGGTGCTGGCGGGCGAGCCGACGCTGGCTGGAGAGGTCGAGACCTTCCGCCGCGAGCTTCTGGCGCGAAAGGGGAAAGAAGACCGGGTCAGGCAGGACGTGGCCGAGATGCGGGCGCGGCTTGCCGCGGCAAAACCGGCGCAAGGGGCCTGGGACGCCAAGAACGGCCCCGGTCGGATCATGGACATCGAGCTTGCCGCGCAGACTGTGGCGCTGATCGCCGGAAGCCCCGCCCGTGGAGTGGAACGCCAGTTGGCGGCGGCGGGCCGGATCATGCCGGATTCGGACGTGCAACTGCTGACCTCAGCCTACAGGCTCCTGTGGCGGCTGCATGCTGGGGCGCGGCTTCTCAGCGAGAGAGCGCTCGACTGGCAAAGCCTGGGCGAGGGTGGCCGGGCCTTCCTGTTGCGGGAGACCGGGGCCTCGGACGCGGCGGCTCTGGCCGAAGCCCTGGCGCGGGCGGTGTCGGATGCGGAGGCGGCGGTGACGCGACTGGTGGGGACGTCGGATGGGGAGACGGGCGATGGAACTGGCTGAGGCGGACCCGAAGGGGCTGGTCCGGGAAAGCTACCGGATCGAAGGGATCACGGCCGGGGAATGTCGCTCGATCTTCATGGACTGGGCGCTGTCGATCCCGGTCGGAGCGCCGGTCCCGGACGCCGTGCGGACCCTGATTGCGACCTACGCCACGGCTCATCCCGACCACCCTATGACAGCCGTCCTCCGCCAGGCACTGACGGCACCCGACGTTCCCCGCCGCCGAGGGGGGCGCACCGGGCGCCTCGGCGCCGGCGCCTGACCGCGAACCGGCGGCGCCGCCATCGGTTCTCGCGGCGGATGTTCAGGTGCTGCGGGGCAGGGCGGCGGCTTCCCGGGCCAGCGTCGTGATCGCCTTCCAGTCGCCCCTGGCCATGGCCTCCTTCGGCGCGACCCAGCTGCCACCGACGCAGAGGATGTTCCCGAGCCCGAGGTAGTCCGGCGCGATCTTCAGGCTGATCCCGCCCGTCGGACAGAACTTCACCTGCGGAATGGGCGAGCCGATCGACTTGAGATAGGCTACGCCTCCCGCCTGCTCGGCCGGGAAGAATTTCTGCACGGTGTAGCCCTTCTCGAGCAGAGCCATGATCTCGCTGGCGGTCGCGGCGCCCGGAAGAAGCGGCAGCCCCTCGTCCTCGCAGGCCGCGATGATGCGGTCGGTCGCACCGGGCGAAACCCCGAAGGTCGCCCCAGCCGCCTTGGCCGCCTTTACATCGGCAGGCGTCAGAAGCGTCCCTGCGCCCACGACACCGCCCGCGACCTCGGCCATCGCCCGGATCGCATCCAGGGCGCAGGGCGTGCGCAGCGTCACCTCGAGCGCCGGCAGGCCACCGGCGACCAGCGCCTCGGCCAGAGGTCTGGCATGATCAAGATCCTCGATCACCAGAACGGGGACAACGGGGGCGAGGCGGCAGATCTCTGCGGCTTTCGCGGATTGCAGGGAGGGGGTCATTGTCTTGGCTCCTTCGGGCCCCGGCGTCGGTGCAGGGGTGGGCGGCAGGGTCGCCTCCGGCGGGAGTATTTGCGAAAGGGCAAATGCGGGTGCTGCACTTGCGCGTTTCTGCCTTCTCCCGCCGGTGGCAGTGGCGGATCAACCGGGCGAGCCGGTCAGATGACGAGGGCCCCGCCGGTGTCGGCGGAGCCGGCATGGCGGCGGAAGGCGGCAAAGAGTTCGCGGCCGATACCGTATTCGTTTGCGGAGAGGTCGGCCTCTGCCGGGCTGCGGCTGTCGAAATCGGGCGCCAGCACCGACAACGTCCCGGCCACCGCGTCGAGGCGAACGATGTCGCCGTCGCGCAACCGGGCGAGCGGACCGCCGGCGGCCGCCTCGGGGGCGACATGGATTGCCGCCGGCACCTTGCCACTCGCGCCCGACATCCGGCCATCGGTCACCAGCGCGACCTTCAGCCCGCGGTCCTGCAGCACCGAAAGCGTCGGGGTCAGCGAGTGCAACTCCGGCATGCCGTTGGCCTTCGGTCCCTGGAAACGGACCACCACCACCGTGTCGGAGGTGAACTCGCCTGCCTTGAAGGCGGCCTTCACCGCATCCTGGCTGTGAAACACCCGCGCGGGTGCCTCGATGACTTGGCGCTCGGGCGCCACGGCGGAAATCTTGATGACGCCACGCCCGAGGTTGCCGCCGAGCAGCCTCAGTCCGCCCTGCGGCGCGAAGGGGTCGGCCACCGGACGGACGATCCGGTCGTTCAGGCTGGCGGTCGGACCGTCGCGCCACGCGAGGCGCCCGCCCTCCAGCACCGGCTCCTGCCGGTAGGCGGCGAGCCCCTCGCCGGCGACGGTTTTCGCATCGGGATGCAGGAGGCCCGCATCCAGAAGCTGTCCGATAAGGAACTGAAGCCCCCCGGCCGCATGGAAGTGGTTCACGTCCGCCAGGCCGTTGGGATAGACCTTGGCCAGCAGCGGCACGGCCTCCGACAGCTCGGCGAAGTCTTCCAGGTCGAGGATCACGCCCGACGCGCGGGCCATGGCGGGAAGGTGCAGGACCAGATTGGTGGACCCGCCGGTCGCCATCAGCCCGACGATGCCGTTGACATAGGCGCGCTCGTCCAGGATCTCGCCAACCGGGCGAAAATCGTTGCCGAGGGCGGTGATCGCCGCCGCCCGCTCGACGGCGGCGACCGTCAGGGCCTCGCGCAGGGGGGTGCCGGGGTTGACAAAGCTCGCGCCGGGCAGGTGGAGCCCCATGATCTCCATCAGCATCTGGTTGGTGTTGGCGGTGCCGTAGAAGGTGCAGGTTCCGGGGCCGTGATAGCTGGCCATTTCGGCCGCCATCAGTTCTGCCCGCGTGGCCCGGCCTTCGGCATAGGCGTTGCGGACGGCGGATTTCTGGTCATTCGGAATCCCGCTCGTCATCGGGCCGGCGGGGACGAAGACCGCGGGGACATGGCCGAAGGTCGCGGCGGCGATGACGAGGCCGGGCACGATCTTGTCGCAAACGCCGAGATAGAGCGCTGCGTCAAAGCAGTTGTGGCTCATCGCCACCCCTGCGGCCAGCGCGATGACGTCGCGGCTGAACAGCGACAGCTCCATCCCCGGCTGGCCCTGCGTGACCCCGTCGCACATTGCCGGCACCCCACCGGCCACCTGGGCCGTGACGCCCGCCTTCGCCGCCGCCGCCCGGATGATGTCGGGATAGCGCTCGAAGGGCTGGTGCGCGGACAGCATGTCGTTGTAGGCCGTGACGATCCCGATGTTGGGCACCTTGGCCGCCGCGAGTGCTTCCTTGGCCGGTCCCATCGCGGCATAGGCATGGGCCTGGTTGCCGCAGCTGAGATGAGCGCGCACCGGCCCGTCCGAGACGGCCCGGCGCATGCGCTCGAGATACAGTCCCCTGGCTTCGACGGATCGGGCGCGGATGCGGTCGGTCACGCGGGCGATGGTGGGGTGCAATGTCATGTCGACTTCCGGTTTGGGGCGGTTCGCTTGCGGGCAGTTCGGTCTCGTCTATAGCAGCATCTGTTAGCGCTAACAATCGCTATCGAACCCAATCCGGCATCATTCTGCGCCCGTCCGGCGTGTTTGCTGACCAGAGGTCTGCAATTTGCACATGAATGCCCGATTGTCAGCGGAATCTTTACCCGCACTGGTCAAAAAGCCAACAAACAAACGTGGGATCGACGGGTATCACCCGCAACCAGGAGACATCCCGCCATGAAAACGATGAAGATCCTCGCTGCCGTCGCGGTTTCGCCCGTGCTGCTTTCCGCCGTTGTGTTCGCGTCGACCACCAATGTCGAGATGAAGGGCAAACCCGCCGTGGCCCCCAACCGGGCCGAGATCTTTGCCGAGGCAGAATGCGGCGCGCCGGTGTTCCTGGTCGCGGGCGTCCAGAGTTGGCAGGACGCGTTGGCGGCCAAGCGGCTGCACGAGCGGAGCGTCACGCTGGCTGCCGACCAGTCCGGCGACTGCGCCGAGACCGGCCTCTGATCCCCGACCGGGCCGGGTGACACAGCCGGGCCCGGATACGCCCTTCCCGTGGTCGGGCAAACCGGCTAAGCGGATGCTGGATTGAAATAGCGGAGGCGCGGGGGCGCCGGATGACAGACGAGACAAGCTCGCCACGCGCGCGTCCGGTGGTGCGACTGAAGCCCCGGGCCGAGGCCCGGGCGATCCGGCATGGCTTTCCCTGGGTCTATGGCGACGAACTGGTGACGGACCGGCGCACCATGGCGCTGTCGCCCGGTGCGCTGGCCGTGCTGGAAGACGGCGAGAGGAGGCCCCTGGGCCTCGTCACCGTCAATCCCGGATCGAAGATAATTGCGCGCATGCTGGACCGCGACCCGGCGGCCAGGATCGACCAAGCCTGGTTCGAGGCGCGCCTTGCACGCGCCGCAGCCCTGCGTAACCGTCTGTTCGACGCGCCCTTCTACCGACTGGCGCATGCCGAGGCGGACGGGTTGCCCGGCATCGTCATCGACCGTTTCGGCGAGGTCGCGGTGGTCCAGCCCAATGCCGCCTGGGCCGAGGCCGCGCTGCCCGATCTCGTCGCGGCGCTGGTCGCGGTGAGCGGGGTGCGAACGGTCGTCAAGAACGGCCAGGGCCGGGCGCGGGGGCTGGAAGGGCTGGCCGAAGAGATGGCGGTGGTCCACGGGCCGGCGCCGCAGGGGCCGGTGCCGGTGCCGATGAACGGTGCAACCTACATGGCCGACCTGATGGGTGGGCAGAAGACCGGCCTGTTCTATGACCAGCGACCCAACCATGCCTTCGCGGCCAGGCTGGCGCGCGGGGCGCGGGTGCTGGACGTGTTTTCCCATGTCGGCGGGTTCGCTTTGGCCACTCTCGCCGGCGGCGCGGAAAGCGCGCTGGCCGTCGATGCCTCGGCCCCCGCCCTGGCGCTGGCGGGGCAGGGGGCCGCCGCCTCCGGTTTCAGCGAACGGCTGGCGACCCGGCAGGGCGATGCCTTCGAGGTGCTGGAGGCGCTGGGGGCCGAAGGCGCGCGTTTCGACCTGGTGATCTGCGATCCACCGGCCTTTGCGCCGGCGAAACCCGCGCTGGAGGCCGGCCTGCGCGCCTATGAGCGGATCGCGCGGCTGGCCGCGCCCCTGGTCGCGCCAGGCGGCTTTCTCGTCCTGTGCTCCTGTTCCCATGCGGCCGATCTGCAAGCTTTCCGCAACGCCAGCGCACGCGGCATCGGGCGGGGCGGGCGGCGGGGGCAGATCATCCACACCGGCTTTGCCGGGCCGGACCATCCGGTCCTGCCGCAACTGGCGGAAAGCTCCTACCTCAAGGCGCTGGTCTTCCGGCTGGACGGCTGATGAAGGCGGTCCTCGACGCCTGCGTCCTGTATCCCACGGTGCTGCGCGAGATCCTGCAGGGTGCCGGCGAGGCGGGACTGTTCCAGCCTGTCGTGTCCGAGCGCATCCTGCGCGAATGGGTGCTGGCGACGGCGAAGCTCGGGCCCGAGGCTCCGGTCATCGCAGCGGGCGAGGCGGCAGCCTTCCGCGCGGCCTTTCCCCGCGGGCTGGTCCGCGACCATCCCGAGATCGAGGCACGGCTGCTTCTGCCCGACCCGAACGACCGGCATGTGCTGGCCACTGCCATCGCCAGTGGCGCGGATGCCATCGTCACCTTCAACGCGCAGGACTTTCCGGGGCATGTGCTTGCGGCCGAGGGCATCACCCGGCGCGACCCGGACGGCTTCCTGTGGGAATTGCAGTCCCGCCACACCGAGGCGATGGCGGCCATCGTCGAAGCCGTGCACGCGAAGGCCGAGGCGATCTCGGGTCAGCCGGTCGGGCTGAAGGCCCTCTTGAAACGCGCCCGGCTTTACCGGCTGGCCAAGGCGATGGGCGCCTAGGTGCGGCGCGCGGTGGCCATGTCGCGCGCCAGGCGCAGCGCGGCGATCAGGCTGGCAGGATCGGCCCGGCCCTGGCCCGCGATATCATAGGCCGTGCCATGGTCGGGCGAAGTGCGCACGAAAGGCAGGCCCAGCGTCACGTTCACCCCGCCGGCGAAGTCGATGGTCTTGATCGGGATCAGCGCCTGGTCGTGGTAGGCGCAGACCGCCACGTCATAGCGGGCGCGGGCGGCGGCGTGGAACATCGTGTCGGCCGGCCAGGGCCCCGTGACAGTCAGCCCTTCGGCGGAAAGCCGGGTAACAAGGGGACGGATCATCCGCTCTTCCTCCCAGCCCATCGCGCCACCTTCGCCAGCGTGCGGGTTCAAACCGGCCACCGCGATCCGCGGGTCAGGCAGGCCAAAGTCGCGGACCAGCCCGGCATGGGTGATGCGGATCGTCTCTTCCAGCAGGGCCTCGGTTAACATCGAGGGAACTTCGGATAGGGGAATGTGGATGGTGGCCGGCACCACCCGCAGGCCGGGGCAGGCGAGCATCATCACTACCCGGCCCACCCCGGCGAGATGCGCGAGAAACTCGGTATGGCCGGGAAAGGCGAAACCGGCGCCGTCCTTCAGGGCCTTCTTGTTGATCGGCGCGGTGCAGATCGCCCCGGCCTTGCCGGCCGAGACCAGCCGCACGGCGCGTTCGATGGCGGCGATGACGCCGGCGGCGTTGGCCGGGTCGGGACGGCCGGGCTGGGCAGAGGCGGCAAAGTCCTGCCGCAGGACCGCAAGCGAGCCGTTGCCCGGAGCCTCGCCTTCGCCGATCTCGCGCCAGGGCGTGCCGGTTGGCAGATGCAGGGGATCGCCGATCCAGACAAACCGTTCGCCGGCCGCCCAGGCCTTGGCGGCAATTTCCGGGCCGATGCCGGCCGGATCGCCGCAGGTCACCAGGACGGTGTCGCTCACGGCTCGCGGATGATCGCTGCCGAGCGCAGTTCCTCCAGATAGCCCTGGGCCAGGCCTTCGAGCTTCTGGTTGATGACCTGCTCGCGGATCTGGTCGCGGGTTGGCGGCGGTTCCACCACCTGCTCGCGGCCGCACAGCATCAGCAGCCGCCGGTAACCGCCGCGGGTCAGCGCCGTCGAGATCTCGCCACGGTCGAGCCGAGCCAGTTCCAGCGCCACGTCCCCCGGCACCTGGTCGATCCCGGCCTTGGTGACGGTCAGCCGATCCTCGGGCAGGCCTTTCGCCTGTGCGTAGAGATCGGTGCAACTGTCGGCCGCAGCGCGGATCCTGGCGATCTCGGCGGCATCGTCCGGCACCAGGAATTCCGCCCATTCCACGCTGACCGAAAGCGGTTCGGCCTTGGTGTCCATGGCGACGTCGCGCAACAGGAACAGCACAACCGCCCCCGGAACCGCGATTGGATCGGACACCTCGCCGGTGTCGAGAGCGAGGATCTTCTGGGCGATCGCCGCGGGCAAGTTTGCCAGCGGCAGCCAGTCGAGCCGCCCGCCGGCCCCGGCCGTGGGCGCGGCCGAAAAACGCCGCGCGGCCGAGGCGAAGGCGGCCTCGCCGCTGAGAGTATCCGACAGTTCCTGCGCGCGGGCCATGGCGGCATCCTCCTGGCCCTCGGGCGCGGGGATCACCAGTTCGCTGGCCAGAACCTGCAAGGCGCGCGGGCGGGCCGAAGCCTCCAGCGCGCGATCCAAGTCAACGTCGCTGATCGGTATCTGGCCCAGGAAACGGGCCCGCACCGCCTTGCGCCAGAGCAGTCCGGCCGAGACGAAATCACGAAAGGTTTCGGCAGCGATCCCGGCCTTTTCCAGTTCGGAGATGAACTGCTCCGAGGTCAGGTTCGCGCGACCTGCGAACTCGTTCATCCCGCCCAGGACCTCTGCGTCGGTCACGGTGAGCCCCAGACGCTCGGCCTCGGTCTGGCGCAGTCGGTCCTCGGTCAGCGCCTTGAGCGCCTCTTCCTCGGGATTGCCGGGGGCGCGCAGCACCCGCAGGAACAGGGCGCGCTGCGCAACCTCGTAATTGGTTATGACCCGGTCGTTCACTTGAAGCCGGGGCGTGAACAGGTCTTGTGCCAGGACCGGGGCGGTCAAGGCCAGACCCAGGGCGACAGCTGCCACCTGACGTTTCAGAACCGAAATAACCATCGTTTCCGCCGCTCTTCCTCAATCACGCGGGTCTCGGGCCCGCCGTTTCTTCCGCCGCGATCCATCCACATCTATTTGCGGCAGGTCCGCGCGGGCCCTGCGCTGACGCCGCTGCCGAAGCCGACAAGATCCAGAGACAGCTCGAAGTCGGTCGTCGGCTTCACACTAGTCGAGGACGTGAACCGACGCGAGAGGGAAACATCAAGGCGCACACATTCGTTCTGGAAGCCCAGACCCATGCCCGCGACGGTGCCGCGATCGGCCACGAAATCGTAGCGCCCCGAGAAATTTGCTGTCCAGTTCGGGGTTACCTTGCGTCGCGCATCGAAAGTGATCTCGCGGGTCGGTTCAGGCCGGTTCTCCAGAGGATCGGCAACCGCCCAGATCAGCGAGGTGGACAGCGCGGTCTTCGGGCCGTTCAGCGCCAGGCGCGCCTCGGCCTTGGTGAGGTCGAGGTCGTCGTCCAGCACCAGCCGCCCGGTCAGCGCAAGGCCGTCGGCCAGCGTGACGTTGGCCACCGCCAGCCAGTCGGAACGTATCCCGGAAAGGCCAGACCCGGGCCCGAACTGCCCCAGGTCGGCCTCGCGGATCACCCGGCCCAGGGTCACGCCCATCGACCAACCCGCAGGGTCGTGCCGGGTCCAGCCGATCCCGATGTTGGCGCGCGCGCCGCGTTCCACCGCATCCGAGCCCGGAAAACGGTCGAGCGCGAACAGGTTGCCCTCGTCGAACTCCACCAGCGCGGAATCCTCGTTCGGGATGGAGTCCGTGGCCTTGGAAGCATAAAGCAGCTGCACAACCGGCTCGATCACATGCGTCACGCCATCGGCTCCGGCCTTGACCCAAGGCCAGCGCAGCTCCACCCCGGCTGCGCCGTGCGTGCGCGTGGTGCTGCCCGAGTAGAGCGCATCGTCGGTGATCGTGTAGGCGTCCGCCGTCACCTCGCCCAGCACCGAGGCCTCGATCCCTGCCGGCAGAACGAAGCTGCGCCGCCAGTCGATCCGCGCAGAGATGCGGCCGATATCGCGGCCATCCGGAATGTCGTCGCTGTCCGGCCCGTCGATGGGGCTGGACGACGAGCGGTACTGGTTGTGGGTCTGCAGCCGCAGCCCACCCTCGCCGCCAAGGGGGCCGAGCGAGAAGCGCCGATGGAAGGTGAGATCGGCCACCACAGAGGGGATGGCACTGTCGGTCTCGTCTTCACGCAGGGTCTGGAAGCTGATGATCCGGGCGGCAGTATGCTCGTTCCTGCGGGTGCGCTTGACCTCGATCCGGCTGTCAAGACGGTCGGCGTTGCCCAGTCCGTAGTCCAGCATGTAGGCCGGGTCGCTTACCGTCTGGCCGTCGAAGGTCAGCAGGAAGTTTCTTGGCAGCGAGAATGCCCCTTGCAGGCGCAAGTAGCCCCGCGTCTCCCCCGGGAGCAGCTGGTCGCGAGTCACCGAGGCCGTCGCCTCCAGCAGGCCGGTCGCGAACGCCTGACGATACCGCAGGCCAAGGGTCTGGGACTTGCGGGCGGTCAGGTAGGGCGTCAGCGTCAGGTCGGCGGATTTGCCGATCACAATGAAGTAGGGCAACTTGATCCCGGTGCCGAGGTCCGAGGTCGTGCGGATACCCGGCATCAGGAAGCCCGTGGCGCGCTTCAGCGTCGGGTCGGGCATCCTCAGGCGAGGAATGTAGAACACGGGCACCCCGGCCAGACGGAACTGGGCGCGGTCGAAGTAGATTTGCCGCTCCACCTCGTCATGCACGACACGGCGGGCCCGGATCTCCCACAGGGGCGTGGGGTCGCCCTCGCAGACCTTGCAGGAAGATGCCGCGACCGTCTGCAACGCGGTGTAGCGGCCCGAAACCCGGACCATGCTGTTCGCAGCCAGTTGCAACTGCTGGTTCAGGACCAACCGCGCGCTGGACAAGATGCCTTCAGACAGGTCGGCGGCAAGCTCGGCCTGGCTGGCCAGGATCAAGATGCTGCCGTTTTCTTCGGTCAGGACGATGGGTCCGCTGATCTCCAACCGGTCCGTCGCCTGGTCGAAGACGATGCGGCTGGCCTTGAGGCGGCGACCCTTGAAGAACACCTCGACATTGCCGTCTGCAATCAGCCGGGTGTCCCCGGTGATCTGAAGGCTGTCCGAAACCAGGGTTGCCTGGTCCTGGGCGCGGGCGTAAGGCGACAGGGTCAGGATCGCGGCGATCAGGATCAGGAGGCGGCGCATGTCAGCCATCCTCGAGATGCAGAAGCAGGCCGAGCGACAGCATGACCGCAGCGACCGGCGGGCTCCAGGCGGCCAGCGGAACCGGGATCTGTCCGCTGTCGCCCAGCGCCTGCGCGAAATTTCGCAGGAAGAAGAAGCCGAAGCCTGCCAGCAGGGCATAAAGCACCATCCGCCCGGTACCGCCAAATCGCACATGGCGCATGGTGAAGCCGGCCGCCACCAGCACCATCGCCGCCATCAGGAGGGGCAGGGCAAGTTCCATCTGGTACCATAGCTTGTAGGCCTGCGCCGAAAAACCCGCGCGCTCAAGGTCGGCGATATAGCCGGGCAGATCCCAGAAGGCTATGGCGGACGGCGTGCCGAAACTGTCGCGGATCCGTTCCGGCGTCAGGTCCGATGGCAGTGCGACCGGCCCCGGGTCGACCACTGCCGTCAGTTCCGGGTTCGGACTGGCCAGATCCCAGGTCTTGGTGCCGGTCAGCTCCCAGGCACCCTCGACCAGCCGCGCGGTTTCGGCCTCGACCCGCTTGCCCGGCGTTCCATCGACACCGAAGCCGATGAAGGTAACTCCGAAGAGCTCGGTCCCGTCAAGGTTCGACCGCGCGGCCTGGATCACCGTCTGGCCGTCCTCGGACCCCTGGCGCAGCCAGAGACCCGTGTCCGCAACCGACAGGACCGAGCTCGCGCCCTGGCTGAGCGCCGAGCGCTTGTCGTCGTAGGCCTTCGAGGTCGCGGCGACCAGTGGGTTGAACAGGCCAACGGCCAGCAGGCCAAGCGCGACCGACACCAGAAGCGGGGTCATCAGGAAATGCAGCCCAGACCGCCCGGCTGCGCGCACGACCACCAGTTCCGAGGACCTGGCAAATCCGAGGAAATTGGCGATCGCCCCCATAACCATGATCAGCGGCAGGATGCGGTAAAGCGTTTCCGGCACGCTGAGCAGCGACATCTCTGCCGCCCCGGACAGCCCTATCCCCGCGTCAGAGAAGCGGCGCAGCTGCTCGATCATGTCAATCAGGAACAGGATGGCGAAGAAGATCAGGAACACGCGGCCGACGGTGCCAAGAAAACGGCGCGCGATGTAAAGGTTCAGCGTCATGTGGCTGCCCTCTGTCGCCTCGGGCGCTGTGCATGCCACAGCAGACCCGCCGCTATCGCCATACCGGCCAGCGGCGCGAGATAGAGCGCGGGCCAGCCCGTGACCGAGACGAGGGCCACCGAGCCGGCCCAGGTCCAGACCAGTTGCAGCGCGATCAGCAGGCCCACCGCCAGCGCCATCTGCCGCCACAGCCCGAAGCGCGAGAAACTGCCCAGCATCAGCGCGGCAAAACCGATCAGCGGTGCCGCCACGGCAAGCAGGGGCGCGGCCAGGCGGGAATGACCCTCCTCCCGCATCTGCGCGACGCTTGCCCCGGTGGCCGCCAGCGCTTCTGGCGCCGCTTCGAGCAAGAGGCGCGTCGGAACGGCATTCAGCGCAATCTGCCCGGCTCCGCCGACCGACACCATCCCGGCGAGGTCCAGAGTGAAATCGGCAAACCGCGTCACCGCCATCCGTGCGCCGTCGCGGGTCAGCGTCTGGGTCGAGCCATCGACCATCACCAGCTTCGGCGCCGTCTCGCCTCGCACGAGGAAAGCCTTGCGCGCCGAATGGATCGCGCGCTCGGTGGGCGAGCGTTCGTCGGACAGGAAGAGGTCGAGAAGCTCGCCGTTCGGCGTGATCTGGCGGATGTAGAGTGTGACCCCGGCTGCGGGATGCATGAACTGCCCGGCGTTCAGGAAGCGCGAGGTCACATTGCGGGAAATCTCGGCCGAGCGCTCGTTCAGGATGCGCTGGCTCGTCGGCACGAGCACGTTGGTCAGCACGAGTTGCATCACCATGACCGTCAACCCGAAATACAGCACCGGACGTGCCAGGCGAAACGCCGAGAATCCGGTGGCCTGCATCACGACAAGTTCGCTTTCCTGCATCAGCCGGTTGGTCACATAGACCGTCGCTGCGAAGGCCGCGACCGGCATCACCAGTCGGATCGCATTCGGCAGGGTCAGGATCGAGAATTCCAGGAACACCAGGGCCGACTGGCCGTCGCCGATCAGCTGGTCGAACAGCCCGACCGCCCGGTTCACCCAGTAGACCGCGACCAGCACGAGGGCGAAAAAGCCAAACAGCGCGAGGAGTTGCGACAAGATATATCTGTCGAATCTAGACACGCCCGACCCGGCCCCTACTACATCTGGGTCGGACCCTAGCGGAATTCACCAGCGGCGAAAACTGCTATCTGGCCAATGGTCATGACCGGTTGTAGCCTCCCGGCAAGCGGCCGCCGAGGCTGCCGACCCACCCTGACGAAAGAGCGCACAATGCCGAAACCCCTGCCGATCCAGTTCCAGGCCACGAACCTCGACGCCCTCGCCAGACAGAAGGGCCGCATCGCGGTCCTGGCCGATGTCGGCCTGCCGACCAGCCCCGGCTTTCGCCGCCTCGACCGTCTGACCAAGGGCGCCCTGTCGCGGGCTTTCGGATCGGAAGCCTTTGCCAAGCTCAAGCCAGGCGAGGCACTGGACCTGGCCTTCCCGCCGGGTCTGGAGGCAGAGGCGGTGCAACTGGTCCGGTTGCCGAAGAAGGCCGATCTGGCGGAGGCGCGCAAGGCCGGCGCGGCCATCGGGCGGTCGCATGGGACGGCGGGCTCGCTGGTCCTGGCCGAAGCACATTCGCGTGCCGCCGACATCGCCTTCGGCGTGGCGATCCGGGCCTACGACTTCGACAGCCACAAGACCGGCGACAGGAAGGTGCCAGGCCCGGTCACGCTGATGGCGGCGAACCCCGAGGCGGTCGCCAAGGCCGCGGCTCCGATGGCTGCGGTGGCGGAAGGCGTCTTCTTCACCCGCGACCTGGTGAACGAACCTGCCAACGTCCTGACCACGCATGACTTCGCCGCGCGCCTTGCGGCGATGCAGGAGATCGGTCTGGATGTCGAGATCCTGGAGGAAGAGGATCTGACAAAGCTGGGCATGTTCGCGCTTCTCGGTGTGGGGCAGGGGTCGGAAAGCCCGTCGAAGGTTGTGGTCATGCAGTGGCACGGCGGCAAGAAGGGCGATGCGCCCTTCGCGCTGATCGGCAAGGGCGTCGTTTTCGACACCGGCGGCATCTCCATCAAGCCGGCCGCCGGCATGGAGGAGATGACGATGGACATGGGCGGCGCGGGAGTCGTCGCCGGCGTGATGCGGACGCTGGCGCTGCGCAAGGCCAAGGCCAATGTCGTGGGCCTGGTGGGCCTGGTCGAGAACATGCCCGACGGTCGTGCGCAGCGGCCGGGTGATGTCGTGAAGTCGATGAAGGGCGACACGATCGAGGTCATCAACACCGACGCCGAGGGGCGCCTGGTCCTGGCCGACGTGCTCTGGTATGCTCAGGAAAGGTTCAAGCCGACCGGCATGATCGATCTGGCGACGCTGACCGGCGCGATCATCATCGCCCTCGGCCACGAGAACACGGGTGTCTTTTCCAACAACGACGATCTCTGCAACGCCTTCCTTGCGGCCGCGAAGGCCGAAGGCGAGGGGGCCTGGCGCATGCCGATGGGGGATGCCTACGACGCCAAGCTGAAATCGCGGATTGCCGACATGATGAACGTGGGCGGCCGCGACGGAGGGGCGATCACGGCGGCGCAGTTCCTGCAACGCTTCGTCAAGCCGGATGTGCCGTGGTGCCATCTCGACATCGCCGGGACCGCACTGCTGAAATCCGACTCGACGCTCGCACCCAAGGGCGCGACCGGCTGGGGCGTCATGGCTCTTGATCGCCTGATCCGCGACCGGTTCGAGAAGTGAGGCTCCTCGCTCGCGTTCCGCATCGCTCCTCGTGGGGCGGTGTCGGCGCGAGGAGAAGTCGCAGACGCATGACGAGCGGACCCAGATGGGCACGGTGATGTTCTTCCACCTGATGCAGTCGGCCCCGGCCGATACGCTTGCCGTTAACGCCCCGCGCGCACTGGCGCAGGGTTGGCGCGTCATGGTGCGCGGCACAGACCCGGTGGCGCTGGAGCGGCTGGAAGCGGCGCTCTGGCTCAAGGGCGGCGACGAGAGCTTTCTGCCGCACGGGCTGGAGGGTGGCCCTCGGGATGCCGACCAGCCGGTTCTGTTGGGCCTCGGTGCACCGGTGAACGGGGCAAGGGTTCTGGCGCTCGTCGATGGGGCCACGGCGTCGGATGCCGATATCGCAGCGATGGAGCGGGTCTGGATACTGTTCGACGGCAACGACCCCGACCGGCTTCAGGCCGCGCGCCAGCAATGGAAGGCGACCGTCGCCGCCGGCCACGCCGCGCAATACTGGTCCGAGGACTCGGGCCGCTGGGAGAAGAAGGCCGAAAGCCCCGCGCGTTAGGTGCGTCGCCCGGTCAGCCCTTGCGCAGAAGCCGGGCCATGTCAGGCGCGAAATAGGTCAGGATCCCGTCGCAGCCAGCCCTCTTGAACGCCATCAGGCTCTCGACCATTGCCTTCTCGCCGTCGATCCAGCCGTTCTGCGCCGCCGCCCGGATCATGGCGTATTCGCCCGAGACCTGGTAGGCGAAGGTCGGGGCGCCGAAGGAGTCCTTCACCAGCGCGCAGACGTCGAGATAGGGCATCCCCGGTTTGACCATCACCATGTCCGCCCCTTCGGCCAGGTCGCGCGCGACCAGGCGCAGCGCCTCGTCCCGGTTGGCGGGGTTCATCTGGTAGGTCTTCTTGTCGCCCTTGAGCGCCCCCGACGCCCCGACCGCATCGCGGAACGGTCCGTAGAAGGCCGAGGCATACTTGGCCGCATAGCTGAGGATCGCGGTGTCCTTGTGCCCCGCCCCCTCCAGCGCCGCCCGCATCGCGCCGATCCGGCCGTCCATCATGTCCGAAGGCCCCAGGATGTCGGCCCCGGCCTCGGCCTGGGCCAGCGCCATGCGCACCAGCGCCTCGACCGTTTCGTCGTTCAGGATGATCCCGTCCACGACCAGCCCGTCATGACCATGCGCGTTGTAGGGATCCAGCGCGACATCGGTCATCACGGCAATGTCGGGAACCTGCGCCTTGATCGCCCGGATCGCCCGGTTGGTCAGGTTTTCTGGATTCCAGGCCTCTTCGCAGCCGGGGGTCTTCACCCTGGGATCGGTATACGGAAAGAGGCAGATCGCCGGGATCCCCAGGTCGCAGGCCATCGCGGCGGCCTCCACGGTCAGGTCCAACGACAACCGCTCTACCCCGGGCATCGAAACGACGGGCTGGCGCTGGTTCGCACCGTCGCAAAGGAAGACCGGCCAGATCAGGTCATCGACCGTCAGAGCGTTCTCCTGCGTCAGGGCCCGCAAGGCCGGAGTCCGGCGCAGCCGGCGGAACCGGGTCATCGGATAGGTCGCCTGGACAGGCTGCATGGCTGGCTCCTTCATCTGCGGCACGGCAGGGACTTGCGGCTTGCGCTTCTGCCTGCCATGGAAAGGGATCGGCCTCAAGTCGCCACTTGGGCCGCCGACGGTTCGGCTAGGGAGAGCGTGCAGAGTGGACGTCTTCGACACGGCACTGGAAGTGATCGACCTGCGGTCGTTCTCGAATCTCTGGTACTGGATCATGCTGGCCGTCCTGTGGTCCTCGGTCAGCCACTGGTCGCTTGGCGTGCCGCACGACATGGTCCAGCGCGCCCGGCGCGAGGGCGGTCAGGCCCTGGGCGACGTCGAGGACCTGGTGCGGATCAACGTCAACCGGATCCTGCACATCATGGACAGCGGGGCAATGGCCGTGGTCGGGCTCGCGGCCTTCTGGCTGTCCACGCTGATTGTCCTGGGGTTCTACTATAACGTCGAGTTCGCACAGGCCCTTGTGTTGCTGCTGGGACCCTTGTCCGTGGTCGTCTGGGTCAGCGTGCGCGAATCCCGCCGCATTGCCGCCGGCGCCACTACCGGCGATGCCCTGCTGCGCAGGCTGACCGTGCATCGCCGGGTCTTGCAGGTCATCGGCATGATCTCTATCGCGGTGACGGCCTTCTACGGAACCTGGCAGAACATCCGGGTTTCGATCCTCTACTGACCCATCGCCCGGAACCGATGACAGCCGAACGCATCCTGATGGGCGGAGCGCCCGAGGGCTTCGACGCCCGGATCCTCGTCCGCGAACTGTCGCGCGGCCAGCCGGTCGTCCATGTCGCGCGCGACGACAAGCGGGCCGAGGCAATGCGGGCGGCGCTGGCGGTCCTGGCGCCCGAGGTTGCGGTTACGGACTTCCCGGCCTGGGACTGCCTGCCTTACGACCGCGTGAGCCCCAACCCCGAGATCAGCGCGCGGCGGATGGCGACGCTGGCGGCGCTGGCGGACGGCTTGCCGGGGCCTTTCGTCCTGTTGACGACGCTGAACGCCGCCATCCAGAAGGTGCCCACGCGCGAGGTGGTGCGTGCGGCCTCGTTCCGAGCTTCGGTGGGTGAGAGGGTGGACGAGGCCCGGCTGAAGGGGTTCCTGGCGCGGATGGGCTTCACCCCTGTATCCACAGTGGCCGAGCCCGGGGATTATGCCCTGCGCGGCGGGATCGTGGACATCTTCCCGCCGGGGCGCGGGGGTCCGATCCGGCTGGATTTCTTCGGCGACGTGCTGGACGGCGCGCGGCGCTTCGATCCCGAGACGCAGCGCACAACGGAAAAGCTGAAGAAGGTCGAGTTTTCAGCGGTTTCCGAGGTGATCCTCGACGACTCCGCCATTGCCCGCTTCCGGCAGAACTACCGCATCGCCTTCGGCGCGGCAGGCACTGACGACCCCCTCTACGAAGCCGTCAGCGCCGGCCGCAAGCATCAGGGGATGGAGCATTGGCTGCCTTTCTTCCATGAGCGGCTGGAGACGATCTTCGACTATCTGCCTGGCGCCTCGGTGGTGCTGGACGACCAGGTGACACCGGCGCGGCTCGCACGCTGGGAAGGGATCGCGGACAGCTACGACGCGCGCCACGAGGCGATGGGCGCCAATGGGCGGATCGACACGGTCTACAAGCCGGTCCCGGCCGAGGAGCTTTATCTCGACGACGCGGCCTGGGAAGCGGCACTGGACGGGTCGCGCGTGGTGCAGCTGTCGCCTCTGGCCCAGTCGCCGGGGCCGGGCGTGCTGGACGCGGGCGCGCGGGCGGGGCGGAACTTCGCGCCTGAGCGGCAACAGGAGAAGGTCAATCTTTTCGGGGCCTTGGCGGATCATGTTCAAGCGCTTGCGAAGGCGGGGCAGGTGGTCATCGCCAGCTGGTCCGAGGGCGCGCGGGAGCGGCTGAAAGGGCTTCTGGCCGACAACGGCGTGACCGGCGCGAAGGAGATCGCCGATTTCCGCGAGGTGCCAGAGGGGAAGGGCGGCCTCTTCCTCATCGTCTGGCCGCTCGAGGCGGGGTTCGTGGCGCCCGGGCTGGCGGTGATCTCGGAACAGGACGTGCTGGGCGAGAGGCTGACCGCCAAGCCGCGCCGGAAGCGGAAGGCCGACAACTTCCTGCGCGAGGTGGACACTCTCAGTCCCGGCGACCTGGTGGTGCATGTCGAGCATGGGGTGGGGCGCTATCTCGGGATCGAGACGATCACCGCGCTCGGGGCTCCGCATGCCTGCGTCATGCTGGAATATGCCGACAACGCGAAACTCTACCTGCCGGTGGAGAACATCGAGCTTCTCAGCCGCTATGGCCATGAGGAGGGTCTGCTGGACCGTCTCGGCGGCGGGGCCTGGCAGGCGAAGAAGGCTAAACTCAAGGAGCGGATCAAGGAGATCGCCGACCGCCTGATGCGGGTCGCGGCGGAACGCGCGCTGCGCCATGCGCCGATCCTCGAAGCGCCGCATTCGATCTGGGAGGCCTTCGCGGCGCGGTTCCCCTATCAGGAGACCGACGACCAGCTGGCGGCGATTGCCGATGTGGTCGCGGACCTGGAGAAGGGTTCGCCCATGGACCGGCTGATCGTCGGCGACGTGGGCTTCGGCAAGACCGAGGTCGCGATGCGGGCGGCCTTCGTCGCGGCCCTGTCGGGTATGCAGGTCGCAGTGATCTGCCCGACCACGCTCCTGGCGCGGCAGCACTACCGCAGCTTCGCCGAGCGGTTCCGGGGATTTCCTATATCTGTCAGGCCCTTGTCGCGCTTTGTTCCAGCGAAGGAAGCCAATGCGACACGGGCGGCGATGGCGGACGGGTCGGTGGACATCGTCGTCGGCACCCATGCGCTTCTGGCGAAGGGGGTGACGTTCAAGAAGCTCGGCCTGCTCATCATCGACGAAGAGCAGCATTTCGGGGTCGTGCACAAGGAACGGCTGAAGGAAATGCGGTCCGAGGTGCATGTGCTGACCCTGACCGCGACGCCGATTCCCCGGACCCTGCAACTGTCGCTGGCCGGGGTGCGGGACCTGTCGATCATCGCCACGCCCCCGGTCGACCGTCTGGCGATCCGGACTTATGTTTCCGAATTCGACACGATCACGATCCGCGAGGCGATCCTGCGCGAACGCTATCGCGGCGGGCAGACCTTCTTTGTCGTCCCCCGCATCGCCGACCTGCCCGAGATCGAGGATTTCCTGAAGACCCATGTGCCGGAAGCCTCCTACGTCATCGCGCACGGGCAACTGGCGGCAGGCGACCTCGACGACCGGATGAACCAGTTCTACGACGGCAAGTATGACGTGCTGCTGGCGACGACGATTGTTGAAAGCGGTCTGGATATTCCCACGGCCAACACGATGATTGTTCACCGGGCGGATATGTTCGGCCTGTCGCAGCTCTACCAGATCCGGGGACGGGTCGGGCGATCCAAGACCCGCGCCTACTGCTATCTGACGACTAAGCCCCGCGCGCCGCTGACGCCGCAGGCTGTGAAGCGGTTGCGCCTGCTGGGAAGCCTCGATTCGCTGGGTGCGGGGTTCAACCTGGCCTCGCATGACCTTGACCTGCGGGGGGCGGGGAACCTTTTGGGAGAGGAGCAGTCGGGACACATCCGCGAGGTGGGTTACGAACTTTATCAGCATATGCTGGAAGAGACGATCGCCAGGATCAAATCGGGCGAGTTGCAGGGGCTGGCCAATATCGACGACGACTGGTCGCCACAGCTGAACCTTGGCGTCCCGGTGATGATCCCCGAAAGCTACATCCCCGACCTCGACATCCGGCTGGGGCTGTATCGGCGGCTGTCCTCGCTGACCACGAAGGTCGAACTGGAAGGCTTCGCGGCCGAACTGATCGACCGGTTCGGCCCGCTGCCGAAAGAGGTCAACACGCTGATGCTGATCGTGCGGATCAAGGCGATGGCGAAGCGGGCAGGGATCTCGCGGCTGGACGCGGGGCCGAAGGGGGCGACGATCCAGTTCCACAACGACAAGTTCGCCAATCCCGCGGGGCTGGTGGACTTCCTGAAGGCGCAAGGACCTGCGGCACGGGTGAACGGCAACCGGATCGTCCTGACCGGCGAGATGAAGACGGAAGCCGACCGGATCAAGGGTGCCTTCAACATCGCGCGCGACCTGGCCGAGGTGGTCAAGGCGGGGCGGAAGGCCTAGTTTCGCGGCTCGCCCAGGGTCTTCAGCGACAGGACCAGGTTCAGCGCCGCAAGCACGGTGACGCCCAGAATCAGTGGCGTCGAGGTGCCGTTGAAGGCAAGGCCGATGGGGATGGCCAGCACCACCGAGCCGACGGTGGCGAGCGAGGAGATCACGCTGGCGGCAAGGCCGGCGATGTGGCCGACGGGCTCCATCGCCAGCGCGTTGAGGTTGCCCATGGTCAGGCCCATCATCGAGAAAAGCCCGATGCACCAGAGCATTTGCATGGCAAAGCCGAAGTGGCCTTGCAGGAGGCCGGTGCCGAGGCCGGCCAAGGCCAGCAGCGACAGGAGCAGGACCCCGGCATAGGTCCGCTGGACGACGCGGCGCATGCCGAGGGTCATCACGATGCGCGAGTTCAGGAGGCTGCCGCCCATCGAGGCGACCGCGATCAGGGCGAACCAGAGCGGGAAGGTCTCGGCCCGGTCGAACTGGCGCTCGAAGATGCCTTGCAGCGAGGACAGAGTCGCGAAGAGACAGGCGAGGGTCAGGGTCTGCAGAAGCGTGGAGACCAGGACGATGCGGTGGGTGAAAAGCTCTCGGGTGCCGGTCCGGAGCGTGCCGAGGTGGAGCGGGCGGCGGTTTTCGGGCGGAAGCGTCTCGGGCTGGCGCAGGCCGAGCCAGAGCATCGAGAGGCCGGCGAAGAGGATGTAGGCCAGAAAGATCGCATGCCAGCCGCCAAGGGCGATGATCCCCTGGCCCATCAGGGGAGCCAGCGCGGGGACGATGGTGAAGATCATCATGACGAAGGACATGATCCTGGCCATCTCGCGGCCCGAGAAGAGGTCTCGGACCATGGCGATGGCCACGGTGCGGGGCGCGGCGGCGGCGAGCCCCTGGAGCAGGCGGGCGGCCAGCAGGATTTCCAGGCTGGGGGCGAAATAGCAGTCGACGGCCGCAATTGCGTAGAGGCCGGAGCCGACGAGGATCACCCGCTTGCGTCCGAAGGTGTCGGAGAGGGGGCCGGTGAAGAGGGTGCCGATGCCCATGCCAAGGACGAAACTGGTGACGACAAGCTGTGCCGCGTTCGGGGCGTCGGGCGAGAGGGTGGCGGCGATGTCGGGCAGCGCCGGCAGCATCGCGTCGATCGAGATCGCGATGGTGGCAAACAGCATGGCGACCAGCGCCACGAATTCGGTCTGCGATGGGCGGGATTGGCTCACTCGGCACGACCCGTCAGTTCTTCGATGACCTTGCCCCAGGTCTCGGGCGGCTGGGCGCCGCTTACGACATAGTGCTGGGCGATCAGGAAGGTCGGGACGGCGGTGACGCCCTTGTGGCGGGCGTCCGCGTCGCGCGCGGCGATGTCGTCGGCATCTGCGTCGGAGTTGAGAAGCCGCAGGGTCGCCGCGCGGTCCATGCCGTTTTCGCCGGCGATGTCGGCAAGGGTCGGAAGATCGCCGATGTCACGGCCATCAACCCAGTAGGCGCGCATCAGACCGGCGACGACGGCGGGCTGGACACCCTCGATCCCGGCCCAGTGGATCAGCCGATGGGCGTTCAGCGTGTTCGGCATCCGCTGCGGCCTGTCGGGGTCGAGATCGACGCCGGCGGCCCGGGCTACCTCGCGCAGGCGTTCGTGGATCGCATCGACCCGGGCCTTGCCGCCGAATTTCTGTTCCAGATAGGCGCGCTTCTCGACGCCTTCGACAGGCATGTCAGGGTTCAGCTGGAACGGGTGCCACTGGATTACGAACGGATGTTCGGGATGTGCGGCGAGCGCCCGGTCGAGATTGGCCTTGCCGACATAGCACCAGGGGCAGACCGGATCGGAGAAGATGTCGAGGCGGATGGGGCCGGAGGTCATTCGGGTCTCCTGTAGCGGGCGGCAAGGCCCTTGCGGACGATCTTGCCGGTGCCGGTGCGGGGCATGGCGTCGAGGCGCTGGTAGTGCCTTGGCTGTTTCCAGCGGGCAAGGGTCTTTTCGGCGCATTCCCGCAGGGTGGTCTCGGCGATTTCGCAGGGGGCCTCGTAGAACAGCGCCAGGATCGTGGTGCCGGGGGCGGGTTCGACCTGGGTCGCGGCGCAGGCGGTCAGGGGGAGGTCGTGGAAGGCGGCTTCGATTTCCGCCGGGGAAACGCGGAAGCCGCCGGCATTCAGCAGGTCGTCCTTGCGGCCGAGGTGGGTGACGGCGCCGTCCTCGGTCATCCTGGCGGCGTCGCCGGTGCGGAACCAGGGGCCGGTCGGGGGCGGATGACCGAGGTAATGCCGCATCAGGCCGGGGTCGTCGGTGGAGACGGCAAGTTCCCCGGGCGTCCCGTGCGGAACCGGACGGCCCGCATCGTCGAGGATCGCTATGTGGCGGCCGGGCTGGGCATATCCGGTGGTGCCGTCCGGCGCCGGACGCTCAGGCGATCCGGAGAGGTAGGTCGAGACCTCGGACATCCCGAGTGCCTCGTGCAGGTCGGTCCCCGTGCGCGCGCGCCACAGGCGGCGCAGGGCGACGGGCAGCGCCTCGCCCGCGGAAAGCCCATGGCGGAGGCAGGGCAGGGGCGGCAGGTCCGCGCGCAGCATCTGGCGATAGACGCCCGGAGCGGCGGCGATGATCGTGGCCTTCGTGCGTGCAAGCAGGTCGGGCAGCGCGGTTGCGGGGGTTCCGGCGGCCGGTATCAGGGCAGTCGCGCCGACCGTCCAGGGGTCCAGCAGGCCGGTGCCCAGCGTGTAGGTCCAGTTCAGCGCGCCGGCGTGGAGAAGGCGGTCCTCCCCCGTCAGCCCCTCCCAGTGCCGGAACATGCCGGCCCGCGCGAGGATGGCCCGGTGGGCATGGCTGACGGCCATGGGGCTGCCCGAACTGCCGGAGGTGAAGACGATGTAGGCCTCGCGTTCGGGGTCGCCCAGGTGCGGATCGGCCGGCGGCAGGTGGCCCCAGGCGGCCAGGTCCGGGGTCATGACCGGCGCCGGATGGTCGGGCAGGGCGATGCCGGGTTCGGCCGCGACCAGGGCCGGCCGGACCAGCGCGGCAAGCCGGGTGATCTCGGCCCGGGTCAGCGCGGAAGAAGTCGGCACCGGCACAAGTCCGGCCCAGATCGCGCCGAGGTAGAGGATCGGGAAGGCGAGGCTGTTCCCAAGGCGCAGGAGGATGCGGTCGCCGGGCAGAAGGCCCCGGGACAGAAGTCCGCTGGCGGTCCTTTGCGTCAGGTCCAGCAGCTCGGCGTAGCTGAGGGTTTCGTCACCTTCCGGGCCGAAGAGGACGAGCGCGGGCTTGTCCAATTGGCCGGCCCGGGCCAGCACATGACCCGCCAGGTTGAAGGCCGGCGGGATCGCGGGGAAGGGGCGGGTGTCGATCTCGGACAGCATCGTCAAGCGGTAGGGGGCCTGCGTGCCGGTTGCAAGCCGTGGCGGGCTCGACTATCCGGGTGCCATGGCGCTGACTGATCCGAAAAGCATGATCCGCGTGGCCCGCGAAGCCGGGGGCGAAGCGCATGTCGAACCGGTGAACCTGGGCGAGCGGGTGCGCGAGTTGCGCCGCCAGCGCGGCTGGACGCTGGAAGAGGCGGCGGTGCGGGCGGGGCTGGCGCGGTCCACGCTGTCGAAGATCGAGAACGGGCAGATGAGCCCGACCTACGAGGCGCTGAAGAAGCTTGCCGGGGGGCTGGCGATCGGCGTGCCGCAGCTGTTCACCCCGCCGTCCAGGCGGCAGGTCATGGGCCGGATGTCGGTAACGAAGGCCGGCGAGGGCCAGTCGCAGGCGACCGTGACCTACGAGCACGAGTTGCTCGCCAGCGGGCTTACCAAGAAGCAGATGCTGCCCTATCGCGCCGTGATCCGGGCGCGGGAGCTCGAGGAATTCGACGGCTGGGTGCGCCACGACGGCGAAGAGTTCCTATATGTCCTCACCGGGGTGATCCGGCTTTACACCGAATTCTACGAACCCGTGGACCTGCGCCGGGGCGACAGCGCCTATTACGACGCCGCCATGGGGCACAACGTGATCAGCCTCTCGGAGGAGGACGCGACGATCCTCTGGGTCACCTCGCTGGTCTGAACGGGGTGCCTAGGAACTTTCGCCGAAAATTCCTGGGCCTGGCTCAGAAGATCTCCTGCACCTTGCGGGCGCCGGCCGAGACATCCTCGCCCACGCCGGCAACCGTGTTGCAGCCCGCAAGCGCCGCCAGCGCGGCCAGAATCAGCAGCTTTTTCATGCTCTTGCCTCTCTCTCGCGTTTCTTACTTTGCTTCGTACCACCATGTGTCTGGCAGGAACCCCGTCCAGTCACCATACAGCGGAATGCGTTCGGGATACTTCAGATTGGCCGAAAATGCCAGCCGCGAGCGGTCGGAATACCAGATCGGGATCACATAGCGGCCCGAGGTCAGCACCCGGTCCAGCGCCCTCGTCGCGGCGGTGAAATCCTCCGAACTGGGCGATTTCAGCATTGCCGCAATCATCGCCTCGACCGCCGGGGAATTCACGCCCATCCAGTTCCGCGTGCCGGGTTCAGTCACCCCGGCGGAGCCCCAGTAGAGCAACTGCTCGTTGCCCGGCGACAGCGACAGCGACCGGATGTAGTGGGTCATGTCGAAGTCGTAGGCGTTGGTGCGCTCCTTGTACTGTGCGTCGTCGATCTTGTTCAGCCGCGCGCTGATGCCCAAAGCCTTAAGCGCCTCGATATAGACCTCGGCGGCCGAGGCCATCTCGTCCTGGCCGGTAACGAGCAGGATCTCGAAGGCGAAGGGCTCGCCGGCCGCGTTCTTCAGCACCCCGTCGTCGCCCACCGTCCAGCCCGCCTCCTCCAACAGCGCCGCCGCCGCGCGGATGTTCTTGCGGTTGGCCTGGCTGCCATCGGAGACCGGCAGCGCATAGCCCTCGATCGCGCCGGGCGGCAGATCGGCCTTGAAGGGCTCCAGCAGTTCCAGCTCGCGCCCCGTCGCGGGCTTGCCCGGCTCCATCCCCAGGAACGAATTGCCGAAATAGGACGGGATCCGCGGCGGCAGCCCACCGTTCAGGGTCTGGTTGATGAATTCGAAGTTGAAGGCGAGGATCAGCGCCTCGCGCACGCGCCAGTCGGCGAAGAGCGGGCGGCGGGTGTTCATCACGAACCCTTCGATCCCCGAGGGCCGGCCGTGCGGGATCTCGGCCTTTACCACATCGCCGGACTGCACGGCAGGGAAGCCGTAGGATGACAGCCATTTCGATACATTTGCTTCGCGATAGGCCGAAAGTTGCCCTGCCTTGAACGCCTCGAAGATCGCCTGTGGGTTGGAATAGTAGTCGTAGCGGATCTCGTCAAAGTTCCACTGGCCCCGGTTGAAGGGCAGGTCCTTGCCCCACCAGTCGGGATTGCGCCTGTAGGTGACATGGACGCCCAGTTCCGACTCCGCCAGCACATAGGGACCCGATCCGATCGGCACCTCCATCGTTGCCTCGGCGAACTCCTTGCCTTCCCACTGCGCCTTCTTCAAGACCGGGCGCAGGCCCAGGATCAGTGGCAGTTCGCGGTCCTCGACGTTGAAGGTAAAGCGGACCGACCGTTCCCCGGTCTGCTCCATCGAGGCGATCTTCTTCCACGCCGCAGCGTAGCGCGGGTTGCCCTCGGTGCCGAGCGTCTCCATCGACCACATCACGTCCTCGACCGTGACGGGCGAGCCGTCCGAGAATCGGGCCTCGGGGCGCAGGGTGAATTCGACGTAGGTCCGGCCCTCGTCAGTATCAATCGATTCGGCCAGAAGGCCGTAAAGCGAGAAGGGCTCGTCATAATTCCGGCCCATCAGCGTCTCGACCGTCAGGGTCGAAATGCCAATCGCCGGGCGGCCCTTGGTCACGAAGGGGTTGAAACTGTCGTAGCTGCCCGCTTCGCCCCAGCGATAGGTGCCTCCCTTTGGCGCGTCCGGGTTGACCTGCGGCAGGGACACAAAATCCGGGGGAAGTGCCGGCTCGCCATACATAGCTATGCCATGCATCGGCTCTGCTGCTGCGGTCGCGGCAAGACATGCCAGCGCCACGGACAGCCCGAACCCGCGCAAACTGGCGCTGCTTTTCAGTCCCATCCCCTCTCGTTCTCCTATCCAGCGGTTGTGTGCGGCGAGACTAGGGTGGAGATTGAATCAATTCAAACTTTTAGCTTGGCCATCGGCGGAGAGGGGACTATAAAGGCGTTACTGCTCGATAGGTTTCTTGCCTGTATGAAACCTGCCTCAAAGACTTAACGCCGGCCTCGTGCCGGCGTTTTTTTGTCTTTCAGCCGGGACTTCCGTTCATCCGTGAGGCATGCAATGCTTTCGCAATTGCAGCATTTGGAGGCGCGGATGACACTTTCGGGCAAGCGGGCGGTGGTGACGGGATCGAACTCCGGCATCGGGCTGGGCGTGGCCGAGGCGCTGGCGGCGGCGGGCGCCGAGGTGATTCTCAACAGCTTTACCGACCGGCCCGAGGATCACGAACTGGCGGCCGATCTCGGGTCGCGGCACGGGGTCGCGGCACGCTACATTCCGGCCGACATGTCCAAGGGCGTGGAGTGCAGGGCGCTGGTGGAAAAGGCGGGCGGCTGCGACATCCTGGTGAACAATGCGGGGATCCAGTTCGTCGCGCCTGTCGACGAGTTCCCGGTCGACAAATGGGACGCGATCCTGGCGATCAACCTCAGTTCCGCCTTCCATACCACCGCGGCCGCGCTGCCGGGGATGCGGGCCAGGGGCTGGGGACGGATCGTCAATATTGCCAGCGCGCACGGGCTGACCGCCAGCCCCTACAAGTCGGCCTACATCGCTGCAAAGCATGGTGTGGTCGGCCTGTCAAAGACAGTGGCGCTGGAAACGGCGGGGCAGGGCATCACCTGCAACGCGATCTGCCCGGGCTATGTGCTGACCCCCCTTGTCGAGGCGCAGATCCCCGAACAGATGAAGGTGCACAAGATGGACCGCGAGACGGTGATCCGCGAGGTCATGCTTCTCCGCCAGCCCTCGCGCCAGTTCGCCACGGTCGAGCAGATCGGCGGCACGGCGGTCTATCTGTGCAGTCCGGCGGCAGACCAGGTGACGGGGACGACGATCAGCGTGGATGGCGGGTGGACGGCGTTGTGAGGGGCCAAAATCCTTCGAAGGATTTTGCAAATCTTTTCGAAAAGATTTGCGGGGCCCGGACATGAGGCGGGTGAACCTTGCCTTGCAGGGTGGCGGTGCGCATGGCGCGTTCACCTGGGGCGTGCTCGACCGGCTTCTGGAAGAGGAAGAGCTTGAGATCGCCGGCATATCGGGCACTTCGGCCGGCGCGCTGAACGGTGCGGCGTTGAAGGCCGGGCTGATTGCCGGCGGCAGGGGGGCGGCGCGCAAGCGGCTTGACCGGCTCTGGACCCACGTCGGCGAGATCGGCGATTTCCGCATGCTGCCATGGATCGCGCCCTTCCTGCCCGCGATCCGGTTCTGGCAGACGGCCAGCGCGGCCGTCCTGCCGTTCTCGCCCCAGGGCATCGCGGCGCAGTTCTATTCGCCTTACGTTTTCGGCTCCACCTGGACCAATCCGCTGGAACCTGCCGTCCGCGACCTCGACTTCACTCAGGTCTGCGCCATGGCGGGGCCGAAACTCTTCATCAGCGCGACGAACGTGCGGACGGGCAGGATCAGGATCTTCACCGGGCAGGACATCAGCCCCGAGGCGATCCTTGCCTCGGCCTGCCTGCCATCGGTATTTCAGACCGTCGAGATCGGCGGCGAGGCCTACTGGGACGGCGGCTATTCCGGAAACCCCGCACTCTTCCCGCTCTACGAGCCGGACCTGCCCGACGACATCATCGTCGTCTCGATCAACCCGATGCGCCGCGAGGATGTGCCCGAGACCCCGCTCGAAATCCAGAACCGGATCAACGAGATCAGTTTCAATGCCAGCCTGCTTGGCGAGCTGCGCGCGATCAAGTTCGTGCGCCGGCTGATCGATGAGGGCCGGATGGAACGCGGCACGATGAAGTCAGTCAACATCCACCTGATCGCCGACGATGGCCTGATGAACGCGCTGTCGGTCGATTCGAAGCTGGCGCCAACGCCCCGGCTGCTGGCACGGCTGAAAGAGGCCGGGCGGGCGGCGGCAGAGCGCTTCCTGGCCGAGGGCGGCCCCAAGATCGGCCTCGAGGGCAGCGCCGACCTCAAGGGGCTGCTCGGCTAGGCCTGAAGATCCTTCGGCAACGGGTAGACCAGCCCGCCCGAGACGATCAGCTTGGCCGCATCGTCAACGCCCATGTCCATCACGATCAGGTCCTTGGTCGGCACGAACAGGAGCATCCCGCTAGTGAAGGGCGTCAGGCCGACGAAGACGGCCGACATGTCCGGCCCCATGGCGGCCAGACGTTCGGCCAGTTCGCCCTTGGGACGGGTGGACATGAAGCCGAGCGCCCAGGACCCGGGGCGCGGAAACTCGACAAGGACGACCTTGTCGAAACTCTTTTCCTTCTTGTTGAAGAAGGTCTCGGCCACCTGCTTCAACGCGCTGTAGATCGAGCGCACGATCGGCATCCGGTCGACCAGATCCTCGCCCGAGCGGATGACGGTCCTGCCGATCAGGCCCTTGGCCAGCCAGCCGATGATGATGGTGACGACCAGAAAGACCAG
>NZ_JBKBLV010000031.1:0-42950 GCF_046295235.1 Tabrizicola flagellatus
TGTCGAGGACCAGCCGCACGGCGCGTTCGCGCACTTCAGGGGAAAACTTGTTCGTTGTCTTGCTCATGATGCTCCATCCTACTCAGGAGTTGGAGCCTCCGGCAAACCCGGCGCGGTTCAGAGGCCCGATACCGGCCATGCAGGGGAAGACACTTCGACGAACACTGATTCACGCCGCGCAGGGTTTCGTTTGGAACCTGCCGAAGGGGTATTCAAGACGATCAGCGAGCGTGCTCGCCTCGATCATGTCGGGGAAGATAGTTCCCCATGGCTTGATCGGGGCAAAAGCGTATTCAAGCTCAGCATGATCGGCAACAACTGGCGCTCGGGCTTCGATCACGCCATCAGGAGCAGCAGAATCTATTGGCTGTTTGGCGGTCGAGTTGACTGGTCACCGCCCGACTTCGAGCAATTCGAGGCGATCAAGGTCCGTTGGCAGCAAGATCATCCAGAAGCAACCGGTCAGCATGCAAGTGTGAGCGGAACCTGGTATTTCCGCTCAGTGATGGAGATCGGCGACTATGTCATTCTGACAGTAGGCAAAAACCGGGCTGTGGCTGTGGGGCGGGTCGTTGGTCCTTACGAATATCGCCCCGATCTCGGTGCCGCCGAGGTTGAAGATACGCCACACTCCCGCAGGGTCGAATGGCTCTGGCAGGATCCGAAGGGTCTCGAACGCCCGAAGTTCTATCCGGAAAGCTTCAGTGCGTTTCAGCCGCTTTACGGCATGACGGAACGCGTTGACTGGGACGGTCTTGAAGGCGCAATTTTTCCCAAGCGGCGAGATTACCCCACATCGACCGCTCGCCCCTTCGTCCTGATCATCGACGAGATCAACCGCGCCAACATCTCGAAGGTTTTCGGCGAACTGATCACGCTCTTGGAATCGGACAAGCGCCTCGGGCGGCGCGACGAAATCCAGCTGACCTTGCCCTATTCGAAAAAGCGCTTTGGGGTGCCGCCCAACCTGCACATCATCGGCACCATGAACACGGCCGACCGCTCGATTGCGCTGCTGGATACCGCCCTGCGCCGTCGGTTCACCTTCAAGGAACTGATGCCGAACCCGGCGGTTCTGTCCCCGAATGTCGGCGGGATCAACCTGCAGAAGCTGCTGGCCACGATCAACGACCGCATCGAGTATCTCTTCGACCGCGAACACCAGATCGGGCACGCCTATTTCACGGGCTGCAAGTCTGCCGAAATGGTCGAGGACGTGATGCGGCACAAGGTCATTCCGCTCCTGTCCGAGTATTTCTACGAGGATTGGTCCAAGGTCGCCGCCGTTCTGGGCGATGGCCCGCAGGGGCCGTCCCGGTTTCTGGAGGCGCGCCGCCTGACGGCGCCGCCGGGAATTGCCGCGGATGATTTCAGCGGCGAGCGACTGCGCTGGCGGGTGAAGGACCGGTTCGACCTCTCAGAGTTCGCGGCCTGATGTCCGCATACTCCGTTCGCGAATGGGAGGCTGTGCCCCATGGCGATGGAAAGGGATGCATTCCGCCGCATCTTGCCCAGCGCCTTGTGGCATTGGCCAAGGCATCTCCCTTCGCCGGGCGCGGTGGCGGTGGCGTGCTGGAGGATCGGCGCCATGACCTACGAGCGCGCGGGGTGGTTGGCGTTCTGGCGGTGCCGGGCTGCACGCTGGAAATCCTGCCGAAGATCGACGTCGGCGAAAAGGAAGGCTCGGCGCAAGAGACGGGTGAAATCCGCAAGCGCCTTGTTCACATGCTCGCGGTGGCCCTCAACCTGAACATCGAGACCGGACGCATGACCGACCTCGACTGGCAGCGAGAAACGCTGCTGGAGATCCTGATCCGCATCTTCTGCGACAAGCTGACCGAGGCGGTTCGCCGAGGAATGCCGCGGCGCTATACCCTCCACGACGACGATCTGCCGACTTTGCGGGGATCGCTGGATATCCCGCGCCAGTTCACCCGCCATCTCGCCAACCCGGGCCGCCTCGCGTGCCGATATGACGAGTTGTCCGAGGATATCGCTATCAACCGGATCATGAAGGCGACCATCGCGCATCTGGCGGGCATGTCGCGCAACGCGACGAACGTGCAGCGGCTGAGGGAACTGGCCTTCGTCTATGCCGAGGTTGCGGAGGTACAACTCCCCGCCTTGCGGTGGGACGATGTTGTCATCGACCGCACGAACAGCGCGTGGCAGGAACTCTTTGGAATGGCTCAGCTGTTCCTGCGCAACCGATACCAGACCACCAGCGCCGGATCGGGGCAGGGATCGGCACTGCTGTTCGAGATGAACGCCCTGTTCGAGGAGTACATCGGCCGTCTGGTGACGCGAGCACTTGCAGGGTCCGAATTCCGAGTGACGCTGCAGGGTGGCCGCCTGTTCTGTCTGACGTCGATTGAGGATGATCGGGCGGTGTTCCAGACCAAGCCCGACATCCTGATCTGGCGCGCTGGTCAGGTCGCCCATGTGATCGACACCAAGTGGAAACGGATTTCCGACCGGATCGACGATCCGAAGCAAGGGGTCTCCCAGGCGGATGTCTATCAGATGATGGCCTATGCCCACCTCTACAAGGCCCCGCGGCTGACGCTGCTTTATCCCCACCACGCTGGCCTCTGTGCCGAGGAAGGGATCCGTGCGCGGTTCCGGGTGACGGGTCAGGAAACGCTGCTGGAAACGGCGAGCTTTGACATCTCCACCGGTGCCGACCTTGTGGACCGCATTCGTGGCCGGATCCTGACTGGCATCGAAGAAATGTCCGCCGCAGAACCGTGAGGGCGAAGGGCACGCCGATGGCAGGTGCACAATTGTGCCCATCGCGGCAGGAGACTGGAATGACCGCAACTGCCATCATCGACCAGCAGCGCCCCGCTGCCGCTCGTTGACACCGTGAATTTATCGTCCGGGCCGGGCAATGCGCTGCGGTCGAGGCGTCTGGCGCTTGCCGCGTGGGGGGCTTTGTCCAGCCCGGATTTCAACTGCACGCCCGCGCTTGATCCCGCAACACGGCGTAGTCGCCGAGCATCCTGACGATGACGGCCCCTTCCGGCAACGCCTCGACCTCGCTGGCGGCCCGCACCTGATCAGCAGCGGTGTACTCGACGACGGGCGGACATGGCGCGCTGGTGTCAGAACCTGCCGTCGCGCAGGCGCTCAGCCAGAGCATCGCGATCAGGAGGGCGGCGGGCGGCGGCGTCGAGCATCTGGCGGAGGATAGCATCGTTTCTCTCTCTGGCTTCAAGCCGTTCGGCAGCGCGCCCGGCGCGTTCACCGGCGCGACGCAGGTTCATCAGGAACAGCAGGATCGCTGCCGCGGCGAGGAAAAGGCCCAGCGCCTTGCGCGCCGGGCCATGGGTGAGGAGCCAGCCGATCACCGCTGGCCCCGCTTCCAGTCGTCCAGCCGGGCGTGGATGGTGATGGCGATGCCGATCAGCGCGATGGCAATCAGCACCCAGCGCAGGGTGTCGAGGTAGGGCACCAGCGGCTGGATCGAGGACTGGGTCTCGGCGAGGATGTCCTGCAGCACTTCAACACCGGCCGCGCCGACGGTGGCCGCGCCAGCCGCGCCGCCACCACGCAGGGTGCGGCTTTCCGACAGGACTTCGCGCGCGGGCGGCAGTTCCGGCGCGAAGGGGACGGGCCGCGCAGGGAAGGGATCGCCCCAGGACCGGGCGGGACCGAGGTCGATGTGCATGAAGCCGGAGCGGGGATAGTATCCGAACCCCAGGAACCCGACCGTCCGCGCCGCCGCCTCGAAGGCCGCTGGATCGTGGTTCGCCATGGCTATGTCGAAAGCGGTGGCCTGCATGTGTTTCGAGGCAGGGGCCCCGCCCACGGCACGGTTGTGTTCCGGGCTGCGGTAGGCTGAGCGGATGATCAGCGGCTTGCCCAGCCGGTCGCGCAGGGCCTGTAGCTTGTCCATGGCTTCCGTGTTGATCTTTATCGCGCCGGTGCCGCGGCAAGCGATCTCGGCGGCCGAGAAGTTCGGCCAGCGCCATGTGTTGGCGGGCACATCGCGCCAGTGGGGGTAGGACAGGGTCGGCATGGTGGATCCTCCAGATGAAAAAACCCGCCTCTGGGGCGGGTGGGGTGTCGGTTGCCAAGGGTCAGGAAATTCAGTCGGATCGGCCGCGCTGGAAGGCGTCGAAGAGCATGTCGCGCATCGAGCGGATGTCCGTCTCGATCCGGTCGAGGCGGTCGCCATCAACCTTGCGATCTTCGCTGCGCTGCTTGTCGGTGCGGTCGCGTTCAGTGATGAGTTCGCGATCAAGCCGGTCCAGCAGGGCCTCGTTCGTGAACGCCTTGCGCGTGATCGCCGCGATCAGGGCCAGGGTGCCGCCGATCAGGGCGGTCAGCGCGGCGGTGATCCCGTGGTCCCGAAAGGCCCGCGCGACCGCGTTGGCGAGTGTTGTCTGGTCGTTCATGATGGTCCTTTCATTGCCACAGGCTGCGGTCGGTCAGAAGTCGGTTTCCAGGTAGACGCCGGCGCAGTCGTAGGCGACAGCGGCGGCGGTCGCGCCGGTGTTCATGAAAAGTCGCGGCGACAGGAACTGAGTCGCGGCGGGCAGGTCGGCGGTGATCTCCTGCTCGAAGACCGCACCGGAGACCTCATCGACAAAGCGAACCCAGACGGATGACCCATTCGGTGGCGCAGCGATGAACAGGGTCAGCACGCCGCCCGTGGCGATGGCGAAGGACGCGCCCATGTCGGTCAGGGTCGGCGCGCCGGTGCCGTCGTTCGCGACCAGTTGCCAGCGGATGTGCGTCCCGCGCTGGAAGCCGATCCCGATGCAGTTGAGGACGGCGGCCAGCGTCAGGGTGGTGGCAAGCGCGGCGGTCGAGCCATAGAGGCCGAAGAAGCCCATGCCCGTTGCCTGCAAGGTCGTCAGCGAAATTCGCGTGACGAAGGTCCAGCCGCCGAGACCAGCCGCATTGCCGCGCCAGCAGGCCCAGCCTGCGGAACGCTGGTCGGCAACCGAGTCCACGGCGGCCGCCGAGGTCAGACGCCATCGCCGCATGCTGGCCGCGAGGTTCGTCGCGGCCAGCGTCGGGTGCGACACGGTGCCGACCGAGGTGATCGGCAGGCCCTCGGTCGTGATCGTGGTGCCGGTCGAAGGCGCCCAGTTGGCGATCCGGTTCACCCCGAAATGCGGCTGCAAAGGAAAGTCCCGCCCCGAGGGGCGCATCACGTCGATCCACGGTGCCCCAGCGCGGCTGCGCGCATACACAGCGGCTTTGCCTGCCGGTGGAGGCGACGGCGCAGCGGCCAGTCCCGGCAGGACCGTAGGCTGCGGCAGTTCCACCTGGCCGCTGGTCCGGTCGATGCGGATCGCGTCGAAGAAGGCCGACCCGTCCGGGCTGACCTTGAAGCTGAAATCGTCATTCCCGAGCAACCCGATAAGGGCGCGGGCCGAGAAGCCGGTCTTGAAGGCAAAGGCCGCGTCGTTCCCGGCAGCGGCCTTGTTTACTGTGGCTTCGATCCCGGCCCCGGCGTTGTTCAGCAGAACTGCCGGTGTGTTCACCGACAGACGGTTGAAGCTGTCGGCCGTGGCCCCGCCGAGGCCCAGAAGCTGCGCGGTCAGGTTCGCCTGCGGCATGCCGACCTGCGTGACCGCATTTGCGAAGGTGACGGTTGGCGTATTGATGACGGTCGTCCCGCCCGCCCCGGCGGTGGCCGAGCCGATGTTCACGACGGTGGTCGACCCGGAGGCACCGCCGGTGCCGATGTTCACCGTCTTGGTCACGCCCATCGTCGTGGCCCCGGTGCCCATCCCATAGGTGGCGGTCGTCGTCGCCGTGCCGATGCTGGCCGACGCGGCCGAGACGGTGACCGTGCCCGAGGCGGTCAACGTGCCGGAGAAGGTCTTGTTGCCGGTGAAGGTCTGGGTGCCTGCGAGGATCGCCAGTTCCGACGAGGTGTTCGGCAGGGTGAAGCTGCGCGTGGTCTCGGCGCTGATGCCCGCCAGCGAGAAGGTGGCCTTCTTGGTCGGGTCCGCATCGTTCACCAGTCTGAAGACCGCGTCCGACACGTCGCGCGGCTCGCCCACCACCTCCCAGGCCGCACCGTTCCAGACGAGGAACAGCCCCTCAGCCGCGACCCAGACCAGCCAGCCGGTGCGCGGCACCAGCCGGATCCACGCGCCGTCGATCCAGAAGGCGATGTTCAGATCCCACCCGGCCCAGAGCCCCGTCGCGCCCGACGCGACCAGATGCCGGTCGCCATCGGCGGAACTGGCCGGCGGCGCTGTGCGCGTGCGGTCGAGGACCGAGAGCTGCACCAGGGCATCGAGCAGGCGCAGCGCCTCGTTGTGCGTGACATGTTTCTGGGCTTGGGCGGCCAGGAGGTAAGGCAGGCCCAGGTGGGTCGTGGTGTCGGACATCGGAAATCCCGTCAGAATTGGAGGGTCACGGAGGCGGGCGTGCCGCGGCCAAGGCGGTTCGAGAGCTGGTAGATGCGGATCACAAGCGTTTGGCCGGGCCCGAGCGGCGCACCCCAATCGGCAGTCTGCTGGGCGGCGGTATATAGGACGGAGGTCGTGGTGCTGGTCAGCGTGCGCTTGACGGCGGTACCATCGAGGATCTGGACATCGTAGCTTTCCAGGTCCTCGGCGAGCGGCACCTCGACCTGTTCCCAGGCATCGGCGACCAGCGCGCGGGACCGGCGCGTCCAGCGGATCGTCAGATCGCCCGGGCTGCGGGCCGTTCGCCAGGGCTGTTCGACATGGACCGGCGCGAAGGGGACAAGGCCCCGCCCGGTCGAGGTGAAGCCCAGCGCGGCATAGCTGTCATCGGTGACAGCGCGCGCGGCCGGGCCCACGCGCCAGTTCCACGGTAGACCGAGATCGGCCTCGGCAATGGGCAGCGAGGCCAGCGTGGCGTCCAGCACCACGACGCGCGCGCCGGCCGGAGCGGGATTGCCCATCGCATGCTCCGTCCCGCGCTGGCCGCGCAGCAGGCGGGTCAGGCGGTACCGGCCGGGGGCGATCAGTTCGGCTCTGCCCGCCTGGACGATCTCCCACACACCTGCTGCGGACTCGACCGCCAGTGCGTTCGCCCCGCCGAACAGTGCGACGTCCGTCACGCTCTCCAGCGTGCCCGACAGAAGATCGACGGCCAGTGCGTTGCCAAGATCGAAGCGGGAGGTTGGCCCCGGAAAGAAGTCGAGAGCCAAGGTGCCGATCCGCGCCCGACCGCCGAAGGTGGTCAGGAGGTTGAAGCCATCCGTCGAGGCGCTGCGGAACACCGCGATCTCGCCCGGCCAGGGGCTGGCATGGGCGGCGATCAGGGGGCGATGCGCGAGCTGGTCCTCCGAAATCTGCGGCAGGTCCAGCATCACCACCTCGGGCGTGCCGAAGACGACGGGGCTGGCGAGCGAGGCCGGTCGGGGATCGCCGGGCGGGAGGTCGTAAGCGGCGCGGTCCTGCCGGACGGCCTCGATACCCCGCGCTTCGGCATCGGCGACGGAGACCAGCCGAAACTCGACCTCTCGGCCGTCATGTGCCAGCCGGATCACGTCGGCGGGATCGAGGGCCAGCTTTGAGGGCGGAAGGCGGAAGGTGGCACTTTCCCGGCCGATCCAGGCTTCCATCAGCGCGCGGCGGCACCGGCGTTCCGCCTCCTCGGGTGGCACCGCCATCGGGAAGCTTTCCGAGGCGATCCGCGTCGTGTCCACGGTGATGCGGCGGGCTTCGACAAGGGCCGCGTCATAATCCTCGTCGGCGCGGGCAACCTGCCACTTCAGCGCCTGCGGCAGTTCCGTCTCCTGGCCCCGGGTCAGCTCAAAGGCCTCGCCTTCCCGGCTGGAGACCAGATCATCCACCGTAAGGGTGAGGCTCGATGCCCGCCCGCGCATGACGAAACGGATGGCGCCCTCCGTCTCGATGGCATCGAACCCGAAATGCCGTGCCAGCGTGGAAATCGACGCGCGGGGGCTTTCCAGCGCGCCGATCACATAGCCCTCGACCGCGCCCCAGAGGCCTGAGACGTCGATCAGGCTTTCCGCCAGCCCGGCGCGCAGGCAGAGGTGACGCACAAGGGCGGCGAGCGACACCGCACCCAGCCGTCCGGTCAGCCAGTGGCCAAGCCGCCAGTTCGGACCATCCGTCCAGACCCCGGTCAGTTCGGGAAAGAACGGATAGGGCCGCGCGTCCCATGTCCAGGCGGCGCATTCGGGCACATGGACCATCCGGCCGCCGTAGACGGACGACGTCGGGTTGTTCGTGGCATCGCCCCACCAGAGATACGTCGCCTCGAGATACGCCCGCTGGATCGGGTCATCCCGCCAGCCCCGCGAGAAGTGCGGCGTGAAGCTCTCGGACGACTTGGGATCGAAGAAGACGTTCGGCTGGTTGGTGCCCCGGTCGATGGCCGGGCAGCCCAGCTCGGTGAACCAGATCGGCTTGGACTGTGGCGCCCACGCCGTCGGCGTCCCGCTTTCCACCCCACCGGGTCGGTCATAGTGCGGGTTCGACCACCAGGCGCGCAGATCCTTGTAGCGGAAGAC
The DNA here is from genome assembly GCF_046295235.1 of Tabrizicola flagellatus. GTDB lineage: Bacteria > Pseudomonadota > Alphaproteobacteria > Rhodobacterales > Rhodobacteraceae > Tabrizicola > Tabrizicola flagellata_A. The sequence goes on from NZ_JBKBLV010000031.1 coordinate 8,480, forward strand.
CCACGGCTTGCCTGCGGCCCCGTCGGTGATGGGGGTCCGGACCTGTGCGGAGCGATCCGCCGCGCTGGCATAGAACCAGTCGAAACCCTCGCCGCCCGCGATGTTGCCCTGCAGGTAGGCCCGGTCATGGATGGCGGGCCAGCCTTCCAGCGCATCGGCGTGGTCGGAGCCGTCACGCCAGTCGGAGAGCGGCATGTAGTTGTCGATGCCTATGAAGTCGATGTTGGCATCCGACCAGAGCGGGTCGAGGTGGAAATAGACGTCGCCGCTGCCGTCGCCGGGCTGGTGGCCGAAGTATTCCGACCAGTCGGCGGCGTAGCCGACCTTGGTGCCCGGCCCGAGGATCGCCTTCACGTCAGCCGCCAACGCCTTGAAGGCCGTCACGGCCGGATAGGCACTGGCGCTGGACCGGATCGTTGTGAGGCCAGGCATCTCGGTGCCGATCAGGAAGGCATCGACCCCGCCCGCCACCGCGCAGAGATGGGCGTAGTGCAGGATCATCCGGCGCAGGCCCCAGTCGCCCGAGGGGCCGGTCCAGCTGACGCTGTCGCCCGACACCGAGAACTGCGCCGGAGTGGCCGCGCCGAAGAAGCTGGAGACCTGCGTCGCCGCAGCGGTGGTCTTGTCCGCGGTCCCCACAAAGCCTGCCGCCGGGGAACAGGTGATCCGGCCCCGCCATGGGAAACTCGGCTGGCCAGGCGTCGCGGCATTCGCGCTGTAGGGGTTTGGCAGCGTGTTACCGGGAGGGACGTCCATCAGCAGGAAGGGATAGAAGGTGACGCGCAGGCCTCGCGCCTTCATCTCCTGGATCGCCTGCACCACCGCGAAATCCGCAGGCGTTCCGCCATAGACCGGGCGATCCTCAACGTCGCGACTGACGAGATGGGCTGCAGCGCGGGAAACCCCGTTGACCGTCCAGACCTTGGGGCTGGTGGCCTTTGTCGCCACCTCGACGCCGGGCTTGATGGTGCAGTTGCCCGCGCGCAGATCGTTGCCGAACCAGGCGACCACCAAGCTGACGCTCTCGACAGCCGGGGCCATGGCCTGCAGGCGATCCAGCGCCACGACGATGTCGGGCTCATCCGGCAGCGCGTTCAGGTTCTCGGCCGAGGTCGTGCCGCCGGTGGTCTGGCCGAACACCGTGGTCGTGGCGCCCACGGTCTTGCGAACAGCCTCGGTCGCATAGGTGAACTCGCCCGAGGCCGGGATCATGGTCACGGCCTTGACCAGCCCCTCGGCGGTGTCGGGATCGGCCAGCGGGCGGAACACCTCGAACGACAGTTGCGGCAGGCGATTGCCGTAGGTTGCCAGCGCCAGTTCCTCGAAGACCACATAGGCCGTGCCGCGATAGGCGGGCGTGTTGGCCGCCCCCATCTTCGCCGCAATGAACGGGTCGGCTGTCTGGGTCTCGTTCCCCGGATACCAGCGCCATGTGACGCCGGAGAGGTCCATCGGCTTGCCGTCGGCCCAGATGCGGCCGATGCCGGTGATCGGGCCTTCGCACAAGGCGACCGCGAAGCTGGCGTAGTAGAGGTATTCGGTCGTCCGGACCTTTCCACCACCACCGCCCTTGCCACCGCCCTGCGTGGTGGTCCTGGTCTCCTCGCGGAAATCCGTGGCCCAGATGATGTTGCCGCCCATCCGCATGCGGCCGTAGAGCCGCGGGATGACAGCGCCTTCGGTGGCAGAGGTGATGCGCAAGCTGTCCAGACGCTGGCCCTCGATCTTCTGCGCGGGCGCCAGCGACGAGACGATCCAGCTGTCGACGACCGTGCCCACTGTCGATCCGATGAAGCCGCCGATGGCAGCCCCGGAAAAGCCGAGGATCGCGCCACCGAACGCCCCGCCGATGGCGGAACCGACGGCGCCGAGGACGAGCGTGGCCATGGGAGACTCTCAGCGTGCGGGGAACAGGAAAGCGAAGGCGATGCGGCGTCGCCAGGTGGGTGTCAGCGCTTCCTCGATCACGCCGAGGCGTTCGTAGGCGTGGAGGAAGGTGTCGGGGCCGGTGAGGATGCCCACATGCTTGGCGATGGCGCGCGGCATCATGCGGAAAAGGACCAGCGCGCCGGGCGGCGCATCGGCGGGTGCGATTTCCGGCATCATCGCCCGCGCCCCGTCCGCCAGCACCTCGCGCGGCCCGGTCTCGCCCCAATCCCGGCTGTAGGGCGGGATCGGAAATGGCTCCGGCCCGACCACCTCGCGCCAGACACCCCGCGCGAGGCCGAGGCAGTCGCAACCGACCCCGCGCAGGCTCGCCTGGTCGTGGTAGGGCGTGCCAAGCCAGGATCGCGCGACGGCGATGACGCGGGCCGGATCGGCGGTCGGGACGGGCACGATCACAAGACCGCCCCCTCGTGGCCGCCGTCCTTTGTCGCGTAGCGCAGGACAGTGTCCTGCCCGGGGATATGCGGGAAACCGCGGAAGTTCGCGACGTTGGCGAACTTTGTCCCGCAGGTGGCAATCCGCTTGTCGCAGCCCGCCCGAACCATGAAAGCATCCGTCGCCGCGATCTGGCGCACCGGGGCTTCCAGCAGGGTCAGGATCGCCACGCCATCGACGAGGTCGTGAGACAGCACCTCGACCCGCCGCCCCGCATTCGCGCCGGTCGACCATTCCACCAGACCGAAGGCAAACCAGCCCGCCGCGAAACTGCCGAGACCGGAAGCGGTGAAAGCCCGGTCCCGCAGCACATCGATCACGGCGCCGGTGCCCTTGAAGGTCGGGGCATCAAGGTTCACGCCGCAGCGTGTGTCGCCCAGCGCGGCATCGCAACTCGCCTGGAACGTCCGCCCGACCGTCTGGCCGAGCACATGGGCAAGGCTTCGCACCTCGGCCACGAAGGCCAGCCGCCCGCGCCGGATCTGGCCGATGGCACCGCGCCGCATCAGCACGCGCTGGTTCGTATCGGCCCAGTTCACCCGCCAGACCTCGACCTCGGCATTGTCCCATCGGCCGTCGAGGATGTCCGTCTCGGTGATCCGGTCGGAGGACAGCACGCCTTGGGCATCCTGCGCGTCCACCGACAGGTCCGACCCCGACCGCACCTCTGACGCCGTCAGCCCGCTTTCGGGTTCGAACTCGGTGCCATCGAACGACAGCGTCCGGTCATGGTCCGTGAAACCGAAGGTCACGCCGTCCGCTCTGGTGATGCGCCAGCACCAGGACAGGGTGGTGGTGCCATCGTCGAGATGCGCCTGCAGCGCGGGGTTCAGGGACTTCATGTGCGGATCTCCAGAAGCGGGATCGAGGTGATCGACCCGAGCCGTTCGAGGTCGAGGGTGACGTCGAGGGCGTCGGTGCCGAAGCGGACGGGGACGTCGAACTCGAAGCCTGCGGTGATGGCGACGCCTGCGGCGGGAGCTGTGGTGAAGGTGATGAGGCCGGTGGTCGTGGAGACCGACCAGCCGGAGGCCTGGGGCGTGCCGTTCAGCGCGATGGTCACGGTGCCCGCGACGGGCCTGTTGATGGTTCGGGTCCAGAACTGCGCGCCGGAGGTATAGCGTTTGGTCAGCTGGAACTGCGTGGCCGACCCGTTGCCGGTGCCAATCGGCTGGTCGCTCGGACCCACCGTCTGCGAGGGCAGGCAGGACTTGAAGTCGGCCCAGTCCTTGAAACGGAAGCCGTGGAGGCGGCCGTTGCGGGCCTCGAAGAAGGCGACGACCGCCGCCAGATCGTCGGCGCGGCGGATGCCATAGGCCACATCATAGCGGCGGCGCGAGTTGGACCAGCTCGCGTTGCGCTCCTCGGACCCGCTCGCCAGTTCGACGATCTGCGTGCGCCGTTCGGGACCGCCGCGCGCCCCGCGGCTGATGTTGTCCGGAAACCGGACCTCGTGAAACGCCATCACATCCCCCTTCGGCCCAGCGACACGGCGCGGGCGACGTCGCTGGCGATCTGTGTGCGGGACTGGCGGAAGCTCTCGGCGTCGCGGGCGTTGATCGTGACGTTGACAGTCGAGCCACCCGCCTGGCCGTACCCTGCCGCCTCCCGGCGCGAGAGCACCCGTTCGCCGCGTTGCAGGATCGCTGGCACCTCGTCGGGCCGCAGCCCGGCCCAGCCACCGTTGTGCATGCGCGGGGCACCCGCAAAGGCCAGCGCCGGGACCATGCGTCCGGGACCAGGGGCACCGACCATCCCGCCCGCATGCAGGATGTTCGCGAAAATCCCGCCCGCTCCGCCCAGCGCGCCGGAAAGGGCATTGGCGATGGGACCGAGGATGAAGCGGCGGGCCGCGAGCTTGGCCAGATCGGCGATCATCGACGTGACCAGTTCGCGGAAGTCGAGTTTGCCGGTCTTCACGAAGTCGCCGATGGCGTTCTCGGCGCTCTGAAACGCGCCCACCAGCGCGCTGCCGACGTCCCAGCCAATGTCGCGCGCCTTGGCGGCGTAGTCGGCGAGGGCCGCCGTAACGGCTTGCCAACCGGTCAGCGCGTGCTCGGCTCCGGCGGCAGTATCAGCCCCTGCCTGTCGTCCGGCCGCTCCGGCGCGACTTGCCGCCCCGCCGGTTTCGTCCAGTTCTCCGCCCAATGCCCCGGCCGCAGCAGCGGCGTCCGCCAGCGCGGTCTCGGCCTCTGCCCCCGTGCCCGTCACTGCATCCTTCAGCGCCTGCCAACTGGCGAGCGGCCGACCGGCAGCGTCAGCAAGCATCCCGGCCGCCTCGCGATAGCCATCGGCCCGAGCGCGGGCGTCGTCGGCCATGGCACCGAGCCCAAGATCGGGCGGCTCGAGGTAGGTCCGCGACAGCGCTGCCGAGAAGGCATCCGCCGCCGCGGCCCCTGCGGCCGTTGCCGCGCCTTCGAAGGGATTGCCGACGCGACCGAGTTCGACCGGGTCGAGGATACCAATCCGGACACCGCCTTCGCCGATCGCCCATTCGGGCAGCAGCGCGAGGGCCGCGTTCAGCGTCTCGATGAAGCTGTTGATGCGGGTGACGACGCCGTTCAGCATCGCCTCGACGCCCGAGATCAGACCGTTCGCCGCCTGGAAGGCGAAGTCGCCGATGGCCCCGGGCAGACTGCCCCAGATCGCCACCGCCGCGTCATAGGCCCCCTGGAAGATCGCGGCCGTCCGGTCGCCGAAGCTGACCACGCCTGCGATGGTGCCCTCAATGGCCGAGAGACCCGCAGCCTTCAGCCCCTCCCATCCGGCCGCCATTCGCGCCAGCGCTGCGTCCAGCGTGAGACCGATGCGTGACCAGACCTCGCGAGCCAGTTCGCCGAGCAAGCGGAACGCCTCGCCCACGCCGCCGACGCGGGCGACGAGCTGCGAGAACTGGTAGACGAGCTCGCCCGCGCCGACGATCAGGGCCCCGATGCCGGTGCGGATGAGCGCGCCGCGCAGGAACACCAGAGCGGTGGCAAGGCCCCGGACGGAGAGAGCGGCGGCGGCCATCCCCGCGACCCAGCGCCCAGCCATCACGGCGGCGAAGGTCGCGGCATGGGTGGCCAGTCGCCCGAGGTTGTCGAAGAGCGCCGTGATCGCCTGCCCGATGGGGCCGGTCGCCCGCGCCATGTCGGCGAGCTTGGTGGCGATGGTCTCCAGCGCCGGGGCGACGGCCACGGTCAGGCGGTTCACGAGGCCGGTCCAGATCAGGCTGAGCCGCGCGATGGCGTCGCCCGTCCGCTCGATCTGGGCCGCATCGGCCGCGCTGACGGCCACCCCGAAGTCCTGCACGTCGCGGGCGGCGTCGCGCAGCGTCGCGCTGTCGATCCGCAGGAAGGCGAGCGCCGCCCGGTCGCCGAAGAGGTCGGAGGCCACGGCCGCCCGTTCGGCCTCGGGCACATAGCGGGCCAAGGCGTCCTGAATGGCGACGATACGCTGGTCGAGCGGCAGGGACTGCAGTTCCCCCGCCGTCAGGTTCAGCCGCCGGAGCGCGCCGACGGCCGCGCCAGACCCGCTGGCCGCTTCCGACAGCCGGGTGGTCAGCTTCTTCGTCGCCTGCTCGATCTCGCCCAGCGACACGCCCGCCAGCTCCCCCGCCCAGGTCAGGGTCTGGATGCTCTCGACGGTCGTGCGCATCGACTGCGCGAGCTTCGCCTGTGCGTCGATGTTGGCGAGCCCCGAGCGCACCATCGCCACCCCGGCCGCCGCCGCGGCTGCGGAAACCGCCGCCAGCGCGATCCCGGCCCGGCGCGCAAAGGAGGCCAGCCGCGTGTTCGCCAGTTCCATCTCGCGGCTGAGCCGACCGAAGCCATGGGCACCGGCCTCGCCGATGCCTTCCAGTTCGGCACGCACGCGACGTCCGCCCTCCGCCACGAGGCGGACGGAGACCTTCTTCTCGGCCATTGCAGCTTTCCTTGCTTTTCCGGGGTCTCGTTCTTACGTTGGTAGCATCGATCACGGAGGCGTATGACCATGTCCGAGACGGCGACCCTGTCCTCGAAGTTCCAGATCTCGATCCCGAAGGCGATAAGGGCGGCCCAGCATTGGGAAGCCGGTCTGACCTTCGCTTTCATTCCCAAGGGGACGGGCGTTTTGCTTGTACCGGTTCCAAAGCGTGAGTCGCTGAAGGGCCTCGCCCGCGGGGCTTCGGCAACCGACTACCGCGACCGGACGGATCGGTTCTGATGGTCCTCGTCGACACGTCCGCATGGATCGAATGGCTGATCGGTTCGGCCACGGGCGACCGGCTGGCGGAGCACCTGCCGGATCAGGCCGACTGGCTGGTGCCGACCATGGTGCAACTGGAACTCGCCAAATGGCTGACCCGCGAGGTCGGCGAGGACAAGGCGGATCAGGTGATCGCCTTCACGCAGGTCTGTCAGGTGATCCCGCTCGACACAGACATCGCGCTTGAGGCGGCCGAGGCTTGCCGCACGCACAGGCTCGCGACGGCAGATGCCATCGTCTTTGCGACCGCCCGTGCGCGGGGGGCGACCCTCCTGACGTGCGACAGTCATTTCGAGGGTCTACCGGGTGTGACGCTGGTCCCCAAGGTCAGGGCCTGACGCTGGAACCATCGGCACTCGCCATCTGCTCGTTCAGTTTCCGCACCATCACCGCCTCGATCTCGGGCAGCAGTTCGGCGGCGATCAGGGCGTTGACGCCCAGCGCCTGTGCCAGCGCGAGGGCGGCGCCCATGTCCCACCCGACGATGGCCCCCGGCGCGATCCGCAGCTGGCCGCCGAGGCGCTGGGTCAGGTCCCAGACCTGCCAGCCCTCGACGGTTTGCGGTCGGTTCAGTCTTGCGGGGCAGTCGGGGCAGGGGCCCGTGCAGGCCGCGCAGTAGCCGTCGCCCCCGCCGAAGGACCAGTCAGCAAGGGCGCGGAGGCGTTTTTTTCCGCGTCCAGCATCAGACCACGAGCGACATATTGCGCCTGGAAGGCCTCGAAGACGGGCCAGATTTCGAGAAGGGCGTCGATCCCCGCTGGGCTGACGGGCATAAGGTTGCCATCCTCGTCACCGACACCTTCCCATTCCAGCACGGCGCGGCGCGCGACGGCCTTGGCCATGGCCAGCGCCATGTCTTCCTGGCTGGAGGTTTCCGACAGGCCATCGATGGCGGGATCGGCGCGGGCGGAGACCATCAGCGCCGTGGTGAGGGGCGCCACCAGCACGCGCAGGCCGGGCAGGAGGTCCAGCCATTCGGGCCGGTTCGAAAGGTTCAGTCGGATCATGGTCAGTATCCCGTGACGGTGTTGACGAGGACGGCGGTGCACATGCGGGCGGGGCTGGTGGCTTTGGCGGCCTGCCAGTCGAAGGTCGCCTGGATGCCCTGGGGGCCCGGGATTTCGATCCGCGGGACCGGCAGGTAGACGGCATGGGCCGTGAAGGTGAAGCTGGCATTGGCCCCAAGGCTGTAGGCGAACTCCAGCTCGCAGGGCGTGCCGTCGATGGCTTGGGTGACGAGGGCAGAGTCCGCGAAACGGACTTCGATCCGGCCGGTCAGCGCCGCCATGCCGGGATCGGCGCCCTCGATCTTGCCGTCGTTCCGGATGGTCTCGATCCGGTCGAGGCCATTGGCATAGGTGATCTCGGCCGAGACCACGTTGCCTAGCGCCGTGCCATTGCGCTTCACCACGCCGTTGAAATGGCCAAAGCGTTGCAGGCCCAGCGCGGTGGGCGTGCCTGCGGCCGTGGTGGCCGCGATGGCCTCGCCTTGAGCGATCAGACGCGCGGTTGCGGTCAGCAGGCCCGAGCGGTTCATCTGCCAGGACAACTGGTCCATCACGCAGCCCGCATACATTGCGAACCGCGGCACCTCGGGCATCGCGACTTCGATGGCCATCGAGGGCAGGGTCCAGTTGCCCGACTGGAAGGTGTGGGTCTTGGGCGTGGTCCCGGTCGTGGTCGGTGCGCCGAAGGCCGCCTTCAGCCAGAAGCCGAAGGCCTCCACATCGATCGGCACCACCACCTCGCCATCGGCGGTGACGGCGTCCTTGATTGGGGCGAGGGGATCGCGGCCGTAGCCCAGCAGTTCGCTGTTCAACAGCGGCTGTTCCGCGCCCAGAGTGGTGCGGGCGAAGGGCATCAGCCGATAGCCGCTGGCGGGCGGGGTGCCGTAGACGGTTTCGAACGCAAGCGCCATCTGCGACCGCGCGCCGTGTCCGCGTGCCATGTCCTGTCTCCTATTTCCCGAACTGTTGGTATGGGCCGCCTTGCGGGGCCGACCCGATCTGCGCCATCATGCGGCCATGACAGCATATTCCCACGCCGGGCGGCTCGTGCGCCGCCATCGTCCAGCGTTTCTCCTCATCGCAGCCTTCGCGACAGTCCTGGCACTCTTCGCCGCGCCGGACGCCCGGGCCGACGTGGCCATCGACCTCGAGGCCAGGGTCAGCAAGATCCTCGACGGCGATACCTTCACCCTCAGCGGTCAGTCGCGCCGCATTCGGGTCTGGGGCCTCGATGCTCCGGAATGGAACCATCAGGGTGGGTCAGCCGCCACCGCCACTCTGCGCGGGCTGATCTCCGGAAAGCGCCTGCGCTGTGCCATCCGCGACATAGACCGCTATGGCCGCCTCGTCGCCCAGTGCTTCCTGCCCGATGGTCGTGACATCGCCGCCGAGATGATCCGCTCCGGCGCCGCCCGCGAGTATTGCCGGTATTCCGGAGGCTATTATGGAACCTGCAGGTAATTTCCGGACTGATTTCCAGCACCCCATAGCTTGTTTCGCGGCGTGATGGAGGGCCTCTTTGCCCTGCTCTTCGGCCTCGCAGCCCTTTGGTTCACGCTGTGGCTGTTCATCCTGTTGCCCGCCCGGATGGCAGAAGCGCGCGGACGAAGTGCCATCGCTTGGGTGCTTCTGAGCCTCATCTTCTCGCCGTTCTTCGCGATCTTCTTTCTGTGGCTCCTCGGCGATGCCGGGAACCGCAGATCCTGACGGCCTTGAGCGGAAACCGCTGGCGCCCTTTCATACGGGCATCTTGTGTTCACCCGTCAGGCCAAAGGGCCCGTCGTGGTGTAGTGTAGAAGGATGGTTATCACCGCCGCCTTCAGGGCGGCTGCGCCCTCGACGGGCAGGTCGACCGAGGCCGGGGCCTCGGGTTCGACCCAGTCGCAGAGGCCGCCCAGCGTTTGGTCCGCCTCAAGTGCCGCGCCGATGGAAGTGATCAGGTCGTCGAAAGCGCTGGCCCGGCCGGTGCCCTCCCGGACGACGACCTCCAGCTCGGCCCGGTGCCGGTAGTGATAGCGCAGCGGCGACAGTGTCACTTCTGGTTCGCCGGGCTGGCCGTCGCGCAGGATGATCAGCCCGGCCGCGGGGATCCTCTCGGGCAGCACCTCGTCACGCAGGGTGAGGGCGGCAAGCGGTTGCAGCCGCGCGTGCAGCGCGGCGAGGACGGTTTCGCGGGTGGTGGGCATCTCTCGGTCCGGGGTTCCGGGACAGGCCCGGGGTCAGTGTTCCCCGCCGCCTTTCGGGAGGGGCAGGTTGGCCAGCCGTCGCGGCAGATCAGCGCGGCTGTGCAGGAAATCGATGATGATCACCTTCTCGATCTCCTCGACGAACACCACGAAATGCTGGCCTGCCCGCGCGAAGCGCAGGTCCTCGGGCAGATCGGGATCGATGAGCCGACGGCAATCCTGTGACAGGGCGGTGCCCGCGGCGATCTCGCGGCAGGTGGAGATCAGGTCATCCTCATAGGCCGCCGCCTGTCGTGGACCGAAGGTCTCGATGGTCCAGCGGGCAATCTCGATCAGCGAGGCCTCCGCCTGCCGTGTCAGACGCCAGGGTTTCGCCATCAGGTATTGGCAATCGCAGCGGCAAATGCCCGGCGGATGGCATCTTCGCCGCTGCCTTCGGCCAGATCCCCGCTCCGGGCCTGTTCGAGCCCAGCGGTCAGACGGCTGCGCAACGCGCCAAGTTCCGCCTCTTCTCGTTCGAGGAGACGAAGCCCGGCGCGCAACGCTTCGGACGCGTTCTGATACCGACCGGATGCCACCAGGCGGTCGACGAGGTCGGATTGCGTTTCGGTCAGGACGACGTTCCGGGTGGCCATGGGAGTCTCGGAGTGTGACATTGGCAATATATGCCAATCCGATTGGCGTGTCGACGGTCCCGCTCAGAACCTCCCCTCCACCCACCCCGCGACGATCCGCCCCGGCAAGCCGTCGATGGCCCGCTCGGCATCCCGCGCCAGATCGAGCCGCTTGTGCAGCTTGACCTGGGGCACGAGGAGGAAGATCGGCACGGTGGTCAGCCCGCGGCCGGTCTTGGAGTGAGACGCCACGGCCCGGCCCTTCGAATTCAGCCGCCCCTCGGCCACCAGCAGGCTCGGACCGCGGCGGCGGTAGATGAAGCGCAGGCGCAACCCCGTGCGGCGTTCCCATTCGCCGGGGGTCATGCGGCGGCCGCGGGTGGATTTGCCCGCGGCCGGGGTGGGGATGGCCAGCCAGAACCCGTTGCGCGACCGGATCATCGGCCCCGCGTCATGAGCACCGACGATCACCGGGGCGTTCGACCAGACCAGCGCAGCGGCGTTCAGGCTCTCGCTGCCCTTGGGATAAGTTGCAAGCCGGATCGAGTTGCCGAGCCGCGTACCAAGCCCAGCGCCGGTGATCTGGCCCCGCCAGGCGGATTTGAGTCCCGCGCCCGCCTCGCGCATGGCGTTGGTGACGGCCTTTTCGCCTGCGGCGATTTCGGCCTGCATCAGGGCGGCGAGGTCGGGGCTGATTTCCAGCTTCAGCTTCATGCTGGCCTCAGGTCCAGCGTCCAGATGAGCCGTTCGCGGTCGCGCAGCGGTTCCCCCTGGATCACATGGCTGTCGGCACCGATGACGATCACGTCGCCCGGCCGCGGGGTGGGCAGGTCGGCCACGCGCACATCCACCACCGTCGTGTCGCTGACGAACCGGCCCGCCCCGAAGTCGGTGACGCGGTCGGGCGCGCGGCGGATGATGCGGATCGGGCGTTCCTCGGAGGTCGTGGCCGAGATCCAGAGGGCCGGGGCCGCCATGGAGGCATGGGTGAAGATGCGGTCCATGGCGGCGGCGAAGACGGACATGGATGGGTCCGTCAGTTCGACGTGTGCAGGCGGATCGCCAGCCGGGGCCGCTTGTTGACCGGCAGGATCGAGGCCTCGGTCATCACGTCGATCCAGCGGCCCTTCTCGTCGAGATGCTGGCGGGCGTAGAGCGGCAGGCCGATGGTGTTGGCGGTCTCCAGCAGGTTCGCCGGGCCGCCATAGGTGGTGAAGGTGTCCATCGTCCCGAGCGGGAAAGCGATGCCCTCGTTCGCCGGGACCAGCCGTTCGGTGGCCTTGGTCGAAAGAGTGACGGTGCCCGAGTATTCCTCGAACAGGATCCCGCCGAAGGGGAAGTTGCGACGGACGTCCTCGCGCAGCGGCTGGGCACCGGTCGAGGCGTAGAACTTGTAGGCCTCCTCGGTCTTCGGATGGGCGATCAGCTTGTCGAAGAATTCCCGGCTGACGAGGGCATGGACCGAGGTCATGGCCTCGCCGAGGAGACTGTCCTCGATGGCCCGCAGCACCTCGCGGACCTTGCCTTGCACGTTGGTGCCCGCGGTGCCGAGGACGAAGTCGACCGAGATCTGCGTGAGGCCGAATTCGGTGAAGTAGTTGTAGAGCGTCGTGCCCGCCCCGTCCTTCACGATGCCGCGGAGCGCGTTCATTTCCATGTATTCCCGGGTCTGGGCATGCTTGCGGCGCATCAGCAGCAGCTTGCGGTTCATCACCTCGACGAGGGGATCGGCCGCATCGAACGCGCCGCCCAGCGCAGGTTGTCCTTGGATGTCGGCAGGCAGGACAACGTCGTCATGCGGGATCCACGGCAGGGCGAAGGACCGCATGGACCGGCCCTCGCGCGTGCCGACGGTGGCCGGGCCGCCGAGGGGGACGGAGGGCAGGAGGCTCAGGACGCCTTCGTATTGCTCGATGATGACCGAGCGCTGGCTGACCCCTTCGAAGCGGAAGAGGCCGATCTGGGCGAGGCGGGTGTAGAGGTTGGGCAGGATGTTGATGGCCTGCGTCATCTCGGCCAGCGAATAGCCGCCAGCGTCGAAGGGATTGCGGACGAGGGTCATGGGGGATGCTCCGGGGGATGAGGGGATGGGCGCGGCCGGGTGGGCAGCGTCAGACGCCGTCGCGGGCGATGATGCCGACGGCGGCCAGCTGGGTGATCTTCGCGGCGATCTTGGCCGCGTCGTTGACCGTCGCCTCGTAGGCGAGGGCAGCGCGCGAGACGATAGCGGGACCACGGGTGACCACGATGCCCACGGCGTCTGCCAGCGTGGCGTTCACCGGGTAGAGCAGGACAGCGACCGCGGTTTGCGAACCGTCGGCCCCGGTCGCGGGCGAGAGGGTGTATTTGCCGCTGGCCGTGATGCGACCGAGGACGGCACCAGAGGGATAGTTGGTGCCGATCAACAGCGTCACCACCTCGCGGGTGTAGTTCGAGTTGACCTCATATTTGAGGACATCGCCCATGCTGGGCGGTTCCGTCAGGACGGGCATGGTTCAGTCTCCAGGATGTTGGGGGATGCGGAGGCGGGGCGAGGGCGCAGCGACGAATGCCGCCGGTGGCCAGCGCCAATGTCAGCGCGAGGCGGCGGCCGATTTCTTCGCGGCCGCCACGATGGGGCTTTCCTTCGCCCCGGGTGCCGGAGCGGTGGCGATGATGCCCGCGGCATCGCTGCGGGCGGCAAGATCAGCCAGAACCTTGGCGCGAAGAGCCTCGGGTTTCACACCCTTGGCGACGGCATCGGCGGCATCGATCTGAATGCCGAGCCGGGCGGCCTGCGCGCAGACCTGCGCAACCTCGGCCGCCTCGGCGCGGATCGCTTCGGGGGAGATCGCGGCCGCCTCGGTTTGCGGCGGCGCGACTGCCGTGGGCGCGGCCGATTCCGGCGGGGGGCTGCCAGCAGGCGCGGTCGCAGGCTGCGCATCGTCTTCGGGGGCAGTGGTCATCATCGGGCCCTTTCCTCTGGGGGTGGATGTGCCGCGGGGTGCGGCGGCGAAAGCGCGGAAGGCGGTGACCGGATCGGCCACCTCGTCGGCGAGACCGGCGAAGACCGCCGCCTCGCCGCGGAAGACGGCGGCCTCGGTGCCCAGCGCGCGAAGGGTGTCGAGGCGACGGCCGCGCCCTCCGGCGACGGTTTCGGCGAAGAGCTGACGCAGGTCTTCCAGCTCGCCCGCGATCCGGGCGCGGACGGTCTCGGGCAGGGGCTGATAGGGGTTCGCATCGACCTTGCGCGCGCCTGCATGGATCAGCGTGACAGCGATGCCCTTCTGGTCCAGAGCCCCGCTCATGTCGCTATGCATGGCCACCACGCCGATACTGCCAACGGCGCCGGTGCGGGGCAGGATGATCCGGTCGGCCTGGGACGCCAGCGCATAGGCGGCCGAGAGGGCGTGATCCGCGACGAAGGCACGGATGGGTTTCACCTGACGCGCGGCGCGGAGGCGATCCGCCAGATCAAAGGCCCCCGCCACTTCGCCACCGAAGCTGTCGATGTCGAGGGCGATGCAGCGGATCGCCGGATCGGCAAGCGCCGCCTGCAGCTGGGCCGCGATCCCTTCGTAGGATGTCAGCCCCGAGGATTGCCCGATCCACGCCCCGCGATGGACCAACGTGCCTGCGATCTCGATGACCGCGATCCCGTCGACGACGGCGAAGGGCTGGGCGCCGTTCCGTGCCTGACGGCTGGTCAGGTCATCGCCGAAGAGTGACGCTCGGGCAGGGAGGTTGGTGGCATCCCGATCTTCGGCCGAGATTTCCAAACCTTCGACGCTGATCTCCCGCCCCGTGATCCGAGGGCCAAGCCCGGTCAGGAAGGCCAGTGCCTTGGCGGGATCGACCATCAAGGGCGTGTTGAAGACGCGCTGGGCGATCTGGGTGTGATGCAGGGGCATGACGGTGCGATCCGGGTTCATTGCGAGGAAGGTCTGCTTCAGCTATGGTAAGGCGTTCATGTAAAACGTAAGGAATCGGCAATGCGGGAATCGACCGTCACGTCCAAGGGTCAGACCACGCTGCCACGCGACGTGCGGGCAGCGCTGGGTCTCAACCCCGGCGACCGTGTGCGCTACGTGATCCTCGATGGGGAAGTGCGGCTTCTGAAGGCCCGGCCGGTGAGCGATCTCGCCGGGCTCTTGCGGCGGCAGGGTACGAAGCCGGTCACCCTCGAGGCGATGGAAGAGGCAATTGCCGCCGGCGCGGCGGACGAGGGTCGCGACGCGTGATTGCCATCGACACCAATGTCGTCGTCCGGTTCCTGACGCAGGATGACCCGGATCAGGGCGGCATTGCGCGACGCTTCTTTGCCGGGCTGACCGTCGAGAGCCCCGGATTTGTCGCCCGAGAGGTGCTGGTCGAACTCGTCTGGGTGCTGGAGCGGGCCTATCGCCACAGCCGGGGTGAGATAGCGTCCGCGCTGGAGGGGTTGCTGGCTGCGGCCGAACTTGAGGTCGAGGCCAGCGACGATGTCGGCGCAGTGCTTCACGCCTATCGCGATCAGGGTTTCGGGTTCGCCGATCTGATGATCGCGGCTGCAGGCCGACGCGTCGGGGCGGAGAGCCTGGTGACCTTCGACCGCAAGGCGGCCCGGCTTCCCGGTGTGGACCTGCTCGAGGGCTGACGGGTGCGGAGGGGTCAAGCCTCGTCCTCCGGCCGCGGTTCCTGGTCCTCTTCATCGACCTCCTCGTCATCGTTGGTCTGCCGACCTTGCTGCTGGCCTTCGACATCACTCGGCCCGGTGCCGCCACCGGCCGCCTGCGCGGGCGACCCCGGCCGCCGGAAGTCCAGTCCCAACTCCGCCTCGCGCTTGCGTTCGGCGGCGATTTCACGGTCGACCTGTTCGGCGTCGTAGCCGCGTTCGGCGATGGCTTGCGTGCGGGATTTCAGCCCGGCCTCGATCTGCAGGATTTCGGCAGCGGCATCCTTGGCCGGGTCGATCCAGTCCCACTTGGTCGGAAGCCAGTCGCAGGCGAGGTATTGCCGCCGCTCCGTGGCATAGCCCGGCAGGTCGATGGCGCCCGCCAGCACGGCCATCTCCATCCAGCGCGTCCAGACGGCACGGCAGAGCTGATAGACCATCACCGAATGCTGGAAAGCCGAGATACGACGGCGGAAGTCGACGAGCGCGATCCGCGTGTTCGAGAAGTTCCCCTTCGCAGTATCACCAGTCAGATAGCCATAGGGCACGCCCAGCGCCGCGCCGATCTGCAACAGCGTGCGATACTGGAAGGGCTCATAGGTGCTGCCCGAGTCTGGCGTAGAGGGCGTCGTCACGTCCTCGCCGGGATCGAGGCGAACCACCTGTCCCGGTTCCACCTCCAGATCGTCCTCGGCCGGATCGAGGGCGGTTTCCGGGGCGGGCGAGGTGATGAACATCGCGAACATCGCCGCTGTCTTTTTCCGCTCCAGTTCGGCGTCGTCGTAGAGGTCCAGCGTGAACAGCTTCACCACCGCCGCCGCAAAGCGCGACACGCCGCGCAGCTGGCCCGCCTCGACCGGGTCGAGGATGTGGATCACCTCGGAGGCTGGAACCCGCACCGTCTCTCCCGCGAGGCCCGGATCGGTCATGTCGCCCGGGTGGCGGCGCAGGAAGTGGTAGGCCACGCGTCGCCCTAGGCGATCGAACTCGATGCCCTGCCGGATCGATCCCGCGCCAGGCAGGACGCGGGTCATGTCCTGCGGCAGCATTTCCGAGGGCAGCATCTGCAGCTGCATCGGCACCGTCAGGCCGTCCTCCGGCCGCCGCGTGCGGATGCGCAGGAAGACTTCGCCTGCCAGAAACACCTCTCGCGCCGCCCGACGCTGCAGGCCGAAGAAGTCGGTCAGACCCTCGGCATCGGCCTCGTCGGTCCAGGCGAGCCAGAGCTTCTGCAGCTCCTCCTTCTTCGCGGCATCGGCGATCTTCGACGAGGGCTTGATGCCGTCACCGACGACATGGTTGGCGAAAGCATCGACTGCGTTCGCGGCATATCCGTTGTTCCGGACCAACCAGCGTGCCCGGGCGGTGATCGTCTCGCCCGAGGCCGCGATCAGCGTGTTCACATGGGCACGGGTGGCCCGGAACCCGCGCATGCGCCGATGGGACTGCGCCGCGTCGAACCCGCCGATGATGGACCCGAGCCGCGAACGGAAGGCGTCGAAGACCATCGTCACAGACCCTTCGTGGCCACGGTGCCCCAGCGGCGGCGACGCGGCATGGCAGAGGCGGTAGCAATCCGGCCCTCCAAGTCCCGAATGGCCGCGGCCAGTTCCGCATCCGAGCCATAGGTCACGGTCTTGCCGTCATAGCTGACGCTGCGCAGCCCGGCGAAGCGGGCTTCCTGCAGTGCCGTGAGCAGGGCCTGCATGCGTTCCAGGTCCATCAGTCCCTCATGAACTTCGGGGTGTAGGTCCGCCGTTTCCGGCGTGGCGTGGTCAGTGTTCCGGCCTTGGGCTGGGCCGGATCGGGTGGTGTGGTGTCATTCGGGATGGCTGCAGGCATGCGCGTTTCCACGCCCGCCTGCGCTTCCAGCCGCCGCCAGGTGGCCTCGTCCCAACGGTCAGCGCCGAGGATCCACGCTGCAGCGCGGGCATAGACCCGGCAGTCGAGCGCCTCGTTCCGCTCGCGCATCTTCTGCCATTCCTGGTGGGCATAGCCGCGCTTGTTGCGGATGGTGACCAGCTGCTCGGCCACCAGCTGCTTCAGCCATTCGGTGTCGGCCCAGCCAGGCAGATGGATAGTCCCTGGGGCATCGAGCACCCCTGTGGCACGGTCCTCGTCCGAGGGCCGTTCGATCCGCAGGAAGCGGTATGTCTCCGCCTTGAACGTCGCCGTGGCCACCGACCAGAGCCTCGCGCCCCGGCGCAAGCGTTTGCCGCCGATGGTGGCATCGACATAGGTCGGGCCAGAAACCGGGGTTGCCCGATTGAAGCCTTCCAGGCCTTTAAGGGGTGCGACCTGTTCGAAGCCGACGTTGCGCGACCAAGCATAGACTGCCGCGGCCTCGTAACCGGTGTCGATGCCAAGCCGCGCCACAGTCATGAAGGCGCCGTTGGCATGTTGCCAGCTGCGCCCGAGCAGGGCGGTCAGCTTGTCCCAGGCTGCCGGATCGTCAGGCCCGCCCGGGATCACGATGTGATCGACGAGCCAGGACTCGAGGCTCCGGCCCCAGGCCCAGATGTCGACCTCGATCCGGTCCCTCTGGACGTCGGCCCCGGCGGTCAGGAACAGCCCTGCCTTCGGCACCGTGCCCGGCTTCCAGGCTTCGCGCCGATCCGCCAGCCGTTGCCATTCCGGCGCGTCGCCACTTTCGACCCATGTCTCGCCCAGAAGCGTGTTGCGCGCCGCGCGCAGCGTCTCGTCCGACCCTTGGGCCGCCAGCCATTCTCGCGCGACGTCTGACCAGCTTTTCCACCCGAGCGGTGAATAGAGCGCCGAGAGGTGGAAGCCGATGGCCTTCGGATCCCTGGAAACCGCTGTCGCCCGCCATTCCCCCTTGGCCAGCATCTCGGTCTTGTGGTGCTCGGCGATGGGCCTCTCGCAGCCCTCGCAGTGATAGGCGGCGGTTTCCGGTCGGCCCTTCGCCCAGCGCAGCCGGTCGAATTGCAGCCACTGCATCGCCCCGCAATGCGGGCAGGGCACGAAGTAGCGCCGCTGGTCGGAGGCTTCAAACTCACGCTCGATCCGGGACAGTCCCCGGATCGTCGGGGTCGAGACCATGAACACCTTGCGCCGGTGCGAGAAGGTGGTGGTCCGCGCTTCCGCCAGCGTGACCGGATCGCCTTCCTCGTCGGCCGAGGCCGGATAGGCGTCGACCTCGTCGAGGAAGACATAGCGCGCGGGCATCGACCGCAGGCCGGTGGCCGAGTTCGCCCCGGTCAGCACGAGGATGCCGCCGGGAAACTCCTTCGACAGCATCGAATTCCCGGCATCGCGCGACCGGGCCGGGTTCACCCGCTCGCGTAGTGCCGGGCTATCCGCGATCAGAGGATCAAGACGGCCGCGCGAGGTGCGCTTCGCCAGTTCCAGGCTTGGCAGCACCGCCAGCATCGGCCCCGGGGCGTGATGGATCACGAAACCGATCCAGTTGTTGCCCGCCTCCGTGGCCCCGACCTGCGCGGCCTTCATGAAGGTGATGCGCTGGGCCGGATGGCCGGGCGACAGCGCATCCATGATCTCGCGCAGGTAGGGGGCGCGGGCGGTGCGATACCGCCCCGGCTCCGCCGCGCCCCGCGACGACAGCCAGCGATGCTGATCCGCCCATTCCGACACCGTCAGGTTCGGATCGGGGCGCAGCCCTTGCCGCCAGACCCGGAGCAGGACCTCGGCGCCATCGAAGCCGAGGTCGAGACCGGCGGTCAGGTCGTTGTCGTCATCCGAGGGAGACCCGGAGGTCGGCGAGGGCGTCGAGCTGTTCGCGGACATGGGCTTCCAGCACCCTCTGCATGATCGCGGTCTCGATCGTCACCGATGCCCCGGATTGCCGTTCCACCTCCGCCATGATCTGCGCCGCCATCAGCGCGGCCACCCGTCCGGGCCAGGTGACCCAGACATCCCGTTCCTGCCGCGCGAGACGAAACACCAGTGTTTCCGCCCGCGCGCGGTCGACAAGCGTGCCCTTTTTCTTCTGGACCGCGATCTGCTTGTCCTGCGCGGCATAGACCGTCAGAAGTGTGCGCGCCTTGATGTAGGACGAGGTCTCGCCCGCACCGCTGGCGAGGCTTTCGCCACCCAAGCTGCGCCGCTGCTGGTCCGGGTCTGTCATCTCTGCCCGTCGCACATCCGAGGCTGCGGCATTGATCGACCCGTCGTCGTAGACCACCAGCCGCCCGTTCTTGCGCGCCTTCTGCACCCCGCCGCGGGACAGGCCGGAATGCGCCGCGTACTCGCGTTCGCTCATGCCTTTCATGGCGCTTTGGTGTCCATCAAGATATTGAAAATAAACATGAAAAGGCAATCATTCCCGTTGATTGTCTTCCCCTCCGGAGCGATTCTGTGATCAGGACCTCACCCCCGGATCGGAGACCAGACCATGACCACAACTGCCAAACCCACCTCCACCGCGCCCGAGACGCTGATGCTCGACATCGCGAAGCGCCACTTCTTCGTCGAGACGCTGGATACCCGGAACAGCGACGGGCTCGACTTCCACGACGTCGCCATCTGGTCGATCCGCGCCGCCCTGATTGAGGCCTATGCCGCGGGTCTCGCCGCGACACGGCGCTGAGGGGGCCGCTGACATGACCATGGCCATCACCACCATCCGCATCGACTATTCCGCCCTTCCCGAGGGGTTCGATCTGAGCCGCCCGGACGCCATCGCCGAAGTCATCGAGCAGGTGCTGCGCGAGAGCGGGATCCCGGCCGAGGCCTCCGACGTCCTGTCGCACCTGAAGATCGAACTGCCCACCGCCCAGCTTGGTGCCGCCAGCCGCGCACTGGCCGAGATGCGGCTGATCTGACCGGAGCGATCAGAAAGCACTGATATTGCTCCGATTTGCCTACGATCATTCGCCCAACAGAGCGATGGTGTTCGCACCAGAACGATGCAACTCAGCGAAGGATGCCACCGCCATGACCCGCCGCGTTACCGACAACTCCAAGGCCCTCGACGCCTTCATCGCCGCCAAGGCCGAGATCGACACGATGCTGGAGCGCCTGAAGGTTCTGAGCGACGACCACTTCGAGACCCACCCCGACGAGATCCACTGGGGTCATGTCGGCACGCTGAAGCACTACGCGGGCCTGCTGCGCCAGATCACCGACAGCGCTTTCAAGGAAGGCGAACACGCCGCCTGACGCGCCCACCCGGCGCAACGGCCGCCCCGTCCGACGACGGGGCTTGCCTCCGTAGAAGGCGCGCACAGCGCGCGCCACAGCGCCCGGAGGCCCCGATGACCACCCCGTCCGACACCCAATCCCTTATCCTGTCCCGCGCCGCGACCCGGCCCGGCAATCTCGCCCTGCCGCTGCCCGAGGGGCTGGTCGGCGCCGCTGCCAAGATGGTGGTCGGCAAGATGATCGCCCGCGGCTGGCTCGAGGAGGTCGAGGCCTCCTCAAGCCGCGGCGAGCCGATGTGGCGCGAGACCGGCGATGGCCACGGCACCACGCTGATCGCGACCGAGGCCGGGCTGGAGGCCATCGGGATCGAGCCGGTGGCGGCCAGCGCCGTCGCCAGGGTGCGCAAGGCGAGGCCCAAGGCGAAACCCGCAGAAACGCCCGAAGACACCGACACCGCGAAACCCGTCGCCATCCGCGCTGGCACCAAACAGGCGCAGATCATCGCCATGCTCCAGCGGCCCGAGGGGGCGACGGTCGCCGAGATCGTCGCGGCGACGTCTTGGCAGGCTCACACCGCGAGGGGGGCCATTTCAGGGGCACTCAAGAAAAAGCTGGGTCTGCCCATCGCAGCGGAGAAGGTCGAGGGCAGGGGGACTGTGTACAAGCTGCCCTGATCAGGATTGCGGCATCAGACCCTTCTGGCACCCGAACCCGGGCCGACAGCGTTGCTGATGTCCTTCAGTTGCGCGGCCAGCCATTTTCCATTTGCCATCCTCTCTCGGACTCGTGCGCGATGGATGTCCGGGGAGGGTGGCTCCTTCCTGTGATGCCGCCTTGTGTTGCAGTACCAGCAGGCAGCGACGATGTTCGCGGCCACGTCGGCACCGCCGTCAGAGCGGGGGTGCAGATGCTCTGCCGTGCAACGGAGGTACTTCCGCATGGCTGGTGCCCGGCAGATTTCCGGCACGGCATTATCCAGCTCCGGATCCCACATCGGCAGGTCGCAGTAATAGCACCGGCCGCCCTGCGCCAGCATCTTGGTTCGACGAATATTCGACAGCTTTCCCATCCAAGGGGTCTCCATTCAACTTCGTGAGAAGCGAATGCGCGGCGCCTTGGAGGGGCGCTCCCCGGCGGGAAGCTTATGCTCGCGCGAGACCCGATCGTTCGTGGTTCCGCAGTCCGTACAACGATGCCGTCAGGGTTTTCACTGCCGACCTGAGGGGGCTTATGCCGCCGTCAAAGCTCATTTCTGAGCCTTCGTTTGGGCGAACGGTAGAGAACCGCGGATTTCCCGTCAACGGAATCTCTCGAACAGCCTGCGCAACACATAGCCTCGCACCAGCGAAATGGCTGTGAAGGCAAGCCCGATTGCCAGCTGATCGTCCAGCGCGATGTGGATGCCGAAGACCGGAAACACCACGATCTGCATTCCGACCGCGAGCGCATAGCCGAAAATCACGTTGGTTGCGGCTTCGACCATGGACATGCGGCGGGACTGGGTCATGCGCGCTTTCTCGACCGGCGCGCAGGCTTTGTCGCCGCCTCGGCTTCCTTGACCCGGCTGGCTGTCCGCCTTGTCGCCATCTCCCACCGCCGCACGGCGACATCGCAATAGACCGGATCCAGCTCCACCGCGGAGCAGCGCCGCCCGGTGCGTTCCGCGGCGATCAGCTGTGTGCCCGAGCCGCAGAAGGGTTCGAACACCAGGTCGCCGGGGTCGGAGAAGGCCTCCAGCACCGCCTCGACCAGCGCCACCGGGAACACGGCCGGGTGCGATCCGGCCGTGCCCAGCCCGCCCTTGTGGCGCATGATCCGGAACACAGAGTCCGGAATGCGATGGCTCTGGATCGCGTTGCCGTAGCCGGTCTTGCGGTGCACCGTGCCGTCGGCCCCGCGCAGCCCGCCACCACCGAGGGTTTCGCCCGCGTGCTTGCTCTCGACCGTCTTGTTCGGTTTGCGGGGCTGGCGGTTGAAGTGGAAGATGAACTCGTGCGATGGCGCGAGGCGGCCGTTCCAGTCGCCGGGCAGGCCCGGCCCCTGGTCCCAGACATACCAGCCGAACCGCCGCCAGCCCTGCGCACGCATCCAGTCGACCCAGTCTTGCCAATACGGGATCCACTCGCCATCGCGGTGCACGAGGCCGAGGTTCACCAGCAGCTGGGCATCGGCGGTGACGGGCGCCGCGGCGAGGACGCCCTGCATCAGCGCATCCCAATCGCCGACCTTCTCCTTCGCCGCGCCATAGTCGCGCTGCTGGGCATAGGGGGGTGAGGTGAACATCAGCGCTGCCTGCGCCCCGTCCATCAGCCGCGCCACCACACCCGGGTCGGTCGCATCGCCGCAGATCAGCCGGTGGTCGCCCAGCGCCCAGATATCGCCGGGGCGGGTGATCGGGTCAGCCGGAGCGTCAGGGATGGTGTCGGCGGTGTCATCGTCGATGGACGCACGGTCGTCGGCATCATCCAGCAGCGCGTCCAGTTCATCCTCCGGGATCCCGATCAGCCCGAGGTCGAAATCCTCGGCCATCAACCCGCGCAGATCCTCGAGCAGCAGCGCCTCGTCCCAGCCGCCCAGTTCGGTCAGCTTGTTGTCGGCGAGGCGATAGGCACGACGTTGCGCCTCGGTCAGATGGCCCAGCACGATGACCGGCGCCTCGGCCAGCCCGAGCTGGGCAGCGGCCAGGATGCGGCCGTGCCCTGCAATCAGCTCGCCGTCGGCCGCCACAAGGCAGGGAACGGTCCAGCCGAACTCGGCCATGCTGGCGGCGATCTTGGCCACCTGATCGGCATCGTGAGTCTTGGCATTGCGGGCGTAAGGTCGAAGACGGGCGAGGGGCCAATGCTCGATCCGGCCGGGCAGGAGGGGCGCGTTCATGCCGCGAGCCGCTTTGCCTTGAGGGCGGCGAAGCTCTCGCCGGTGTCCGCCAGCACGGCCTCCTGACCGGTGAAGGACTGCCAGCGTTCTATGGCGACATCGACATAGGCCGGGTTCAACTCGACCCCGAAGCACACCCGGCCCGTGGTTTCGGCCGCGATCAGCGTGGTGCCGGAACCCATGAAGGGCTCATAGACAGACTGGCCGGGGGACGAGTTGTTCAGGATCGGGCGGCGCATGCATTCGACCGGCTTCTGGGTGCCGTGCACGGTGTCGGCGTCCTGATCCCGGTTGGCGATCTGCCACAGCGTGGTCTGCTTGCGGTCCCCTGCCCAATGGCCCTTGCCCTTGGCACGCACCGCATACCAGCAGGGTTCATGCTGCCAGTGATAATCGCCGCGACTGAGGACCAGCCGGTCCTTGGCCCAGATGATCTGCGACCGGATCGCGAAACCCGCAGACACCAAGCTGTCGGCCACAGTCGCGGCATGCAGCGCCCCATGCCAGACATAGGCCACATCGCCGGGGAACAGCGCCCATGCCTCGCGCCAGTCGGCGCGATCGTCGTTCAGCACCTTGCCGGTGCGTTTCGTCTTGGCCGCGCCAGCCTGGTTGCGCCAGGAGGGATCGTACTCCACGCCATAGGGCGGGTCGGTGACCATCAGCAGGGGACGCACATCTCCCAGCAGCCGCCTGACCACATCGGCTAAAGTGCTGTCACCACAGATCAACCGGTGAGGCCCGAGCTGCCACAGGTCACCCGGTACCGAGACGGGCGTGACCGGCAGGTCCGGAACGTCGTCCTCACCCTCGACCGGGCCATCCCCGCCCAGCGCCTCCGGATCCCGCAGCAGCGCGTCGAGGTCATCGTCGCTGATGCCAAGCAGGGTCAGGTCGAAATCCTCGGCCCGCAGCCCCGCGATCTCGTCGCGCAGCAGCGCCTCGTTCCATTCGCCCAGCTCCGTCAGCTTGTTGTCGGCGATCCGGTAGGCCCGGCGCTCGGCCTCGTCCAGATGGCTGAGCCGGATTACCGGCACCTCGGTCAGCCCCAGCATCGTCGCCGCCAGCACCCGGCCATGCCCCGCGATCAGTTCGCCGTCGTCGGCCACCATGCAGGGTACGGTCCAGCCGAACTTGGCCATGCTGGC
Source organism: Tabrizicola flagellatus (assembly GCF_046295235.1). Classification (GTDB taxonomy): domain Bacteria; phylum Pseudomonadota; class Alphaproteobacteria; order Rhodobacterales; family Rhodobacteraceae; genus Tabrizicola; species Tabrizicola flagellata_A. The sequence goes on from NZ_JBKBLV010000031.1 coordinate 32,678, forward strand.
GGCGATCTTCGCGACCTGGTCGTCGCCATGCATCTTGGCGTTGCGGGCATAAGGGCGCAGCCGGGCAATCGGCCAGGACTCAACCTGGCTCGGCGCGAAGACGAGGTCCATGGGGCAGGCTCGGGATGAGGGGGAGGGGGAAATGAAAAGCGCCCGCGAGGGGGCTCCTCCGGGCGCAATTCTTCGATGATCAAGGGGTAGGTCAATGGGGGCAGGTCTGTCAACCCGAAAAGTGAAGCGGATTCAACGGCTTCTAATGAATTGGCGTCCCGTGGTGGCTTCCGCCCACCTGGCTTCCCCGGAGGTGGCTTCCCTGGCTTCCCGCCGGGAATCCACCCCGGCCAGCTCCCGATTCCGCAAACCGCTGATCTGACTCACGAATTCCGGCATCAGGTCGCAAGGTGGCTTCCGCCTGGCTTCCCCGGTGAAACTGCCTCACGCTAGCGAACCGCCGCGCTGCGCCCCCCCCGCATACGTTCGGGGCCGGGGAGGAACCAGAGGAGGGGGGAGTCTAGGACTCACTGAACCCTAGATCTCTCATGCGCCCGAGCGCATCGAGGGCATGGCGTGCCTGCAGGTCCGAGGGGATCCGGCGCGGAATTGACGCGCAGACTTCGAGGATCTGCATGTCTTTGGGCGTGAGGCGTTTCCGCTCGCGTCCCCAAGCCAAAACCTCCTTCCAGAACTCAGCGCCCAAGGTCACTACCTCCGATTGGGCATTGATGCCCTCGGTCATTGCCTTCTTAGCCTTCTCGTCGCGCTTTGCCGCCTTGGCGGTATCCACGAGGGTCAGGCAGGTATCGAAGTCATCGCCATAGTTCAGCGTCCGACCCTTCATCCCGTTCCAGCAGGCCTGCTGCTTTGCCCATTCCGACATGTTGCGAACACCCGCCGGAGGATGGGTGATGACATCGTGTGCCTCTGCGGCCGCCAGAAGCAGAGCGCGCTGAAGGGCCTCTGGAACAGACTGCCGCCTCCAGATCGCATCGAGGTCGAGGACCTGCTTCTCGCCGTTGGCATCGTGGAACACCTTGGCCATGGAGTAGGTGACGATGTTGGCGCGATAGCCACCCTCGTACCATGGTTGCTTCGGAACCTCTGTCTCGAGCCAGCGAAACACGATCGCCTTCGAGATGAGCCGCTTGTACCAGAGCTCGTCGTACCGGGCGTCGCTCTTGGACCATGCTTCGCCGATGTCCTTGGCGAATTCCGCGAAGTTCTTCTGGGCGCCACGCGAAACGATGTGCGGCTGGCCGGCCGCTGAGAATTCGAACTTGGCGAGATCGGTCTTGCTGAAGAGCTGCGTTTTCGGGAATTCAAGATCGAACTTCTTCAGATGGGCTGGTGTCAGCTTGGCGCGGGCATTGATGAACTGTCCGCGCGAACGCTCGTAGAACCACTTGGTGTCGTGACGTTCGCCAGCGCGCGCCGGGAAGAGGACGCTGCGCGAAAACTGTTCCATCCGGATATGGAAGGGATGGTTCGAGAAGAAATCGGCAGCGTTCACCTTGTTCTGAGTGTTCGCGTATTCCGAGATCTTCGGCACGATGTCCTCAGACCTGTCGGAAGGAACGACAGTGAGTTTCATCTGCACGAAGACTTGCGGGAGCTGTTCCTTCGCAGACTTCAGCCCAGCGTGGATTGACCCGGTTGTCTGAGCGCCATTGACGATCTGCAGGTTGCTGATCGACGCAACCGCCAGCCCGTCATCCGTCCTTACGCAGGACACGGCATCGGCTGTGGCTGACAGGCCGTTGTTGTACGGGAAGAATAGCTCGGGTTCCTCTTTGATGGTCTTTTGGATTCCCTTGTTGGTCTTGGCCCTTGCCTGAAGGAAAGACCGGACGTTGGCCTCGAGAAGGCGTGCGCCCCACTTGTCGTAGATTGCAGCCAACTGCTCCCCCGGCAAGATCAGGAGGTAGCTTTCGAGGGCAGCTCCCGTCTGCGACGCCTTGAGCGCCGGAAGGGGCGCCCCGAAATCCCGGGCAAAGTCGATGACCATGTCCTCGCGGGCCTGTCCCGACCTGTCGAACCGTTCGAAGCGCGCCAAATCCCAGACTGACCATGTGATCGGCACGTCGCCAATGTCGGCCAGTTTCACCGTATCGTCGCGGCCGATGTACTGTCGGTTGGAAATGAGGATCAATTTGACCTTTGTGACCTGCGACCAGGTCGTGATGATCAGGTCCGAGACCTGGAAGGCGGGGTTGGCCTCGTTCAGCGAGTCGCGGAATTCCTCGGTCTTTGCCTTCTTCAGAAATCGGATCAGGGGGTTCAGGATCGGGGGCACATCCCCTTTGCCAAAAGTCTGAACGGTGTCGCTGTCGGCGAAGTCGCACACGATCAGCCCCAACACGCCTTCGCTGTCCCGCGGATCACCTGCATAGCCGTCGATCCTCAGTCTCTGTGCACCCTCACCGCTCTGGAAATAGGCGCGATCTGCGACTTCCAGTTCACCGGCCTCGGTCAACCGCTCGGTCATCCGGTCGAAGAAGGCTTCCACAGGAAAGACTCCGCTGGCGTCCGCTTCGCGACGGATATCCGCCATCAGGTTCTGGTGATATTCTTCTAATTCGTTCATGTCTGATCTGCTTCGTTCAACTTCTCCTGCACCGCGCCCCAATCCGTACGGAAGGGAGTGCAGGCAGAAAGGGCAAGGGCGTAGGAAACCGCAGACAATCCGAGTGGCACGGGGGCGGCAATCCGCGGGAAGTCCTCGGTCACGGCATGGAAATCGGGGGCCGAGACGATCCAGCGCCAGGCCGAATAGTCGTGCACGATGTCAAATCCGGCATCAGCCAGGTGCAGATTCCAGTCCATGATGGCTGAAGGCTCGGTCTGTTCCAGAAGCTCGGTGACTTCCGAGATATACTCGGTCAGCGTGCGGCCGTGCGGCGGCTGCACCTTGTCGACGGCCAGCACCGCCAGCCACAGGCGTCGATCCGGCACATCTGCCAGCTGGAACTCGTTGGTGATATTCACGAAGGGTTGCGAAGCCCCGCGCCTCGCCTTGACCTCGATGCAGTCGGCCTTCAGTTCGAAATCCTTCGGTGCGCCAGAAGGGCCTGTCCAAGCGGTCAACGCCGGTTTGGCGCCGAGCGTGTAAATCAGCAGCTTCAACACTTCGATCTCGCCGATCAGGCCCTTCTGGGCTTCTTCCGACAAAACCTCGAGCTTTCCGCCGCGCAGCAGATAGTGCCAGCGGAAGGTGCGGCCGATGGCGCGCTCCAAGGCTTCAGCCTCGGTCTCTGCAAGCTCGCCTGCAGCGATTACATCGCGGCAGAGGGTTTCGAACAGTTCAAGCTGGGCGTTGTCCTTGAGCCGGATGTAGAGGATCGGGCCACCGGGGAGCGTCTGGAACCGGATTTCCAGGTTTCGCAGCTTGGGCAGGTCCGGAGCAGGCTTCGGCAGGTCAGCCAGTTGCAGGACAAGGGCCACATCGGCGCGCGGCATCACTGCCCAGAACCAGTTCCACCGTGCCGATGCCGAAACCCGGCGCGTGTCCACCTTTCCGGCCTCGAGACCGGACCACGGCGTGTCAGTCGGGATCACCAAGCGCCTCCTCCTCGATTTCGTCCTCGCCGAACATCTCGCGCATCCGGATGGTGTTGACGATGTATTCCACGGTGCCGCCCTGAACGTCGGATGGCGGGAAGCAGATGCTCCATGCCAGAACCAGTCCAGGCGATTTGGCCTTCAGTTCGTCAGGGACCACAGGTTCGACGAAACGGAGGATGATCAACGGGCGGCGCCCCCGGACCTCGCAGAAGATGCGGGGCGGAAGGGTTTCCGGAACAGGCTTGCCGTCCCGAATCCGCTCTTCACGAAAGGTATTGGTGGCCGCGTCGATCTGTTCCTTGGTTAACCCTACACGCTCGTCGCCAGGCGAACCGACGCGTCTGCTGGTGCCGCTGATTGCGAGGACGCCCTGCCGCAGATCCGGCTCACCGACCGATCTGCCGAAGGCCCGCATGTCGATCCCGGACAGATCGGCGGATGTCGCATCCGCCTTCTGTGCGCTGGCGAAGAGGACATCCCACTCCCTGAGCTCGGTGTCGGCGCGTGCATCTATGTAGTCAGACATCAGCCTCGGATCGGTGAGGGGATCAGAAGCATCGGCTCGGAATGCACGCAGGAAATCGCGGATCAGATCGACCGAGACGCCGCTGAAGAGGGTTCCGCGGGAAGGGTTTTGCGGTGCCCGCCCGCTGGCCCGGATTGCCGCCGCCAGTGCCTGCCCGGCCTGTCGGTTGCGGTCCAGTTGATCGCGATCTGTGCGGATGCGTGTCGTTTCGACCAGCTTTCCTGCTAGGCCGACTTTCATCGGGAACTCGCGCCCCGTCCCCATCTTGTTCCGCGCCGTCACGATCAGCGATTCCGGATGGCTGCGCACGGCTAGACCAAATTGCTCTGGCGTGGCCTTGGCCAGCTCCATGCGCTTCAGCTGGGTCTGCAGGTCGTCCATGGCTTCGTGGATATGGGCATACCAGCCAACGCCATCAGCAGGGATCCAGATCCGGCACAGGTCCTCGTAGCCCGGCCGGTAGCCGAACCACCGGCCCATCTGCATCAGCGTGTCATACATCATCGAGTTCCGCAGGAAGTAGCTGATGGTCAGCCCTTCCAGCGTCAGCCCGCGCGAGAGAGAGAAACCGCCGACGGCAATCACCGTCACGCCATGTTCCCCGCCCTGGTCGTAGTCGAGCGGCTGCGACCGCTTTGAGGCGTTGACCTCGACAACACGCGCGGCAACCAGAACCTCGTGCAGGCGAGCCTGGACGTTGGGCCAGTCCGCGCCCTCGGCCTCGGCGAACTCGGCCTCCCAGACCGCATGCAGGGCAGCAATCTCGGGGTTGCGCAGCGCTGCCTTGCCCTTGGCACCATCAACCGCGACCGCGTCTCGCATCCTGTCGACCACATCAGCCACCCGGGACCGCAACCGCCCCTGGACATCCGTGAAGCGTGAGGCGTTGATCAGCATCGAGGCATGCGCGCCCTGTTGGCCCCGGGCATTCCGGATCGCCCGCGCGACGATGAATGCGCGCACGGCACGGATGAGGCTTTCCGGCAGCACATCGACCGGATGGTCGATCTTGTGCTTCATCGGCAGGATGTCCTCATTGTCGTCGATCAGGCGGACATGCCGTTCTCGGGCATCAAGGAACACCTTCTGCGCCCCGAAGTAGTTCGACGGCGCGTCGAGGCCGATGATGAAGTGCCGCGGGAACAGGTCCTGCTTCAGCGTCTCGTCGTCGGTATCCGGGTCGATGAAGATGTTGGCGAAGGGCGTGGCCGTATAGCCGACGTAGCAGCTGCGGTGGAAAAGCGAGAGGAGTTCGCGGATCTGGCCGTTGATGCGGGTCACCTCATCACGCGCATAGGCCGTGTTGATTGAGGCATTGTCCGCTTCGTCGTCGATCAGCAGCATCGGCTGGCTGACCATCTGAGTGCCCTGATGGACGGAATGTTCCTTCAGCCATTCCAGAAGGTTCTTCAGTGTGCTGGAGTTCTTCTTGATCACCAGCACGACGGGCACGTTGTATTGCCCGATCTGGCTGGTGTTCGTGGTGGCCGTCGCCTTGTTGAAATCGCGCAGGGTGTTTGTGAGAGACACCGGAAACTCGCGCTGATCGAACTGGCCGACTCCGATGATCTTCTGGCGTTGCGCCCTGTTGGCATGGGCCAGCCGCCCGGTATCCCGGCCGATGAAGCCCTCGTCGATGCGGGCCTGGGTCTGGTTGCGAAGGTTGTTGTGGATGCCCGCGATCACGACGATCAGGCGATAGCCTGCATCCGCCGCCTTGCAGATCAACCCCGTGTAGTTGGCGGTCTTGCCGCTTTGCACATGTCCCACCACCATCCCGCGGCGGCTCCAAGCGCTCAAATTGCGCGGATCGCCAAGACGATCCAGCACACGATCCGTCACCTCGTCCGTCGCGTCGATCACCGACTTCGGCAGTCCCTTCAGATTCAAGAGTTTGCGGTACCGGCCCCAATAGAAGTCTCCGATCTCGCCGTTGATCCGGGCGTCATGCAGCCAGGGACGGAAATCCTCTGCATCGACAATGGCGCCAAAGCCCATGCTGATGCCGTATTTCTCCTCGATCAGGCGTGCGAGTTCCTCTGCGTCATCATCTTCGACCTGGCCTGCGAACAACGGCATGACACGCAGTTGGGCGATGATCTCCCGGATCGACTGCGCCGTATGGGGGCCGGGCTGCGACGCCATGTACATGGATGTCATGCCCTCGAGGCTGCTCAGGATCTGCTTCACGTGTCTTCCTTTGTCTCGATCGTCGCGGCGATGATGCGTTCCGTGTCTTCCCAGGCCGATCTGAACGGATCGACGTCCTTCATCAGCGACTTGATTTCCTTGATGTCCTTGCGCGCGCCCAGAAGGACCGAGAGGGTTGCCTGCACGGCTTGGGCGAGCGTGTCTTCGTCCACCCGATCCGGGACGATCTGTTCGGCCGTGCCTGCCATGTCTGCGTGCAACGTTTCGATGGGCAATGACGCCCCGACCAGAGCAATGCAGTTGAAGAAGCCACGCCGGAGGTCCGGGGGCAGGCTTTCGGCGAAATCGGCAAACGCCGGGTGTTCGATGTTCGGTCGGTAGCGTATCTGCCCATCTGCCTGAATCCGGTGCCACATGGGCAGCCGTTCATGATCGACGAGCCTCTGTCCCCGCTTGCTGTAGGTGCGCTTCGAACCGGCAAGAATGCGTTCGATGATCTTTTTCAGTCGATCGCGCACGACAGGCGGAAGCTGTGCCGAGGACTTCTTGACGTCGATTTTCCAGTCCGCGTCCATGCTGTTGGGAATGTCGATCCTGACCCGGGACAGCTTGGTCAGTTCGGACTGGCGGCACAGGCCAAACCATGTGCCATGCAGGATCAGGCGCTTGCCGCGATAGAGATAGAAGCCCTGTGATTTCAGGTGACCCTCAGGCCCGCCGATATCCTCCCATTCCGTCTTTCCCATCTGCTTGTGATGGGGAAGCGTGAAGCTCTGGATCTCCACGTCGCCCCTGATAAGGGTCAGCTTTTCTTCCGGGTCTGAAATGGTCGCGGGGTTCTTTCTGGCAAACGGATCAAGGGGACGAAGCAGTCGCCCGTTCAGGAGAATGCGCAGCGGTTTGGCATCCTCCATGAACCGATGAAACACGAGGCGCAGGTGGCGCTCTGTTTCAGCGATCCTCTGGTTGATGACCTCCGCGCGCTTGGCCGCATTGTGGGAATAACCGCCAGTCAGTCGGTCAAGTTTCTGCCAGAGCACCAGCGTACCATGCTGCCCCAGCTTCTCGACGCCCGGGATGAGATCGAAATGATCGGGCAATTGGACCGCCCATTCGTTCCGTTCGGCAACATCATCAAGGTCCCAGATGGCTGCGCTGGTTTGCTCGGAGCGCCGGGACACGACCGTGAGCCGACGGCACTGAGAGAAGCTGGCGCTCTTCAGGCCGAGACCAAACCGACCGAGGTCCGGTTCATCACGTGTGGCCAGCGGGTTCCTGCTGCCGGGTCGCATCGCTGCGACAAGTTCGTCTTCGGTCATGCCCAGGCCATCGTCGATGATCGCGATATAGGGCTCGTCCGAATAGGTCTCCGTGACAATCTCGATCCGCTGCGCACCAGCGGTAATCGAATTGTCGATGATGTCTGAAATGGCCGTTTCGAGGGAATAACCGATATCCCTCAGGCCCTCGATCAATGCCGCGGCGTGAGGAGTGGCATCTGCCCGTCTTGAAACGACAATTTCCTGCATGCGAACCCTTGGCAGTACGATCACGATCTACTCTGGCGTGAACGGATCGTCGTTACAAGGTGCGGGAGGTGCCTCAGAGCTTGAGGGTGTCCGGTTTTGTCAGGGATGCATGGACGAGCGCTGCAATCTGCCTTGCAAGGAAAGGCGGGACCGCATTTCCAACCTGCACATACTGCTGTGTCCTGTTGCCGAGGAACAGGTAGTCGTCGGGGAAAGTCTGCAACCGGGCAGCCTCGCGCACCGTCAGGCTGCGGCACTGGAGCGGGTCCGGGTGGATGAAGTAGTGACCGTCCTTCGAGATGTGGCTGGTCACGGTCGTCGAAGGCTCGTGTGCAAGCTGGACGCGAAAGCGGTCATTGAAGACGCCGCTGTACCAGTTACGGTGATCCGGACTGAGGGCCATCGGGAAGTCGGCCGCCTTTGGGCTGTAACCACGCACCTTGCCGAAGACTGCGGCAAACAGGTAGCGACCCAGGTCCGTGGCCATGTGGCCCCTGGTTTCGTGCTGGGCCAGCGCGCACAAGCCGGGACGCTCCAACCAGCGCATCAAGTCGTCATTCGACGTTCCGTAGGCCGAAGGCAGCATGGCGGAGGAGCGGCGGGTTTCGGCGCCGTGCTTCAGGACTTCATTGATCTCGCGGAATTCCGAAGCGAGGGTACCGTCTTCGGCGCTCTTGGAAATCTTCGCGAGCAGTCCGGCGAACCCTGCGACCTCCTTTTTCCATGCCTCGGCGGTGTCTGACGCGCGGCTGATGCCGCTGCGCAGAGGCGGCATGTTGCCGATGGTCTCATCGACCGTCCGGGTTGAGCCCGACACCGAAATGCTTGCGCCGACCGCCCGGGCCGCCAGATCGGACCTGATGCCGACGATGATGACGCGGTGGCGGCGCTGCGGAACGCCGAACTGTTCGGCCCGCACGATGAAGTCGGATGGCTGTGCCGCCTCTTGCAGGGTGGCTGTTCCATCGGCAAGGCGGATCGTTCGAAGCTCGTAGTGATGGCCGTGACCCGTACCCAGCGAGGCGAGGTCTTCCATCATCATCTCGAAGACCAGTCGGCTTTCGACGGTCGAGGACAGCATGCCCTTGACGTTTTCCATGACGAAGGCGGCCGGTCTCAACCGGTCCAGAACCCGGATGTACTCGCGGAAAAGGTAATGCCGGTGGTCTTCCTCCGGGACGTAGTCCGTCTTGCCGCGCGAACGGGCCCGTCCGACCAGCGAATAGGCCTGGCAGGGAGGGCCCCCGATCAGGATCGTGTCGTCGAAGCGCTGGCGCAGCCGACCGATAGCCTCGTCGATGGCTGCTGCGGCTGCTTCACTGCCCAGCTCGAGACAGCGAGCTTCGGCTGTCGCCTCTGCCCATGCGGCGGCGTCCACCCCGGACCAGTCAGGTTCATCCGTCAGACCAGCATGAAACTTCACGAAGGCTTCCGGCAGGGTGCCGTGTCGCGAGACATGATCACGCAGAAAGGCGCGGAGCCGAAGTGTCCGATGTGCCGATGCCTCCTTCTCAACGGAAATCCCGATATGGAACGGATGCTGGCCGCCAGCCTCCAGCGAGGCGAACCCCTCTCCAAGGCCTCCCGGACCTGCAAACAGATCGACAATGCCGAAAGTGGCTGGCAAATCAGAGACCTCTCGAATTCGGATCATAGGCTGTATACCAAGTCCACCGGCCGAGGCCAGGAGGCAAATGACCGACATCGTCGACAGCCAGACCCGTTCCCGGATGATGGCCGGGATCCGCGGAAAGGACACGAAGCCGGAACTGGCCCTCCGGCGGTCCTTGCATGCGCTGGGCTTTCGCTATCGGCTCCATGCCAAGGGTATACTTGGGAAGCCTGATCTCGTGCTGCCGAAATACAAGACCGTCATCTTCGTGCACGGGTGCTTCTGGCACCGGCACCCGCGCTGCCGTTACGCAACTACTCCGGCAACACGCTCGGAATTCTGGGCGTCGAAGTTCAGCGCGAATGTGGCACGGGACAGTGCCGTTAGATCGGCGCTGTTGCTGGCCGGTTGGAGGGTTGCGACAATCTGGGAATGCGCCTTGCGAACCGAGGCTGGTGTTGCAGCCGTCCGGGACGCCGTTTCGGGATGGCTTCCAGGTGATGGTCGAGAGCTTGAAGTCGGAGAGACGGACATCGGGGCGCCCAAAGACCGGAGAAGCGGCCTGGCAGGGTCTGAACGGACATGAACCGTCTGAGCACAGGTCGGAAAGTCCGGAGCGGCCAAATGACGGTCTGTCTGACATGTCACCGGCTCCCTTCCCAAGGTCGAATCTTCGGCATCGCCATGGTCACTTCGAGTTCGCTCAACATCCTGCCCGCGCTGAGCCCCTCGCGCACCCAGTCCAGCGCCTGCCGCCAGTCGTCATAGCCGCGCCTGGCGGCCTCGATCTGATGTGGATGGGGGGCAAATGTGACGGGGCAGGCAAGGATTTCGACGGTCTTCCATTTGGCGTGCGCACCCTGCCCGCGCGCCCGGATGCGTTCGGTGCCGACGACG
>NZ_JBKBLV010000032.1:0-42273 GCF_046295235.1 Tabrizicola flagellatus
GGCTCTTGCCGACCTCTACGACGCGGGCGATCTGTCGCTGGTCCATGCCGCAGGGCTTCCCGAGGCCACCCGCAGCCATTTCGACGCCGAGGCGCGGATCGAGCGCGGCATCTTCGGCGCCGAGGCCTCGCTCAACGATGCCTCCGGCTGGCTCGGCCGCTGGCTGCGCGCCGTGGCACCGGGCGGCCCGATGCCGGCGCTGGCGGTCGGGGCGGTGCGCCCGGCCAGCCTGATCGGTGCGGATGCCGCGGTGGCCGAGACGCTGGCCGATCTGGTGCTGGCGCAGGGGCACTGGCTGTCCGACCTCCTCCAGCGGCGGCTCGCGACGGGTTTCGGCGCGCATGGCGCCCTGCAACGGCCGATTGCCGATCTGATCGGGCTGTCCGATCTGGTGCGGGGCAGGTTCTGGTCCACCGAGGATCAGGCGCTGCGGACCTATGCCGCAAGTGTCGAATACCCCGAGGGCAATCCCCTGTCCGGCCCGATGATGACCGTGGCGCAGACGGTCAAGGAGGATCTGGGCCTGCGCATCGCCACGGTCGATTTCCCCGGCTGGGACACGCATGTGAACCAGGCCGCCGATTTCCCCGCCCAGGTCGGCGCGCTGTCGCAGGCGCTGATGGCCTTCTGGCGCGATCTCGGGCCCTGGCAGCAGGATGTCTCGGTGGTGGTGATGAGCGAATTCGGCCGCCGGCTGGTCTCGAACTCCAGCGGCGGGACGGATCACGGGCGGGGGGGCGCGATGTTCGTGCTCGGTCCCCAGGCCAGGGGCGGGCGGATGGTCGGGCGCTGGCCGGGCCTCGCAAACGCGGCGCTGGACGAAGGCGCCGACCTTGCTGTGGTGACGGATTACCGGGACGTTCTGTCCGAGTTGCTGACTGGCCACATGCGCGCGGCGGACTTGGGGCCGATATTTCCGGGCCACGCGGCGCGGCCGCTGGGTCTCTGGGGGTGATGCGGCCCGCAGACGAGCCTGCTTGCGGGCACTCAACTTCTGGCAGATAGTCGGCTGGCTGGGGTCGAGGACGCATGAACCAAGCTGGCAAGCCTGAAATCGTGACCGCCGAACCCGCGCGGCTGGAATTCCGCGTGGTCGAGCTGATGAACCGGCTGCTCGACGTCAGTCCCGACACAATGGACCGCGAAATCGACGCGGTACTGCGCGAGATCGGCGAGGCCTTCGGCTTCGACCGCAGCTTCCTGTTCCGCCATGAGGAGTCCAGCGGTTACAGCAATACCCACGAATGGGTTGCAGACGGTGTGCCGGCGCTTAAGCCCGGGTTGCAGGGAAAGCCGGCCGACTGGAACCCGGACTGGCACCGCCAGTTCGTGGCGGGTCGCACCGTGATGGTGAGGGATCGCGACCAGTTGCCGGAGGGGTCGGCCGAGAGGGACTTCCTGATCGGCATCGGGGTGCGATCCACGCTCATGGTGCCCATGATGGACGGCTCGCGCCTTATCGGGGTAATCGGCTTCGACAGCGCCGAGCCGGACCGCGCGATGACCCGGGACGCGGTGTTGCTGCTGCGCTCGATCAGCCGGGCGATATCCTCGGTTCTGATGCGCAGCGATGCGGCTCGCGCCGAGGTCAACAGCCGCATCCACCTTGCCGCCACCCTGAACGCGCTGCCTGATCTGGTGATCGAGTTCGCCCCCAGCGGCGAGATTGTCGCCTGCCACAGCGACAAGCTGCCCTGGCTGTCCAGCCTCGTCCGTGCCGGCATTGGCTGCCCGGTGCACGAGATCCTGCCCGAGCCCCTGGCGAAGGTGCTGAAATCCGAGGTTTTCCAGCCCCTGCCTGAGGACAGCGTCGTGACCCGCCGGGTGGGAATGACAACTCTGGTCACCCCGCACCGATACGAGGTCTCGATCGTGCGAATGCAAAGCGCCAGCAGCGACGGGCGGCCGGGCAACCTGCTGGCTGTGATCCGCGACATCTCGGCGGCTGACCGCTCCAGCGAGATGCTGTCGTTCCGCGAGGGCCAGTTCACCGCCTTCTTCGAGATGAGCCCGCATGCGATTCTGGTCAACGATTTCGACACCGCGCTGGTTCTTGACGGAAACCGCGCCTTCCGCGAGATCTTCGGGCTGGATCCGCAGGCCGGCGGTGATGTCGATGTGCGACGGATCCTGCCGCAGGAAAGTGCCTGGGTGATCGAACAGTCGGTGGCCTCGCTCAAGGCGACCAGCAGCTACGGTCCAGTCGAAGCACGGTTCCGCCGCGCCGATGGAACGGCCTTCCCTGCCATCGTGCGCTGCTTTCTCAGCGTCGATCCCGACGGGCGGCGGCTGGTCTGGTCGCTGATCGAGGACGTGACAGAGGTGCGCGCAAAGGAGGCCGCGCTGCAGGCAGAAAGTCAGGCCCTTGCCGCGACGAAGGCGCGGCTCCTGGCTGCGATCGAGGCGCTCGACGACGGCTTTGCCATCTTCGATGCGGATGACCGGCTGGTCTTGTGGAACACGCCCTATGTCCGGGTGTTCAGCCGCATCGCTGACCTGATCTGCGAAGGCGCGCTTTATGATGACCTGCTGCGTGCCGCCATCGAGCGCGGCGTCTTCGGCGCAGAGGGCGAGCGGGACGAGGAAAACCTGCAACGCCGGTTGAACCGGCCGCTGACCGAGGTCTGGGACAACGAGGACAAGTTTGCAGACGGCCGCCTGATCTGGGTGCGCGAACGCGCCACGCCAGCGCGCGAGACGGTCGGATTGTACGAAGACGTCACCGCCCGCCGCCTGGCCGACCGGCGCCTTCAGCAGGTCGTCGACGGCGGCGAGATAGCGGTCTGGGACTGGGATGCCGGCCAGGGATTCAGCGCGATCAATGACCGTTGGGGCGCGATGCTGGGGCTGGACCAGACCGTGGGTCTCGACGCCCTGATCGACCTCATCCATCCCGAGGACCGGCTTGCAGTCGTCACTGTTCAGCGCCAGGTATTCCTGGAAGGCGACGACGACTTCTCGCTGCGCTGCCGTATGCGGCACGCCAGCGGCCGCTGGATCTGGCTTCTGACCCGAGGCCATGTCGCGCTTCGCTGGACTGATGGCAGCCCGCGCCGGATATCGGGGATCACGCTCGACGTCTCGACTCAGGCCGAGGCCGAACTCCGGCTGAGCCAGGTGATCGATGGCACCCAGGTCGGGACCTGGGAACATGACATGCGGACCGGGATCACCTTTGTCAGCGACCGTTGGGCCGAGATCCTGGGTTACGAGGCGGTCGAACTGAACCCGCTGCCGCTGCAAGGCTGGCTGGACATGCTGCATCCCGAGGATGCGGCGGCGCTGATTGCGCATGAACGCGAATGCTTCGAGACGGGTCAGTGGCAGGTGGAGCACGAGGTGCGCCTGCGGCACCGGCAGGGGCACTGGGTCTGGGTGCTGACCAGGGCGCAGGTGTCCGAATGGGACGAACTCGGCCGCCCGGTTCGTACCAGCGGCATCAACCTTGACATCTCGCCGGCCAAGGCGCTGGAATCCGCGCTGGCTCGCGAACGCGACACGCTCGCGCGCGTGATGGAGGCATCGGTCTCGGGTATCGTGGTGGTGGATGGAAAGGGCTGCGTGCTCTTCACCAACGCTGCCGCCGCCCGTGTCCTCGGGCGCTCTGTAAATGCTGGTGACAGCCTGCTGGCGCTGCTCGATTCGGCAGCGGTCTGCGGATTGTCGGACGAACCGCTGCATCCCGCAGATCTTCCGGTGGCCCGTGCCCTTGCCGGTCAGCCGGGCATGCACGAGTTGCGCCATCGCCTGATCTGGCCTTCTGGAGAAACCCGCTGCGTCGCGGTCACATCGGCCCGACTGTCTGCGGCGGAAACCGACCTTGCCGTGGTCTGCACCTTCACCGACATCACCGACGAGATGGAGGCCGAGGCCCGGCTGCGCGCCGCGATGACCGCTGCCGAGACCGCGAATCGCGCCAAGTCCAACTTCCTGGCCGCAATGAGCCACGAGATCCGCACGCCTCTGAACGGGGTCCTCGGCATGGCGACGGTGCTTTCCGGCCGGCTGTCGGATCCGACCGAACAGGCCATGGTTCGGGTCATCAGCGATTCCGGCGAGCATCTCCTTGGCGTCATCAACGACATTCTGGACCTCGCCAAGATCGAGGCGGGGCGCATGGTGCTGGACCCGCGGCCGATCCGACTGGCCGAGGTGCTGTTCCGCGTCACCGCCCTGCACCAGGTCGCCGCCGACGAAAGGGGTATCCGGCTCCAGGCGCACTGCATCGGGGGATCGGCCGAGGAGATCCGGCTCGGCGACGAGAAGCGGTTGATCCAGATCCTGCACAACCTGATCGGCAATGCGCTGAAGTTCACCGACCGGGGCGCGGTCCGAGTCGAGATCGATTGTACGGACAACGATGCGATCGTGATCCGGGTCAGCGATACCGGCATCGGCATGTCGCAGGCCGAGATCGCCCGCGCCTTCGATGAATTCTCGCAAGGTATGGGTGGATCGAGGCGCAGCCATGTCGGAACCGGCCTCGGCCTGCCCATCGTGCGGCGGCTGGCGCGGCTGATGGGCGGGGACGTGGCGCTGACATCGGTTCAGGGGCAGGGAGTGACCGCCCGCGTCTGGCTGAAGGTTCCCGTCCTCGACCGCTCCGCGGACCGCACTGGCGAGAGCATCGCGCTGCGCCTGCCCGGAGTTCGGGTGCTTGCGGCCGAGGACAACGCCACAAACCGCATCATCCTGCAAAGCATGCTGCAAGCCCTGGGGGTCGAGGCGGTGATCGTCGAAGACGGAACCGAGGCGATCGAGCGCTTCCGGAACGAAGATTTCGATGCCGTGCTTCTCGACATCGCAATGCCCGTGATGGACGGAATCGAAACCCTGGCTGCGCTGACCAGTCTTTCTCGCGCGCTTGGGAAACCCCTGCCACGCGCGGTTGCGGTGACGGCGAACGTGATGACGCATCAGGTCGAGGACTACCTTGGTCGCGGGTTCTCTGCCGTCGTGGCCAAGCCGATCCGGCTGGAAATGCTGGGCGCTGCGCTGGATCGCAGTCTCAAGCCAGCGTTGGGGTAGCGATCCGGCCAGGCCGGTCGCTGCTCAATCCCTGGCCACCGCCCGCGCCAGGGCGCAGAATCCCTCAAGCCCGATCTCCTCGGCCCGGGCAGTCGGCGGGATGCCGACGCCCTCCAGAAGCGTCCCGATTTCGGGGTGCAGGCCCTTCAGGCTGGCGCGCAGCATCTTGCGGCGCTGGTTGAAGGCCATGGCGGTGATCCGTTGCAGCACCCTGAAATCGCAAGGGTATAGCGGTTGGGGCAGGGTGGTCAGCTGCACGACGGCGGAATGGACCTTGGGCGCGGGGGTAAAGGCCTCGGGCGGCAGGGTCATCACGATCCGCGCCTCGCAGCGATACTGGGCCAGAAGAGCCAGCCGCCCGTAATGCTCGGTCCGGGGTCTTGCGACGATGCGCTCGGCCACCTCCTTCTGGAACATCAGCGTCAGGCTGGACCACAGGGGCGGCCAGGTCTCGGGCGTCAGCCAGCGGATCAGGAGTTCCGTGCCCACGTTGTAGGGCAGGTTGGCCACGATCTTGACCGGTGGCGTCAGGTGTTGCGCCAGGTCCAGTTCCAGCGCGTCGCCGTGCAGCACGGTCAGCCGCCCCGGATAGGCCGCCGCGATCTCGGCCAAGGCGGGCAGGGCGCGGGCGTCCTTCTCCACCGCCACCACGCGCCGTGCGCCCTCGGCCAGAAGCCCGCGCGTCAGGCCGCCGGGCCCGGGGCCGACCTCCAGCACGTCGCAGCCCGAAAGATCGCCCGCCGCCCGCGCGATCTTGGCGGTCAGGTTCAGGTCCAGAAGGAAGTTCTGTCCCAGCTGCTTCTTCGCCACCAGGTCATGCGCCCGGATCACCTCGCGCAGGGGCGGCAGCCCGTCGATCGTTCCCAAGTCCAGCCCCCCGCAGCAGTCGTCCTGCCGTCCTACAGCCTGGACCGGGCTTTGCCAATGTTACCCCAGCCAGCGCGCCTCGTTCGCCTCGATGGCGGCGATGCGCTCGTCGGTCCTGGGGTGGCTGAGGAGCCAGGCCGGGATGCCCTCGGCCCGGTTCTGCGTCAGCGCCTCGAGCTTGCGGAACAGGCTCTTCTGCGGCTCGGTGCCGATGCCCGACTTGATGAGAAGCGCCGAAGCCCAGGCATCCGCCTCGAACTCGTCACGCCGCGACAGCCGGGCCATCAGCGCGGTCGAGATCAGGTTGGCGATCCAGATGCCGATGAAGGGCAGGAACCGGTTCAGCACCGCCGACAGCATCACGAAGACCGCGTTCTGCCCGGTGAAGTCGATCATCCGCCGCCGCATGTGGCCCTGGGCGACATGGCCCATCTCGTGCGCGATCACGGATGCCAGCTCCTCGGGCGTCACCTCGCCCCGCGCCTTGCGGTTCAGGAACCCGCGCGTGAGGTAGATCCGCCCGTCCGGCGAGGCGAGGCCGTTGACCGCCTCCACCTCGAAGACGTTGACCTCGATTCCGGGAATGCCCAGCGCCGCGGCCATCCGGTCGGCCAGGCGCGTGATCGAGGGGTCGGTCAGGGGGCGCGAGTTCTGCTCCAGCATCTTCCGGGTGCGCCAGACCGAAAAGCGCAGCATCAGGAGCGCATAGCCGACGACGAGGATCAGGGGGAGAAGAAGCTTGCTCATCGCCGGAATATAGTCAGCCGTTCCGGTCGCGCAAAGCCGCCCGTCCCGGAGCGGAGCCGAACAGCCAGTAGCCCAGCACCACGACCGCCCCCGCGCCCCCGATCATCCCAAGCGCCGAGCCGATCGCCTCGTTCGCCGCTGCTATGTTTCCGGCGAAACCATAGCCCGCACCGACGTACAGGCCCGCCCAGACCGCTTCGCCCGCCATTCCGGCTATCGTGAAGCGCGGCCAGCCATAGCGCGCGGTGCCGGCGACCAGATTGACGTAAGGTCCCAGCGGGCTGAGCAGCCAGCGCGTCAGGAACACAGCGACCAGCCCCCGGCGGTCCATCATCGCATTGGCCCGGGCCAGCAGCCGGTCGCGCGCCGGGTCGGCCCGCAGCCGCGACAGGACCGCCGCCCCGACGCCCCGGCCCGCCCAATAGCCCAGCTGGTCCCCCGCGATCCCCCCGGCCGCGGCCGCCGCGAAGGCCTGCCAAAGCACCAGGTCGCCCGCCGCCGCGAAGCCCCCCGCCGTCAGCATCAGGATCGAGGCCGGGATCGGTAGCGCGAGGCACGACAGGAACGTCGTCGCCGCCAGCAGCCACAGCCCGTATTGCGGCACCAGGCCCAGCAGCCAGTCGGTCATTCGGTCGCCTCTTGCGCCTTCAGCCGGGCAATGGCCGCCTCGACCTCGGCGATCACCTCGGCCACCGGCACGCCGCGTGCCTTGGCGATCTCGGCCAGGGGCTGCGGGTGCCCCTTGACCTCGGGCGGGGGCAGGCCGGCCGCTGCGTCCAGCGCGCGCGGGTCCAGCCCCCAGGACCGCGCGACATAGCCCACGGTCATCCAGCCCTCCACGGGCACCTCGTGATGGGTGGCCCAATAGACGGTGAAGACCGTCAGCCGCCCGGCGAAGAACAGCGTCACCGCGCAGGCCATAAGGAAGGCCGTGCCCAGCACCGGCCGCGCGCGCCACAGGTCCAGAAACCGTTTCATCGCAACTCCCGGATGCCGCGCGCCAGCCCGTCCAGCGTCATCGGTACCATCCGTCCCTCGAAGATCTCGCGGATCAGCGCGGTGGACCGTGTATGGCCCCAGGCCCGCTCCTCGACCGGGTTGATCCACAGGTGATGCGGCCATTGCACGCGCAGCCGGCGCAGCCAGACCTCGCCCGCCTCGCGGTTCCAGTGCTCGTTCGCGCCGCCGGGATGGGTGATCTCGTAGGGCGACATGGCCGCGTCGCCGACGATGATCAGCCGCCAGTCCGCGCCATAGGTGCGGATCACGTCCCATGTCGGGGTCTGGTGGTCCCAGCGGCGGCGGTTGTCGCGCCAGAGGCCCTCGTAGATGCAGTTGTGGAAGTAGAAGACCTCCAGATGGCGGAACTCGGCCTTCGCGGCGGTGAACAACTCCTCCATCACCCGGACATGGGGGTCCATCGACCCGCCGATGTCGAGGAACAAGAGCACCTTCACCGCGTTCCGTCGTTCCGGCCGGGTCTGCACGTCCAGCCAGCCCTGTGCCGCGGTTGCGCGGATCGTTCCGTCGAGGTCCAGCTCCTCGGCCGCCCCCTCGCGCGCCCAGCGGCGCAACCGGCGCAGGGCAAGCTTCATCGTGCGGGTGCCGATCTCGGCATCGCCGTCGAGGTTGCGGAACTCGCGCCGGTCCCAGACCTTGACCGCGCGGCGGTGGCGGCTTTCGTCCTGCCCGATGCGCACGCCCTCGGGGTTGTAGCCCCAGGCGCCGAAAGGCGAGGTCCCGGCCGTGCCGATCCATTTCGAGCCGCCCTGGTGCCGGCCCTTCTGTTCGGCCAGCCGCTGGCGCAGCGTCTCCATCAGCTTGTCGAATCCGCCCAGCGCCTTGATCGCCGCGCGTTCCTCGGCCGACAGATGCCGCTCGGCCAGCTTCTCCAGCCAGTCGCGCGGCAGGTCCAGCGCCGCCAGGACCTGTTCGGTCGTAACCGCCTCGAGCCCCGCGAAGGCGCGGGCGAAGGCCCGATCGAAACGGTCGATGTGGCGTTCGTCCTTGACCAGGGTCAGCCGGGCCAGGTGGTAGAAGCCATCGGGGTCGTAGATCACCAGCCCCGCCGCCATGGCCTCGAGAAAGGACAGGAACTCGCGCAGCGAGACCGGCACCGCTTCCTCCCGCAGGGTCTGGAAGAACGGCAGGAACATGCGCTAGGCCCCGATGCCGTCCGGCAGGCCGGGCCGAAGCCTTGCAGGGCCAGACTGCGGAACTCTGACGGATTCCGCCCCCCGCGCCGCCATCAGACTCGCATCATCCGGTCAAGATAGATGGTCAGGAACAGGCCCATGACCGCGAAGATCAGCCCGTGGACGAAAGCGTATTGCAGGATGTCCGCCGTCTTGCCGCCCCGCGCCCTGGCCCGAAGGCCGCCAGCGATTGCGCCCACAAGAAATCCGCCGATCACGAACATGCCGCCCCATTTCCAGGGCGCTTCCCGTCTCGCGCCCTCTCAGCCCCGTTCGGCCCGCCCTGCCATCGCCGCAACGTTGCGCAGCCGGCTTTGCACCATGCCTTCCGAACCAAAGCCATAGCGTGCGTAGGGCGCGCTGTCCATGCGCAGCGCCGCCGCAGCGGCCGGATTGCCAAGCGCCTCCAGCGCCTCGGCCTTGACCAGCATCAACGAGGCGAGCAGCGCCGAATTGTCATGCCGCCGCACCACCGGAATCGCCCGGTCGGCAAGCCGCGCGGCCTCTTCGGGAAGGCCGCCGGCCAGAGCCAGCACGGCGACCTGCATATCGACATGGGCAAGATGAAGATCGGCTCCCGGCAGGCGGGAATAGATCTCGGCGGCGCGGCGGAAGGCGTCCTGCGCCCGCGCCGGATCGCTTGCGGCCATCAGGCGACCCAGCGCGAAATGGCTGAAGGCCAGCCGGTTGTCCTGCCAGCCTGCCGCCTCGGCCAGTGCCAGCGCCCTGATGCCGGCCGCCTTGCGCGCCGCGGGCGATCCGGTCCGACCCAGCGCCGTCTCGATCTCGCGGATCCAGTCCGGCGACGTTCCCGACCGCGCGACCGGCGCCGTGCCAAGTCGTGCTGCGACCTCCGCAAGGCTCATCCCGCTGGCGATCTGCGGCGAATAGGTCAGCCGCAGGATCGCCATGTCATAGCCGGTCAGGACCGAGTGGAAGTTGTCGTCGTTGAACACGCTGTCCGTCAGCCGGTAAAGGTCGTTCAGCGGGCCCAGCGCCTGGGCCAGTTCCTCGTGCAGGCAATCGCGGATCTCCTGCGCGCTGGTGTCGGCGGGAATGAAGATCGCCGCCCTCTCGCGCCGGGTGACCTGCGCCCAGTCCACCGCGTCGGTGCCACGCTTGCGGCGGAACTCGGCCAGCGAGCCGACGTTGGGCACGACGAAACAGGCCGCCGTCGGCGCCAGCCGGCGCAGTTCGGAACGGCCGGTGAATTCTACGGTGATCGCGGCCGGGCCGGAAGTCTGGGCGATGTCGATCCCCGCCTCGGAGCGCAGCCTGCCAAGCAGGGCCGCCAGATCGCGGGACGCGGTTGCGGGAACGGACCCGGTCATGGCCACGGTCACCGGCCCCTCGAAGCGGCTGAAGGTCTGCAGCGACCGACCGCTTTCCATCGCAAAGGTCAGGTCCATGAAGTCGCGGGTCAGCGAACTGCCGGTGTCCGCCACCGGTGCCAGCCGATAGCCGCCCGGCGCACCGAAGCCGACGCCCATCTCCTCGGTCGGGCCACCTTTCGAGACCTGGGCGGGTTCGCCACAGGCTGCTACCGCGCAGAGCGCGGCAAGAAGAAGGGGCAGGCGCATCGGCAGGACCTGTCTGGCAGCACCCCGGGGCAGCTTCGGGGCACGTCAAGTGTCCGGTCGCGGACGGCCCGGAGTCAATTCGGCAAAAACCGATGATTTTCCGCCTACTACCCATCGCGGTTGAAGTTGTGCGAGCCGCAGGATTTATCCTTATCGCTCACGCATTGTTACAGGCATGTCCGCCGCGGAGGGCCGGCGGCACAGAGCTTTCCGCCGGCGAGGTGATTCGGCTTGCGCCAGATCGCCCAAAGAATTACTAAGTAGATATATAACTAAAAGGAAATAAAATGAGCGATCCGCTGTCACGCACCTTCCTGGCGCTGGCCGATCCCACCCGTCGTGCCATCCTGGCTCAGATCGCCGATGGCGCGCAGTCGGTGACGGCGCTGGTCGCCGCGAACCGGCTGTCGCAACCCGGGATTTCCAAGCACCTGAAGGTTTTGGAAGAGGCTGGCCTGATCCGCCGCGAACGGGTCTCGCGGACCCGCCCCGTGCATCTGGATCCGCGGGGGCTGCAACTGGCCGGCGCCTGGATCGACCACTACCGCAAGTACTGGGAGGGCGCCTTCGACCGGATGGATGCGCTCATTGCCCGGCTGAACGAGGAGGCTGCGAAGAATGGACGACAATAGCGCAAATGCCCTGCGCCTATGGCGCAGCTTCGCCGGCCCGCCGGACCTCGTCTGGGCGATCTGGACCCGGCCCGAGCTGATCCGGCACTGGTTCGGCTCTTCCTTCGGGTTTCACGCGCATGATGTCGCCGTCGATCTCCGTCCGGGCGGCAACTGGTCGCTGCGCAACGTCAACGGCGCGATCACCGAACATGTCTGCGGCACCTATCACGAGGTCGAACCGGCCCGCCGGCTGGTCTATTCCTACCACTTCCGCGGCACCGACTTCTTCTCGGTGATCTCGGTCGAACTCGGCCCCGAAGGCGATGGCACGAGGGTCGATTTCCTGCAGACCGGCTTTCCCGACGCCCAGGCCCGCATCGACCATGCCCGCGGCTGGCCGAACGCGCTGAAGGTGATGGGCGAGGCGCTGCTGGCCATGCACGGGATCGGCACGCTCTGGCCGAAACTGCCCGAGACGCGCGATCTGGACGGCGTCGCCCGCGACCTTCAGGCAGCCCGCGCCCGCCTGTTCGGGGAGCCCGCCGAATGACCCATCCGAACCTTCTCGCCCTGGACCGCCACCTGGACGCCACCCCCGCCTTCGCCTTCGCGCTCTGGTCCGACCCGCGCCTCGTCTCGGCCTGGTGGGGGCCGGAGGGCCACCATCTCGCCACCTGCGACATCGACTTCCGCCCCGGTGGCACCTGGCGCTTCAACATGGAGAAGGACGGCCAGCCGCACTGGATCCACGGCACCTACCACGAGATCGTGCCGGACCGGCGGATCGTCCTTTCCTACCTGTTCCCGCAATTCGGCGTGCAATCCGTCATCTCCCTGCGCTTCGTGCCCGAAGGGCAGGGCACGCGCATGCAGTTCCTTCAGACCGGATTCCCGGACGAGGAAAACTGGCGCGGCCACCAGGGCGGCTGGCTGTCCAGCTTCGCGATCCTGGAAGACCTGCTCCTGCGCCTGCATGGCATCGGTTCGGTCTATCCGACCCTTCCGCCCGCCCGGATCTCGGGCCTCGCGCAAGACCTTGCCGAGGCGCGCCGTCGCCACGATGCCGATCTGCCGCGCGAGGTCGCGCCATGATGCCCCTCCGCGACCTCAGGGGCCGCCTCACGCTGCCCCGCATCGCCGCCTTTCCCGCCCAGCCCGTCCTTATACGCCGGGCCGATGTGACGATGGCCACCCTCGACAGCGAGGGCGCCGCGATCCTGGGCGAGGTGCTGGCCACCCTATCGCGCCACGGACTCACCGAGACCGGCCCGGCCTTCTTCCGCTACGACGTGATCGACATGGAGGGCATCATGCAGATGTCCTTCGGGGCGCAAGTCGCCCCCGGCACGCCCATCCCGCCGGGGCTCGAGGCCGACACGTTGCCCGCCGGGCGCTACATCACGCTGACCCACCACGGCCACCCGGACGAACTCTACGATGTCATGGTCATGCTGAACCTCTGGGCGCCGGCCCGGGGCCATGTCTGGGACATGCAGCCTACTCCAGAGGGCGAGCGCTTCGCCGCGCGGCTGGAGTTCTACCACGACGGGCCACCGACGCCCCCCGACGACTGGACCACCGAGGTCCGGGTCCGCCTGAAGGACTAGCGCTGCCCCCGCGCCATGAAGGCCAGCCGCTCGAAGAGCTGCACGTCCTGCTCGTTCTTCAGCAGCGCACCGTGCAGCCGGGGCAGGGCGTTCTTCGCATCCCCGCGCAGGTCCTCCGGCGCCAGGTCCTCGGCCAAGAGCAGTCGCAGCCAGTCCAGCACCTCGCTGGTCGAAGGCTTCTTCTTCAGCCCCGGCACCTCGCGGATCTCGTAGAACTGCGTCAGCGCGGCGGTCAGCAACCGGTCCTTGATGTCGGGGAAATGCACCCGGACGATGGCTGCCAGCGTCTCGGGGTCGGGAAAGCGGATGTAGTGGAAGAAGCAGCGCCGCAGGAAGGCATCGGGCAGCTCCTTCTCGTTGTTCGACGTGATGATGACCACCGGCCGCGCCTTCGCGCGGATGGTCTCGCCCGTCTCGTAGACGTGGAACTCCATCCGGTCCAGTTCCTGCAACAGGTCGTTCGGGAACTCGATGTCCGCCTTGTCGATCTCGTCGATCAGGAGGACCACCCGGCCCTCGGCCTCGAAGGCCTGCCAGAGCTTGCCCTTGCGGATGTAGTTGCGCACGTCGTGCACACGCGCTTCGCCCAGCTGGCTGTCGCGCAGACGGCTCACCGCGTCATATTCGTAAAGGCCCTGTTGCGCCTTGGTCGTGGACTTCACATGCCATTCGATCAGCGGCAGCCCCAGCGCCCCCGCCACCTGACGGGCAAGCTCGGTCTTGCCGGTCCCCGGCTCGCCCTTCACCAGAAGCGGCCGCTCCAGCCGGACCGCCGCATTCACCGCCAGCGCCAGGTCCTCCGGGGCGACATAGGTTTCCGTCGAGGCAAATTTCATCGCGCGATCAACAATCTGTTTCCCTGCCACCGGCAAACCCTACTCACGCCCGGAAAATGTCGCAACCGCTAGTGACAATCGTCCGGGCTTGCGATACATGCCCGCGCAACAGGAGCGCGTCCATGACAGAAGCCCACCTGTCGGAGCGATCCGGCACGAAGGAGAGAGTTTCGATGAAGGCCGAGGTTTTCCTGCCCGACGATTATCGTCCCGCCGAGGACGAGCCGTTCATGAACGACCGCCAGCTCGAATATTTCCGCCGCAAGCTGCTGACCTGGAAGCAGGAACTGCTCGAACAGTCGGCTGAAACCATCGACAGCCTGCAGGACTCGGCCCGCAACGTGCCCGACATTGCCGACCGCGCCTCGGAAGAAACCGACCGTGCGCTGGAACTGCGGACCCGCGACCGCCAGCGCAAGCTGGTGGCCAAGATCGACGCCGCGCTTCGCCGGATCGAGAACGGCGAGTTCGGCTATTGCGAGGTGACCGGGGAACCGATCAGTCTCAAGCGGCTCGACGCGCGCCCGATCGCCACGATGACGCTGGAAGCCCAGGAAAAGCATGAACGGCGCGAGAAGGTCCATCGCGACGACTGATGCGGTCGCGCGACGGTTTGCGTACTTGACGCCGGGCCCGAGGTCCGGCGTTGTCATGCCGGGGGTAAGCGATGTCCTTGATCGGTCAATCCGCAACCGTTGTCGGCGCCGGTGTCGCCGGTCTGGCCGTGGCGCGGGCGCTGGCGTTGCATGGGGCGCAGGTCACGGTACTCGAAAAGGCCGACGCGATCCGCGAGGTGGGGGCGGGTCTCCAGATCTCGCCCAACGGCGCCTGCGTGCTGCGCGCCCTTGGCCTTCAGGCCGCGCTTGATGCCGCCTCGATCCGCGCCGAGGCGGTGCAACTGATCGACGGGCCCACGGGCGAGACGGTCACCCGCCTTGACCTCGCCCGCCTGCGGCCCGGGCAGGGCTACCACTTCCTGCACCGCGCCGACCTGATCGCGCTGCTTCTGTCCGCCGCGCAAGAGGCGGGCGTGACCCTGCGTCTTCTGTCCCGCGTCGAGTCCGTGGTGCTGTCCGGCCCCCGGCCGGTCGTCGTGCTGGACGGGGGCGAGCGGATCGAGACGCCGCTCCTGATCGGGGCCGACGGTTTGCACTCCCAGATCCGCGCGGCGCTGAACGGGCCCGGGACGCCCTTCTTCACCCGCCAGGTCGCCTGGCGCGCGGTGCTCCCCTGCGAACCCGGCGCCGCGCCGGTGGCCGAGGTTCACATGGGACCGGGCCGGCACCTCGTCAGCTATCCGCTGCGCGCCGGTGCCCTGCGCAACATCGTCGCCGTGGAAGAACGCGCGAAATGGGCCGAGGAAAGCTGGACCCTGCGCGACGATCCGATGGATCTGCGGCTCGCCTTCGCGGGCTTTTCTCCGCGGGTCCGCGCCTGGCTCGACCGGGTGGAGGATCCGTGGCTCTGGGGCCTCTTCCGCCATCGCCTCGCCGAAACCTGGGTCAGGCCGATGGGGCAGGGCGGGGTTGCGATCCTCGGCGATGCCGCGCATCCGACGTTGCCCTTCCTCGCGCAAGGGGCCAGCATGGGGCTCGAGGATGCCTGGGTTCTCGCCGACAGCCTTGCGCGCCATGACACCCCGGCCGGCGCGCTGGCCGCCTACCAGGCCGCGCGCAGACCCCGCACCGCCCGCATCGTCGCCGCCGCCAATGCCAATGCCCGCGCCTATCACCTGTCGGGCCTGCCCCGGTTGATCGGCCATGCCGGCCTCAGGCTCTTCGGGCGACTCTCCCCCGGCGCTATGCTCGCCCGGTTCGACTGGCTTTACGGCCACGACGTTACGCAAAGCACCCCTTAGGCCCGGGTTCGCCTCGACTTCCCCCCATCCCGGCCCTCACCGCCCGCTCTTGCCCTTTCACAAATGCTCTCGGAGGGCCGGGGGGCGAAGCGCCCCCGAGGCCCGAGCCGGTTGGCGCTCGCGCCAGAGGCGAGACAAAAGCATTGCGCCGCAGGCGCTCAGCTCGGCACGGGTCCGCCAACCGGAATGCGGACCGGAAACCTTATAAATTCCCTGACCTCCGCAACCAAGACATTGATAGCAGGCGTGCAACGGGCTCTGTCCACCGTGGACACGCTCCGCTCAGGCTGCGATCTCCACCCAGACCGGCACATGGTCGCTCGGCTTGTCCCGCCCCCGCACCGCCCTGTCGATGCCTGCCCCCTCCAGCCGGTCCGCCACCTGCGGAGAGCACATCACATGGTCGATCCGGATGCCGTTGTTCCGCTCCCAGGCGCCTGCCTGGTAGTCCCAGAAGGTGTAGAGTCCCGGCGCCGCATCGCGCACCCGCACGGCATCCGTCAGCCCCAGATGCGCGATCCGCCGGAACGCCGCCCGGCTTTCCGGCAGGAACAGCGCGTCGGTCGCCCAGGCTTCCGGCTTCGCCGCGTCCACCGCCTGCGGGATCACGTTGTAGTCCCCCAGGCAGACGAACGGCTCCTCCGCTGCCAGCAGCTCGCGCACCCGCGCCTCCATCCGCGCCATCCAGGCCAGCTTGTAGTCGAACTTCGGCCCCGGTGCCGGGTTCCCGTTCGGCAGGTAGAGCCCGCAGACCCTGAGCGGTCGCCCGACCTCCACCACCGCCTCGATCCAGCGCGCCTGTTCGTCGCTCTCGTCCCCAGGCAAGCCCCGCCGCACATCGCTCAACGGCAGCTTCGACAGGATCGCCACCCCGTTGAACGACTTCTGCCCGTGCGTCTCGACCAGGTAGCCCAACCGCTCGAACGCTTCGCGCGGAAAGGCCTCGTCCACCGACTTGATCTCCTGCAGGCAGACAACATCCGGCGCGGCTTCCTCCAGCCAGACCCGCAAGGCCTCGATCCGCGCCTTGATCCCGTTGATGTTGAACGTCGCCAGCTTCATGCCCGGATCCTCCGCTTCCCGCGACCCTAGGCTCCCTCTGCGCCCGGCTCAAGCCGTCCGGCGCAAGGGCAGCGCGGCCGCCTCCAACCACATGGCATCCAGCCGGTCCAGTTCGGCCACGTCGAACCGCTCCACCTCCTCCCAGTAACGCCCCGAGGCCACCAGGTAGCCCAGCTCCGCCTCGCGCCGCAGCGCCGCCGCGACCACCGGCCCATTGCCGTGCATCGGTCGCGCACTGCCCACCTGGGTCCGGCCCAGGCGGGGGAACACCAGCCGCGATGGCCCGGTGGACAGGTTGACCATCGCACACCCCTGCCGCGCCGCCAGCAGCATCAGCCGCGCCGCCTTCGCCTCCAGACAGCGCAGCGTCACGTCCTGCCGCAACGGGTCGGGCGTCCCCGAGCCGTAGAAATGCGTCGGCCCCGACGCCGGATACTGCATGTCGCAGCCGAATACCGCGATGACCTCCGGCTTCAGTGCGTGCAATGCCCAGTAAGCGGCTGTGAATGCCATTGTTGCGCCGGCGTAAACAAAACCGCCGTATTCATTCTGCGCCGGCACGAACTCGGCTTCGGTCACGATGCGCTGGCCCGGTCCCGCAACCGCCTGCCGCTCTGCCGGAAAGTCATAAGGATGGATCGCTACGTCCCAGTCCGACCGGATCCGCCAGGCATTGTTGATTGCCAGCACCAGGTCGAACGGCTCGCGCGGCCAGCGCGCCGCCTCTGCCGCCATCGGCGCCGAGCCCAGCATCAGTACCCGCATGTTCGTTCCTCGCGCCGTGAGAGCGCTGAAGCTAGCGCGCTGCGGCGGCGCGGCGAGGGGCGCTACAGCGAAAAACTGGTTCCGCAGCCGCAGCTGGACTTGGCGTTGGGATTTTCGACCACGAACCGCGCGCCGATCAGCTCGTCGGTAAAGTCGATCACGGCATTCGCAAGGAAGGGCAGGCTGACCTGGTCCACCAGCACGCGCTGTCCGTCCTTTTCCAACACCAGGTCGTCGGCCGCGGGCTCGTCCAGGGTGATCGAATACTGGAATCCAGAACAGCCGCCGCCGTCCACCGCTACCCGCAGGGGGCGCGCCTCGCCCGTGGCCGCGGCAATCTCGGCCAGCCGGGCGAAGGCCCGGTCGGTCACCCTGGGAGGAAGCGTGAGTTCCATGGCTGTTCCCGTATCCATCGGCATCCGCCCCGAATATATGGAACCTGACCGTGCCTCACAAGGACAGCCCATGCTCGCCGCCTTCGCCTGCCAGCCCGATCAAAGCCGTGGGCGCCAGTGGCCCGAGCGGCTCTCTTCCTTCCGGTCGCCCTATCAGCGGGACCGCGACCGGATCATCCATTCCTCGGCCTTCCGGCGGCTGAAACACAAGACCCAGGTCTTCGTCGAACACGAAGGCGACTACTACCGCACCCGTCTGACCCATACGATCGAGGTGGCGCAGGTCGCGCGCACCATCGCCGGGGTCCTCGGCCTGAACACGGATCTCGCCGAGGCAATCGCGCTGGCGCATGACCTTGGCCACACGCCCTTCGGCCATACCGGCGAGGACGCCATGGAACGGCTCATGGCGCCCTATGGCGGCTTCGATCACAACGCCCAGGCGCTGCGCATCGTGACCCGGCTGGAACGGCATTACGCCGATTTCGACGGGCTGAACCTCACCTGGGAAACCCTTGAGGGCATCGCCAAGCACAACGGGCCCGTCACCGGCCCCAATGCCGACCGCAAGCATGACGGCCCGCTGCCTTATGCGCTGGCCGAAGTGAATGCCCAATGGGATCTCGAACTCGACAGCCACGCCTCGGCCGAGGCCCAGGTCGCCGCCATCGCCGACGACGTGGCCTATTCGCACCATGACCTGCACGACGGCCTGCGTTCGGGCCTCTTCACCGAGGCCGACCTGATGGACCTTCCTGTGACCGGCCCGGCCTTCCATGAGGTGGACCGCCTCTATCCGGGGCTCGAAAGGATGCGCCGCCGGCACGAGGCGCTGCGCCGGGTCTTCGGCCGCATGGTCGAGGACGTGATCGCCGTGGCCCAGAACCGGCTGGCCAGTGCGCAGCCCCGATCGGTGGACGAGATCCGCCACATGGGCACGACGGTGATCCGCTTCTCCAAACCCCTCTACCAGGATCTGAAGGCGGTGCGCAGCTTCCTCTTCCACCGCATGTATCGCGCGCCCTCGGTCATGCAGGAACGCGCGCGGGTCACGCGGATGATCGACGACCTCTTCCCGCTCTTCCTGCGCCAACCCGAACTCCTGCCGCCCGAATGGCAAGCGGACGTGGCCGCGGCCACCGACGAGACGCGGCTGGCCCGCGTGGTGGCCGACTATGTCGCCGGCATGACCGACCGTTTCGCGATTCAGGAACACGCCCGTCTCTGCGCCGGGCCGGCCTCGTACGACTAGATCAGGATCGCCGCAGAACCGCCTCTGCGGCTTGCCCTTTTCCAAATACTCTCGGGGGGTGCGGGGGGCGAAGCACCCCCGCTTCCGGCCTCAGTCCCGGCGTGCCGCCGCGACCCAGAGGCCGGCAAGGCCCAGCGACAGGATCACGTTCCACCCCGCCATCGAGATGCCGAACAGCGACCAGGCGATCTCGTCGCAGCGCACCACGGCCGCGACATCCTTGGTCGGATCCAGAAGGTCGGCGGTGGAAATACCGCTGATCGACCCGGCGGTGCAGGTGGCAAGACCTTCCCACCAAAGCTGCTCGACGCCCACATGGAACACCCCGATCGCCGCCGTGGCCAGCGCCGCCAGCGCGCCGGCCCAGGCCAGCCCCCGCCAGCCCGTCGCAAGCGCCAGGACCCCGATCAGGATCGCCGCCGCATGCGGCCACCGCTGGTAAAGGCACAGCTGGCAGGGGGCGAGCCCGCCGATGTACTGGAACGCGAAGGCGCCGCCAAGCATGGCCGCAGAGCCGAGGGTGGCGATCAGGATCAGGGTCGGGCGGGTCAGGGTCATGCGTCTGCTCTTCACGGATGCGCCGCGACCATAGGTGCGGGGCGCAGAAAGGGAAAGGGGCTTGCCTCCCGTCGCACGCAAGCGTGCATTCGCGCTTCCGAACCGACGGAGCTGCGGATAGGATTTGTGCCAGGCTCCCGGGGAACCTGGTTGAGGAATCATGAACGGCCGCGGGCAACCTGCTGATTCTTATTGGGTAAGCCGGATTGTCCACTGTGGACACATCGGCTGCGGGAAGGGGTGACGACATGGAATGGCGCGGGCGCAGGGGCAGCAGCAACATCGAGGACCGGCGCCGGATGGGCGGCGGCAGGGCTGGCCAGGTTGCCGGGATCGGCGGCGGCGGGGCGATCATCGTCTTCCTGATCGCCATGTTCCTCGGGGTCGATCCCAGCCAGCTTCTCGGCACCGGAGACACGTCCTCTTCGGGCGGGGCACCGGTCGAGTTGACGGCCGCGGACCAGGCCGAGGGCGAATTCGTCTCGGTCGTCCTGGGCGACACCGAGGAAATCTGGACCCGCGTCTTCCAGGAACAGCTCGGCCGGACCTACCAGCCCGCGACGCTGGTCCTCTTCAAGGAGGCCACCCGCTCGGCCTGCGGCGGCGCGTCCGAGGCGACCGGCCCGTTCTACTGCCCGGCCGACAAGAAGGTCTATCTCGACACTGCCTTCTTCACGACCCTGCACCAGCGGCTCGGCGCCGGCGGCGACTTCGCCGCGGCCTATGTGGTTGCCCACGAGATCGGCCATCACGTCCAGGACGAACTCGGGATCCTCGGCAAGGCGAACCAGATCCGCCAGCAGGTCAGCCAGGCGGAATCAAACGCGATCTCGGTCCGGATCGAGTTGCAGGCCGACTGCCTGTCCGGCATCTGGGCACGCGAGGCGGCGCAGACCCTGGGCGTGGTCGAGCGCGGCGACCTGGAAGAGGCGGTCAATGCCGCGCGCCAGATCGGGGACGACACGTTGCAGCGCAACGCCGGCCAGCGCCCCATGCCGCACACCTTTACCCACGGCACCTCGGAACAGCGGTCACGCTGGTTCATGATCGGGCTGCAATCGGGCCAGATGGCTGATTGCGACACGTTCCAGACCGACAACCTGTGACGCGTTGACGGCGGCGGGCCGAGGCGATAGACCCGCATGCGGTGGCCCGAGTGGCGGAATGGTAGACGCAGGGGATTCAAAATCCTCCGCCGCAAGGTTTGCGAGTTCGAGTCTCGCCTCGGGCACCACAATGGTCCACGGACGGGATCTGCACCGATTCGATCGCGTTTTTCGCGGCTTGCTCCATTTCGCGGAAATCAGCTTTTTTGCCCGCCGATCTGGAAACACCGCATGGCCATGAATCGCGCATCATGAATGGAACAAGCATTCAACTGTCGATCAACAGGCAGTTGAGCGGTACCTTCTCGCAGATTTGATGTGATACAATCCTGCATACACGCCTGGATTGAAATGCGCGCCTGTTCAGGATTTTGCGGTGCGTGTTTCGTGCTGCCATTTCGGTCTTTTTCGCGCCGATGTCGCCGCGCGCTCTGCTGGCAGCGAATGGAGCACACGTTTGGGCTGAATTCCGCCTGTGTTGCCCTTGTTTAACAACAATTTTCTGCTTTTCTCTGTCCCGGGCGGGACGGTATGCAGGATTGATCGTCCCGCGCCGTCCGCGGGGGTATCGTGTTACGGGAGCAGAGGGTCATGATGTCGGACGATGCCTTCCAGTCAGAGATCGACGGCCCGTCCTGGGAGCGGGCGCCACGCGCCACGCCGTGCTTTACCCCCGGCACCCTGATCACGACGCAGCGCGGCGAGGTCCCGGTCGAGCTGATCTCGGCCGGAGACCGGGTCGTCACCCGCGACAACGGCATCCAGACCGTGCGCTGGGTCGGCAAGACGCAGATGTTCCTGCACGACTTCCAGGCCGAGCCGCATCTCTTGCCGGTCTTCATCCAGCAGGGCTCGCTCGGAAAGGGCCTTCCCGAGCGGGACATGATGGTGTCGCCGAACCACCGTGTCCTCGTCACCAACAGCCGGGTTTCCGTGCGTTACAGCGAACGCGAGGTACTGGTCGCCGCCAAGCATCTGGCCGCGCAGGGGGTGCATACCGTGCAGTCCAGCGGCACGACCTACATCCACTTCATGTGCGACCGGCACGAGGTGGTGCTGTCGAACGGCGTCTGGACCGAGACCTTCCATCCCGATGACACCTCGCTGAAGGGGATCGGCAATGCGCAGCGGCTGGAGATCCTGGAATTGTTCCCCGAGCTCAAGACCGCGGCAGGACGAGCGGCATATGGCCCATCGCGCCGGATTCTGACCGATGCGGACGCCATGGGACTCGCTACATAATCAGAGATGCGGTAAAGAGAACGGCAACTATTTCCGGTAAATCGAGCGACCATAGCCACGATTTGTTGAAACTTGCCCGGTCCTGGCAAAGAGCCGGCATAGTTTTGACAAAAAGCGGTCAAAGGAGATGGCTAGGTTGCGCGGACGAGGCAGGGAGACTTAATTTATGTCGACCATCTACGGTGGCGGTGGCGGTGAAAGCATCGTCGGCGACAACGATGGCAATTTCAACGACCTGTTCTTCGGAAACAACGGAAACGACACGCTTCGCGGTCTGACAGCCAACGACACGCTTTACGGCGGCAACGGAACGGATCTGCTCTACGGCAATGACGGTCTGGATGTCCTGTCCGGCGATGCCTCGTCCGATACCCTGTATGGCGGCAACGATGCCGATCTCCTGTACGGAGGCACCGGGGACGACACGCTCTACGGCGATGCCGGAAACGACACCGTCTATGGAGACAATGGCGCCGACCGGCTGTTCGGCGACGACGGCCTTGACACCCTCTACGGTGGCGTCGGCGTCGATACGCTGTATGGCGGCAACGTTGCCGACCTTCTGTATGGAGGAAACGACGGCGACACGCTCTCTGGCGATGCCGGAAACGACATTGTCTATGGCGACGATGGCGCCGACCGCCTGTACGGCAATGACGGCCTCGACAGCCTTTTTGGCGGCGTAGGTAACGATACGCTGTACGGCGGCAATGATGCCGACCTGCTGTTTGGCGGTAACGACACCGACTCGCTCTTTGGTGATGCGGGCAATGATACGCTTTACGGAGATGCCGGTGCGGACCGGCTGGAAGGCGTCGACGGGAACGATCGGTTGTTCGGCGGCGACGGGGTCGACACGCTGTATGGCGGGGCGGGGGACGACACGCTGCAAGGCGGTGCGAACGCCGACGTCTTCTATGGCGGTGAGGGTCTCGATTTCGTGGACTACTCCGACTCCGGTGTCGGCGTTAACGTCAGCCTGACAGGCGGCACCCTGACCGGCGCCAATGGGGCAGCTGCCGGCGACTCCGGTTTTGGCGTCGACGGGATCATCGGGTCGAATTTCGACGATACCCTTGTCGGCTTCGACGGCTTCAGCTTCGATCCGAACGACGCCTACACCAACATCATCTATGGTGGCGCCGGCAACGACTTCATCTCGGGCCAGGATGGACCCGACAGCCTCTATGGCGGGGCCGACAACGACACCATCTACGGTGACGAGAACAACGACTTCCTGTCGGGTGATGCTGGCCGCGACCTCCTGTATGGCGGCATCGGCGCAGACACGCTTTATGGCGGCAATGACGCCGATACGCTTCGCGGCGAGGATGGCGATGACGTGCTGGCCGGGAATGACGGCACCGATCTGCTGTACGGCGGCACCGGCAATGACACGCTCTTCGGTGGCAATGACGCCGATACGCTTTACGGCGATGCCGGCAACGACCAGCTGACGGGCGACGGCGGCAATGACTTGCTCTACGGCGGGGACGGCAGCGACACCCTGAGCGGCGGAACCGGTCGCGACGTGCTTTATGGCGGCATTGGCCGCGACGTCATGTATGGCGAGGATGACGAGGACCAGTTCTTCGTCGGCTTCAACACCGCCTACACCGGCAACCCCGCGCGCAACGATGTGGCGCTGAACGAGTCCATCTTCGGGGGCAGTGGCGGTACCGACAATGACACGCTTACCGTCGACATCACCGGCTTCGGCTGGGCCCGGATCGAACTGACCTACGATCCGTTCAACCAGGAGAACGGGACGATCACCTTCTTCGGGCCCGACGGCGTAACCGTCGTCGGCACGCTGACCTTCACCGACATCGAGAACGTGGTGATCGTCTGCTTCACCGCCGGAACCCGCATCATGACCGAGCATGGCCCGGTCGCGGTGGAGGATCTGCGCGTCGGCGATCTGGTCGTCACACGGGACAACGGCTTGCAGCCGCTGCGCTGGATCGGCCGGCGCAGGCTGTCCCGTGCGGAGTTGCAGGCGCGTCCCCAGTTGCAGCCCGTGCGCATCGCGGCCAGGGCGCTTGGTGCTGCCAAGCCTGACCGGTCGATGCTGGTCTCGCCACAGCACCGCCTGCTGATCGAGGGGGCGCGGGCCGAGATGTATTTCGGCGAGGCCGAGGTGCTGGTGCCGGCCAAACATCTGGTCGGGCTGGCCGAGGTCAGCCGCGCGCTGCCGGCCGAAGGGGTCACTTACGTCCATATCCTGTTCGACCGGCACGAAATCGTGCTGTCCGACGGCATCTGGACGGAAAGCTTCCAGCCGGCCGAGCGGACCCTGTCCGCTCTGGATGCGGCGGCGCGGGAGGAAGTCCTTGACCTTTTCCCGGAACTCGCCGCCGGCGAGGATGTATTCCCGGCCGCGCGCCTGTCGCTGAAGGCGCACGAGGCGAAGGTCCTCCTGTCGCGCTGATCAGAGCGGGCGGCCGAGATAGGCTGCCCAGTCCTCTGGCGTGTCCAGATCGCGCAATGCCATGGTTCCTGGCAGGGGCAGCAGGCTTAGCCGGTCCCGGTGGGCGAGAAGGACCGACCGTCCCCCTTCGTCGCCTGTCACCTTTGCAAGCTCGGGCCAGAGATCGCGGGGAAAGATCGTCGGATGCCCCGGTTGACCCTCTGCCGTGCTTCCGCGCCAGATCTGCTGCGGTGCGGACCGAAACGCATGGATCAGCCCATCCAGCGCCTCGGTGGTGAAGTCGGGCATGTCGGCCGGCAGGATCATCAGTCCGGCCTCGATCCCAGGCTCTTCGGCCATGACCTCCCCCACGCCCCGCACCAGCGAGCGGGACATGCCAAGCTGTGCATCCGGCACCGGCACGATGCGAACCGACAGTCCGTCCAGCGCCGCCTGCCGCGTCCCGGCGTCGGGGGGCAGGGTGACCCAGACCGGCATCCCGGTCTTCAGGGCGGTCTCGGCGATCCGCCGCAGGATCGGCCGGTCGCCGATCGGCTGCAACAGCTTGTCCCGACCACGCATCCGGGTCGAGGCCCCGGCGGCGAGGATCAGAATGGCGACGGTGGGGTCCATGCCTGCATGCTTGGCACGGGCGCCCGGCATGTCAATGCGACCTCAGCCGCGCATCCGGCCGCCGTCGTCCCACAGAGGCGCGAGATGCACCCGCGCGGGGCGGCGTTCGCCGAGGATCTCGATCTCCAGCGCCAGCCCGTCCTGGACCCGGTCGGCCGGGATGAAGCCCTGCGCCACCGACTTGCCGGTCCAGTGACTGAAGCCCCCGCTGGTGCACCAGCCCACCACCGCGCCGTCCAGCCAGATCGGCTCCCAGGCCACGACATCGGCATCGGCGGCATCGACCACGATCGGCACCAACCTGCGCTTGGGCCCCTCGGCCTTTTCTCTCAGCGCGGCGGCCTTGCCGATCCAGTCCACGGGCTTGTTCCATGCGATGAAGCGGTCAAGGCCGGTCTCGGCGGGCGTGTAGTCGGGGCTGAACTCTCGGCCCCAGGAGCCGAACCACTTGTCCAGTCGCAGGGACATCATCGCCCGCATCCCGAAGGGTCGCAGGCCGAGGTCCTTGCCGGCGGCCGACAGCACATCCCACAGATGACGGACCGACATGTGGTCGGTGTAGATCTCGTAGCCTAGATCGGCGGTATAGCTCACCCGCTGCACGATGCAGTTGGCCATGCCCACGGTCATCCGCTTCACGTCCATGAACCTGAAGGCTTCGGCGCTGACATCCGACCGGGTGACGCGGGACAGAAGCTCGCGCGACTTGGGCCCCGCGATCTGGAAGCCGGACCGGGAATCCGAGATATTCTCGACCGTTACGCCCGGTTCTGCATGTTGCTCGAACCAGCGGCTGTGCCAGCCTTGTGCGCCGTAGCTGGCGGTCAGCTGGAACTCGGTCTCGGACAGGCAGGTGACGGTGAAATCGCCGATGATCTTGCCGCTTTCCGCCAGCATCGGCGTCAGCGACAGCCGCCCCGGCTGCGGGATGCGGCCCGCCATGATCCGGTCGAGCCAGGCCCGCGCGCCCGCGCCCGTGACCCGATACTTGCCGAAGTTCTGCACCTCGTTGATGCCGACGCCTTCGCGCACCGCCATCACCTCCTGCCGCGTCGCCTCCCAGGCGTTCGAGCGTTTGAAGGTCGGCGTCTCATAGCGCGGCTCGCCCGGGAGCGCGTGGTAGTTGACCACCTCCAGCCCGTATTGCTGGCCCCAGACCGCGTTCATGCCATCGAAGACCTGATACATCGGCGTGGTGCGGAACGGGCGGGCGGCGGGGCGTTCCTCGTTCGGGTAA
The DNA here is from genome assembly GCF_046295235.1 of Tabrizicola flagellatus. Taxonomy (GTDB): domain Bacteria; phylum Pseudomonadota; class Alphaproteobacteria; order Rhodobacterales; family Rhodobacteraceae; genus Tabrizicola; species Tabrizicola flagellata_A. Next base: position 25,993 of record NZ_JBKBLV010000032.1, read on the forward strand.
GAGACGCTGAAGCGCATCTGGTAGTTCTCGATGACCTTCGGCACCGTGTAGCCGGGCGAGGTCCAGTTCCCGAAGCGCGCCACGTCGAAACCGCGCGGGTCGCGTTCCACCTCGCCGTGGATCATCCATTGCGCGAGCGCGAGCCCCATGCCGCCGCCCTGGCTGAAGCCCGCCATCACCGCGCAGGCCGACCAGTAGTTGCGCAGCCCCGGAACCGGCCCGATCAGCGGGTTGCCGTCCGGGGCAAAGGTAAAGGGCCCGTGGATCACCCGTTTGACGCCCGAGCGTTCCAGCACCGGGAAGCGGCGGTAGGCGAAGTTGACCGAGTCCTCGATCTTGTCGAACTGCTCGTTCAGAAGCTCGTGGCCGAAGTCCCAGGGCGTGCCGTCTACCGACCAGGGCTCGCAGGGTTTCTCGTAGAAGCCTATGCAGAGGCCGCGGCCTTCCTGCCGCAGATAGGATTCCCCGCCGGGGTCCATCACATGCGGGAACTCGCGGCCCGATTTCAGGATGTCCATGATCTCGGGGATGTCGTCCGTCACCAGGTATTGGTGCGCCATCGGCAACAAAGGCAAGTAAACCCCCGCCATTGCCCCGATTTCCCGCGCCCAGAGGCCGCCAGCATTTACCAGATGCTCGCAGGTGACGGTGCCCTTCTCGGTGACGACTTCCCAGCCGTCCTTCGTCGGGTTGGTCTCGAGCACGCGGTTGTGCAGCACGATCTCGGCCCCGCCCATCCGCGCGGCCTTGGCATAGGCATGGGTTGTCCCCGACGGGTCGAGGTGGCCGTCGAGCGGGTCATACAGCCCGCCGAGGATGCCATCGACATTCACCAGCCCGTCGGTCAGCTTGCGAATCTCCTCGGGCGACAGGATCTCGGTATCCAGCCCCATGTAGCGATGCTTGGCGCGTTCGGCCTTCAGCATCTCGAACCGGGCCTCGTTGTCGGCCAGCGTCACGCCGCCCACATGGTGCAGGCCGCAGGACATGCCGGTGATCGCCTCCAGCTCCTTGTAAAGCCGGATCGTATAGCCTTGCAGGGCGGCCATGTTGGTGTCGCCGTTGATCGTGTGGAAGCCACCCGCCGCGTGCCAGGTCGAGCCGCTGGTCAATTCGGACCGCTCGATCAGCATGACATCCGACCAACCCAGCTTGGTCAGGTGATACAACACAGAGCAGCCGACGACGCCGCCGCCGATCACCACCACGCGCGCATGGGTCTTCATCCCGGATCTCCGAAGCAGTCTGAACTTGAGCGTCAAGCTGACCGCGAGGGCGCGGCAAGGCCCGCTTATCCGCGACAGGAATCAGTCGCTTTTTGCAGTCATGGTTGCGGCCAGCCTCTGGCTTGCCGCGTGCAGGGGGGGCCAGAGCGCGCCGAAACCGGCCTCGCTCCATGGGGCGCTGCGTCCGCGTCCGTCTTCGAGTCTGGCTCCCGGGGTCAGTCTCGCGAGTGTTTCCGCCTTCACGGAAACACCGTTCAGAGTGACCACCGCAAGCCGCTCCCGCCGCCGCCGCACCCAGGGAAGGCGCGACTTGATCCGGGGCCAGACCGGTATCCGCGACAGGAACTCGCGCCGCAGCATGACCGCGCAATCCGTCGGAATGGCGCGGATCTGCCCGCGGCCAAAGGCGGAGATCACGATATCGTCGATGGCGGAATCGAGTCCCGGCGGCAGGGTGCCGGTTGCGAAATGCTGCGCGTATAGCCGTGCAAGGTTCGGATCGGCCGCCGAATGAAAGGCGAGAACCGAGGAGTTTCCGACCGGAAATCTTGCAGGGTTCCTCCGGACGCGGTCGAGAAACCAACGCAAGCTGCCGAAGCCCAGCCCTGCCGGGGGCAGCATCAGCAGATTGTCCGGTCCCGCGACATGCGCGGCGATGCGTCCCACGTCGCCGATGATGATACTGTCCAGATCCAGATACACGCATGTCGTATCGGCCGAGGGCTCGACGGCCAGAAAGACCGACAGTTTTGCGCGATAGCCGAAGGTCTGGAACTCGGCTGCGTCAAATGGGGCCGGAATCAGCTTCTGCAACACCCTTCCGTCGACGCCCTCTCGCAGCCGGTCGGTCATCAGGACAACCCCGGCAAGTCCGGGCGAATGCCTGTGGGCGGCCTCGACCAGGGCATTGACGTGGGCGGGTCCGTAATGGCTGCCCCAGAGCGCCAGCACTAGCACAAATTGCTGTGATGGTGCCATGGCCCCCATTACTTTTCCGGGATCAGGCCCTTGGGCGCAAAGCGCAGGACCACCAGCAGCACGACCCCCAGCGTCAGAAGCCGCATGTGCGACGCGGTGTCCTGAAGGTGGGTCTTCAGCGGCCCTGCCGGCAATCCCGAGGTCAGGATCGCCATCACCTGCGGCCCAAGGAATTCGACCGCCAGATACAGCCAGCCGATCAGCAGACCGCCGAGGATCGCGCCCCAGTTGTTGCCGGACCCGCCGACGATGACCATCACCCAGATCAGGAACGTAAAGCGCAGGGGCAGGTAGGAGGGAGGGGTCAACTGGCCCTCCATCGAGGTCATCATCGCCCCCGCCAACCCGACCACGGCCGAACCGATGATGAAGATCTGCAGATGGCGGAACTTCACATCCTTGCCCATGGCCGCCGCGGAAACCTCGTTGTCGCGGATCGCGCGCACCATGCGGCCCCAGGGGCTGTTCAGGGCGCGCTCGCACCCCCAGACCAGCAGCGCCAGGACAATGCCAAACATGGTGGCGTAAAGCAGCTTGACGAAGATGGTGGACGCGGTGACCGGATCCAGGTTCATCGCCGCCACGGGCTCGAGGAACACTGGATTGAGCTGCAGGTCCACCTCTTTCGGCACCGGCCACGGGCGGGGCAGGTCGATCAGGTTCTTCACCCCCCGGGCCAGCCAGTCCTCGTTGCGCAGCACGGTGACGATGATCTCGGCGATACCCAGCGTTGCGATGGCGAGGTAATCCTCGCGCAGGCCAAGAGCGATCTTGCCGATCACCCAGGCGGCAGCGGCGGCCATCAGCGCGCCCACTGGCCAGGCGATGAGCGAGTTCCACCCGAGCCCGCCGATGTTGCCAGCCTGCGCGGGGTTGTTCGCCTCGACCGCGGTCACGGCCGGGTCCAGGATCATCCGGTAGATGAAGAATGCCACCACCAGATACAGCGCCAGCGCCAGCGTGCGGCTGGTGCCGGGGGGCAGCTTCCGGTACAGCCAGGTGGCCAGGCCGATGGCCAGCGCCGCGAAGGCCAGCGCCTCGACGATCTGCGGCCCGCCGGCCGCCCATCCCTCGGGCACGGGCTTGGACGAGACCAGAACCACCGCCAGCCCCCCCAGCGCGACCGACCCGACGATGCCGGTCGAGAACAGGCCGGCATAGCCCCACTGGATGTTCACGCCGATTGCCATGATGCAGGACAACAGCGCGAGGTTCAGGATGTTCAGTGACAGGTTCCAGCTTTGCAGCAGGCCCGTGAGGATGAACAGCAGCGCCACGCCGGCGAACATCAGCAGGTTGCGATAGCGCGACATGTCATTTGCCTCCGAAGATGCCCTGCGGGCGGAACAGGAGCACGATGATCAGGATGCCGAACGAGACCGCGACCTTGTAGTCGGTTGACAGTGCCTGATAGAGACCGTCGCCCAGCCAGTCCGGTGGCAGCAGGTAGCTGAAGATCTTGCGCCAGGCGTTGGTGACGATCAGTTCCGAGAAGGCGACGATGAAGCTGCCGACAACGGCGCCGAGCGGGCTGCCGAGCCCGCCGACGATCGCTGCGGCGAACATCGGCATCAGCAGGCTGAAATAGACGACGCCGCGGTATGACTTGTCCAGGCCATAGAGCGTACCCGCGATGCAGGCGAGCGCCCCCGCGACGATCCAGGTGATGGTCACCACGCGCTCGGGGTTGATGCCGGACAACAGCGCCAGGTCCTCGTTGTCGGCATAGGCACGCATCGACTTGCCGGTGCGGGTGCGTTGCAGGAACCAGAAGAGCGCGACGCAGCAGATTGCCGCCGCCGCGACCGAGATCGCCTGCGTCGTCTTGATCGCCAGGGGCTCGGCCAGTCCGGTTGCGGCCCGGAAATCCTGCGGGTTCAGGAGCATGCGCGCCCCGTCGCTGAAATTCTGCTCCGAGGTTCCGATGATCATGCGGACAAGACCGTTCATCACGAACATCACCCCGGTCGAGACGATGACGACGATGATCGGCTTGGCCCGCTGCTTGCGGTAAAAGCGATAGACCACCCGGTCGGTCGCCAGGACCATCGCGATGGTGACAAGGATGCCCAACGGCAGGGCCAGGAGCGCGGTCGGCAGAGGCCCCGCGCTGATCCCCATCGACTGGAACCACCAGGTGAAGAGGATCACGAAGGCTGTCCCGAAGGCCATCGTGTCGCCATGGGCGAAGTTCGAAAAGCGCAGCACGCTGAAGATCAGGGTGATGCCAAGCGCCCCGAGCGCAAGCTGGCTGCCATAGGCAAGACCAGGAACCACGATGAAGTTGAGAAAGGCCGTAAGGGCGTTCAGAAGGTCCATCGGGTCACGCGGCAATCAGTGGAATTCTTGGTCATCGTTCAGCCGCCATCCGCCATGCAGGTGCCCGAGCCGGTGATGGCCACCGCGCTGTCGCCCATGGCATGGGCCGTGAACAGGATCTCGCCGTTGGAAAAGATCGACACCAGGCCCGACACGCCGTTCTGCGGCGGGATCACGATCGAAACCTCCCCGCCTGCGTCGATCGTGGAGGTCTGGTAGCCTTCCCAGGCCTGGCCCTGCCAGGAAATCCGCCGGACATCGCCGGCCTCCTGGATCAGGAACGGATCGCCGGCGAACGGCTCGCAGGTGCCGCCGCCGCATTGGCGGTCTATATTGCATTCGAACCCGGCAAGGGAAACGGACGGGATCAGGGCCAGCATGGCCGAAAGCGCAAGGCGCGTCATCGTCAACCTCCCAGGAAAGACTTGCGAACGTCGGGGTCGGCCAGCAGGGCCTTGCCGGTATCGGTATAGCGGTTGGTGCCCTGCACGAGCACATAACCCTTGTCCGCGATCTCCAGCGCCTGACGGGCATTCTGTTCCACCATGAGGATGGAAATCCCTGTGCGGGCGATCTCGATGATGCGGTCGAACAGTTCGTCCATAACGATGGGGGAAACCCCGGCGGTCGGTTCGTCCAGCATCAGGACCTTGGGCTGGGTCATCAGCGCCCGGCCCACCGCGACCTGCTGGCGCTGGCCGCCCGACAGCTCTCCGGCCTTCTGATACCGCTTTTCACGCAGGATCGGGAACAGGCCGTAGATCTGCTCCATCGTGTCGCGGATGCCCTCGTCCTCGCGGATGAAGGCGCCCATCTCCAGGTTTTCCTCCACCGTCATGCCGGTGAAGATGTTGTGGGTCTGCGGGACGAAACCCATGCCCTTGCGCACCCGAGCCTGGGGCGTGAGAGAGGTGATGTCCTCTCCCATCAGCCTCACGCTGCCCTGGCGCAGTTTCAGCATCCCGAACACCGCCTTCATCGCGGTGGACTTGCCCGCGCCGTTCGGACCCACGATCACCGCGATCTCGCCGGGTTCGACGGCCAGCGTGCAGGAATGCAGGATATCGACCGCGCCATAGCCGCCGGTCATGTTCTCGCCGATCAGGAAGGGTTCAGCCATGCGCGGCCTCCTCCTTCAGCTTGTTCTTCAGGCCCCGGCCCAGATAGGCCTCGATCACCCGCTCGTCGTTCTTGACCTCGTCCACCGTGCCCTCGGCCAGCACCTTGCCCTCGGCCATGCAGATCACCGGATCGCAGAGCCGCGCGATGAAATCCATGTCGTGCTCGATCACGCAGAAGGTATAGCCGCGTTCCTTGTTCAGGCGCACGATGGCATCGCCGATCGTGTTCAGAAGCGTCCGGTTCACGCCGGCGCCAACCTCGTCCAGGAACACGATCTTGGCGTCGACCATCATCGTCCGGCCGAGTTCCACCAGCTTCTTCTGCCCGCCCGAGATCATCCCGGCCTTCTGGTCGGCGATGTGTGAAATCGTCAGGAACTCCAGAACCTCGTCAGCCTTCTGACGGATGCGTTCCTCTTCCTCGGCCACCGCCCCGCGCGAGAAGAGCGCGTTCCAGAGCTTCTCGCCCGACTGGCGCGGCGGCACCATCATCAGGTTTTCCCTAACGGTCATGCTGCCGAACTCGTGCGCGATCTGGAAAGTGCGCAGAAGGCCCTTGTGGAACAACGCGTGCGGCGGCAGGCCGGTGATCTCCTCGCCATCCATGAACACATGGCCGGAGGTCGGCTGATAGCGTCCCGCGATCACATTGAAGAGTGTGGTCTTGCCCGCGCCATTCGGACCGATCAGGCCGGTGATCGTGCCGGTCTTGATTTCCAGCGATGCGCCGTCAACGGCATGAAAGCCGCCGAAATGCTTGTGCAGCTTCTCGACCCGGATCATGTCCTTCCCCTGTCGCGGCTCGTCTCGCCCATGGCGGCGGCCTTCTCTTGGGCAACGGCCCGGGGAGTTCCCGGGCCGCGCCGTTTCATCCGATCTGCGGGCGGATCAACGGAACTGGACGGTCTCGTACTTGCCGCCCTTGACCTCGAACTGCTTGTAGCGTCCGGCGGATTCGCCCGGCCCGATCAGTGTCACGCCCGAGGCGCCGTCATAGTCGATGGCGGTGCCAGCAGCGATCAGTTCCAGCGCCTTGCCAAGCTCGCCCGGAAGGATCTTGACGCCCGATCCGTCGGCCGGCCCGTTCGCGATTTCCAGGATCTTTTCCTTGAATACGGCCGGATCGGTCGAGCCCGAAGCCTCCATCGCCAGCATGATCAGCGCGGCGGCGTCATAGCTTTCCGGAGTATAAGGCGAGGTCGCATCGAAGGCCGGATCGTTGGCCTTGCCCATTTCCTGCAGGACCGCAGCGCCGGGGCTGTCCGACTGGGCAACCTGGCCGTAGGACCCGTCCAGCGCGGGACCGATTGCCGCGGGCAGCGAGTCACCGACCATGCCGCCCGGCAGGCCGAAGGTCGTGAAGGCGCCGGTGTCCAGCGAAGCCTGGATGATGCCCTTGCCGCCCTGGTCCAGATAGCCCGCCACGACCAGCAGGTCGCCACCGGCTGCCGCCAGCGCCGCGACTTCGGCGGAGTAGTCCGCCTTGCCGTCATCATGGGCCGCGTTGATCGTCACGACACCACCCTTGGCGGTGAAGGCATTGGCAATGGATTCGGCCAGGCCCTTGCCATAGTCCGAGTTTGAATAGGTCAGCGCGATGGACTTGACGCCCTTTTCCATCAGGATGTCGGCCATGACTTCGCCTTCGCGCGCGTCGGACGGCGCGGTGCGGAAGAACAGCCCGTTGTCCGGGTCGGCAGTCAGCGCCGGCGAGGTGGCCGAGGGCGAGACCATCACGATGCCGTTCGGCATGGCGACGTTGGTCAGCACCGCGCGGGTGACGCCCGAGCAGTCGCCGCCAATGATGGCCTTGACCCCTTCTGCGGTAATCATGCGCTCGGCCGCGGCGGTCGCTGCGGCGGCGTCGGTGCAGGTCGAGTCACCGCGGACCGAGGTATAGGTGTTCTTGGCCTTGCCCGAGGCGTTCACTTCGGCCATCGCGGCTTCGGCAGCATTGGCCATGTGGCTGGTCAGCGATTCGATTGGCCCGGTGAAACCGATCAGGATGCCGATCTTCACGTCCTCGGCAGCCGCGGCCCCAGCCATCAGCGCGCAGGCCGAAGCGGCCAGCAGAAGTTTCTTCATTTGTTGTGTCTCCCATGTTGGATCGAAATCCTGGCGCAGAGCGTAGAGAGGCGCCATGCAAAAGGGAAGCCCCTTTTTGTCGACACAGAGTCGGCAGGATGGCGCCGCCAAACCGGGCGTGAAGGCTGATCGCCAACCGATAGGCGCAGGCTCTTCGGACTTCAAGCCATAAGTCACATCCTCGTGGCAGGGGCGGTCCGAACTGCGACTACGATGCTATATCTCCTGCGAGATCACCCAGTAGTTGCGCCACGGAGGTTTGGATTGCTTGCAACCCGGAAACTGCTTTCCCTCGTCATGGCGCTGGTCGCGCCATCTGTCCACGCATCGACCGTCGATACCTCGGCGGGTGGCCTGTCGATCTCCAGGGTGATCGGAGGTCTTGAAGAGCCTTGGGCCATCGCCTTCCTGCCGGACGGGACGGCGCTGGTCAGCGAACGCGGGGGGCGGCTGCTTAGGGTTGCGGACGGCGCAGGACAGCCCATTGCCGGAGTGCCCGAGGTGATGGCGGAAGGGCAGGGTGGATTGCTGGACGTGATGGTGCCGGCGGATTTCGACCAGACCCGGGAGGTCTGGCTCAGCTTCGCTGCGCCTGCTGGTAGAGGCGGGGCCACGGCGGCAGGTGTCGGACGGCTCTCGCCGGACGGGCGGCAGCTGGAGAATTTCCGCATTGTATTCTTCGGCGAACCCTATCGCGGCGGGCGGCACTTCGGGTCGCGGCTGGTCGAGATGCCGGATGGGGCGATTGCCCTGACCACCGGCGACCGGGGGACCGGGCCGGCGGGGATGCAGGCGCAGGATCCGAAACTGTCGGCAGGCAAGGTGATCCTGCTGTCGCGCGAGGGCAAGCCGGCCGTCGCGGTCGAGGGCTGGACGCCCGGGATCCTGTCGATCGGCCACCGCAACATCCAGGGCGCGGCGCTGGACCTTTCGGGACGGCTGCTGACCGTCGAACACGGCGCGCGGGGCGGGGACGAGCTGAACGCGCCCGAGGCGGGCAGGAACTACGGCTGGCCGGTCATTAGCTACGGGATCGACTACAACGGGGACAGGATCGGGACCGGCACCGCGGCCGAGGGGATGGAGCAGCCGCTGCATTACTGGGACCCCTCGATCGCGCCCTCGGGGCTGATGGTCTATTCGGGCAGGCTGGTGCCGGAGTGGCGGGGGGACATCTTCTTCGGCTCGCTCAACAGCGACTTCCTCGGCCGGCTCGATCCCGACGCCCCGGCCGCCACCGGCTTTGCCGAGGAGCGGATCAGCGCCCCCGAGACCGGCCGCGTCCGGGACGTGGTCGAGGCGCCGGACGGGTCGATCTGGTTCCTGTCGGTGCTGGACGGGGCGGTCTACAGGATGGCGCCGGCCGAATAGTGTCCACGGTAGACAATCCGGCTAACGCAACTCATATCAAGGACTTGCCGTTTTCTGTTAACCTGGTGTTAACCCCTGTCCGACGCCTCAGATCGACAGCCTGACCGGAACGGCGCCGGGAATGCCTTGCGTGCCGCGTTCACGGTAGGGCGTGGTGCTGTAGTGGCTTCGGTAGCACTTGGAGAAGTGCGACGGGCTGGCAAAGCCGCAGGCCAGCGCCACGTTGATAACGCTCATGTCGGTCTGCATCAGCAGGTTCCGCGCCTTTTGCAACCGCAGTTCCATGTAATACCGCTTGGGGCTGCGGTTCAGATAGCGGCGGAACAGACGCTCCAGCTGGCGGGTGGACATGCCCACCTCCTCGGCCAGATCGGCGGGCGACATCGGATCCTCGATGTTGCCCTCCATCATCTGAATGACCTGGCTGAGCTTGGGATGCCGCACACCGATCCGCGTCGGGATCGACAGTCGCTGCGTGTCCTGGTCGGTGCGGATGGTGGAATAGATCAGCTGGTCGGCAACCGTGTTGGCCAAATCCTCGCCATGGTCGGCGGCGATGATCTTCAGCATCAGGTCGATCGAGGAAATCCCGCCCGCCGTCGTCCAGCGGTTGCCGTCCATGACATAGACCGACTTGGTCAGCTTCACATCCTCGAATTCCTCGGCGAAGCCATCCTGGTTTTCCCAGTGGATCGTAGCCTTCTTCCCGTCGAGAAGCCCTGCCTTGGCCAGCGCGTGCCCTCCGGTGCAGATGCCGCCGATGGTCACGCCGCGCCGCGCCTCGCGCCGCAGCCAGTTCACCACCCCCCGCGTCGTGGTGCGCTGGATGTCGATCCCGCCGCAGACCAGGATCACATCCTCGCGGTCCAACTCCTCCAGTCCCATGTCAAGGCAGAACACCGCACCGTTGGAGCAGGCCTTCTCGCTGCCTTCGCCCGCCAGCACCCAGGTGTAGAGCGTCTCGCCCGCGACGCGGTTGGCCAGGCGCAGGGGTTCGATCGCGCCGGCGAAGGAGATCATGGTGAACTTGTCGAGCAGCACGAAGACGAACCGGCGGGCGGCGGTCTGTTTCTGCGTCGGGGTGGCCTTGAGCGGCGCGAGCGTCATTTCTGCGACCTGTTCATGTCGTTTGTGGGCCATCGAACCGCAATTTCCGCCCCTCCGCAAGGGCCGAAAGCCGCGGTTTTCGCCCAATCGCCCTTTGCAAAGGCGGAAACGGGGGCGTATATCGCAGGCCGACTGGATGACCGACCGGAGAAGCAGGATGACCAAGGGATGGACGAAATCGGCCTGGCGCGCGAAGCCGCGGATCCAGATGCCGGATTATCCCGACCAGGGGGCGCTGAACGCGGTCGAGGCGCAGCTTGCCAAGTATCCGCCGCTGGTCTTTGCCGGTGAGGCGCGGCGGTTGAAGAAGGCGCTGGCCGAGGCGGCCGAGGGCAAGGCCTTCCTTCTCCAGGGCGGCGATTGCGCCGAGAGTTTCGCCGAATTCAGTGCCGACAACATCCGCGACACCTTCCGGGTGATGCTGCAGATGGCGGTGGTGCTGACCTATGCCGCCAAGGTTCCGGTGATCAAGGTGGGCCGCATGGCCGGCCAGTTCGCCAAGCCGCGCTCTGCCCCGACCGAGGTCATCAACGGGGTGGAACTGCCCAGCTACAAGGGCGACATCATCAACGGCTTCGACCCCACGCCCGAGGCGCGGATCCCCGATCCGAACCGGATGCTGCAAGCCTATACCCAGGCGGCGGCCAGCCTGAACCTGCTCCGCGCCTTCAGCACCGGCGGTTTCGCCGATATCCACCGGGTGCACAGCTGGACGCTGGGCTTTGCCGAGCATGACAAGGCCGAACGCTACCGCGAGATGGCGAACCGCATTTCCGATGCGCTCGACTTCATGAACGCGGCCGGGGTGAACAGCGACACCGCGAACGAACTGTCGCGGGTGGATTTCTATACCAGCCACGAGGCGCTGCTTCTGGAATATGAAGAGGCGCTGTGCCGGGTGGATTCGATCACCGGGCAGCCGGTGGCCGGCAGCGGCCACATGATCTGGATCGGCGACCGCACCCGCCAGCCGGACGGCGCGCATGTGGAATTCTGCCGGGGCGTGCTGAACCCGATCGGGCTGAAATGCGGGCCCACGACCACGGCCGAGGATCTGAAGGTGCTGATGGCCAAACTGAACCCCGAGAACGAACCCGGCCGGCTGACGCTGATCGCGCGGTTCGGCGCGGGCAAGGTCGGCGACCACCTGCCGCGGCTGATCCGGACCGTGCGCGAGGAAGGCGCGAATGTCGTCTGGTCCTGCGACCCGATGCACGGCAACACGATCAAGGCGGCCTCGGGCTACAAGACGCGGCCCTTCGACAGCGTGCTGCGCGAGGTGCGCGAGTTCTTTGCCATCCACAAGGCGGAAGGCACCGTGCCGGGCGGGGTGCATTTCGAGATGACGGGCCAGGACGTGACCGAATGCACCGGCGGCCTGCGCGCCGTGTCGGACGAGAACCTGGCCGACCGCTATCACACCGCCTGCGATCCGCGGCTGAATGCCTCGCAATCGCTGGAACTGGCTTTCCTCGTGGCCGAGGAACTGTCCTCGCACCGCGAGGCCGCGCGGCGCATCGCGCTGTAACGGGTGGGGCAGGAGATGAATGGGGCGGCGGGGCGACCTGCCGCCCCTTCTTCATGCGGGATCGGGAGCTTCAGTCGCTGACGTGGACCAGTCCCAGATGACCGAGCCGCCGGATCGGCCGCACGGGCGCCGGTTCGGTGGCCTTGGGGCTTGCGGACGATTGCGGGGGCAGCGCCGCGTCGCGCCAGCCTTGCAGCTGAAGCTTGCCATGGTCCGGGGCGTCGGCGACGAAGCCCAGCACGCCGAGCAGGGGCCGGCAGTCGGCCTTATCGGCCAGCGGCAGCAGCAGGAGGCGCGCAACGAGGCCGCGGGTGGGCATCCGGTCGAGGCCGAGGTCGAGCTCGACCACGGCGGGGGCCGCGAAGGCCCGTTCGACCATCAGGCCAAGCTGGGGACGCGACTCGACGGTGAAGAGGCAACTGAGCGGCAGGCCGCGCAGGTCGATGCCGGCAAAGTCGGCCAGCCGCGAGCCGGCGATGCGCACCTGCACCAGACCGCGCCCGATCCGTTCGGCCAGGAACACCCGGTCGAGGGCGCCGCCCAGCCCCCTCGGGTCGATCGCCGCGCGGTCGGGCAGCTTGCCGTCGCGGCGCAGGCTTTCCCAATAGGCCCGGACTTGCGCCAGCCCGTCGAACACCGGTTCGTGCCGGGGCAGGGGCGGGGGACGGAAACGATCGAGGAAACGCGGGGTCATCACACTCTCCACCAGCCGGGCGCGCGGGTCTTGCAGCGGAAGGGTCCGCTGCGTCATGAAGGAAGCCTAGCGCGGATCGCGAAGATTCGGCCGAAAATCTAATCAAATGGTAAATACCGCACGCGGCGGTTGAATGGGGCCCGCATGATCTCGATGACAGGTTTTGCCGCGCGGCGGGGTGCCGGGGCCGGTTTTGGCTGGGTGTGGGACCTGCGGTCCGTGAACGGCAAGGGGCTGGATCTGCGGCTCAGGGTGCCGGACTGGATCGAGGGCCTCGAGGCAGCGATCCGGGCCGAGCTGCAGAAGGCGATCCCGCGCGGCAATGTCAGCCTGACGCTGAAGGTCGCGCCGGAGGAGGGGGGCGCTGATGCGGGCTTTCCGTTGAACGAGGCCGCGCTTGGCGCGGCGCTGGCCTCGCTGGCGCGGGTCGAGGCGGCGGCGATCGCGGCGGGTGTCACCCTGCGCCAGCCCACCGCCGCCGATGTGCTGACCCTGCGTGGCGTGATCGAGCAGGGCGGGCAGGAGACCGACACCGCCCCCCTGCGCGCGGCGCTTCTGGCCGATCTGCCGGCGCTGCTGGCCGATTTCGCCGCGATGCGCGCGGCCGAAGGCCGGGCGCTGGCGCAGGTGTTGTCGGCCCAGCTCGACCGCATCGCCGCGCTGACCGCCGAAGCGCAGGCCGAGACCGTGACCCGCGGCGCCACCCAGGCCGAGACCTTGCGCGAGGCGCTGGCGCGGGTGCTGGCCGCGACCGATGCGGTGGACGAGACCCGCCTCGCCCAGGAACTCGCGCTGATCGCGGTCAGGACCGACGTGACCGAGGAACTCGACCGCCTCACCGCCCATGTCGCCGCCGCCCGTGCGCTGGTGGCCGATCCCGCCCCGGTGGGCCGCAAGCTGGATTTCCTGATGCAGGAATTCATGCGCGAGGCCAACACGCTCTGTTCCAAGGCGCAGTCCCTGGCACTGACCCGGATCGGCCTTGACCTGAAAACCGTCATCGATCAGATGCGCGAGCAGGTCCAGAATGTGGAATGACCGATGACCAACCAGTCACCGCGGCGCGGGCTTCTCCTGATCCTTTCCTCGCCCTCGGGCGCGGGGAAATCGACGCTGAGCCGGATGCTGATGGCCTGGGATCCGACGATGCGCTTTTCGGTTTCGGCCACCACCCGCAAGCCGCGACCGGGAGAGGTGGACGGCCGCGAATACCATTTCCGCAGCCGAGAGGAGTTCCTGGCCCTGGTCGCGGAGGGCCAGATGCTGGAACATGCCGAGGTCTTCGGCAACTTCTATGGCTCGCCGCGCGCGCCGGTCGAGGCGGCGATGCAGGCGGGCACCGACACGGTCTTCGACATCGACTGGCAAGGCGGCCAGCAGATCAAGCAGGCGATGCGCGGCGACGTGGTGTCGGTCTTCATCCTGCCGCCCTCTATCGCCGAGCTTGACCGCCGCCTGCGGGCCCGCGCCCAGGACAGCGACGAGGTGATCGCCGGCCGCATGGCGAAAAGCCGCGACGAGATCAGCCATTGGGCCGAATACGACTATGTGCTGGTCAACGACGATCTCGACCGCACCTTCGAGAACCTCAAGACCATCCTCACCGCCGAGCGGCTGAAGCGCGAACGGCAGCCCGGCCTGTCCGCCTTCGTCCGCAGCCTGAACGAGGAGTTCGACGCCAGATGATCTATGCACTTGACGGGATTGCACCGACGATCGACCCCTCGGCCTGGGTGGCCGACGAGGCCACGCTGATCGGCAAGGTGGTGGTCGAGGCCGATGCCTCGGTCTGGTTCGGCGCGCAGGCGCGCGGCGACAACGAGGAAATCCGCATCGGTGCCGGGACCAACGTGCAGGAAAACTGCGTCCTGCACACCGACATGGGCTATCCGCTGGTGATCGGCGCCAACTGCACCATCGGCCACAAGGCCATGCTGCACGGCTGCACCATAGGCGAGGGCACGCTGATCGGGATGGGCGCGACGATCCTGAACGGGGCGAAGATCGGCAAGGGCTGCCTGATCGGTGCCTGTGCCCTGGTCACCGAGGGCAAGGAGATCCCGGACGGTAGCCTGGTGATGGGCGCGCCGGGCAAGGTGGTTCGCCAACTGGACGAAGGCGCGCGGGCGCGGCTTCTGGCTTCGGCCTCGGGCTATCAGGCCAATGCACGGCGGTTCAAGGCCGGATTGAGGCCGGTCTGATCCGCCTCAGCCTTCCTCGACCAGTTCGATGGTGATGCCCTGCCGGGCCGCATGGCTGCGCAGTTCGCGCAGCACGATCTGTCGGTTGGGCAGTTTCGGCGCCACCACACGCAAGGTCTTGCGGTAATCCTGCGCCCCCAGCCGTTCGATGATCTCCAGCGCGTCGAACGTGTTGCAGAACAGCGGGGCAACGACCAGTTCCAGCGCGGCCGGAAACGGCAGGTAGCCGTCCAGTTCGTCCAAGGGTATCGAGGCGAACTCCTCCGGCCGCAAGCTGCCTTCGGCCGCTCTCGCCTCCGGAATCCCGATCACCAGGCACCTGAGCTTTTGCGACATGACTCCCCAATCTCCTAGTGAGCGCCGCCAAATCGTCAGACAGAAGGACTTTCGCCGGGGACGACCACTGTTCCGGACAAGGGCCGGTTCCGCACCGCGTTACGTTTACTGCCGGGAATTTACTGGTATTCCTGCGCATGACAAGGGTCGCAATACACGCAGGGGTGGAGAGATGCGCGCATGACCGAGGTCGAGATCTCGAGGCTTCTGGCCGGCTTGCCCCTGCCGGCGATGCTGATCAGCGATGGCGAGCGGGTGCAGGCCTGCAACGCCCAGGCCCTGGCGCTTCTGGGCGAGGGGATCGTGGGTCGGCATCCTGCGATCGCCGTGCGCGCGCCGGGGGTGCTGGAGGCGATCGGCCGGGTCGGGCCGGAGACCCCGCCGCAGGAGGCGCGGATGTCGCTGCGCCGCGAGGGGCAGGAGCAGGTGTTCCAGGTCACCGTGTCTTCGTTGCGCGAGGGGCTGGTGCTCTGCGTGTTCCGCGACGTGACCGAGGAGGAAAAGGCCGGCGAGATGCGGCGGGATTTCGTCGCGAACGTCAGCCACGAACTGCGCACGCCGCTGACCGCGCTGATGGGCTTCATCGAGACGCTGAAACACGCCGCGAAGGACGACCCCAAGGCGCGGGAGGTGTTCCTGGGCATCATGGAGGCCGAGGCGGGCCGGATGAACCGGCTGGTGCGCGACCTGTTGCAGCTGTCCCGGGTCGAGGCCGAGGAACGGGTGCGCCCGAAGGAGCCGGTGGCGCTCAAGCCGCTGCTGGAGGGCGTGATTTCCTCCCTGCGCGGGGTGGCGGAGAAGACGGGAGACCGGGTGGAGCTTGTCGGGGACCCGGTGACGGTGCCGGGGGATCGCGACCAGCTGGTGCAGGTCTTCACGAACCTGGTGGAGAACGCGCTGAAGTATGGGCGCGCGGGGCAGGTGGTGCGGGTGTCCCTGTCGCCGGAGGAGACGGTGCGGGGGCCGGCAGTGCGGGTAGAGGTCGCGGACGAAGGGGAGGGGATCGACCCGGTCCACCTGCCGCGGCTGACCGAGCGGTTCTACCGGGTGGACACCCACCGCTCGCGCGAGATGGGGGGGACGGGGCTGGGGCTGGCCATCGTGAAGCACATCGTGAGTCGCCACCGGGGGTGGCTGCGGGTGGAGAGCGTGGTGGGCGAGGGGAGCCGGTTCTCGGTCATCCTGCCGCTGGGGTGAGGTGGGGGCCGCAAAGGCGACGGCTGTCCACGGTGGACATTTTCGGATTATGGTTTGAAAGCAAGGGGTTGGGCGTGGGCGTTAGGGGTTTGTTAAGGGGGTGGTTAATGTGCGTAGG
>NZ_JBKBLV010000033.1:0-4212 GCF_046295235.1 Tabrizicola flagellatus
TCGAGCCCCTTGCCCAGCGCGGCCGCGGTTTCGGCGGCGAAGGCGGCGACGACCTCGGCGCGGTGCCGGGCGAGATCGGCCGCCGGGGCCAGCCCGCGCCGCGCGGCCTCGTCGATCCGCGACAGGAGGTCCAGCGCCCGGGCGCGCAGACCCCGCGCCTCGACCAGCCAGTCCTCTTCGGGATCCTCCGGCTCGGGCGCGGGCGGGCCGCCCTCGTCCTCCCAGCGGCTCAGCGCCTCGAACCGGGTCCCCGCCAGGGCCGGGGGTTCAGCGGCGTCCGAAGCGTCCTGCCGATCCGGTCCGCGCATGAGACCGCCGGTCGCCCGCGCCACCACCGCCGCCGCGCCGGATTTCAGCGAGGCCGCCCCGTGGGACAGAAGCGATGCGGGGCGCATCCGGTCGCGCAGCGCCACCAGCGATCGGGCCAGCGCCTCTCGGTCACGCTCAAGGGCGCGTTCGATCTCGGAAATGCTCTGTTCAGACATGTCGCTTCTCCTCCATGGTCAGCCCGGCGTGCAGGGCGCCCGCGTCGCGGCGCAGACCCCGGAACAGCCGCCCCGGCCGGCGCCCGCGCAGACGCAGGCCGGCCCGACCCGCCGCGGCAAGCCCCAGCGCGGCCAGCATCAGCACAAGGCCCACCACCAGCGCCGCCCAGACCGGCCCCAGCCCGGCATGGGCCAGGGCCCCCACCGCCGCGCCTGCCAGGACGTTCAGCCCGACAAGGGCGATCACCGCCGCCCCCGCCAGTTTCGCCAGCCCCGAGGTCATCTGGCGCAGACTGTCGGCTGCCTCGGCGCGGGCAAGCCGAAGCTCGCCCTGCACCAGCCGACCGACCCCGGAGACCACCTGGGACAGAAGCCCCGCGATCCCGGGATCCGGCGCTTGACCCTGTTCGGGCGAATGGTCGCGCATCAGACCCGCGTCCCCCGCTCCGCGTCATGGCCGCGTTCGGCCAGTCGGCGCGTGGCCGAGGCGCGCACGAAGCGCGCGGCGGCAAAGCCCGCGACGGCGGCAACCGCCATGAACGCCCCCGGATGACGCCGGGCCAGCGCGCGGACATCCGCGCCGAGTTCGCCCACCGAGCGGTTCCGCAGCGCCTGCGAGGCGCTGGACAGCCCGTCGGCCACCGTGCTCAGCACGCGCGCCGGCAGCACGTCGGCCGGGCCGTCGGCCGAGGCCCGCTCCAGCGTCGCGGCGAGACGTTCGCCGGCGTCCGACAGGGTCTCGCGCATGGCATCGGCCTTCTCAAGCGCCACGTCGCGGGCCGTCTCCAGCGCCGCGCCGGCACCCGAGGCGATCGCCGCGCGGGCATCGGCCGCCTTGCGCTTCACCGTCTCGACGCCGCTTTCGACCGCGTCGGCGGCCGTCCCGGCCATGTCGCGCGCGGCATCGCCCGCGTCATCGACCGCGCGCAGCGCCTTCTTCCCGGCCTCGGCGGCCGTCTTGTTCAGGGTCTGGGTCATGGCTGCATTCTCCTCGGTTCGGATGTCCTGCCGCGACGTGCGGTCGCGGGCTCTGCCGGGACAAGCCGCAAGACGGCGTCCGGTTCCCTCGCGCGCCCTGCGGCCGGCCAATTCCTGCCGGCGACAGGACCAGGGAACCGGATGCGCGCGGTGGCGTTGTCTGCCCAGAACCGCAATCCTGGCTCAGTCCGAGCCACCCGATCTAAAGGAGACCTCCCATGCTTGGATGGGCCGTGACCTTCCTCATCATCGCCATCATCGCCGGCGTCCTGGGCTTTGGCGGCATCGCCGGCACCTCGGCCGGCATCGCGCAGATCCTGTTCGTGATCTTCCTGATCCTCTTCGTCGTCTCGCTGGTGCGCGGGGCGATGACGCGCTGATCCGGCGCCTTTCCGGATCCTCTGTCCCCAAGGAAGCGGTCCTTTCCCTGCCGTCTTCCCCTCGACTGGGCCGCGACACCTGTCGCGGCCCATTTTTCATGGTGCCGCGCCGGGTCGGCCTGTGAGAGAGGGATCGGACCTGCGGGGGATCAGTCCTCGGCAGCGGGCGCTTCGACCAGCGTCACCGGGACGCGATAGCCGTCCGGCGTCGGCTGCACCCGGCGCAGGAACAGCCGCAGCGAGTCCAGCGCCTCGCCCCGGCTGACGGTCAGATGGACGCTTCCCCCGCCACGCCGCAACGCAGGAAGGAAGGTCACGATGGTGCGCATCAGGGTGAACATTGTGGCCGCGTCCGCGCCATCCCCGGCCAGCACCAGCCGGTCCAGCCGGCCCATGCGCCGCAGCTTCTCTTCCAGGGCGGCAAGCGAGGCGCTCTGGCCGAAGTCGGCGCAGATCACCTGCGCCCCGGGCAGGGCCGCCTCGGCCAGGGCAAGGCGCAGCATGGACGGCCCGGCGACGACGATCTGCGCGTCAAGGCCCGGCGCGACAAGGCCCGGCGCCAGCGGCAGCGCCGCGTCGTTCATCAGGATCACGGCCTGCGTCGCCTTGATCTCGACCATTCCCGTCCTCCGCCAGCGCCGGACGCCGGCGCACATCGGGCAACGCACCTTGCCGCAGTCTGGTTCCGGGGCCGGTTCCATTCAGGGAACCGCCCTGCGGCACCCCGCGTTGTCGGTCATCTGGCAGAGCGGGGGGACAGCATGCGCGAAACCGAAGGGACGGCCACACCCGGGCGCGACCAGCCGGAAGGCGACACGGAAGGCGGGCATGCGATCGTCTCGCTGACCACGCTGGCCACGATCACGGTGGTCTGCGCGATCCTCTATGTCGGCAAGGATCTGTTCCTGCCGCTTGCGCTGGGGATGCTGTTCGCCTTCATCCTGACCCCGGTGGTCAACGCGCTGCGCAGGCGGGGCCTGCGCGACCTTCCCGCGGTTGTCCTGACCGTGATGACCGCGGCGGCCATGGTCGCGGCCTTCGTCCTTATTCTCGCCTTCCAGCTGTCGCAGATCGGGGCGAACCTGCCGCAGTATCAGGGCAACGTCCTGACCAAGGTGGACACGATCCTCGAGGCCGGCGCCGACAACCGGGTCGTACAGCACCTTCAGGATATGATCGGCGACATTTCCGAACGCCTGTCTGCCCGGACCGAGTCCCCCGAAGACACCACGGCAATGCGGGTCGAGGTGGTGGAGCATGCCGGTCTGAAGGCCTGGCTGGAGGATGTCATCCTGCCGGCGCTGACCCCGGTCGCGATGTTCGGACTGGTCTTCGTCGTGGTGATCTTCGCGCTTCTGGAACGCGCCAGCCTGCGCGACCGGCTGGTCCAGCTGATCGGCGGCACCAACATCCTTGCCACCTCGCGGCTTCTGGCCGAGGCCGGGGGGCGCGTCTCGACCTATCTCCTCGCGCAGCTTGTGGTGAACATCATCTACGCCCTGCCCATCGGCCTCGGCCTCTGGCTGATCGGCGTGCCGAACGCGCTGTTCTTCGGGCTCGTGACCCTCGTCCTGCGCTTCGTCCCCTATATCGGCTCGGCGATCTCGGCGATCCTGCCCCTGCTCATGGCCTTCGCCGTGTCGCCCGACTGGTCCCTGGTCCTGTGGACCGCCGCGCTGTTCCTGTTGGTGGAGCTTGTCACTTCGAACATCATCGAGCCCTGGTTCTACGGTCAGCGCACCGGGGTCTCGCCGCTGGCGGTCATCGTTTCGGCCATGTTCTGGACCTGGCTCTGGGGACCGATGGGCCTGATCATCGCCACGCCGCTGACCGTCTGCCTCGTGGTCATCGGCCGCCATGTCCCCGGCCTGCGGCTGTTCCCGATCCTCTTCGGCGACCAGCCCGTCCTGGCCGACAGCGCCCGACTCTACGACCGGCTGCTTGCTGGCCGGTCCTTCGAGTTCACCGAGGCCGCCGCGACCTCGACCGCGCAGCACTACCTGGCCGAATACTACGACCGCACCGCCCTGCCCGCGCTGGCGCTCGCCCAGTCCGACAGCGCGGCGGGCCTTCTGTCCGACCACCAGGTCCACCGGATCGCCAGCGCCGCCTGGACGCTGACCGAAGAGCTGGAAACCGTGGTCGAGGACGAACTGGCGCTCGCGGCAAGCCAGCCCGAGGACCCCGAGGCCGCGCCGGCCGATGCCGGGCTTGTCAGAAACGGCCGGCTCGACGGGCTGGACCGCCGGATCGCCGTGATCGGCGCCCAGACCCGGCTGGACGAGGCGGCCACGCGTATGGTCGCCCAGGCCCTGCGCGCCGAGGGGGCCGAGGTGAAGGACCTGCCGTTGCGCGCCGCGCTGCCCCGC
>NZ_JBKBLV010000033.1:4312-40447 GCF_046295235.1 Tabrizicola flagellatus
CAGGGTCAGCCACAGGCCCAGCCGCGCGCCCAGGGTCACGAACAGCGCGATTTCCACCAGGGGAAGCGCCAGAATTGCCAGGATGATCGCCATCGCCACTCTCCGCCCGTCCGATCCGGTCTCGTGTGGTAGACTTCGGCGGGTGCCCACCCTACATAGGGGCAAATCGTGCCCATTCCAACGGAACACCAAAGGTTCAGAGGTCAGTTATGAACGGCTCCTTGATCCAGCTCCTGGTCCTCGCCGGGATCGCGATCTTTCTCATCCTCAAGCTCCGTTCCGTGCTGGGCACCCGCGACGGCTTTGAAAAGCCGCCGATTCCGCTCGAGGACGTGCGTCCCCGCATCCGTCGCGACTTCGAGGTGATCGAGGGCGGTCTCGACCGCGACATCATCGACCATGTCGCCGAAGGCTCGGATGCCGCCCGGGCTCTGGCCGAGATGAAGAAGGCGGAACCCGCCTTTGCCGTCGGACCGTTCCTGCAAGGCGCGCGCGGCGCCTACGAGATGATCCTCACCGCCTTCGAGAAGGGCGAGCTCGACCGCATCCGCCCCTTCCTGGCCGATGACGTCGAGGCGAGCTTCGCAGAAGCCATCGCCGCGCGCGAGGCCGAGGGCCTGACGATCGAGGCCAATTTCCTTGGCATCAAGGAACTTGCCCTGCACGACGCGACCTACAACCCCGACAGCCGGATGGCCGAGATCTCGGTCCGCTTCGCCGCAGACCAGACCTATGTCGTGCGCAACAAGGCTGGCGAGATCGTCGAGGGCTCCCCGCGCGAGGTGAAGAAGACCCGCGATATCTGGACCTTCGCGCGCCAGATGGGGTCGGACGACCCGAACTGGCAGCTTGTCGCGACCGGCGACTGACCGCTGTGCCATGTCCGCGGCCCGGTCCCTTGCTCTGGCCTTCCTCGCGGTCGTGGTCGGCCTGATGCCCGCCCGACCCGCCAAGGCCGAGCTTCTGGACTTCGACGCACTCGACGGCTGGATGGAGGACGACCATCTGGCCGCGCTCACCGCCTTTCTCGGCACCTGCGACCTGATCGACCAGCCCGACTGGAAGCCGATCTGCGCCGTTGCCGCCGACGTGCCGAAGGACGACGCATCGGCCCGCAGCTTCTTCGAGCTGTTTTTCCGCCCGGTCGTCGTGGGGCAGCCGCCCGCGCTGTTCACCGGCTATTTCGAGCCGGAACTGACCGGCTCTCCCATCCGGAGCGGCCGCTTCCAGTATCCGATCTACCGCCGCCCGCCCGAATTGCAGGACGGGGTCGCCTATCACACCCGCGCGGCGATCGAGGGTGGGGCGATCGCGGGCCGGGGGCTGGAACTGGCCTGGCTCGACGATCCGGTGGATGTCTATTTCCTTCAGGTCCAGGGCTCCGGCCGCATCCGCATGACCGACGGCACGGTGGTCCGCGTGGGCTATGCCGGCAAGAACGGCCACGCCTACCGGTCCGTCGGGCAAGAGATGGTGCGCCGCGGCACCCATTCACTCGACCAGGTCTCGGCACCCAAGATCGCAACCTATGTCCGGTCGAACCCCGCGACCGGGCGAGAGCTTCTGGACACCAACCCCTCCTACGTCTTCTTCCGCAAGATCGGAACGCTGCGCCCCGAGGACGGGCCGATCGGCGCCATGGGGCGGTCCATCACCGCGCTGCGCTCCATCGCCATCGACCCCAAGTTCACGCCCCTCGGCGCCCCGGTCTGGATCGAGAAGGACGGCCGCCGCCCGATCCGCAGCCTGATGGTGGCGCAGGACACCGGCGGCGCGATCAAGGGCATGCAGCGCGCCGACATCTTCTATGGCACCGGAAAAGGCGCAGGCGATGCCGCGGGCACGGTGAAGGACCCCGGCCGCATGGTCCTCCTCCTGCCCATCGACCGCGCCTTCGCCCTGCTGGAAGACGACTGACCCGATGGCCCGCCGCCGCCACCTCTCGCCCGAGGAAGCCGACCTCTGGCGCAGCGTCGCACGGACTGCGCGGCCGCTGCACACCGCCAGGCTGCCCCTCCCCACCGACGCAGAGCCAGCGTCGGAACCGCCGCCCGCGCTGGCTCCGGCGAAACCCCGCCTGCCGCCCTTCGCCCTCGGCGAGAAGGCCCGCAGCCCGGAACGGCACGACCTTGCCCCGACCCTGCCGCAGCTTCTTGGCCAGGCGCCCCTGCGGATGGATGCCGGCACCCACGCGAAGATGACCCGCGGCAAGCTTGCCCCCGAGGCGCGAATCGACCTGCACGGGATGACGCTGGCCGAGGCGCATCCCGAACTGATCCGCTTCGTCCTGAACGCTCATGCCGCCGGCCTGCGCCTCGTCCTCGTCATCACCGGCAAGGGCAAGCAGCGCGACGACAGCGGCCCGATCCCGCAGCGGACCGGCGCGCTCCGCCACCAGGTGCCGCACTGGCTGCACCTGCCGCCGCTCGGCCCCGTCGTGCTGCAGGTGACCGAGGCGCATCTGAAGCACGGCGGCGGCGGCGCCTATTACGTCTATCTCCGCCGCCGCTGACCGCTCGTCGATGACTTCGTCACTCCTCGCGCCACACCGACGAGGAGACGCAGTCGAACGAGGAGGCCGCGCCGCCGTCCGGCCCCGCAACCCTATTGCCCCTCGGCGATCGCCCCGACCGGCGCCAGCACGATCTCGGTCGCGTTCCTGACCGTCAGCACCAGCCCCGGCAAGAGGCCGACCCGCGCCCGGGCGTCTGCGGTGAAGGCGTCCGCGATCCCCACCAGCCCGCCGAACAGGTTCAGAAGTGCCGGGTTCTCGCCCAGGTTCAGGTGCCCGGTCCCCGTCGAATAGGCAGCCGTGTCCAGATAGATCACGTTCAGATCGGCGATCCTCGCCACGCCTTCGATGTTGCCCAACCGCTCGCCGCTGCCCGAGATCGTCGCCGAGATGTTCAGGATCCGGTCGCGCGAACTGCCGAAGATCACGAAGGGCTCGGGCAGTTTGCCGATGTCGCGCGCCTGTGACCGGAACACGTCCAGGGCCAGGTCCGGCGCGATCAGCACCACGCCCCTGATCCGCTCCAGCGCCGTCGGACCATCCTGCAACGCCTCCTGCCGCAAGGCCTCCATGGTCAGGAAGGCGCCCATGGAATGGGCGACCAGGATCACGCTCTTCGCACCCGCGGCCTCGACCTCGTCGATCAGTGCCACCAGCCCGCTGCGCGAGGCGATGACCGAGTCCCTGTCATAGACATAACCCAGCGCCGACCCGCGCGAGGGCCAGGCGAAATGCACCGCGACGCCCGGCACCTTCAGGTCGTGGTGCATCTGCGCCACCCGGTAGACGCCCTCGGCCATGGTGTTGTTGAAGCCGTGGACATAGATCACCACGTCGGTCTGCCCCCGCCGCTTCAGCGCCCCGCTCAGCGCCTCGCGGAACTCCTCCCCCGAGTCGAACCGCTGCCAGTCCAGCAGCAGGAAGTCCTTCTGCGCGTCGGGCTTGCGGCTCTTCGGCGGCCAGTTGACCTTGCCCGGCTCGCGCTCGGGCGGGATGCTGACGTCATAGCGCAGGAAACTCGCCTGCTCCGACCGCTCGAAGCCGAAGCCGTCGGGCCCCTCGGCCCGGGTCGTGCCGACGAAGATCGCCTCGGGCGTGCCGCCGGCCAGTCCTGCAGGGGCCTTCTCGAACTCTCCCCGCGCCGCGCAGCCGGCGAGGATCAGGACAATCAACAGCTTGCGCAACCTGCTCTCCCTTTACGACCGAACCTTGCCCGACCGGCCGGCGGGGTCAAGACGCGCCCGCGGGTGGACAGCGACGCCCCGCCGCCGCTAACCTCCGGGGATCACGAAAGGAACCCGAAATGAAACTTTCCGGCAAGACCGCCCTCGTCACCGGCGGCAACCGCGGCATCGGCCTCGCCACCGTCCGCGCCTTGGCCGAAGCAGGGGCCGAGGTCCATTTCACCGCCCGCAGCGCGGCCAATCTCGCCGCCGCAAGGCGCGAGTTGGGCGAGACCCCGGCCACCGGCCATCTGGCCGACATGACCGACCGGATCGCCATGGCGACGCTGCTGGAGCAGGGCTTCGACATCCTGGTGAACAACGCCGCCGTCATCGGCCCCATCGGCCGGATCCTCGATGTCTCGGCCGAGGACTGGGCGCGCAGCATCGACATCAACCTCACCTCGGCCTTCCACGCCACCCAATGCGCCCTGGCCGGAATGGTTGCACGGGGCGGGGGAACCATCGTCAACATCTCCTCCGGCGCCGCGCACCGCCCGCAGGAGGGCTGGTCGGCCTATTGCGCGGGCAAGGCGGGGCTGGCGATGCTGACCCGCTCGATCCATCTGGAATACGGGTCGCAGGGCATCCGCGTCTTCGGCTTCGCGCCTGGGGTGGTGGACACCGACATGCAGGGCGCGATCCGTGCCTCCGGCATCAACCCGGTCTCGAGGATCCCCCGCGCCGACCTCGCCCCGCCCGACCAGCCCGCCCGCGCCATCGCCTGGCTCTGCACGGCAGAGGCCGATGCGCTCGTGGGGCAGGAACTGGACATCCGCGCCCCCGAGTTCCGCGCCCTGGCAGGCCTGCCGCCGCTGGCCTAGCGCGGAAAGGCCTCGGCGCCCCACAGCTCCCTGACCCGCGCATCGCGGCCGCAGGCCTTGCGGTAGAACTTGTAGGCATTGGCCTGCGACTTCGGCCCGGCGCGGGTCAGGATGATCCTGGAGCCCTTGTAATAGTCCTGGTGGTAATCCTCGGCGCGCCAGAAGGTCCCGGCGTCGAGGACCGGAGTCACGATCTTCCGCCCCAGCGCGTCCTCGGCCCGGGCCACTTCCGCCAGCGCCGCCTGCCGCTGCTCCTTGCCTTGCACGAAGATCGCGGTGCGGTAGGCATCGCCCCGGTCGCAGAACTGCCCGCCCGGGTCCAGCACATCGACCGACCGCAGGAAGAGCGCGATCAGGTCGCCGTAAGAAATCACCTCGGGGTCGAAGGTGATCTCCACCGCCTCCAGATGCCCCTCGTGGTTGCGGTAGGTCGGGTTCGCCAGCGTGCCGCCGGTATAGCCCGACACCACGCCGCTGACGCCTTTCACCTGCTCGAAATCCGCTTCCACGCACCAGAAGCAGCCCCCGGCGACGATCGCCGTGTCGGCCTGCGCGGACCCCGCCAGACCCGCCAGCACCACCAGAACCCATCGCAGCATCGCAGCCTCCCGACCCACACGGGCAGAAGGTGATCCCGCGTCGCGCCGCACGTCCAGTCACCGATGCGTGCTTCACGGGCTGGTGAAGCCTTGCCGACCCGTGCGACCCCCCTTGGCCATTCCGGTGCGGCGGACTAGCCTGACCCCGCACTCGGCTGCCGAAACCGCCGAATCCCTGCGCCGACCGAAAGGCCCCGATGCGTCACGCCGTGCTTTTTCTGGGCCTTCTTGCCAGCCCCGCCTCTGCCGAGATGTCGCTGCGGGATGCGGTGTCCGGGCTCGACCTCTTCCCCTGCGACCTCAGCAACCTGACCTGCACCTCGCTGACGGTGCCGCTCGACCATCGCGCCAATGACCCGGACAAGACGCTGGAAATCACCTTCGCCCTGTCCTTCGCCAGCAACGAAAGCCGCGGGATCCTGTTCTACTTCGTCGGCGGTCCGGGCGGATCGGGGCTGGCCTCGACCGACAGCTACCTCGCGGCCTTCGACCCCAGCCTGGCCGAGAACATCGACATCGTCTTCGTGGACCAGCGCGGAACCGGCGCGGTGCATGGCCTGGCCTGCCCGACGGCGCAGGCGCGGTTCGACATCGCCCCGGTCTCGCTGGATGACCCCGAGGGGGTGCTGGCCACCGCCGGGCGCTTCGTCACCGACTGCACGGCCGAACTGGACCCGGACCAGCTTCTGCCGGTCGTGGACACCGATCAGGCGATCCGCGATTCCGAGGCCTTCCGCCAGGCCATCGGCGCGCCGAAGGTCTGGCTTTACGGCGAAAGCTACGGCACCCAGCTCGTGCAGGCCTATGCGACGCAGTTTCCCCAGGCGGTCCGGGGGGTCATCCTCGACGGCGTGGTCGACCTGACGCTGGACGCCGAAGGCTTCTACCGCCGCTACACCCTGGCGGCCGAGGCGCTCTTGTCCGAAACCTTCGCGCTCTGCGCTGCGCAACCGGCCTGCGCGGCCGACATTCCCGGCGGCGCGGCTACCGCCTATGACGACCTTGCCCGCCGCGCCGCCACCGCGCCGATCCCGGTGCCCTATCCGTTGGCCGACGGCACCATCGCAACGCGCCACCTGACCACGGGCTTTCTCGAAGCCAACGCCTTCTTCGCGCTCTACTCGCCCGAGGGCCGGGCCGAGTTCCTGCGCGCGCTGGCCGCTGCCGGTCGCGGCAACCTGGTGCCGATGCTCCAGCTTGGCTACCTGAACATGTACATCGACCCCGAGACCGAGATCGGCCTTCAGGATCCCGGCTGGTTCGGCGCGGCCTATTACGCGATCACCTGTTCCGACTACGGCAGCGGCGAAGGCACACCCGAGGAACGGGCCCGGCGCATCCTCGACGAGGCCCGGGCGCTCAAGCCGCAGGCGCCGCGCCTGCTGCGGGCCTATTACCTGGAGCGGGTGGCCTGCGCGCTCTGGCCGCACCAGGGACCGGACCGCCGGCCCGCCCCCTACGCCGGTGGCGACTGGCCGACGCTGGTCCTGAACGGTGACCGCGACCCGATCACGCCGGTCTCGATGGCCCGTTCCGTCCTCGATGCTGCCCGCAATGCCTATGGCGTCTTCATGGCCGGCGGATCGCATGTGATCTGGGGCCGGGGCCATGCCTGCCCGGACCGAATCGTCGAGGCGCTCCTGTACGACGGCACGTTGCCGGTGGCCCGCGAGCAGCGGTGCGAACAGGATCCGATGGCCGAATACAAACCCCTCACCCTGACCGAGCCAGCGCAGATGTCCGACGCCTTCGCGGTCGCCCGCGCGGTCGAGACCGAGCTTTTCAGCCTGATCCCGCTTTTCGGCTGGGACGGCCAGCACCCGACGACCTTCGGCTGCCCGTTCGGCGGCACAGTCTCGGCAACCCCGAACGACCGGGGCACGGACTACCAATTCTCCGACTGCCGCTTCTGGTCCGGGCTTGCGGTCGAGGGCAGCGGGACCGATGACACCCTGCCAGAGACGGAAGATGTCCTGCTGCTGGAGATCGCCGTCACGGGCGCGCAGCAGGGGCAGCTGACCTACCGTCACGACCGCTTTGCGCAGGCCTACAGCCTGTCGGGCCTCTGGAACGGCCAGCCGGCCGCCCTGCCGCACGACGGGCCCTAACCGCCGGTCAGGCCCGCCTCGGCGGCCCGGCGATAGTGGTTGACGGTGGCCTCGATCAGCGCCGAAAGACGCCCGCACCCGGCCGGCGCCCCCGCCTGCCGGGCGAGCGCGGCCGCCAGGTCCGGCAAGCGCCCGCAGCGGTCCGCCGTGTCGATCAGCGAGGCGACCAGCGTCGGGCTGTAGGGCGCTTCGGCAAAGACCTCGGGCATAAGCTCCCCCGGCCACCACGGCACGAACCGCGCCAGCGCGGCGACAGCCTCCTGCACCAGGACCGGGGCAAGATCGTCACCGCCCAGGATCACTCGGAACGCGCCGTGGAACTCGGGCAGGCGCCCCGGCATGGTCGCCGGCAGCCTCCCGAACAGCGGCAGCCTCTCCTTCACGGTGAAATCCTCGCGGTAAAGCATGGCATCGACCGCGTTGTGATCGCGGATGGACACCCGCGACGGGGCCTCGAAGAAGGGAACGAACACCTTCAGCAGCTCCTCCCGCCGCAGGGCATCGGGAACCGTTCTCTCGGCCCAGTCGCGGAACTCGCCGGCCACGAAATTCATCACCTCGGGCGCCAGATAGGCCAGTGCGATACCCTTGATCGCCGCATCCTCGGGCAAGGGGCCGGCAAGTCGCAGGCTGCGCCAGGCAAAGGGGCTGTGCGACAGCCGCGCCATGGCCCGCACGCCCTGCCACAGGGTCTCGCCCATTTCCGCCGATGCAACGCTGCCGGCCAGCGACAGGACCAGCACCAGGGCCAGTCGCGCCGGCCAGAGCTGCCCCGATTGCTCGGCGGCATTGGCAAAGACCCACCGCAGCCTTTCACGACGCTCGGGATCCTCCAGCCAGTCCCGCACCGCCGCACGCAGACCCGCTGCCGGATCGGGGCCAAGGTCCGGGGCATGGCAGGCCGTCGCCGCCTGCAAAGCCGCGACCGACAGGCCCTGCAAATCCTCGGCCGTCATCTCGCCTTGCGGCGACAGCGGCGCGGCCGTGCCGGGGATCGCATCCAGCAGCAGTCGCGCCAGGCGCGGCGCCTCGCCCGCCACCAGCGCCAGGTTCAGCTCGGCAAAGCGCAGCGACACCTGCTCGGCGGACATCGCCGTATCGTCCGGCGGTTCGGCCCCGACCGCCTCCTCGATCGCGGCGCGTTCCTGGCCTTCCGACATCTGCACCTTCTGCCGCCGGTCGCGCGCGCCGCGCTGCACGGCCCCCCGGGCCAGGGTTTCGACGGCCTTGCGGCTGACCACCCGTCCCCGGGCATCGCGGAACCGGTCGCGCGCGAAATCCAGGTCATCCACGAATACGCCCAGGTGATCGGCCAGCCGCCGCAGCAGATCGGGCTCGCGCGGCAGGCTGGCCGGGTCGGCAAGGGCGCGGTAGTAGACCGCGTCCAGATCCGCCCCCGGCTCGCCAAGCGCGGCCCTCGCCTCGAACCAGGCCGCCGCCGCCCCGGCCACCGCCTTCGCCCTCGGATCCTGAAGGATCTGCGGCAGCATCCTCCGGCGCAGGTCGGGCAGATGCTCGACCCGGTCCGGCGCACCCGAGACCGGCCGCACCAGCCAGACCATCTCGGCCAGCTTGTCGAACAGCGCCTTGGCCTCGACCCCGGTCAGATCCACCTTCAACCCGCAGGGGCCGGCCAGCACCTCGCGGATCAGCTCGGGCGTCACCTCGCGCAGCACCAGTCCCGGGCTTGCCACGGCCTGCAACTCCCGCGTCGGCAGCCGGTCCAGGATGCGCGAGAACAGGAAGGCCTGCCGCAACTCGCCGTCCAGCCGGCCCCGCGCCTCGGACGGCCCGTCCTGCACGAGAGCGGTCAGCTCCGCCTCCACGTCGCGCCCCTCCCGGCCCAGGCTTTCGGCAAAGCGCGCGATCATCATCAGCGTCAGCGGGTCCGACCCGAAGACCTCGACCAGCCGTGGCACCAGGTCGATGCCCTCGACCGAGCGGGACCGGAACTGGTCCCGCAGCAGCGCCCGCCCGGCCTGGGTTCCCAGATCGCCCAGCGGCAGCACACCCTGCACCGCCAGCCCCGGCAGATGGGCCGGCGGGATGGTGCCGGCCTCGCGCCCCGACAGGATGACTCTGGGCACCAGCCGCTGGCGGCCGACCAGCGCGATCCAGTCGGCGATCAGCCCGACCCGGTATTCGCCCACGATCAGCGCCTCCTCGAAGGTGTCGAAGATCAGCACCAGCCGGATCGGAGCGTCGCCGCCCTCTTCCGTCAGGATCTCGTTCAGCGCCGTCAGGCTGGCCACGACAGCACTCGCCTCGCGGCCGGGATCGACAGTCTCGCTGCCCGCCGCCACACCGCCGCGCAGGGTCTGCCGGATCGCCGACAGTCTTTCATCCAGATCCGCCCGCTGTTCGCCCACCTGGCGCAGGAGTTCCTGGGTCAGCGCAACCCGGTGCCCTGCGCGCAGGGCGGGCTGGTCCAGGTCGAACACCACCCGCAGGATGGACCGGTCTCGCCCAAGACGCCGCCGCAGGGCTTCGAGCAGCGCTGACTTCCCGCTGCCGCCCAGCCCGGACAGGATCACCGTGGGCGGCGCGCTGCTTGCGGTGGCGACAGGTGCGTCCGGCAGGACCAGCGGAGGGATGCGGATCCGCCCCGTGGCGGCGAAATCCGCAAGCGCCGACAGCTCGGCCCTGCGGCCCCGCAACTTCCAGCCCAGGATCTGCCGGCTGGCTGCAAGCTTGTCGGACTGCACGGCAAGGCGCGCCAAGCGCCGCGCGAGATCAGGGTCGGCGGCCCAGCCCTCAAGCTCGACCTTCGCGTTCCGCAAAAGCTCCAGCGCCTGCAAGAGGCTCAACAGCGCGGGCAGATCCTCTTCCTTCGGCCGGATCCGGCGCGGCCGGGCAATGGCCGGCGCGGCCCGCCCGCCAGCAAGCAGAAGCCGCAGCGAACGGGCCAGGGCATCGTCTCCGGCCTCGGGCAGGCCCGCCAGCAGCGCCCGCCGCGCCGCGCCCGCGGGCAACCGCGCCAGGCCGTCGCGCTGCGCGTCCGGGGTCAGCCGCCACAGCCAGGTCTCGCCAACCTGCACCTCGGTGGAAACCGCCGCCAGCGCCTGCAACCGCGCTGCTCCGTCCTCGGGCGTAGGGCCAAGCAGCACGCGCGGGTCGTAGGCGCCGATCAGCGCGGCGCGGGTCAGGTCGATGTCGGCCATGGCTACCATTCCTCGACCGCCTTCAGATAGACATGCGCGAGATAGCCCGACAGAAGCGCCAGCAGCGACCGCCCGCCGCCTTGCCGCGCCAGTTCCTCGGCCGCGCCCAGCACCAGCCGGGCATGGCGGCGCGACTCTCCGACGGCCGGAGCCTTGCCCGCCGCGACGGTCAGCCCGTCCAGGCAGTCCTCAAGCTCCTGCGCCGCGATCCGCGCCGGGTCGGGGACCGGGTCGAAGCCGATCAGCCGGGCCTCAACCCCGACCAGCGTATCGGTCAGACCGATCAGCACCACGCGCAGGGCCTCGCGCAGTTCGCCATCGCTGTAGATCTGGTCCAGGAGCATCCGCGCGCCGATCCCGGGCAGGCGGGCCACGTCCAGCTCGTCGATCACCAGCCACAGCGTGCGCGGCTGCGCCGGATTGCCGCGGGCCAGGTCCAGCAATTCCCGCTTCAGCACGGCGAAGATTCCGGCCACGGTCGCCGCCGCCGTGGTCAGGCCGCCCTGCGCGGACAACACCGCGTCGATCCTGCCCGCAGGCACGCCCGCCCGGGCCAGGATCAGCCGCGCCAGGTCCATCGCCTTTGCAGGCAGCTCGCCCGCGGACAGCTCGATGATCGTCCGGGCCTCGATCGGGACCGAGTCGCGCAGAAGCACCGTCGAGAAGCTCTTCCCGCTGTCTTTCGGCCCCTGCACGATCAGGATCGCCGGATCCGGCCCCAGCTGCATGCGCCGCAGGGTGTCCTGCGTGCTGGCCCTCCCCACCACCGCACGCGAGCCGTCCGCCAGCCGCGACAGCCGGTCGTTGCGCCGCTGCGGGTCGCCCAGCCGTGCATCGCCCAGGTCGGGCCGCGCGGCATGGATCGCCGACAGGCGGACGGCCAGATTGTGCAGCGTGCGCTCGCGGCCCAGCGCGTCGCGTGCCGTGACCTTGGCCCGATGCAGCGCGATCGGACGCAGGCGGTTGTCCAGGCACAGGCCGCCCGACGAGCCGCCGGCCGTCCAGACCCGGTGGCGCAGGTGGTTCGGGTCGTCGGGGTCCACCACGGTGCCAGGGGCGAAGCCTGCGCGTTGCGGGACGGCGGCGGGATGCTGGAAGACAAAGAAATTGTCCGTCGCATGGTCCAGCGCGCCGGTTTGCGCCAGGTCGTACCAGCCGCGCTCGCGCCCCGGGGCGCCGCGCAGCCGGATCGCGCAATAGTCGAGGAACGTGCCGTCCGGGCTGGCCGCCTGCGGGGCCGCGTCGCCCGGAGCCTTCCGCGCGGGGCTGAAGGCGACGAGCCAGTCCTCGGGCACCGGGTAAAGCCGGCCATCGCCGGTGCCCAGCGTTTCGAACCGGCAGGACAGGCGCGCGGCGGCGTTGTCGCGCAGGCGGCCGGTCGCCGGATCGATCAGCGGCGCGACCACATGCAAGCAGGTCAGCACCGTATGCGGCCCGATCAGGAACCCCGTGCCCTGGCTTGCCGTGCCCGCCCCCTGCGCATCGGCGACCCGGACCAGGCACAGCCGCCGCGCGGCCAGGTTGAAGGCGGCAAGCAGGTCGGCCATGCCCAGCGCGGGCGACATGGCCTGCGCGAAATCCTGCACCCCGATCCCGCTGCCATCGGCGTTCTGCGGCAGGACCTGGACGCTGCCGCCCACCGCCTCGGCCTCGGCCATGGCCGCCGGCAGGTCGATCATCCCCAGCGCGGAAAGCTCGGCCAGGAGGGTCCCGTGCCAGGGCGGATCCCGGCTGGCCGCGGCCAGGATCACCGCCGCAAAGGCCGGGACGGGCTGGTGGAGACCCAGCGCCACGGTCTTGAAATCCGGCAGGTCGCGCGACACCCGCGCAGCGATCTCGTCATGGACGGCGGCCACCGCCAGCCGGCTGCCCGTGATCCCGCGCGCCAGGGCCTCGGCCTGCGCCGGGGTCAGCGCCGGGCTCGGGGCGGGCCCGGTCACGGCAGCAGGGCGGCGACGCCGGGAGTTCCGGCCCGGACCAGCGCCAGGTCATGCGCATGGTTGGCGCGCAGCCAGTCGCCCGCGAAATGCAGACCCACCGCCGGCAGATCACCGCTCAGCTGGGCGACGACCGACCCCGAATTGCCGCCCAGGGTCGTCGCGTCGTGGTCGAACACCGTGGCCCGCGCCGCCTGCGCCCGCGCCGCCCCAGCCAGTCCGGGGCTGAAATACTTGCGCCGGTAGTTCAGTCCGTAAAGTTCGCGCAACCGCTCGATCACGTCGTGGCGCAGCGCGCCGCGCTCGTCCCGCGGGACCGAGGCCGGCGGCGCCGGGAACCCCACCACGAACAGGTTCGCATCCGCCCCGCGCCAGGCCGGGTCCGCGTTCACCCGGAACGGCTTCGGCAGCGCCATGCCGGCGCCGTTCACCGGCTGGACCCGCAGGATCGCCATGTCCAGCTTGTCGAAACTGATCGGCAGGCGGTGAATCTGCCGTGGGCCGGCAAAGGCCACCTCCTCGATGGCGAAGCGTTGCGCCGGATCGTTGCCCGAGGGCGAAAAGTCGATCGTCGCCGCCCGCACCATCTGCCAGCGCCGCGGGTTGTCGGCGCGCGGCAGGGGGGCGGCGAATTCCTCCAGCACATGCCGGTTGGTCATCACCAGCCCCGGCCCGACCACGAAGCCGGTGCCCAGATGGATGCCGTCGCCGTCGACCCGCCCCACCGCCTGCAAGGGCCCCGCCTCCAGGTCCGGCCGCGCGAGGACCAGAAGCGCCGCGAACTGCCCCAATTCGGGGTCGTCGGTGTCGATGCTCTGCACCTGCCGCCCCTCCGGCGTGGTGCGCCAGGTGACCGGCAAGGCCGGGCGGTCGGTCAGCGAGACCAGCGCCTCCAGCTCGATCAGCGTCGTCTCGTCCAGCCGGGCCGAGGTGCCCTCGGCATGCAGCCGCGCAAGCCCCGCGTCCAGCCGGTCCAGATCCACCGTCTGCTTGCCCTTCTCCAGCCGCCGGGTCAGCGGCTTCAGCAGCTCGCGCCGCCCCGGCGCGTCCAGCCGCGCCTGCCCGTCCTTCGGGTCCACCGAGGCCGCGGCCTCCGGGGTGATCCCCGGCGTTGCGGCCGCGCCCAGGCTTCTCAGCACCCCGGCCAGCCGGCCGGCATCTACCGGGGCGGGAACCAGGATCGCGGGCGCCGGCGGCCGCCCGCGCAGCGCCAGTTGCGCCAGGCGCGGGTCGCGGCTTGCCGCAGCCGCATCGGTCAGCCCGGACGATGCCTGCCGGAACGCCCGCACCTCGCGCCCGGCGCCCCGCGGACTGCGCCCGGCCCGCGCATCGGCCAGCACGAGCGCCGCGACCTCCGGCCCATGCGCATCCCAGTCGAAGTCGGGATCCAGCCGCCCCGGCCCGAACATCCGCGTCAGCGCGGGCTCGATCCCGCCGCTGGGGTCCTGGAAGGCCGATTCCGGCGCCGCCGACGCGATCGAGGGCAAGGCCAGAGACAACAGCGCCTCCGCATTGATGACCCCCGCGCCAAGACCCGAGGGGAACCCGACCGGCTTCCGCGCCGTCTGCTGCACCGCCGTCCGGAACAGCGCCTGCACGCTGACGCCCCGCACATTGGCCTCGGCGATCACCTTCGCCCGGCCGTGATGCCCCAACCACAGCGCCGCAATGCCTGCCGTCAGCGCCGTGGCGAACGAGGTGCCCTGCCCGCCCGCGATCCCGTCCTTCGGCGCGTCGGGCTTCTGCCGGTCGGCCCGCCAGACGAACTCGGCCGGGGCGGCGAAATCCACCGCCGGACCATGCGACGAGCCCTTCCAGCGCCTGTCGCGGATGTTCGTGCCGCCGACCGCGATCATCTCGGGATAGGCGGCCGGCCAGACCACCAGCCCGACGCAGTTGCCCGCCGCCGCAACCAGGATCACGTTCTGCCGCACCGCCCGCCGGATCGCCTGCCGCAGGGCAAAGGACGGGATGCCGCCGAGGCTCATCGAGATCACATGCGCGCCGACGCTTACCGCATGGTCGATCGCCTTCGCCACCGGCGCCGCGTTGAAGATCTTGACATCGTTGATTGCGCGGATCGGCACCAGCGTCGCCCTCGGCGCAGCCCCCTTCATCCGCCCGCCCTCGCCCGAGGCCAGCACCGACCCGGTGCCGGTGCCATGCCCCGGGTTCGACATCGAGGCCGCCAGCGGATCGGTCGGCTGACTGCCGCCCTCGATCAGGTTCAGCGACTTGCCGAAATCGAAGGTGGTGTCCGCGAACTCGGCATGGTCGGCGACGCCGGTGTCTGGCTGTGCCACGATGATCCCCTTGCCCTTGCCCGGCGACATCGCCCAGGCCTGGACGACCCGGGTCTTTTCCAGCGCCCAGGTCTTCGGTTCCGGCGGGGTGCCCTTCTCCCAGCAGATGGCATCCATCACCACGCCTTCGGTGCCGGCGGGCGTCTCGGGCACCGGCTCTACATAGGCGGTGGCGCCGAGGTCGGGGTCGCAGGCGACAAGCCCGAGCTCGCCGCGCAGTTCGGCCGCGATGCCGAACAGCGCATCCTCGGGCAGGGTGCGGTCCAGGCCGAAGGGAGCGAAGGTGAAGGTGACGGGCTCGTCCGGCTCGGGCGCGTCGAACAGGGGCTCCAGCGCGAAGCGGTCCGATCCCAGCAGCGCCGCAAGCCTTGCCCGCAGCGCCGCCGCATCCGCGCCGCCCGCCGGCACGGTCAGCGCGAACCGCAGCCGGTCGGGGTCATAGATGGAGCGCGTATCCTCTTGCGCGGCGTCCTGCATCAGGCTGCGCAGGGCGGGCAAACCATAAAGCTGCGGCATGAGGCCACCTCCAGGATGCAATGTTCAGACACCGGATCACGACCAGGCCGCCACGCGGCGAAGATGTGGGCGAGGGGTTGCCCGAAAGGCCTGACGTGCAGCGGCCGCAAAACTGTAAAACGATCAACAATTCTTAAGATACTAGCGGATTTGTGCTGAAGATAGCGTGAATAATCCGTCAGGTTCCGCTTCAGGTTGATTCAGGCTTTGGCCGACTCGGGCAATTGCGCTAGGCTTTTCGCATGGCGCCACATTGATTTCGGCGCCTGTTCCAGGAAAGCAAAGTCCCTTTTCTTCCAACCGGATTTCACCGGCAGCACGCCCATTCATTAAGGCCCGCCCAGGCGGACCTCCCCAGTCCAGGAAGGATAAACGATGGCCGAGACCGTTGTTCGCAACGAGTATGGCGAAGTCGTTTTCGTTCAGGCCCCCGAGGCCTCGACACTCGAAAGCGCCACCACTCTGTCCACGCCGCAGCTTGCGGCGGAGCACTACATGAAATCCCTGCAAGACACGCTTGGCCTTGCAGGAACCCGGCTGGCCGGAGACCCCACGCTGGAAGGCGCGGGCGACACGCCGGTGGCCGAATTCCAGTCGGAACGGGACGTCGCCGGCACCAAGGTCGTCGTCTATCAGCAAAGGGTCATGGGGCTCGACGTGTTCGGGGCCCGCCTCGGGATGCAGATGGACGGCGAAAGTCTGGCGCTGGAATCGGTCCAGTCCTCGATGCACGCCGAGATCGAGGTTGAGAACCCCGCGGCACTTGCCCCGGCCGGCACCCGCAAGCTCGGCCGCGCCGCGCTGGTCAAGCTTCTGGGCATCGAACTTCCCGACATGGACAATGCCCGGATCGAGCGTCAGGTCGTCCTGCGCTACGAACCCGATCAGCGCGAAGAGACCCATGACCACGAAGGCTGCATCGGCGGGCCGGGGGTGGACCTGCCGCGCCTGCCCGCGCCCAAGTTGAAGGGTCTGGCCAAGGGCAAGCACTACATCTGCGACGAGGTGCTGTTCCAGGCGGCGATGGGCAAGGGGCAGGCGCCTGTCAACTGGCGCGCTCTGGTCGAGCCGAAAAGCGGCGATGTCCTCTATCTGCGGGCGCTGGTGGCCTGCGCGACCGGCCTTGTCTTCGACCGCGATCCGCAGACCCAGACCGGGGCCAATGTCTCGGCCGCCTCGTCGAACGCGGTGCTGAACCCGTTCCGCAGCTCGCACACCATGGCCGGGCTGATCCCGGCGGTGCCGCAGCCCCTGTCGGGGAACTATGTCCGCATCGCCGAGACCCAGGCCCCGGTGCAGACCGCGCCCACGGTTCCGAACATCAACGGCGCCTTCAACTACGACGCCCAGACCGAGGAATTCACCGCGACCAACTGCTATCACCACTGCGACCGACTGTTCCGCACGATGGAGGACTACGGCTTCAACGTCGCCTCCTATTTCAACGGCACGACCTTCCCGGTGCCCTGCGACTTCCGCGCGCTGGGTGACGCGGTCAACGCCCAGGCCCCCGGCAACGCGATGGGCAACGGACTGCTTGAGTTGCGCTTCGGCAAGATGATCCCCGGACAGACCATCGGGATTGCCACCGACAACCGGGTGGTCTGGCACGAATTCGGCCACGCGCTCCTGTGGGACAACGTGAACAGCCCGAACTTCGGCTTCGCCCATTCGGCGGGCGACGCGCTGGGGGCGGTGCTGAACGACCCCGGCTCGCAGGCCGCAGACCGGTTCATGACCTTCCCCTGGACCGCGGCGGGCCTCAACATCGACCGCCGCCACGACCGCGCCATCGCCGACGGCTGGGCCTGGTTCGGCCCGCGCTGGAACACCCAGTATGGCGGCGAGCAGGTGCTTTCCACCACGCTCTTCCGCTTCTACCGCGCCATCGGCGGCGATTCCCCGCACCTGGCGACCCAGCGCCGCGCGGCCCAGGTCACGGCCTATCTTATCTTCAAGGCCATCGGTCTGATGACCGCCACCACGGCGATCCCGGAAGTCTTCGTGGGCCATCTCCAGACCGCCGACAGGACCACGCCCTCGTTCAAGGGCATCCCCGGCGGGGCACTGCACAAGGTGATCCGCTGGGCCTTCGAGAAGCAGGGACTGTTCCAGCCCGGCGCCGCTCCCGGCCAGCCGCAGACGGTGAACCGCGAAGGCAACCCGCCGGACGTGGATGTCTACATCGACGACGGACGGGGCGGGGAATACACCTACCTCGCGAACCACTGGTCCTGCCAGGACATGTGGTGCCGGCGCCGCCCCGACGGCGGGCTCACGCACCAGAACCCGCTCGTGGGTTTCAAGAGCTATATGTACGTCCGGGTGAAGAACCGCGGGATGCAACCGGCGCAGAACGTGCGGGTGGATGCCTACCACGCGCTGCCCGGCTCGGGCCTCGCCTTCCCCGACGACTGGGCGCCGATGGACACGCCCACGCTGTCCGCCCCAGGTCCGCTCGCGCCAGGGGCGAGCGTGATCCTCGGGCCCTTCCGCTTTGTCCCGACCGTGGTCGGCCACGAATGCCTCATGGCCATCGCCCATGCCACCGGCGACCCCGGCAACGACACCACGATCCAGGGCACCATCCCCGAACACCGCTTCGTGCCCTTCGACAACAACATCGGCCAGCGCAACATTTCTCCGGTCCGGCCGACGATCCTCGACATCATCAAGCTGTTCCGCAAGCACCTCATCTGGATCCGCAACCCGTTCAGGAAGCCCGTGGTGGCCAAGGTCGAGGTGACGCTGCCCAGGTTCCTGCAAAAGCTGGGCTGGCGCATCGCCATCCGCTCGGCCGGCGGCGCGAAGTTCGAGCTTGGCCCGCGCGAAAGCCGCAAGGTCATGCTGGTCCTGACCCGCGGCAAGGATTTCGACGCCGATCTCCTCAGGCAGTCGATCGACCGCAAGGATGACGAGATCCGGATCAGCACCTTCCTCGACGGCGAGTTGTCGGGCGGCATGACCTACAAGCTCGACTTCCGCACGGCCAGGGACGACGACCCCGGAGAGCCCGACGACGACGACGACGATCCGCCGAAGGACGGCCCGCCGAACGGCCCGCAGGACTGGCCGCCGAAGCTCCCCGACCGTCCGGTCCGCACCCGGCGCCCGACGATGGAAGAGATCCTGAAGATCCTTCGCGGAGAGGAGATCGACGGCGGCACGCGCGGCATCCGCACCATGCGGCTGGAAATCGACTTCGACGGCGACTGAACCGCCGGACCGGGCCGGGGCCGCAAGGCTCCGGCCCGTCGCAGCGCGACCATCATTTCAGGAAGGGATCGCCATGGACAGCCCGACCTCCGCCCCCTCCGGAGCGGCGATTCTGCCACTGCACGAGATCGAACCGACTGCCACCATCAAGCGCAGGCTTGCCAAGCTCATGTGGACCGTGACGGTCGTCATGGTCCGTCATGCCGAACGCGGGGCCGGGTCCGATCCGGCGCTCACCCCTGCCGGCCAGGCCCGCGCGGCGCTTCTGGCCCGGATGCTGCAAGACGCCAACCTCTCGGCGGTCTTCGTCACCGACACGCTGCGCTCGCGCCAGACCGGCACCCCGGCGGCGCAGGCGGCGGGCCTGCAACCCACCCTCTACGCCGCCACCGACGCCGCGGGCCTGGTCGCCGCGATCCGCGCCGGCCACGCCGGACGCACCGTCCTGGTCGTCGCCCATTCCAACACCGTGGACGACATTGCCGCCGCCCTCGGCGCCCCCGGCCTGCCCGAACTGGCCGACAGCCAGTTCGACCGGCTCTTCGTCCTCACCCGCAGCTGGTGCGCGACCCGCATCCTGCGCCTGCGCTACGGCACCCCCACGCCCTGACCGTCAGGAGACCCCCATGCCCCCGATTACCCGCGCCATCGTCGTTCTCGACCAGACCAGCGGCACCCTGCGCCAGGAGGACGGCCGCCTCCTTGGTCTCGACCTCGCGCCGTCGCTGCACGCGGCCGCAACCGGCCTCTCCGGGGTCGAGATCCTGCTTGTCCTCCCCGGCGCCGCCGACCTGCCCGGCGCCGAGGCCCTGACGGGTTTCGCCCCCGCCGGCCTCCGCCTGCTGCCGCTCGGCCCGCTGTCCTACGGCGACCACGGCGCGCTGTCGGGCGGCGATCCGGCGACCGCGCTGGTCTCGGCCGACCGGCGCCTGCGGGGCGAGGCGCAGGCCGCGGGCTTCACCTCCGCCGCCCATCCCGCGCTGATCCCGATGCTGGCCCGCGGCGTGACCCCCGTCGCCGCCCGCATCGCGGGACCGCGCGCTGTCGTCGAACGCTTCGCGGCCCGCAGCGGCGCGATCCCGATGCAGTTCCAGCCCGCAACCGAGGGCTGGGCGCTGATTGCCCTGACCCCGCCCGAGGCCCAGGCCACCGCCGCCGCGATGGGCCTCTCGGTCTTGCCCCTCGCCTGTGACCCCGCGACCGAGGATCTGGTCTGGGCCCGGCTCGACGCGGGCGATCCCGGCCACCAGGACGACCTCGCCGCCGCGCTGGCCGGCCGGCCGATCCTCTACAGCGAGCCGGGCCAGATCCTGATCGCGCTGAAACCCGGCGAGACGGCCGAGGCCTTCCACCTGCACGGCGGCCATGGCCATGCCGAGTTTCTCGCCCCCGACCCGGGCCTTCTGCAACCGGCCCTGCACGAGGCCGCCGATTTCGACGTGCCCGACATCGGCAAGCTGCCCGAGATCCTGGAGGCCGTGGAAATCGACCCCGCCGTCCGCAAGATCCTCGCCGCGATCCGCCCGCGCTGTTCGGTGGTGACCGCCGCCTACGAGGCCGACCTCGACCGCTACACGGGCGTCACCGCGCTCGATGCCGCCGGCCCCATCGTCTCGCGCCATTCCGCGCATCCCGACAACAAGCGCGCCGAGGCCGCGCTGATCGCCGACCTGCGCGCCATGGGCTACTGCCCTTGGCGGCACGACTTCGTCCATGCCGGGGCCACCCATTCCAACATCATCGCCGACCTGCCCGGCCTGGGCCGCCTGCGGATCCGGCCCGAGATCCTGGAGCGTTACCTTCGCATCCTGCGCGATGCCGGGCCCCTGCCCCCGCCCGACCGCTGGCTGCCGGACCTCGGCGCCCTCGCCCCGGACAGCTGGGCCGAGGGCTTCGACGATCTGCCCGATGCCACCATCCGGGCCGAGATCGAACGGGTCCTGAAGCTGCAACCCTGGTTTCCCTGGTGGAAGCACCGCTGCCCGCTCCCCGGCTTCGGCGCGGGTCTCGTCATCGTCGGCGCGCATATGGATTCGACTGCCGGGTTCGAACCGGGCTACCAGGCGCCCAGCAGCCCTGCGCCGGGGCGCGACGACAACGGCTCCGGCCTGGCCGGGGTGCTGTCGCTCGCCCGCCACTTCCGCGCCTATGCCGGCAGGCTGACCCACACCGTCCGCTTCTGTTTCTTCAATGCCGAGGAATCGGGCCTGGTCGGGTCCAAGGCCTATGCGGCATCCCTGAAGGCGGCTCGGGCGCCGGTGCGGGCGGTGATCTGCATGGACATGATCGGCTACAATTCCGACGCCAACCGGATCTTCGAGCTGCATGCGGGCTATACCGACCCCGCGATCCGCGACCTGAGCCTGCCGCTGGCCGACCGCGTGGCGCTGGCCGCCGCCCAGCTTGGCCGGCTGGCGCTCGCGCAGATCTACAAGGGCACCTCGACCTTCGGCGGGCCGGACCGCAACGTCTATGACGGGGCGATCAACCGCTCGGACCATGCGGCCTTCCATCAGCAGGGCTGGGGCGCAGTGCTGGCCAGCGAGGATTTCTTCGCGAACCTGCCCACCGAGCCCGCCGCCGACGGCAATCCGAACTACCACCGCGCCGCCGACCGGACGACGGATGCCGCCTATGCCCGCGACATCGTCTGCGCCGTCGCCCGCGCCGTGACGCAGCTTGCGCTCTAGGCTCCTCGTGCGCCTCCGGCTTCTCGTCGCGAAGGCCAAGCGAGGAGTGACGAAGTCATCGACGAGCGTTCCGCGGCACACCGCCAAAGGTAAAGGGCGCGTAAATGCGCGCCCTCAACGCATTGATTTGCCTTTGACCAGAGTCCCGTCCACCGTGGACGGCTACTTCGCCACCCGCGCGTTCCGGCTGGCGATCAGCCGCAGCCGCAGCGCATTCAGCCTGATGAAGCCTTCCGCGTCCTTCTGGTCGTAGGCGCCGGCATCCTCCTCGAAGGTGACGTGCTTCTCGCTGTAAAGCGAATGCTCAGACCAGCGCGCCACCGTCCGGGCCGAGCCCTTGTAAAGCTTCACCCTCACCGTCCCGGTCACATGCTCCTGCGTCTTGTCGATCAGCGCCTGCAGCGCCTCGCGTTCCGGGCTGAACCAGAACCCGTTGTAGATCAGTTCCGCATAGCGCGGCATGATGCTGTCCTTCAGATGCCCCGCGCCCGCGTCCAGCGTGATCTGCTCGATCCCCCGGTGCGCCTCCAGCAGGATCGTGCCGCCCGGCGTCTCGTAGACCCCGCGGCTCTTCATGCCCACGAAGCGGTTCTCCACC
Organism: Tabrizicola flagellatus; assembly: GCF_046295235.1. GTDB lineage: Bacteria > Pseudomonadota > Alphaproteobacteria > Rhodobacterales > Rhodobacteraceae > Tabrizicola > Tabrizicola flagellata_A. The sequence continues at coordinate 26,000 of NZ_JBKBLV010000033.1, forward strand.
AGGTCCAGCACCCCCACGCCGTGCCTGCCGCCAAGCTCGTTCAACCGGGTCAGGATCGTGGCCGCCGACATCCGCTCGCCGTTGATCGCCACGGCATCGCCCTTCTCGAAGGTGATCTCCACCATCTCGGCCTGATCCGGCGCCTCTTCCACCGGCACCACCCGCTGCAACACATAGTTCGGGAATTCCTCGGCCGGATTCTCCAGCACGCGGCCCTCCGACGAGGTGTGCAACAGGTTCGCGTCCACGCTGAACGGAGCCTCTCCCCGCTTGTCCTTGGCGATCGGAATCTGATTGGCCTCGGCGAACTCAAGCAGTTTCGTCCGGCTGGTCAGATTCCACAGTCGCCAGGGCGCGATCACCTTGATCGCCGGATCCAGCGCCGCGGCAGACAGCTCGAACCGCACCTGGTCGTTGCCCTTGCCCGTCGCGCCATGCGCCACCGCATCCGCGCCCGTCTCATGCGCGATGCGCACGAGGTGCTGGCTGATCAGCGGCCGGGCGATCGAGGTGCCCAGAAGATACAGCCCCTCGTACAGCGCATTGGCCCGGAACATCGGGAAGACGAAGTCGCGCACGAATTCTTCACGCACATCGACGATGTGGATGTTCTCGGGCCTGATCCCCAGAAGCAGCGCCTTCTGACGGGCGGGCTCCAGCTCCTCGCCCTGGCCCAGATCGGCGGTGAAGGTCACCACCTCGCAGCCATACTCCGTCTGCAGCCATTTCAGGATGATCGAGGTATCAAGCCCGCCCGAATAGGCGAGGACGACTTTCTTCGGCTTCTGCATGGATGCACTCCGTCCCGGTTTCGCTGGCGCTTAAAGCGAAACCGGGCCGAGGGCAAGAATGGCCGAAACCCGTGTCGAGGCTCGACCCGCAGAAGCCGGACGCGCGCCCCGATGATTCGGCGATCGCTTCGGTGCGGCCATGGCCCTGCGGCCAGGCGGATCACTTCACGACGATGACCTCATCCGCTTCGGGAAGTAGCACCGCGGTCTCATCTGATGCCAGCGTTTCGGCCACGGTGGCGTCGATCTCGGTCTGGTGCGGGGCCAGCCTGGCGCGCAAGGCGTCCAGCAGCGCAGTCGCGTCTCCCGTCTTGTTCCAGGCATCAATGATCGCCTGTTCGGCATCGGTGACAGCCTGGCCCGCCAGGGCGGCGGCGTCCCGGGCAGCCTGGATCTCCGCATCCTCCGGCCGGCTTTCTGCAAGCTGAAGCCCGGTCGCATCGGTTCCGCCAAAATCTGCGATCATTGTGTCGATGTCACCCGACACAGCCAGCTGCTCGTCCGTCAGCGTGCCGTCCGTCCGTGCCTGAAGATAATCTTCCACGGTCGCGAAGCCTGCTTCCTCGACCTTCGCCTGAAGGGCATCGAACTCCGCGGCGCGTGCTTCCAGTTCAGCCGCCTGACCCGCCGCGGCCAGGGCCGAAGAGTCCGCCACCGCCAGCCCGGCCAGAAGGCCCACCGGACCCTTCGTCGTCTGGCCGTTGCGGATATGCGCCAGCACGGCGTTTATGTTGGCGTTCATGGCGCCGTTCATCTTGCCAAGTTCGTTCGGCGCAAGCCCAGCCGCCTTTGCGGACTTGGCCTTGGCGGCCTTCATGGAGCCGTCTTCGGCCGCCTTCGTTGTCTTCTTATTGGTGGCGGATTTGGCGGACTTCTCCTGTTTGGCCTTGCGCTTCTCGGACGACTTCGCCTCGGACTTCCCCTTCCCGGACGATCTCGCCTCGGATTTACCCGATTCGGACTTCTTCGATTCAGACTTGCCCTTCCCCCCACCAGAGCCCTCACCCTTGGCATGTGCGGCGCCAAACCCCGGGGGGAGAACTGCCAGGGCCGGGGAAAAAACCAGGAGTGACACGGCAAGTACAGACAACAGTTTCATCTTGCGCATTGGAGCGAGTCCTTGTCTGGATGGCACAGGCTAATGAATGGTCTTCCATCCGAGGCGCCAATCATGGCCAGAATATGACACAACGCATAAACCAGAGGTATACTGGGGCCATGTCAGGCTTTGCGGATGCGGCAAGAGCGACGACCGCGGCCCTGCGCGCGCTGTTCCCCGAAACGCCGCTCCAGCGCAACGACTTCCTGTCGGACCGCTACGGCGCCGAGATCTGGCTGAAGCGCGAGGACCTGTCGCCGGTCCGCAGCTACAAGCTGCGCGGCGCTTTCAATGCGATGCGCAAGGTGCGCGCCGCGCGGCCCGACCAGCGCCGCTTCGTCTGTGCCAGCGCGGGCAACCATGCGCAGGGAATGGCCTATGCCTGCCGGCATTTCGATGTCTCGGGCACGATCTTCATGCCGGTGACAACCCCGCAGCAGAAGATCGACAAGACCCGGGTCTTCGGCGGCGCGAACATCGAGATCGTGCTGACCGGCGACTATTTCGACCAGACGCTTGCCGCCGCCCAGGCCTTCTGTGCCGAGGCGCGGGCGCATTTCCTGTCGCCCTTCGACGATCCCGACGTGATCGAGGGACAGGCGTCGGTCGGCGTGGAACTCCTCGACCAGCTTGGCCGCGCGCCCGATCTCGTGGTGCTGCCGGTCGGCGGGGGCGGGCTGGCCTCGGGGGTGACCAGCTATCTGCGCGAAGTGGAGCCGGACACCGATTTCCGCTTTGTCGAGCCCCTCGGCGGGGCCAGCCTGACCGCCGCCCTGATGCAGGGCGCGCCCGTCAAGCTGCCGCAGGTCAACAGCTTCGTCGATGGCGCCGCCGTGGCCCGGGTCGGCGACCACACCTTCCGCCGACTGAACTGGGTGGACCGCGAGGATGTGCTTCTGGCGCCAGAGGACCGGATCTGCGTGACCATGCTGGAAATGCTGAACCACGAGGGCATCGTGCTGGAACCTGCCGGCGCCCTGTCCCTGGACGTGCTGCCCGAACTGGCCGAGGAGATCCGGGGCAAGACCGTGGTCTGCGTCACCTCGGGCGGGAATTTCGACTTCGAGCGCCTGCCTGAGGTCAAGGAACGCGCCCAGCGGTTCGCGGGGCTGAAGAAGTATTTCATCCTGCGCATGCCGCAGCGCCCCGGCGCCCTGCGCGAGTTCCTGAACCTCCTTGGCCCCGATGACGACATCACACGCTTCGAATACCTGAAGAAATCGGCGCGCAACTTCGGCTCGGTCCTGATCGGCATCGAGACCCGCTCGGCCGGCGGGTTCGCCGGCTTCACCGCCCGCATGGATGCCGCGGGCCTGGCCTTCCGGGACATCACCAACGACGAGGCCCTTTCCGAGTTTCTCATCTAGTCGTGCAACGACCTGAAGCCCACGCGCCCCGGATCGCGGGTGGCCCATCGTCAGGCGGCGCCGGCCTTGTCTGCGGACAATCCGCCCAGCAGCCCGGCGCGCGAGGCGCGATAGACCGATGCGACCTGCGCCACGTCCACCAGAACCCCGTCGCCGGCGGCGGCCCGACGCTCACCTTCCTGGCAGATCGCCGCAAGGTCGCGGAGGCCCAGGTTCAGTGCGCTGCCCTTCAGGAAATGCAACTGCCCCTCAACCTCATTGTCGGGCACGCCCTCCAGCAGCGCCCGCACGGCCCCTTCGGCCTCTTCCAGGAACATGTCTGCGACTTCGGCAAAGCCGTCCGCCCCGATTTCCTCCCGCAATTCGTCAACCCGTTTCCAGTCAATCATCGCACCCACCCGCAATATCACCCAGGCGCACATTCTGACGGCGCGATCGTTAACAAAGGGTCGTCAGCCACGGGCTCTTTGCCGCGCATTTTAACGTTCACCCTGCGTTAAGCCCTGACCGGCAGCCTGCGCCGATCAGGTCGGAGAGGTCGATGTGCTTGCCGGTGCGATGAGGGTCGGAATGGGGCAGCCGAGCATCGGCGCGCCGCGGCATGTGCTCGTGGTCGATGACAGCCGGGCGCAGCGTCTCATGCTGTCGATGCAATTGTCCCGCTGGGGGTATCAGGTCACCGACTGCGGCAACGCCACCGCCGCGCTGGATCTCTGCCGGGCTCAGGCCTTCGACATCGTCATCAGCGACTGGATGATGCCGGGCCTTACCGGCCTTGAGTTCTGCCGCGAATTCAGGGCCTTGGATCATGAATCCTACGGCTACTTCATCCTGCTCACCTCCAAGTCCGAAACGACCGAAATCGCCGATGGGCTGGAGGCCGGGGCCGATGATTTCCTGACCAAGCCCGTCGCTTCGAACGAGCTGCGCGCCCGCCTGCGCGCGGGCGAGCGCATGCTGGCCATGCAGGCCGAGCTTCTGGCCAAGAACAGGGTCATCGCCTCGACCCTGGCCGAACTGCAGGGAATCTATGATTCGCTCGATCGCGACCTGATCGAGGCGCGGAAGCTGCAGCAGACCCTCGTGCGCGACCGGGTGCGGGACTACGGCTGGGCCACCGTCTCGCTCATGCTGCGCAATTCGGGTCGGGTCGGGGGCGATCTGGTCGGCAGCTTCCGGGTGGACGACAACCGGGTGGCGGTCTATTCGATCGACGTTTCGGGCCATGGCGTCGCCTCGGCGATGATGACGGCGCGGCTGGCGGGGTTCCTGACCGGCTCGTCGCCGGAACAGAACCTCGCCTTCCAGAAGGGTCCACGGGGGACGCATGTCCTTCTGCCGCCCGAAGCCGTGGCGCAGCGGTTCAACCGTCTGATGCTGGAAGAGATCCAGGCCGAACAGTATTTCACCATGGTCTTCGCCGTGGCCGACCGCGCGGCGCGGCAGATCAGCCTCGTTCAGGCCGGCCATCCGCACCCGATGATGATCCGCGCCTCGGGCCAGGTGGAACGCCTTGGCCGCGGCGGCCTGCCGATCGGCCTTGTCCCCGATGCAAGCTATGACTGGCAGGACATCCCCTTTGCCCCCGGCGACCGGCTGGTGCTGGTCTCGGACGGCGTCACCGAATGTCCGCTGCCCGCGGGCGGCGACTTCGGCGAGGACGGGCTGGCCGCAAGCCTGCGGGCCTCGGCGCGCCTCTCCGGCGCCGACCTGCTGGAATCGCTCATCTGGGACATCGCCCGCGAGTCGGGCAGCGACAGCTTTGCCGACGATGTCTCGGCCGTGGTGCTGGACCTATCCTAGCGCGCGGGCCAGCATCGCCCGGTCTCCCGGATTGCCCAGCCGCCAGAGCGCCTCCTCGACCGGCAGCCAGATCGCGGTGTGGCCGGGCTCGGACGGCGGGCCGAGACGGCGGACAGGGCGGCCGAGATAGATGGTGCAGACCTTTTCCGCCCAGAGATCGTATTCCGGCATGTAGGTGAACCGCCGGAACGCCCCCAGACGCCGCGTCACCGCGACTTTCCAGCCGGTCTCCTCGAACACCTCGCGGTGCAACGCCGGAATCGGCTGCTCGCCGGGGTCGATCCCGCCGCCAGGCAATTGGAACTCGGGAACCGGCTCGGCCTGGTGCGTGATCAGGATGTGCTTGCCCCGCCGCAGGATCGCATAGACCCCCGGCCGCCGGGTATAGTTTTGTCCCGGCTTCAACGGCTCGCCATGGCGTCGGATCATGTCGCCCCCTTGGACCTTCGGTTGCCCTGCCTATATAGGCGCGGTATGCCAGCAACGGCAGCAACAGGAAATCCCCATGACCACCGGTTCGCAGATCGCCTGGGACGATACCGTCCTGCCATTCCAGCTTGACGCCTCGGGCATCCGCGGCCGCGTCGCGCGGCTTGACGGCGTGCTGGACCAGGTCCTGAAGCAGCACGCCTATCCCTCCGTCATCGAGGCGCTGGTGGCCGAGACCGCGCTTCTGACCGCGCTGATCGGCCAGACCATCAAGCTGCGCTGGAAGCTGTCGCTCCAGGTCCGCGGCAAGGGCCCGGCCCGGCTGATCGCCACCGACTATTACGGCCCGACCGCCGAAGGCGAACCCGCCCGCATCCGCGCCTATGCCAGCTACGACGCCGAACGGCTCGACCCGACCGCCGACCCCTTCTCGCAGATCGGCGAGGGGTATTTCGCGGTGATGCTCGACCAGGGCGAGGGGATGCTGCCCTACCAGGGCTTCACACCGATCGCCGGCGGCAGCCTGTCGGCCTGCGCCGAAACCTATTTCGCCCAGTCCGAACAGATCCCGACCCGCTTCCAGCTTGCCTATGGCGAAAGCGCCGAGCCCGGCCGCCCGCTGCACTGGCGCGCGGGTGGCATCATGCTGCAACACATGCCGCAGACCGGTGGGGTCGCGGCCGAGCAGGGCTCGGGCGAGGGCGGACTCCTGACGCATGCCGACATCCTGGCCGGCGCGGAATCCGACGACTGGAACCGGGCGAACCTCCTCCTCGACACGGTCGAGACGCTGGAGATGATCGGCCCCTCGGTCCCCCCGACCGACCTCCTCGTGCGCCTGTTCCACGAGGAAGGCCCGCGCGTCTTCGACGCCCAGCCGGTGCGCTTCGGCTGTTCCTGCAGCGAGGACAAGGTGCGCAACACCATGTCGATCTACAGCCAGAAGGACATCGCGCAGATGACCACCGAGGCCGGGGTCGTCACCGCCGACTGCCAGTTCTGCGGCGCGCATTACGAGCTTGACCCCAGGACGCTGGGCTTCGAGGCCGTCAAACCGTGACCAACCCCGAGGACGCCCTGCGGAAGGCGCTTGCCCGCCCCGCCGGGCCGTCCTCGGATTTCGACCTGAACCCGGGGATGCACCCCCGCCCCGACAAGCCCCTGCGCCCCGCCGCCGTGCTGGTCCCGGTCTGGCTGCGCCCCGAAGGCGCGACCGTGATCCTGACCAAGCGGTCGTCGCACCTGAAACACCACCCCGGCCAGATCGCCTTTCCGGGCGGCAAGGTCGACCCCACCGACGCTGGCCCCGAGGCCGCCGCGCTGCGCGAAACGCGGGAAGAGATCGGCCTTCCGGAGACCCAAGTCGAGATCATCGGCACCCTCCCCATCCACGAAACCGTCACCGGCTTCGCCGTCACCCCCTTCGTCGGCCTTGTCCGCGGCCCCTTCGATGCGATCCCCGAGGCTGGCGAAGTCGAGGAAGTCTTCACCGTCCCCCTCTCCCATGTCCTCACCCCAGCCCGCTACGCGATCGAGCGCCGCCGCTGGATGGGCGTCTGGCGCCGCTATTACGCCGTCCCCTACGGCCCCTATTACATCTGGGGCGCCACCGCGCGTATCCTGCGGGGGTTGGCGGACCGGGTCGGACAATGAAGATCGAGGGAGATTGGCTGCACCATCCGGGCACCCAGGCGCTGATGCAGGCGCTGGAAGCGGCAGGCCATCAGGCCCTGTTCGTCGGCGGCTGCGTCCGCAACGCGCTTCTGGCCGAACCCGTCAGCGACGTGGACATCAGCACCGACGCGACGCCCGAAGCCGTCTCCGCCCTTGCCGAGGCCGCAGGCTTCAAACCCGTCCCCACCGGCATAGACCACGGGACCGTCACGGTCGTCGCCGGGGGCAAGCCGCACGAAGTCACCACCTTCCGCCGCGACGTGGAAACTGACGGCCGCCGCGCGGTGGTGGCCTTCTCGACCCGGATCGAGGAAGACGCCCGACGCCGTGACTTCACGATGAACGCGCTTTACGCCGACCGACACGGCACTGTCATCGACCCGCTGAACGGCCTGCCCGACCTCCTCTCCCGCCGCGTCCGCTTTGTCGGCGACCCCGAGACGCGCATCCGCGAGGACTACCTGCGCATCCTCCGCTTCTTCCGGTTCCACGCCTGCTATGGCGACCCCGAAGGCGGGATCGACGCCGAGGGCCTTGCCGCCTGCTCCGCGCTGGCGGACGGTCTCGACGTCATCTCGAAGGAACGCGTCACCGCCGAACTGCGCAAGCTCCTCTCTGCCCGCGACCCGGCCCCCGCCGTTGCCGCCATGGCGCAGGCCGGTGTCCTCGCGCGCGTCCTGCCCGGCGCCGACCCGCGCGCCCTTGGTCCGCTCGTCCACCTGGAAACCGGGCATCTCGACGCCGATCCCCCCCCGCGCTGGCTCCGCCGCCTTGCCGTCCTTTGTGGCGACACCGATCCCCTCCGCCTCTCGAAGGCCGAGGCCCGCGACCTGACGGCCCTCCGCACCGCCCTCGGCAGCGTGGACATCCCCGCCGCACTAGGTTGGCGCCTTGGCGAAACCCTTGGGCTCGACGCCATCCTCGCCCGTGCGGTGAGCCTGGGCACGCCCCCGCCGCCGGGCTGGCAAGACGAGGTCCGTCGCGGGGCCAACGCCCGGTTCCCCGTCACCGCCGCCGACCTGATGCCAGGCTTGCAGGGCGAGGCGCTGGGCGCGCGGATGAAGGAACTTCAGACCCGCTGGCTTTCCTCGGGCCTGACGCTTTCGCGCGAAGACCTCTTGAAAGAGGCGTGACAATCGGCCGCGATTCGTCTAAGCACGTCCCACCCAAGAAGGAGACCGGCATGGAAAACAGGATCCCCCTTCAGCTCGCCTGAGTTGACCGATCCTGTCGTGGCGGTCGCTTGCAGGCACCGCTTCACCCCATCGCTGCACGTCTCCAGGGTCTTCCCACCATGTTTCGTTTTCTCGAAAATCTCGTCGATCCCTATCAACCGTACGTTGAACAGGACGCCCCGCCCCGCCGGCTCTGGCCCTTCCTGAAGGACTACATCCGGCCGTTCAAAGCCGTCTTCGCCGTCACCGCCCTCTTCTCGATGGGCAACGCGGTGCTGGACGTGGGCATGATCTGGTATCTCAGCCGCCTCGTGGACCTGATGGCCGGGCAGACCCCGCAGGCCTTCCTGGAAAACCACTGGACCGAGATCATGGTGGCCGCGCTGGTGATCCTGTTCGTCCGCCCCCTGGTCGCGGGCGGGTCCGTGGGCCTGCTGCACAACACGATCCTGACAAACTTCGGCACGATGATGCGCTGGCGCGCGCACCGGCATGTCCTGCGCCAGCCCGTCGGCTGGTTCGAAAGCGATTTCGCGGGGCGCATCGCCAACCGGATCATGCAGGCCCCGCCCGCCGCCGGCGACGCGGTGTTCCAGGTCTTCGACATGGCCGCCTTCGCCGCCGCGACCTTCCTCGGCGCGCTTCTGATGCTGGCCGATGCCGACCCGCGGCTGATGATCCCGCTCCTGCTCTGGCTCGTGGCCTACCTGTCGCTGATGCGCTGGACCATCCGCCGCGCCGGCCCCGCCGCCACGGCCTCGTCCGACGCGCGCTCGGCAGTGACGGGCCGGGTGGTGGACAGCTATACCAACATCCATTCGGTCAAGCTTTTCGCCCACCAGGCGGCCGAGGAGAACTACGCCAGGGAGGCCATCGAACACGCCCGCACCACCTTCCAGAAGGAAATGCGGATCGTGACGAAGATGGACGTGGCGCTGACCTTCATCAACGGCCTGATGATCCTGGGCGTCTCCAGCCTTGCCATGTGGCTCTGGACCCACGACCTCGCCACGGTCGGCGTCGTCGCCGGGGCCGTGGCGCTGGTGCTCAGGCTTCATTCCATGACCTACTGGATCATGTGGGCCTCGACCCAGCTCGTCCAGAACCTCGGCACACTGGCGGAGGGGATGGAGACGATCGCCCAGCCCGTGACCCTGGTGGACAAGCCCGGCGCAAAGCCGCTACAGTTCCGCGAGGGGCTGCTGGAGCTGAAGAACGTCTCGCACCACTACGGCCGCGGGTTCGGGGGGCTGAAGAACGTCAGCCTCACCATCCGCCCGGGCGAGAAGATCGGCGTGGTCGGCCGCTCGGGTGCGGGGAAATCGACGCTGGTCAAGCTGATCCTTCGCTTCTACGACACCGAAAGCGGGGCCATCCTGATCGACGGCCAGAACATCGCCGATGTCACGCAGGAAAGCCTTCGCCAGAAGATCGGCATGGTGCAGCAGGACTCGTCGCTGCTCCACCGCTCGGTCCGCGACAACATCCTCTACGGCCGCCCCGAGGCGTCGGAGGAAGAGATGATCGCCGCCGCCAAGAAGGCGGAGGCGCATGATTTCATCCTGACCCTTGAAGACCCCCAAGGCCGGAAAGGCTACGACGCCCATGTCGGGGAACGGGGCGTCAAGCTGTCCGGCGGCCAGCGCCAGCGCGTCGCCATCGCCCGGGTGATCCTGAAGGACGCCCCCATCCTGATCCTCGACGAGGCGACCTCGGCGCTGGACTCCGAAGCCGAAGCCGCCATCCAGGGCGCGCTTTACGGCGTGATGGAGGGCAAGACGGTCATCGCCATCGCTCACCGCCTGTCCACCATTGCCGCGATGGACCGGATCGTGGTGCTGGAGGACGGCGAGGTGGTGGAGGACGGCCCCCACGCCGACCTCCTGAGGAGGGGCGGCCTCTACGCCCGCTTCTGGGCGCGCCAGTCCGGCGGTTTCATCGGCCTCGAAGAAGAAGCCGCAGAGTAATCCCCAAGCCCAGGAATTTTCACCGAAAGTTCCTGGGCCGCCCGGGAACCCGGCCGCGCTCACGGCGTTGACACTTGCTTCCCCCCGCCCCAAGGCCTACCTCTCCCCCATGAGCGCGCTTCAAAGCCTCGGCTCCCTCATCGACGCCTTCCGTCCCGCCGACGGCCCCCCTCCGCAAAGGCTGGGCCGCTTCATGCGCTGGGCGCTGGCGGGCTCCTGGCCGATGCTGGTCGTGGCCGGGATCCTCTCCTCCCTCGCCGGCGTGACCGAGGTCGTCTCCGCCCTCATCCTCGGCTGGGTGATCGACGCCGCCGTCGCCTCGGGCCCGACCGACTTCTTCGCCGCCCACTGGCACCTCGTCGCCTGGTTCCTCGGCTTCTACCTCGTCCTGCGACCGCTTGCCTTTGCCGTCTCCTCGGCCTCGAACAGCATCATCATCGGCCCGAACGTGATGCCGCTGGTGCTGTCGCGGCTGCACCGCTGGACCCTGGGCCAGGCCGTGACCTTCTTCGACAACGACTTCGCCGGTCGCATCGCGCAGAAACAGATGCAGGCCGCCCGCGCCGTCACCGATGTCGCGACCGAAGTCATCAACACCGTCTGCTTCGCCTTGGCCTCGGTGATCGGCTCGGTCGCCTTCCTGATCGCCGTGGACTACCGCGCCGCCATCGCGCTTGCGGTCTGGCTCGTCGCCTACATCCTCCTGATCCGCTTCTTCCTGCCGATCATCCGGGTGAACTCCGCCGCCCGCGCCTCGTCCCGCGCCATGGTCTCTGGCCAGGTCGTCGACACGATCACCAACATCAAGACCGTCAAGCTTTTCGCCCATGCCGCCTTCGAGGACCGCGTCGCCATCGACGCGATGGAGGTCTTCCGCGACCGCTCCCTCGAATTCGGCGTCATCTCCACCTGGTTCCGCTTCGCGCTGATGCTGCTGGCGGGCGTCCTGCCCGTCCTCCTGATCGGCGGAACCGTCCTTCTCTGGCAACAGGGCTCGGCCACGGCGGGCGACATCGCCGCCTCCGGGGCCATTGCGCTGCGCATCGCGCAGATGTCGGGCTGGGTCAGCTTCACCCTCATGTCGATCTACACCAGCGTGGGCGAGGTCGAGGACGGCATGCGCACGCTCTCCGTGCCCCACACCCTCGCCGACGCACCCGACGCCGTCACCCTTCCCCGCATCCGGGGCGAGATCCGCTTCGACCACGTCACCTTCGCCTATGGCCGCGAGCGGGGCGGGGTCCGGGACATCGACCTGACCATCCGCGCGGGCGAGAAACTGGGCATCGTCGGCGCCAGCGGGGCGGGCAAATCCTCGCTCGTCTCGCTCCTCCTCCGCCTCTATGACCCCGAACAGGGCCGCATCACCATCGACGGTTTCGACCTGCGCGAGGTGACGCAGGAAAGCCTCCGCCGCCAGATCGGCATGGTCACGCAGGAAACCGCGATGTTCAACCGCAGCGCGCGCGACAATATTGCCTACGGTAGGCCCGAGGCGACCGAGGACGAGATCATCGCCGCCGCCCGCGCCGCCGAGGCGGACGAATTCATCGCCGGCATGCACGACCACCAGGGCCGCAAGGGTTATGACGCCTTCCTCGGCGAACGCGGCGTCAAGCTGTCGGGCGGCCAGCGCCAGCGCATCGCGCTTGCCCGCGCCTTCCTGAAGGACGCGCCGATCCTGGTGCTGGACGAGGCGACGAGCGCGCTTGACTCGGAGGTCGAGGCCTCCATCCAGGAAGCTCTGGGCCGCGTCATGCAGGGCAAGACGGTGCTCGCCATCGCGCACCGTCTCTCCACCATCGCCGCGATGGACCGGATCATCGTCCTTGACCGCGGCCGGATCGTCGAGACGGGCAGCCATGACGAACTTCTGGCGAAGGACGGGCTTTACGCGCGCTACTGGAAACGGCAATCAGGCGGCTTCATCGGCACCGAAGACGAACAGGCGGAAGCGGCAGAGTGATCGTCACCATCGAACGGCTCGGGCACCTCGGGCACGGCATCGCTCCGGGTCCCGTCTATGTGCCCGGAACCCTTCCGGGCGAAGTGGTCGAGGGCACGCCCGACGGCGACCGCCTGCTGGACCCGAAGATCATCACCCCCTCTGTCAACCGGGTCAAACCCCCGTGCCGCCACGCCCGCGCCTGCGGCGGTTGCCAGCTGCAACACGCCTCGGATGCCTTCGTGTCCCGATGGAAGCAGGAGGTCGTCCAGACCGCGCTTGCCGGTCAGGGACTTACGGCCGAGTTCCTGCCGATCGTCACCTCTCCCGCCCGGTCCCGCCGCCGCGCCACGCTGTCCGCCCGCCGCACGAAAGGGGGCGTGCTGATCGGCTTTCACGCCCGGGCCTCGGACACGATCGTCGAGATCCCCGACTGCCAGCTTCTGCACCCCGGCATCCTCGAAGCCTTTCCCGGCCTGCAAGCTCTGGTCCAGACCGGGGGCTCCCGCTCCACCGAGCTTTCCCTGCAGGTGACCCTGACCCGCGGCGGCCCGGATGTCGTCGTCACTGGCGGCAAGCCGCTGGACGCCGCCCTTCGCATGGACCTTGCCCGACTGGTCGAGGCGCACGGCTTCTCGCGCCTGACCTGGGACGGCGAGACCGTGGCGCTGCGTGACCGCCCGGCGCTGGCCATGGGGACGGCCATGGTCGTTGCCCCGCCCGGCGCCTTTCTTCAGGCCACCGCCGGAGGCGAGGCTGCGCTTCTGACCGCCGTGCGGCAGGCGCTTGGCCCGCAGAAGCGGGTCATCGATCTGTTCAGCGGTGTCGGGACCTTCACCCTGCCGCTGGCCGGCGAAATGGAGGTACACGCCGTCGAAGGTGACGCGGCGATGACCAGGGCTCTGGACCTCGCCGCCCGCAACACGCCGGATCTGCACCGGATCTCGGTGGAAACGCGGGACCTGTTCCGGCGGCCGCTGGAACCCGACGAGCTGCGCGGCTTCACCGGCGCCGTCATCGACCCCCCGCGCGCCGGGGCCGAGGCTCAGACCGATCGGCTGGCGCGGTCGGACATCCCGGTGCTCGCCGCCGTGTCTTGCAACCCCGTCACCTTTGCCCGTGATGCGAGGGTCCTGTCGGACCATGGCTACCGGCTGGACTGGGTCCGGGTCGTCGACCAGTTCCGCTGGTCCACCCACATCGAGCTTGTCGCCCGTCTGTCGCGCGCCTGACAAATCCGTGAAGCCCCGCAGCTCTCGCCGCACTAGGCAAATCGACCGTTTTCCGCTATCCATCAGAAAAAAAAGACAGGCGGGCAAGGGCATGCGTACTCTCGGATGGCTGGCGATCCTCGTGGCGGTGATCGGCCTTTCGGGCTGTGGAGATCCCAAGTTCCGCAAGTACCGCGGTCCCGAAGTGACCCAGATCCAGGTCCACAAGGCCGACCGGCGAATGTATCTTCTGCACAATGACAAGGTGCTGAAGGCCTACGACATCGCTCTCGGCTTTGCACCCGAGGGGCACAAGCAGTTCGAGGGTGACGGCAAGACGCCTGAAGGCGCCTATACGATCAGCCACAAGAACCCGAACTCGCGGTTCCACCTGTCGCTGCGCATCGACTATCCCAACGCCAACGACATCGCCTTTGCCGAGGCGCAGGGCAAACAACCCGGCGGTGACATCTTCATCCACGGAGGACCGAGACGGCCCGTCTCGGTGCGCGACTGGACCGAAGGCTGCGTCGCCCTGACCGACAAGGAGATGGAGGTCGTCTATTCGATGGTAAAGCCCGGAACGCCGATCTACATCCTGCCCTGAACGCGAACGGGGGCCCGAAGGCCCCCGCACGACAGTCATGTTGGCCGGGCTCAGGCCCCGGTCAGCATCGTCCACCAGATCTTTCCGCCCGGCTCCTGATACCAGGCAAAGCCCAGCCGCGTCGCCAGCGGGTCCATGATGACCACCCGGGTATCGGGCTGTGCCATCCAGGACGACAGCGTCTCGAGCTCGGTCTCGTAGGTCTCCGAGATGTTCTCGCCCAGCAGCCGGCCGGTGAAGCCGCTGCGCTGCGCCCGTACAAGGGGCGAGGATCCGTCGGACCCGAAATGCCAGGGCCGGTTCTGCACCGACATGTCGCGCGAATGGGTCTCGGCTGCGGCGTTCAGGCTGGCGTCGAAGGCCACCGGTTGCAGCGACTT
>NZ_JBKBLV010000034.1:0-40401 GCF_046295235.1 Tabrizicola flagellatus
GCGCTGGACGCACCGAAAGTTCCGCCATGCGCATCGGCATCGCCGCCCTGATCCTCGCCTATGTCCTGAGCCAGTTCTACCGCGCCTTCCTCGCGGTGCTGTCGCCGGTCCTGACGCGGGAACTGGGGGTGACGGCGGCCGAGCTGGCCTCGGCCTCGGGCTGGTGGTTCCTGGCCTTTGCGGCGATGCAGATCCCGATCGGCGCCTGGCTGGACCGGGTGGGGCCGCGGCTGACCTCGGGCCTCTTGATGGCGGTGGGGGCCGGGGGCGCGGTGCTGTTTTCCCAGGCGACGGGGGCAGGGCAGATCAAGATCGCCATGGCGCTGATCGGGGTGGGCTGCGCGCCAGTCCTGATGGCGAGCTATTTCATCTTCGCCCGCCAGTTCGCGCCCGCTGCCTTCGGCACGCTGGCGGCGCTGACCCTGGCGGTCGGGACGCTGGGCAACGTTGCCTCGTCGCTGCCCCTGTCCTGGGCGGTCACGGCCTTCGGCTGGCGCGCGACGGTGCTGGGTCTGGCGGCAGTCACCGGGGCCGTGGCGCTGGCGATCCTGGTCCTGGTGCGCGATCCCGAACGGCTGGCGGGCGCGCGCGACGGCTCTCTCCTGGAGCTTCTGCGGATGCCGCTGCTCTGGCCCGTCCTGATCATGATGACGGTCTGCTATGCGCCGATCGCCGGGCTGCGGGGGCTGTGGATCGGGCCCTATTTCGCCGATGTCCACGGCGCGGACCAGCTGGAGATCGGGCGGATCAGCCTGTGGATGGGGCTGGCCATGGTAGCGGGCAACTTCGCCTACGGGCCGCTCGACCGCTGGTTTCCCAGCCGCAAGCTGCTGGTCATCCTCGGCAATACGGCGATGCTGGTCTGCCTCTTCGGCCTCTGGTGGTTCGCCGCCGCGCCGCCGATGGTGGCGGTGGTGCTGCTGCTTGCCGCGGGCTTCTTCGGGGCGAGCTTTCCCATCGTGCTGGCGCATGGCCGGACCTTCGTGCCGGCACATCTGACCGGGCGGGGGGTGACGCTTCTGAACCTGTTCGGCATCGCGCCGATCGGCATCGCCCAGATCGTGACCGGCCGCATCCATGCCGCGACCGAGCCTGTCACCCCGGCCGCGCCATACGCGGCGGTGTTCCTGTTCTTCGCGCTGGCCACCGCGATCGGTCTGGTTGTCTATCTCCTGTCACGGGACCGCGCCGACTGAACCGGGGCGGACGAATCCGCTTTTCCGTAGCGCGGCCTTGCGCTATGGCCCGCCCGTCCCCGAAGGGCGGGGGCGGACAAGGAGAACCCCGATGGGCTACAAGGTCGTCGTCGCGGGTGCCACGGGCAACGTGGGCCGCGAAATGCTGAACATCCTCGCCGAGCGCGAGTTCCCGGTTGACGAGATCGCCGCGCTGGCGTCGCGCAAATCTCTGGGCACTGAAGTCAGCTTCGGCGACAAGACTATCAAGACCAAGGATCTGGACACCTTCGACTTTACCGGCTGGGACATCGCGCTGTTCGCCGTGGGGTCCGAGGCGACCAAGGTCTATGCGCCCAAGGCGGCGGCGGCGGGCTGCGTGGTGATCGACAACTCGTCGCTCTATCGCTACGACCCCGAGATCCCGCTGATCGTGCCGGAAGTGAACGCCGATGCGATCCATGCCTACAAGAACAGGAACATCATCGCGAACCCCAACTGCTCGACCGCGCAGATGGTGGTGGCGCTGAAGCCCCTGCATGACCGGGCCAGGATCAAGCGGGTGGTGGTGGCGACCTACCAGTCCGTCTCGGGTGCCGGGAAGGAGGGGATGGACGAGCTCTGGAACCAGACCAAGGCCATCTATAACCCGGTCGATGACGTGCCGCCGAAGAAGTTCTCGAAGCAGATCGCCTTCAACGTGATCCCGCATATCGACGTCTTCATGGACTCGGGCGAGACCAAGGAAGAATGGAAGATGGTGGCCGAGACGAAGAAGATCCTCGACCCCTCGATCAAGGTCACCGCGACCTGCGTGCGGGTGCCGGTCTTCGTCGGCCATTCCGAGGCGATCAACATCGAGACCGAGGAGTTCCTGGACTGGCAGGAGGCGCAGGACATCCTGCGCGAGGCGCCCGGTGTCATGCTGATCGACAAGCGCGAACCGGGTGGCTACATCACGCCGATCGAATGCGTGGGCGAGTTCGCGACCTATGTCAGCCGCGTGCGCCAGGATTCGACCATCGAGAACGGGCTGAACCTGTGGTGCGTCAGCGACAACCTTCGCAAGGGCGCGGCGCTGAACGCGGTGCAGATCGCCGAGCTGCTGGGCCAGAAGGTCCTGAAGAAGGGCTAAGGGTTTCTTAACCCTGATGCGGGAGGGTCTTGGCTTATGGCCGAGACCCTTTTTCATTGCGATGACCTCTTGTGGCGACGATTCGCGGCGCTGTGCCAGGAGCGGGACGAGACACCCGGTGCGGTGTTGCGGGATCTTGTCCGGCTGGAGGTTCAGCGTTGCGAGCGCCACAAAGCGAGGAGTGACGAAGTCATCGACGAGCGGCTCCTCGTGCGCCTTCGGCTTCTCGTCGCCGAGGCCCTGGCGGGTTCGGAGACTTGGGGGCAGTTGCAGAAGCTGCTTGCCGAACGGGGATTGAGGTTCGTTCCTTCCGGCGGCGGGCTTGTGCTCGTCGAGACCGCAACCGGAAAGGCCATCGCGAAGTCCAGTCAGGTCGGCCCAGCGTATCTCGACCTCGTCCGCCGCTTCGGAGCCGGGTTCCCCGGACATCCACGGCCGGGTCTCGCCGTCCAGGCGCTTGCCCGTCCCTGACGCCTTGCACCTGCCCGCCGCACGGGCTTTCCTGTCCACCCCGACAGGAGACCCGCGATGACCCCGATGCTTTCCCTCAATGACGGCCGGCAGATGCCGCAGCTGGGCTTCGGCCTCTGGCAGGTCCCTGCCGCCATCACGGCCGAGACCACGGCCACCGCCCTGCGGCTGGGTTATCGGCTGGTCGATGGCGCGGCGATCTACGGCAACGAGGAAGGCCAGGGCGAGGGTATCCGGCGGTCGGGCCTGCCGCGAGAGGACATCTTTGTCACGACGAAGGTCTGGAACAGCGAACAGGGCTTCGACAAGGCGATCCGCGCGGCCGAGGCCAGCCTGAAGCGTCTTGGCCTGGCCCATGTCGACCTGGTTCTGATCCATTGGCCCTGCCCGGCGCAGGGCCTCTATCTCGACACCTGGCGCGCGCTGATCCGGCTGCGCGAAGAGGGCAAGGCGCGATCCATCGGCGTCTCGAACTTTCAGGAGCCGCATCTGGAGCGCATCATCGGCGAAACCGGGGTCACCCCGGTCCTGAACCAGGTGGAGATCAACCCGCGCCTGCAGCAGCCCGCCCTGCGCGCCTTCCATGCGGCGCACGGAATCGTCACGCAAAGCTGGACGCCGCTTGGCCAGGGCCGCAGTTTCGACGCCGCCCCGGTGCAGGCCGTCGCGCGCCGCACCGGCAAGAGCCCGGCCCAGGTGATCCTGCGCTGGCACCTCCAGATCGGAGCCTCGGTCATCCCCAGATCCACCCGCGAGGCCGGGCTGCGCGAAAACCTGGACCTCTTCGACTTCGCGCTGACCGACGCCGAGATGGCTGCCATGGCCAGCCTGGACGAAGGTGCGCGCTGCGGGCCCGATCCGGCGCGGTTCGAAATGATGTGACGCCGGCCGGCAGCTGATCCTTGGGAAGGGTTTTGCCGCCTTGCCCGCCCGGGCAGGGCCGCCCTAACCTGCGGGCGCATGTCAACCGAAAGGCATCGTCCATGCGCGCCCTGATCGTCGCCCTGCTCGTCACCACCGCCCCGCCCGCCTGTGCCGACACCATCGCGGCGACCAGCCGGATCACCGCCGTCACCGTCTATCCCGATGGCGCCCGACTGACGCGCGAGGTCAGCTTCACCGCCCCCGAGGCCGGACCCCATGAGCTTCTGGTGACAGACATGCCGCTGGACAGCGATCCCGGCCTGATCCGGTTGGTCGGCTCGAAGGGGTTGCAGGTCGGCGCCTTCGCGCTGCGCGCCGACCGCCTGCCCCCGCGCGAAACGCCGCTGACCGACGCCCAGCGCGCCGCGAAGGCCGACGTGGAGGCGGCCGAAGCCGAAGCCGTCCGCGCCCAGCTGGCCCTGGAGGCGATTCAGGCGAAGGTCGAGGCCGCCGAGGCGCAGGTGCGGTTCCTCGCCTCCTTTTCGGGCGCGCTGCCCGACGGGGCCACGCCCGAGACCATCAAGGCGATGGCCGGGATGATCGGCGCCGAGACGCTCGCCGCGCGGCAGGCTGCGCTGGCCGCGCGGGCAGAGCTTCCGCCCGCCGAGAAATCCGTGGCCGAGGCGCAGGAAAGGCTGGCCAAGGCGCAGGCGGCCCGTGATGCGCTTCCCTCCGCCGACATGGACTATACCGCGCTGTCGGTCGCCGTGACGGCGGGTGCCGCCGGCGCGCAGACCCTCACGGTCACCCAGTATCTCGGCAATGCCAGCTGGCAACCGGTCTATGACCTGAACCTGACCCGGCAGGGTGGCGACCGGCTGACGCTGGACCGATCGGTCCTCGTGACGCAGCACACCGGCGAGGACTGGGACGGCGTGGCGCTGACCCTGTCCTCGTCGCGCCCTTCGGAACAGGCGGCGCCGTCGCAGCTCTGGCCCGAACTGCGCAGCATCGGGCCGGAGGTCGAACCCGAGGCCTTGGCGCGGAAGTCGCTGGGCGGGGCGGACATGGCGATGCAGGACGCGCCGGTGGCCGAGGCCGCGCCCGCCCCGGTCACCGCCGGCATGGCGCTGGAGGGCGACACGGTCGTCTACAACTATCCCGAGCCGGTGACCGTGGCGACGGGGGCCGAGAACCTGCGGCTTGCACTGGACAGCCTGGACTTCACGCCGGTGGTGAAGGCGGTGGCCGTGCCCCGGCTGGACCGGACCGCCTTCGTGACCGCCCGCTTCACCAACGGCAGCGACGAACCCTTGTTGCCCGGCCAGGCGATGCTGTTCCGTGAGGGCGTGCTGGTCGGGCAGACCTGGCTGGACGTGATCGCGCCGGGGGTCGAGACGGATGTGGGCTTCGGGGCGCTCGAGACGCTGCGGGTCAAGCGCGAGATGCCGAAGCGCGCCGGGGGCGAGACCGGGATCTTCGTCAGCGCCAACCGGCAGAGCGAAAGCGCGCTGATCACCGTCGAGAACACCGGGCCCGAGGCCTGGCCCGTGCGGATCCTGGACCAGGTGCCCTACAGCGAGCAGGACGATCTGGAGATCGCATTCGCGGCCAGCCCGAAACCTTCGGAAACCGATGTTGACGGCCAGCGCGGCATCCTGGCCTGGGAGTTCGATCTGCCTGCCGGGGGCAAGCAGACGATCACCCTCGAACAGACCCTGACCTGGCCGGAAGGCATGGTCCTGCGCTGATCGCTCTGCCCCGCACGGGCGCCGCGGGCCGGGTCGGCGAGGCCCGGCCCTTGCCGTTGCGTCACCCGCGCGCCGCGTCCGCGCCGATCTGACTT
The DNA here is from genome assembly GCF_046295235.1 of Tabrizicola flagellatus. GTDB lineage: Bacteria > Pseudomonadota > Alphaproteobacteria > Rhodobacterales > Rhodobacteraceae > Tabrizicola > Tabrizicola flagellata_A. Next base: position 5,492 of record NZ_JBKBLV010000034.1, read on the forward strand.
CACGTCAGGCGCGATTCTGACGTGACGTCACAGTGACGTTAACGTCAACTGCTCTGGTAATCCTGTCTGCGGGTTCGCATCTGCGCCGGCAGTGATGCCTTTATGACGAGTGCGACCATGACGACCGAGATATCGAGTGACGTGATGACCATCCGCGAGATGTGCGAGACCTACGACGTGACCCCGCGCACCTTGCGGTTCTACGAGGCCAAGGAACTGCTGACCCCGATCCGCGTGGGGACCAAGCGGCTGTTCACCCGGCGCGACCGGGCGCGGCTGGCGCTGATCCTGCGCGGCAAGCGGTTCGGCTTCAGCCTGGAGGACATCCGGCAGACGCTGGACCTTTACGACCGCGAGGGCGGGCTGACCGCCCAGCGCCGCAGGGCCTATGAGCTGGCCGTGAAGCGGCTGGCCGAGATGGAGGCCCAGCGCGCCGAGCTGGACCTGGCCATCGCCGAGCTGCGCGCCGAGTTGCGCGAGGCCGAGGCGAAGGGGCTGGTGCCGCAGAAGGCCGCCTGAAGACCCGCGCCCCTGGCGGGCGCGGCACAGCATGTGGGAAGAGGAGACGACCATGCCGAGCTATACCGCCCCCGTGAAAGACATGCAGTTCCTGCTGCACGATCTTCTGAAGATCAGCGAGGCGGACATTCCCGGCTACTCCGACCTTGACCGCAGCTTCACCGAGGCGGTCTTCGACGAGGCGGCCAAGGTCGCGCAGGACATCCTGGCTCCGCTGAACGTGGTCGGCGACGTCGAAGGCTGCAAGCTGGAAAACGGCGTCGTCCGCACTCCGAAAGGGTTCAAGGAGGCGTTCCGTACCCTGTCCGAAGGCGGCTGGATGTCGCTGGATGCCGCCCCGGAATACGGTGGTCAGGGCCTGCCCTACCTGATGCACACCGCGGTGAACGAGACCTTCGTCTCGGCCAACATGGCCTTCAACATGTACCAGGGCCTGACCCATGGCGCCTATTCCGCGATCCTCGTCCACGGGACCGAGGAGCAGAAGCGGAAATGGCTGCCGAAGCTGGTCACCTGCGACTGGACCGGCACGATGAATCTGACCGAGCCGCATTGCGGCACCGACCTTGGCCTCTTGCGCACCAGGGCCGAGCCGCAGGCGGATGGCAGCTACAAGATCACCGGGCAGAAGATCTTCATCTCGGCCGGCGATCACGACATGGCCGAGAACATCGTCCATCTGGTACTGGCCAAGGCCCCGGGCGGCGGCGAGGGAACGAAGGGGATCAGCCTCTTCATCGTGCCGAAGTTCCTCGTGAACGACGACGGCTCGCTGGGGGCGCGGAACGCCGTGTCCGTGGGCAAGGTCGAGGAAAAGATGGGCATCCACGGCAACGCGACCTGCGTGATGAACTACGACGGCGCGACCGGCTGGCTTCTGGGCGAGTTGCACAAGGGCATGCGCGCCATGTTCACGATGATGAACGAGGCGCGGCTGGGCGTGGCTTTGCAGGGCTATGCGGTGGCCGAGGCGGCGTATCAGAACGCGCTGGCCTATGCGAAGGACCGCCTGCAGGGCCGCGACGTGACGGGGGCGAAGAACCCGAACGGTCCGGCTGACCCGCTGATCGTCCACCCCGACATCCGCCGCAATCTGATGGAGCAGAAAAGCTTCGTCGAGGGCGCCCGGGCGCTGACCTACTGGGGCGCGACGCTGATCGACCGGGCTCACAACGGTGACGCGGCGGCGGACGGGCTGGTGGGCCTTCTGACCCCGGTCCTCAAGGGGTTCCAGACCGACAAGGGTTTCGAGATGGCGGTGCAGGCCCAGCAGGTCTATGGCGGTCATGGCTATATCGAGGAATGGGGCATGTCGCAGTTCGCCCGCGATGCCCGGATCGCGATGATCTACGAAGGCGCGAACGGGGTGCAGGCCCTGGACCTGGTGGGCCGCAAGCTGGCCCAGGATGGCGGCAAGCATGTGATGGCCTTCTTCGAGATGGTGAAGGCCGAGTGCAAGGCGCATGACGGCGACGAGCGGATGACGGGCTTCGTCGAGCCGCTGAAGGCCGCGTCGAAGCAGTTGCAGCAGGCGGGCATGTTCTTCATGCAGAATGGCATGAAGAACCCCAACGCGGCGCTGGCGGGCTCCTACGATTTCATGCACATGATGGGGCATGTCTGCCTAGGCCTGATGTGGACCCGGATGGCCAAGGCCGCCTACGCGGCGCTGGACGCGGGCGCGACCGACCGCGACTTCTACGAGGCCAAGATCGCGACGGGCCGGTTCTACATGGCCCGTCAGCTGCCCGCCTGTTCTATGCACCTCATGCGCATCGAAAGTGGTGCAGATACCGTCATGGCGCTTGCCGCCGAGGCGTTCTAGGCTTCGATCCTGGACGGACCCGGCGGGGAAACGCCCCGCGGGTCCGGTCCGTGGCACTGGCTTTCGGGGAGGAAGGCATGAAGCTCTACTGTTTCGGCGAAAGCGGCAACGCCTACAAATGCGCGCTGGCGCTGGAGCTGGCCGGTCTTGAGTGGGAGCCGGTGCATGTCGATTTCTTCAAGGGAGAGGCGCGGAGCCCGGAGTTCAGGAAGATCAACGAGATGGCTGAAGTCCCGGTTCTGATCGACGGCGACACCACACTGACGCAGTCAGGGGTGATTCTGGACTACATCAGCTCCAAGACCGGCAAGCTGGGCGGGAGGTCGGCGGCCGAAAGGCGCGAGGTGTTGCGCTGGCTGTTCTGGGACAACCACAAGCTTTCGACCACCATCGGCACCTGCCGCTTCCTGATGAACTTCCTGCCGCCCGAGAAACGCCCCGAAGGCGTGGTCCCCTTCCTGCAGGCTCGCCTCAAGGCCGCCTACACGGTGCTGAACGACCACCTCGCCGCCCGCGACTGGATCGTCGGGGAGGCACCCACGGTCGCCGACCTCAGCTGCTGCGGCTATCTCTACTATCCCGAGCCCTTCGGCTTTGCCCGCGCCGACTGGCCTCACATCAACCGCTGGCTTGACCGCATCGCCGCCCTGCCGGGCTGGCAACATCCCTACGACCTGATGAGCCGGGCCTTCCCGGCGTAAGGAGACCACCATGACCGACGCCTACATCTACGACGCAGTCCGCAGCCCGCGCGGCAAGGGCCGGCCGGACGGGTCCCTGCACGAACTGACCTCGGTCGCACTGTCGGCCAAGGTGCTGAACGCGATCAAGGAGCGGAACGGGCTGGAGGGCCATGCGGTCGAGGACGTGATCTGGGGCAATGTCACCCAGGTCGGCGAACAGGGCGGATGCCTTGCGCGGTCGGCGGTGCTGGCCTCGGACCTTGACGAACGCATTCCGGGCCTTGCGATCAACCGCTTCTGCGCGTCCGGCATGGAGGCGGTGAACCTGGCCGCGAACCAGGTGAAGGGCGGCGCGGGCCACGCCTATATCGCCGGCGGGGTCGAGATGATGGGGCGCGTCCCCATGGGCTCGGACGGGGCGGCGATCGCTGTCGATCCGGGTCTGGCGATGAAGACCTATTTCGTGCCGCAGGGCATTTCGGCCGACATCATCGCCACCGAATACGGCTTTACCCGCGACCAGGCAGATGCGCTGGCGATGGAATCCCAGCGCCGGGCGGCGGTGGCCTGGGCCGAGGGCCGCTTTGCGAAGTCCATCCTGACCATCAAGGACCAGAACGGCCTGACCATCCTCGACCGCGACGAATACATGCGCCCCGGCACCGACATGCAGGCGCTTGGCGCGCTGAAGCCCGCCTTCAAGGACATGGGCGAGGTGATGCCGGGCTTCGACAAGGTGGCAATGATGAAGTATCCGCATCTGGAGCGGATCAACCACATCCACCATGCCGGGAACTCGTCCGGCATCGTGGACGGGGCGGCGGCGGTGCTGGTCGGCAACGCCGAGTTCGGCCGCGCGCATGACCTGAAACCGCGCGCCCGTATCCGCGCCACGGCGAAGGTCGGCACCGACCCCACGATCATGCTGACCGGGCCGGTGCCGGCGACGCAGAAGATCCTGAAGGACTCGGGCCTGTCGATCCGCGACATCGACCTGTTCGAGGTCAACGAGGCCTTCGCCAGCGTCGTCCTGCGCTTCCAGCAGGCTTTCGACGTGGAGCCCGCGGTGGTCAACGTCAACGGCGGGGCCATCGCCATGGGCCACCCGCTGGGCGCGACCGGCGCCATCATCATCGGCACGCTGCTGGACGAGCTGGAGCGGCAGGACAAGGAACTGGGCCTTGCCACGCTGTGCATCGCCTCGGGCATGGGCGCGGCCACGATCATCGAGCGGGTCTGACAGGGATGCAGGACCCCACGGTCGCAGAAGGCTTGCGCGCGTTGCAACGCCGCGTCGATGTCGCATCTGGCGCATCACATGTCGCAATCCTACGTCGCGGTCGGGGTGATTCTCCCAAGATGGTCGCTTCTTCAAATCGGTTTGAGAGGCGATCCCGCCATGCATTCGCAGATCGAAGCGCATTTCCGTTTCCGGGGCAACCTGCTTGTCTCGGGTCGTATCGACGAGCTTCTGGACAGCTATGTCTTTCCGCTGCCCATATTCCTGCCGAGCGAGCGCCTGCTTCTGTCCGGCCCGCAGGAGGCTCGGGTGCTTTTCGCACTCATGCGGGAGGCGCTGATCAAGGACCGGATCGTCGCGCTGCGGCCGGAGGTGAGGGCGGTCGAACTGCCGCGCGCCGGACGCTTCCGGGTCTGGGTCACCTGGCACGAGGTGCCGATGCAGGGCGGGGTGCCGCGGTCGTCCTCGGCGATCTACTTCTGCCGCGTGACCTCCCTTGGCCCGCGCGTCGAGATGGTGAACTATACCCAGGTGTCGATGCCCGAACTGGCACAGCAGTACGAGGCACTGGCCTTGTCCGCCTGACGCAGGGGCAACTCCGGCCGGGCGGTTTGCACCCGGAAGGAGACCCCGAATGCCCGTGATCGACCCCGCGAAAGTTCCGGTGAAGACCGGCTCGATCTACCCCGAACCCTATGCCAGCATGATGAAGGGGCGGTCGTCCCTGCGGCTTGGCGATGCGGGCGGGCTGACCCAGTTCGGCGTGAACCTGGTGACGCTGGAACCGGGGGCGCTGTCCAGCCTGCGGCACTGGCACCTGAACGAGGACGAGTTCGTGATGGTGACCGAGGGCGAATGCACCCTGGTCCAGGACTCGGGCGAGACGGTGATGCGCCCCGGCGATTGCGCGGCCTTCCCGGCGGGCAGCACGGACGGGCACCACTTCATCAATCGCACCGACCGGGTGGCGCGCTTTCTGGTCGTCGGCACCAAGGCCCCGCGCGAGGTGGCGACCTATTCCGACGTGGACCTTCGCGTCGAGATCGAGGGCGGCAAGGCCCGCTTCACCTACAAGGATGGCAGCGACTGGACGGGGCCGCGATGACGGCGCTGACGATCTATCAGGACGCCCTGAACCTCGTGTCGGCTGCCGTGCTGGCGGGAGACTTCGACGCCTATGCCGACCGGATCGACCTGCCCTACCTGATCCACACGTCGAACGCCCGCCTGCTGGTCGACAGCCGCGAGGCGCTGCGACCGACTTTCGACGCGCTGCATGACGTTCTGAAATCCGAAGGGGTGACCCATTACGAAAGGGTCGCGCGCGCGGCCGAGTTCGTCGGTCAGGACCGGATCGAGGGCTGGCACCACACGCATCTGATCGCGAACGGCCAGTCGATCAAGTACCCCCATGTCTCGCGGCATGCCATCGTGCGGCGAGGCCGGGACTGGCTGTTCTCGGAAGCGCATTACCAGATCAAAGCCGACCGCTGGCCGGTGACGCGGGAGATGCTGCTGGACCAGTTCGGCCTTGCCGAGGCCAGGGGAGACATCGAGTGATCTTCCTGCATTACGTCCGCCGGAACGGCCTGCGCGCCCGGTTGCAAAAGGACGGAACGCCCTGTCCGGGCTGGCCGCGCGAGGTCGTCCGATGATCGTTCAGAAAGTTGCCCTGCCCGCCTCACTTGCGTCTGGAACATGGCAGACTTCGCGCTATGTTGACTCAACCACGGCTTGTAATGTGATAGTGCTCCGCTCGTTAAGCGTTCATTTCAGTGAAATTTTCGGTGATTTCGGTGGGTTGCAGGTTCAGACGGCCGGAGCGCACTGGGTCCAGGGGATTATGACAGCATCGGAAACGCTACAGCGATTTCTCGACGACGTGGCCCTTGCCCTGACCCTGGGCAATTTCGAGGCCTATCGTGCCTGCGTCGAGTTGCCGCTCTCGATCGTGACCTCGGCGGCAAGACTGCTGGTGCGGACCGAGGACGAGCTTGCCGAGGGCTTTGACGAGCTTTGTGACATGCTGTGCTGTCGCGGCGCCACGGACGTCCGGCTGAACGTGCTTCAGGCCAGATTCGATGGGTCCGATCGGCTGATCGGCGTCTATGAATCGCGTTACCTGGGCGATGGCAGGCCTCTCGTGCCGACCTTCTACAGCCGGATCTGGCTGGAGCGCCGCGACGGCGCGTGGAAGGCCACAAAGGTTCACAACACGACCAGCGAGACCCGCTGGCCGATCCTGCTGACCAGGATCGAGACCGATCACCGATTGCCGATGGAGTTCATGCAATGACCGACTTCACCATGACCACCGATGCCGAGGGCGTCGCAACCATCACGTGGGACGTGACGTCCAAGTCCATGAACGTGATGTCCACCGAGGCCTTCGCGCTGTTGTCCGACCTTGTCGATCAGGCGCTGGCCGACGCGGGGGTGAAGGGGATCATCATCACCTCGGGCAAGAAGGATTTCGCCGGTGGGATGGACCTGAACGTCATCGCGCGGATGCGGGCGGGCGGGGCGCAGGCGATCTTCGATGGCGTGATGCAGATGCACCAGGTCCTGCGCAAGATCGAACGCGCGGGGATGGACCCGAAGACGCTGAAAGGCGGCAAGCCGATCGTCGCGGCGCTGCCTGGCACGGCGCTGGGGATCGGGCTGGAACTGCCGCTCGCCTGCCACCGGATCATCGCCGCCGACAACCCGAAGGCCAAGATCGGCCTGCCCGAGATCATGGTCGGCATCTTCCCCGGTGCCGGCGGCACCACCCGCCTGTCGCGCAAGCTGGGCGCGATGATGGCCGCGCCCTTCCTTCTGGAGGGCAAGCTCTCCGACCCGAAATCGGCCAAGGCCGCCGGGCTGATCGACGAGGTCGTGGCGCCGGAAGACCTTCTGAAACGCGCGAAGGAATGGGTGCTGTCGGCCACCGATGCCGATCTGGTGAAACCCTGGGACGCCAAGGGTTACAAGATGCCGGGCGGGGCCCCCTATCACCCGGCCGGGTTCCCGACCTTCGTCGGTGCCAGCGCGATGGTGCACAGCAAGACGATGGGCGTCTATCCGGCGGCGAAGGCGCTTCTGGCGGCGGTGTATGAAGGCGCGCTGGTGCCCTTCGACACGGCGCTGCGGATCGAGGCGCGGCATTTCACCAGCGTGCTGATGAACCCCTCGTCCAGCGCGATGATCCGCAGCCTCTTCATCAACAAGGAGGCGCTGGAGAAGGGCGCGAACCGGCCCAGGGTCGAGGATCAGGCGGTGCGGAAGCTCGGCGTGATCGGTGCGGGCATGATGGGCGCGGGCATCGCCTATGTGGCGGCGAATGCCGGGATCGAGGTCGTGCTGATCGACGCGACGCAAGAAGCCGCCGACCGCGGCAAGGCGCATTCCGAGGGGCTGCTGGACAAGGGCATGAAGCGCGGCAAGGTGACGGCGGAGAAGAAGGCCGAGGTTCTGGGCCGCATCACCGCCACCACCGATTACGCGGCGCTCGCTGGCGCCGATCTGGTGGTGGAGGCGGTCTTCGAGGATCCGAAGGTCAAGCACGAGGTGACGGCCAAGGTCGAGGCGGCGGTGGGGCCGGACTGCATCTATGCCACCAACACCTCGACCCTACCGATCACCGGCCTTGCCGCCGCCAGCCAGCGGCCGGACCAGTTCATCGGCATCCACTTCTTCAGCCCGGTGGACAAGATGAACCTGGTCGAGATCATCCGGGGCAGGAAGACCGGGGACCGCGCCGTCGCCAAGGCGCTGGATTTCGTGCGCCAGATCCGCAAGACCCCGATCGTCGTCAACGACGCCCGCTTCTTCTACGCCAACCGCTGCATCATCCCCTACATCAACGAAGGCATCCGCATGGTCGCCGAAGGGGTGGAGCCGGCGCTGATCGAGAACGCGGCAAAGCTCGTGGGCATGCCGCTGGGCCCGCTGCAACTGGTGGACGAGACCTCGATCGACCTTGGCGTGAAGATCGCCAAGGCCACCAAGGAAGCCATGGGCAAGGACTACCCCGACGAGGCGGTGGACCATGTGCTGTTCTGGATGGCCGATCAGGGGCGTCTGGGCCGCAAGGCGAAGGCCGGCTTCTATGCCTATGACGACAAGGGCGAGCGTCTGGGCCTGTGGGAGGGCCTCGCGCACAAGTATCCCTTGGACAAGATGCAGCCCTCGCTGGCCGATGTGCAGCACCGGATGCTCTTTGCCCAGGTGCTCGAGGCGGTGCGGGCGCTGGAAGAGGGTGTCCTGACCGACATCCGCGAGGGCGACGTGGGCGCGATCCTGGGCTGGGGCTTTGCGCCCTGGTCGGGCGGGCCGTTCAGCTGGCTCGACATGATCGGCGCCGCGCGGGCGGTGGAGATCTGCCGCGGCCTTACGGCCCAGTTCGGCCCGCGCTTCCATGCGCCGGCGCTGCTGCGTGAGATGGCAGAGAAGGGCGAAACCTTCTACGGCCGGTTCGGGGGCGAGAAGGCAGCCGCCTGACGCGACCGCGCCAAAATTCTTCGGCGAAGAATTTTGGCGCCCCCTTGGCTGTCGTCAGGCCGGGGCGGCAGCTGGGTCGCGGGCCAGCTTCAGGGCCTCGGCCAGGACGGCATGGTCGCCGACCTGGTTCATCAGGATCAGGATCAGCCGCGCGTTCAGAGCGTGGCTTTCCGCCTCGCTCAAGCCCTCATGGGCGGCGATCAGGGCGGCATAGCTGTCGTCCGGCCGGGTCAGGTTCGGGGTGGTGATCAGCATGGGGCTCCCTCCTTGCCGATGGCGCGGGCCAGCGCGGCGCTGACGGCGGCCTCGTCATAGCCCTCCCAGCGCGCGGCGACGTGCTGGTCGGGGCGGATCAGATAGACCGCAGACCGCGCCGCGCCCAGGTAGCGAGCGGTCAGTTCGGGCGTGGCCGCGAGCGCGAGGCGCGGCACGGTCAGGCCATGGGCGGTCAGCCGCTCCGGCGCCTCGGCGTCGATCGTCATCAGCGTGAAGCCGCGCCCGAGTTGGGCCAGAAGCCAGCCGCCCGCGGCCGGCGCATCCGGGCAGGGGCTGCCGGGGCGGGTGCGGGCCGGCATCAGGGCGTGATCCGGCCCGTTCAGCGCCGAGCCGTCATGGGTGCAGGGCACCGACAGCCGGCCCGAGTTCACCAGGGTCCGGGCGAAGGGCAGGTGTTCGGCCAGTTGCAGGACGGCGTTGCGGAACAGCTTCGACACCGGCGACTTCGGCGTGATGAAATCGGTCGCCCGTGTGGAGTTCAGGATGTTTTCGTCCGCGGCCTGCACCCGTTCGGCGTCATAGCTGTCCAGCAGGGCTTCCGGTGCGGTCCCCTCGACCACCAGCGCCAGTTTCCAGGCCAGGTTGTCCACGTCCTGGATGCCGGAATTCGCCCCGCGCGCGCCGAAGGGCGACACCTGATGCGCCGAATCGCCCGCAAAGAGCACCCGGCCATGCCGGAACCGCTCCATTCGCCGGCACTGGAAGGTGTAGATCGAGCACCAGTCGAGCTCATATTCCACCCCCGGCCCCAGCATGGCATCGACGCGGGCGCGGATGCGGGCCGGTTCCAGTTCCCGCGCGCGGTCGATGTTCCAGCCCAGCTGGAAGTCGATGCGCCAGATGTCGTCGGGCTGCTTGTGCAGCAGGGCCGAGTCGCCGGACTTGAAATGCGGCTCGAACCAGAACCAGCGTTCGGTCGGGAAGTCGGCCTTCATCTTCACGTCGGCGATCAGGAAGTTGTCCTCGAACACCCGGCCGTCGAAGGCGAGGCCCAGCATCCCGCGCAAGGGGCTTCGGGCGCCGTCGCAGGCGATCAGCCAGTCGGCCTGAAGCCGGTAGGGGCCGTCCGGGGTCGTCACCTCCAGCGTCACATGGTCGGCCCCGGGCGTCACGGCATCGACGCGGTTGCGCCCGCGCAGCTCGATCGGCGCGCCTTCGGCCTGGGCGGTAAGGATCGCGTCGTGCAGGAACTTCTCGAACCAGGGCTGTTGCAGGTTGATGAAGGCGGGGAAGGCATGGCCGCCTTCGGGCAGGAGGTTGAACTCGTAAAGCAGTCGGTCGTCGTGGAACACCTTGCCCAGGTTCCACTGCACGCCCTTGGCCAGCATCGGCCCCGCGGCACCCAGACGGTCGCAGATCTCCAGCGTGCGCTTGGCAAAGCAGAGCGCCCGGCTGCCCAGCCCCGCGCCCTCGTGATCGTCGAGGAGCAGCACCGGAACCCCGCGTCGTCCGAGGTCCAGCGCTATGGCCAGGCCGATGGGACCGCCGCCCACCACGATCACCTTGTGGCGGACCGGCGCCGGGGCGTCCTGGTCCGGCGAGCGGGCATAGGGATAGAGGCGGAAGGCGACCTTGTAGCGGTCCTGGACAAGTTCGGTCATCGGCTTCCCCCGTTTGCCCATTCAGCCCTGCAAGGCCGCCCACATTTCCAGATCGCGCTGGGCGGTCCAGATCCGGGGGTGATGGATGCCGCGCGCCTCGTCATAGGCGCGGGCGACGTTGAAGGGCAGGCAGTGCTCGTAGATCGCGTAGTCCTTGAACTTCGGGTCGCATTCGGCGCGACAGGCATCCCAGGCCTCTTTCAGCGTCCCGTTGCGCGCGGCGACGCGGGAGACCGGCTTGTAGGTCGACTCCACGAAGTCCTTCGTCCGGTCCAGCGCCCCGTTCACCGCCGCGTGCCCCACCACCGCGTCGCCCCGGCCCGGCGCGATGGCGTCGAGGTCGTAGGCCCGGATCGCCTCGAGCGTCGGGCCCCAGTCGGCGAAATGGCCGTCGCCGCAGTAGCAGGCGGAATGGGCCTCGACGATGTCGCCGGTGAACATCACGTTCTGGTCCGGCACATGGATCACCGCATCCCCCGCCGTGTGCGCCCGGCCAAGCTGGAGGATGTCCACCCGCCGCCGGCCGAGCCAGACGGTCATCTTTCCGTTGAAGGTCGTCGTGGGCCAGGTCAGGCCGGGGATCGACTCGTGCCCCTGGAACAGGCGCGGGAACCGCTGGAATTCGCTGTCCCAGTCCTCTTGCCCCCGCTCGGCCACCATGTTGCGGGCGGCTTCGGACATGATGATCTGCGGCGCCCTGAAGGCCGAGGCGCCGAGGACGCGCACCGCGTGGTAATGTGTCAGGACCACATGGCTGATCGGCTTGTCGGTGACGGTCCGGATGCAGTCGATCACCTTCTGCGCAAGGCGCGGGGTCGCCTGCGCCTCGACCACCATCACGGAGTCGCAGCCGATGATGACGCCGGAATTCGGGTCGCCCTCGGCGGTGAAGGCGTAAAGGCCTTCGCCGATCTCGGTGAAGCTGATCTTCTTCTCGGTCAGGTCGCCCTGCGATGCGAAGGCCTTGGCCATGGGTCAGCTCCTTGCGTAGGGCTCGGCCAGCGCGGCCAGCACCTTGCCGGTGCAGTCGCCGAAGCCGATGGTGTAGCCGTCGCCCCGGGCCTGGCCGCGCAGCGTGAGGGTGTCGTTGTCCTCGATGAAGCTGCGGCTGCCGCCGGCGATGGCGACCGGTTCCTTGCCGCCCCAGCTCAACTCCAGCAAGCTTCCGCGGCTGTCGGGGGTCGGACCTGAGATCGTGCCGGACCCGAGGAGATCGCCCGCGTTCATCGGGCAGCCCGAGGTCGTGTGATGCGCCAGCTGCTGGGCGGCGGAATAGTACATCTCGCGGTAGTTGGTGCGGGAGATGACGGTCTCCGGCCCGCCCTCGGGGGCCAGCGCGACCTCGAGCGCGATGTCGTAGAGCATCGGCCCAGGCTCGGCCAGGTAGGGCAGAAGCGGCACCTCGCGCGGCGGGGTGGGGACGCGGAAGGGCTCCAGCGCAGCCTTCATGACGACCCAGGGGCTGATCGTGGTCGCCGTCGCCTTGGCCTGGAAGGGGCCGAGCGGCTGGTATTCCCAGGCCTGGATGTCGCGCGCCGACCAGTCGTTGAGAAGGACATAGCCGAAGATCATCGCGTCAGCTTCGGCCACCGTGACCGGCCCGGAAGAGGGCAGGCCCACGACCGCGCCCAGTTCCAGTTCGAAGTCGAACCGGCGCGAGGGCTGGAAGGCGGGCATGGCGTGATCGGGTCCCTTCACCTGCCCCCAGGGCCGGCGGACCGGCGTGCCCGACACCACCACCGAGGAGGCCCGCCCGTTGTAGCCGATCGGGATGTGCAGCCAGTTCGGCGGCAGGGCGTTCTCGGGCCCGCGGAACATGCTGCCCACGTTGAAGGCGTGATAGCGACCCGCGTAGAAATCGGTGTATTCGCTGACGAGGAAGGGCATGTGCAGCGTCACGTCCGCCAGCGGATGCAGGAAGGGCTGCACGGCCTCGCGCTCTGCCGCACCGTCCGACAGGACCGCGGTCAGCCTGGCGCGGAGGGCGGCCCAGACCTCGGGCCCGGCCTCCATCAGGTCGTTCCAGAACGGCACGTCGAGCCAGGGGCCGCCGGGCAGGTGCAGAAGCCCCGCCTCCTCCAGCCCCGCGACATCCAGCACCCGGTCGCCGATGGCGACACCGCAGCGCGGCTCCTCGCCTTTGCGCGAAAAGACGCCGCAGGGCAGGTTGTTCAGCGGAAATGGGCAATCCGGCGCATTGGCGCTGGCAAGCCAGGAACGGATCAGGGGCATCAGTCGCCGTCCTCTTCCTCGTCGGGCCGGGTCAGGCCGCGCTCGATGGATCCGGCCAGCCTGAACCCCCAGAGGATCAGCCCGGCGATGACCGCACCCATGACCAGGGTGAAGGCCAGTGTCATTTCACCCCCGGCGTGCCGTCGAACTTCTTCTCGAGGCTGCCCCAGCAGTCGATGTAATCCTCCTGCAGATGGCCGGCGGTCGCGGCCCAGGGGGTCAGGTGCTGCGGGAAACGGGTCTCGAACATGAAGGACATGGTGTCGTCCAGCTTCTCGGGCTTGAGGTCCGCGTTCGAGGCGCCCTCGAAGGCCTGCTTGTCCGGCCCGTGCGGCAGCATGCAGTTGTGCAGGCTCATGCCGCCGGGGACGAAGCCCTTGGGCTTGGCGTCGTAGATGCCGTAGATGTTGCCCATCAGCTCCGACATGACGTTCCTGTGGTACCACGGTGGGCGGAAGGTGTTTTCGGCCACCATCCAGCGTTCGCGGAACAGGACGAAGTCGATGTTCGCGGTCCCCTCGACGCCCGAAGGCGCGGTGAGCACGGTGAAGATCGACGGGTCGGGATGGTCGAAGAGGATCGCGCCGACCGGGCAATAGGTGCGCAGGTCGTATTTGCAGGGCGCATAGTTGCCGTGCCAGGCCACCACGTCCAGCGGCGAGTGGCCGATCTCGGTCACATGGAACTGGCCGCACCACTTGACGGTGACGGTCGAAGGCGCCTCGCGGTCCTCGAAGGCGGCGACGGGCGTCTTGAAGTCGCGCCGGTTGGCCATGCAGTTCGCCCCGATCGGGCCACGGCCCGGCAGCTGGAACTTCTGGCCGTAGTTCTCGCAGACGAAGCCGCGGGCGGGGCCTTCCAGCACCTCGACCCGATAGACGAGCCCGCGCGGCAGGATGGCGATCTCGCGCGGCTCGAGGTCGATGATGCCAAGCTCGGTGCAGAAGCGCAGCCGGCCCTCCTGCGGGACGACGAGCAGCTCGCCATCGGCCGAGAAGAAGTATTCGTCCCGCATCGACGAGTTGACCAGATACATGTGGCTGGCCATGCCGGTCTGGGTGTTCACATCCCCCGCCGTGGTCATGGTGCGCATGCCGGTGATCCATGTCAGGGGTTCCGCCGGGACGGGGACGGGATCCCAGCGATACTGGCCGAGGCTGATGATGTCGGGGTCGATGCAGGGGGCCGAGCGCCAGAGCGGCACCTGGATCTTGCGGAAGCGGTGCGTGTGCTTGACCGAGGGGCGGATGCGGTAGCACCAGGTGCGTTCGTTCTGGTGGCTGGGCGCGGTGAAGGCGGTGCCGGACAGCTGCTCGCCGTAAAGCCTGTAATTGCATTTCTGCGGGCTGTTCATGCCCTGCGGCAGGGCGCCCGGCAGGGCCTCGGTCTCGAAATCGTTGCCGAAGCCCGGCATGTAGCCTTCGTGCGGGCCGGCGATGGACGCGGCGCGGATCATGCCCTTGGGAAGGGAATGGCTGGTCATCGGCACCTCCTGAGGTCGGGGCAGAGGGTCGGGGATCGGATCCGCCCTTGCCCGGGCGGTGCTTTTGGTCTTGTATAGTTGCTAATGCAACCAAGTCAACATGAAGTTGCATCTGCAACGAACTGGAGAGGCGATGCCCGAGACGGTGCTTCATGATTACTGGCGGTCCTCGGCCGCCTACCGGGTGCGGATCGGGCTGCACCTGCTGGGCCTGCCGTTCCGCTCGATCCCGGTGGATCTGACGGCGGGAGAGCAGACGGGGCCGGAGAACCTGGCGCTGAACCCGCAGGGCCTGGTGCCGACGCTGGAGATCGACGGGATCCGCCTGACGCAGTCGCTGGCGATCCTGGAATATCTGGACGAGACGCGGGGCGCGGGCTGGCTGCCCGGGGATGCGGCTGGGCGGGCCGAGGTGCGGGCGATGGCCTATGCCGTGGCGATGGACACTCATCCGGTCTGCAACCTGCGCGTGGCGCAGCATGCCGTCAGCCTCGGGGCAACGATGGAGGGCTGGATGCAGCATTTCATTCCCCTTGGCCTTGCGGGGCTGGAGGGGCTGTTTCAGCGCGCGCCCTTCGGGCGGTTCTGCCGGGGCGATGCGGTGACGCTGGCCGACATCTGCCTGCTGCCGCAGGTCTACAACGCCCGTCGCTGGGGGGTGGACCTTGCCCCCTTTCCGCGCATCGCCGCCATTGCCGCGGCGCTGGAGCCCCTGCCCGCCTTCCAGGCCGCGCATCCCGACCGGGCGAGGCCCCCGGCATGACCGACCCGACCGGCGATTTCGATTTGCAGGATTTCCTGCCCTACCTCCTGAACCAGGCGGCCGAGGCGACCTCGCGCGGGTTTCAGGCCGCCTACCGCGACCGCTACGGCTTTACCCGCACGCAATGGCGGGTGCTGGCCAACCTGGGCAAGTTCGGCGCGATGACCGCGCGCGACATCTGCGCGATCAGCCATATCGAGAAGACCAAGGTCAGCCGCGCCGTGGCTGCGCTGGAACAGGCCGGGATGCTGGCCCGCGCGCAAAGCCCGACCGATGGCCGGGCCGAGCTTCTGTCGCTGACCGACAGGGGTCGGGTGGTCTTTGCCGATCTGGGCAGGCTTGCGCTCGCCTTCGACCGCCAGTTGCGCGCGCTGCTGGGCGAGGCCGATGCGGGGCAGCTGGTCGCGCTGCTGCGTCGGCTGGCCGAGGCCGCCCCGCCCGGCGAGGCGGCAGGGGACTGAAGCCCTACAGCGCCGAGAACCCGGCCTCTAGCGCCGAGAGGATCTTCGACACATCGGCCTCGGACACCACCAGGGGCGGGGACAGGATGATGTTGTTGCCCGAGACGCGGATCATCACCCCAGCCTCGTAGGTGGCGCGATGCACCCTGGCGATGACCTTCTTGTCGATGGGCGCCTTGGTGGCGCGGTCCGAGACCAGTTCCAGCGCGCACATCAGCCCGTGCCCGCCGCGCACGTCGCCGATCACCGTGTGCCTCGCCATCAGCGCCTGAAGCCCGGCGAACAGCTGCGCGCCCCGGGCGGCGGCGTTGCGGTGGATCTGCAACCGCTCGGTTTCCTTCAGGCAGGCGATGGCGGCGGCGGCGCCGACCGGGTGGCCGGAATAGGTGTAGCCCGAACCGATCGCCCCCTTGCCGCTGGTGTCTTTCTCGAACACCTCGGCCACGGCTTCCGAGATCATCACCGCGCCGAAGGGGAAATAGCCGTTGGTGATCGCCTTGGCCGAAACCAGAAGGTCCGGCTGCACCCCCCAGTGGCGCGAGCCCGTCCAGCCGCTGGTGCGGCCGAAGGCGGTGATGACCTCGTCGGCGATCAGCAGGATCCCGTATTTCGAGCACAGCGCCCGCACCCCCGGCATGAAGCTTTCGTGCGGCGGGATCACCCCGCCCGCGCCGAGGACCGGCTCCATGATGAAGGCGGCGATGGTGGAGGCGTCCTGGAACCTAATCTCGTCCTCGATCGCGGCAAGGCAGAGCTGCGCCAGCCGCGCCGGGTCGGTCTCGTTGAACGGATTGCGGTAGGTGTAGGGCGCGGGCGTGTGGAAGCAGCCCGGCATCAGGGGTTCATACTGGGTGCGGAAATTGGCGTTGCCGTTGACCGAGGCGCCCAGGGTATGCGTGCCGTGATAGCCCTTCTTGAGACTGAGGAACTTGACCCGCCCGCCCTCGCCCCGGATCTTGTGATACTGCCGCGCCAGCCGCAGCGCGACCTCCACCCCGTCCGACCCACCGCTAGTGTAGAAGGCGCGGGACAGCCCGTCGGGGGCGAAGAAGGCGGCCAGCATTTCGGCCAGTTCGATGACGTTGTCGTTCGTGGTGCCGCGGAAGATCGAGTAGTAGGGCAGCCGGTTCAGCTGCGCTGTGATCGCGTCCTTCACCGGCTGGCAGGAATAGCCGAGGTTGACGTTCCACAGCCCCCCCACCGCGTCGATGGTGCGGTAGCCGTCCACGTCGATGATCTCGACCCCTTCCGCCTCGCAGATGATGTCGGGCGGGTTGGCCAGGCTGTCGGCCGGATGCGCCATCGGGTGCCAGAGGTGCCGGGCGTTGTGTTCCTTGAGGAAGTTGGAATCCTTCATCGGGCGGTCTCCTGTTCCAGAAGCGCAAGCGCGCGGGCGTAGCCGTCGCCGGGGCGGGTGACATCGAAATGGACGAAGGGCATGCCGACGGCCTCGGCGCCCTTCAGGTTCCTCGCCTGGTCGTCCACGAAGACGCAGGCCGCGGGCGGCAGGCCCAGACCCTCGGTGACCATGAGGAAGGCGCGGGGGTCGGGTTTCAGGATGCCGGTATGGGTGGCGTCCACGATCAGGTCGAAATCGGCAAGGAAGGGCAGCTTCGCCCGGAAGTCGGCGCCGTAGAAGAGGTCGAGTTCGTTCGAGAGGATCGCCAGCCGGTGCCCCGCGGCCCTTGCCTCTGCGATTGCCGCCAGCGCCTCGGGCCGGATCACCGCCGCCGGGTCCGCGCCCCGGACCCGGCCGACGAACTGGGGAAATTCGGACCAGGCCTCGCCCACCAGCGCGCCCGTTTCGCGCATGCGTAGCGCCCAGTAGTCGCGTTCCGTCATCTCGCCCGCCTGCATCGCCCGCCACGGCGCGTCCGAGGCCGGATCGAAGGGCCCCCGCCAGGTCAACGCGCCGGGGGGCAGGCCCAGCGCGGCCTCGGAGAGTGCATGGGTTTCAAACAGCGTCTTCGAGATCACCCCGCCGAAGTCGAGGACGAGGGCGCGGTTCACAGCTTCACCCAGGCGGTCTTGAGGTTCAGGAACTTGTCGAGGGCATGCAGCGACTTGTCGTGCCCGTTGCCGGACTGGCCGACCCCGCCCAGCGGCACGGTCAGGTCGGACCCGCCGTAGGTGTTGACATGCACCAGCCCTGCGCGGATCGCCCGGACCATGCGATGCGCGCGCGACAGATTCGCGGTCCAGACGGCGGCGGCCAGGCCGTAGTCGGTGCCATTGGCCAGCGCCACCGCCTCGGCCTCGGTGTCGAAGGGGGTGACGGTGACGACCGGGCCGAAGACCTCGTGCCGGAACACGCGGTCTTCGGGCGCGGCATCGGCAACGATGGCGGGGGACATGTAGAAGCCGCCCGTGCCTTCCAGGATCCGCGCGCCGCCGATCACCTGCCGGCCGGCCGCCCGCGCCTCCTCGACGAAGGCGAGGTTCTGGCGCAGCTGGCGATCCGAGTTCACCGCGCCGGCCTGGGTGGCGAGGTCCAATGGGTCGCCCACCTTCATCGCGGCGGCATGGGCGGCGAGCTTCTCGACAAAGGCCGCATGGATGCTGCGCTCCACGAGAAGGCGCGAGCCGGCGATGCAGACCTGGCCCGAGTTGCGGAAGATGCCGTGGGCCGCGACCTTCGCCGCCTCGTCCAGGTCCGGGGCATCGGCAAACACCACATTCGGCGACTTGCCGCCCAGTTCCAGATAGACCCGCTTCAGGTTCGACCGCGCCGAGGCCTCCATCAGCCGCCGCCCCGTGGCGCCCGAGCCGGTGAAGACCAGCACATCCACCTGCATCGACCCGGCAATCGCCGCGCCGACCACCGCGCCCTCGCCGGTGACGACGTTGAAGACGCCGGGGGGCAGGCCGGCCTCGATGCCCAGTTCCGCGATGCGCAGCAGCGTCAGACAGGCGGTCTCGGCCGGTTTCAGCACCATCGTGCAGCCGGCAGCCAGCGCCGGGGCGAATTTCCAGGCGCCGATCATCAGCGGGAAGTTCCAGGGCACGATGGCACCCACCACGCCCACCGGTTCGCGGTGGACAAGGCCCAGGAAGGCGGGATCGGTCGGCGCGATCTCTCCCGCCAGCTTGTCGATGGCTTCCGCGTAATAGCGCAAGGTGGCTACGGCCGAAGCTGGTTCGGCCTTCAGCGCCATTCCGATCTCGGTCCCGTTCTCGCGCACGCCGAGGACGGCGAGTTCCAGCGCCCGGGCCTCGATCAGATCGGCCCATCTCAGCAGCACCTTCTTGCGCGCGGCGGGGGCCATGCCCGACCAGCGGCCATCGTCGAAGGCCCGGCGCGCGGCGTCGATGGCGGCCTC
Organism: Tabrizicola flagellatus; assembly: GCF_046295235.1. Taxonomy (GTDB): domain Bacteria; phylum Pseudomonadota; class Alphaproteobacteria; order Rhodobacterales; family Rhodobacteraceae; genus Tabrizicola; species Tabrizicola flagellata_A. Next base: position 24,377 of record NZ_JBKBLV010000034.1, read on the forward strand.
GGCATCGGCCCGCGTGCCCCGGGCGCAGGTGGTCAGCTGCCGGCCGTCGATGGGCGAGACGACGGGCATCGTGCCCCCGTCCGAGGCAGCGACCCGGCGGCCGTCCACGACATGCAGGGCGGGCTCCACGGGCAGGACACGCAGGCGGTCGATCTCGGCTTGGGTCATATCGGTTCGTTATTTACACCAGCGGTTCATATGATGCGCCGTTTGCCGATGCCGGTCAATCCGGCAATCTCGCAGCGCCCGAGGGTCTCAGGAAACCGACAGCCGGTCAGGCGGAGGCAAAGCGGCTTGCGGCAGCGCGGAACTCGGCCGAGGGGTGGCCGCCGATGCCGGCGGTCAGCTTGCCGGATTCGGCGAAAAGCGCAGTGATGATCTGGCGGCGCAGATCGTTCGTCATCCGGTGGGCCGGCACGGCGACAGCGACCGCCCCGGCCGGGGTGCCGTCGGTATCGAAGACCGGCATGGCGATGCCATAGACATCATCCTCGTTGGTCTGGTCGGCCTCGGCATAGCCGGTCAGGCGCACCTCTTGCAGCCGGGCGCGGATCACGTCCGGATCGGTCGGCGTGCGCGAGGTCCGCGCCGTCAGCGGCTCGGCCAGCACGCGGTCCACGACCTCGGGACGCGAAAAGGCCAGCACCGCAAGGCCGGAGGCAGTGCTGTGGAACGGCAGGATCTCGCCCGCCACCAGCGAGACGCGGCTGCCCCGGCTGGCCTCGCTGACTCCGATGGTGGCCAGCGCCCGGCCCGAAACCAGCGAGGCATGCGCCGTCTCGCCGATCTGCGCCGACAACGCGTCGAGCGACTGCTGGAACACGGCAGAGACCGGAAAGGCGGTCTCGCGCACCCGCGCCAGGCGCAGCACCCCCGCCCCCAGCCGGTAAAGCCGCGCATCGCCGCGCTTTTCCAGCAGGCCGTGGTCGCACATCACCGAAAGCATCCGGTGCACCGTCGCCTTGTCCACGCCCGAACGGCGCGCAAGTTCGGACAGGCCGATCTCGGGTTCGGAGTCCGAAAAGTAGTCCAGCAGGGACAGGGCCTTTGCAACCGTGCTTGACATGATCCCCCCGAAGGCGCCCCGGCCGACCGGCCCGACGGCAAAAACGTTGACGCAACCGTGGATGCCGAGCTATATTTGAACCATCATTGATAATAATGAACCGATGGGAGGTCGTCAATGCCGAAGTTCACCTCTGCCCTCTTTGCCCTGCTTGCCGCGGGCGTCGCCGGTCCGGCCCTGGCCGAATACCCCGACCGGCCCGTCAGCTTTGTCGTGCCCTTCCCGCCCGGCGACCTTGAGGACGTGCTGACCCGCATGATCGCCGAGGACTTCCAGGCGAAATACGGGGTCGCGGCGGCGGTGGTGAACAAGCCGTCCGAAGGCGGCCCCTTCCCCGGCGCGGCCGAAGTCGCCGCCGCTCCGGCCGACGGCTACACCATCGGCTCCTTCGTGGTGGATATCCCCGTGGTCGGTCCCGAGGTCGGCGTGCCCGGCCTTAACCCCGACCCGTTCGAGCCGCTGGGCATCTTCCTGACCTATCCCTTCGTGATCGCCACCTCGGCCGACAAGCCCTATTCGACCATGGCGGAACTGGCCGAACACTCGAAGACCGAGCCGCAGCTCCTGGGCCATTTCGGCGCCTTCCTGTTGCCGACGCAGGCCACCTTCGCCGCCGCCAAGGAACTGGGCTTCGAATGGGGCGGCGAGGCCTCGGCCGGGGCGCTGGACTGCAACTCGCTGGCCTCGGGCGATTTCGACGTGATCAACACCACGATCCAGCAGATGCTGCCCTGCCTCGACAGCGTGAAGATCCTGGCCACGGTGACCGACGGGCCGATCTCGGTCGTGCCGGATGCGCCGACGCTGGCCTCGGTCGCGCCGGACCTTAACATCTCGCTGTGGAACGGGCTGTTCGTCCACAAGGACACGCCGGCCGACGTGCGCGAGAAGATCATCGCTTCGGCGAAGGAGACCATGGCGTCGGCCCGCGCGCAGGAGCTGGCGGCGCAGACGGGTGCGATCGTCTACTGGATGGATGCCGAGGAGGCAAAGGCGCGCATCGCCTCGGACATCGAGGTGTCGGGTCGCATCGCCGCGATGCTGGGCGAATAGGCCCGAGGAAAGGCCGGCCGGATGCGCGAGGGGCCCGAGGATCAGCCGCATGTCTTTCCCCACGGCCGCCGGCCGGGAGAGATGCTGTTCGTCACGATCACGATGACGGTGGCCGTGGCGCTTCTGGCGGCGCTGCCCTGGCAGACGACATGGCTGCCGGGCAAGGGGCTGGCGGCGCAGCCGCGCTTCTGGCCGGCGGTTTCGCTCGGCGGGGTGGTGCTGTTCGGCCTCTTGAACGCGCTCACGCGGCTGCGCGTGCCCCGCACGCCGGGCCGTTGGCAGGAAGCCGCGGTCTGGCTTCGGTCGCTGGAGTTCATCGGCTGGTACATGCTCTATGTCCTGGCGATCCCGGTGATCGGCTATCTGGCCGCGACGCTGGCCTTCTGCACCGGGCTTGCCCTGCGCACCGGCTATCGCGGGCGGGCGGTCTGGATTGCAGCCGCTTTCGGCCTGCTCGTCGTCCTGGTCTTCAAGACCGGGATGAACGTGAAGATCCCCTCGGGCGCGATCTACGACCATGCGCCCGAGGGCCTGCGCTACCTGCTGATGCGGTATTTCTGAGGGGCCGATGGACAGCTTCCTTTCCGGTCTCGAACTGCTCGCCCGCTGGGACGTGATCGCCGCCCTTCTGGTCGGATCGATCGGCGGCGTGCTGGTCGGCGCCATGCCCGGCGTCGGGGCGGCGGTGGCCATCGCCATCGTCCTGCCCGTCACCTTTTCGCTGGAGCCCATCGTCGGGCTGACGCTCCTCCTCGGGATCTACGGCTCGTCGATGTTCGGCGGCGCGATCCCGGCGATCCTGGTCAACACACCCGGCACGCCGGTCAACGCGCTGACCACCTATGACGGCTATCCGATGACGAAACGCGGCGAGTCGCGCCGGGCGCTGAGCCTGGCCTATTCGGCCTCGTTCTACGGCGCGGTGGTCTCGATCCTGGCGCTGATGCTGCTGGCGCCGGTGCTGGCGAAGGTCGCCCCCCTGTTCGGCGCGCGCGAGATCTTCCTCGCCGCCTTTCTGGGCATCGTGCTGGTCGTCGTCACCCATCGCGGCCAGGTGCTGCCGGCGGCGATCCTGGCCTGTCTGGGCATCTTCCTTGCCACCATCGGGATCGAGCCCTCGGCCTATACCCAGCGCTACACCTTCGGCCTGTCATGGCTGCAATCCGGCGTCGATCTGATCGTGGTGGTCCTGGGCCTGTTCGCGATCAGCCAGGCGCTGGTGCTGCTGATAGGCCTGGACAAGCCCGTCGATCTACCAAGGGTCGAAAAGACCGGGTTCTTCCGGCAGATGCGCGAACTGTGGGTCTATCGGCGCATCGCCACCGTCGCCTCCTCGCTGGGCGTGGTCTGCGGCATGATCCCCGGCGTGGGCGAGTTCATGTCGCAATTCATGTCCTACAGCTATGCCCAGCGCACGTCGAAGACGCCCGAACTGTTCGGAAAGGGCAATCCGGAAGGCATCGTCGCCTCCGAGGCCGCAAACAACTCGGTGCCGGCGGCGGCAATGATCCCGCTTCTGGCCCTGGGCATCCCGGGCGAGGAACTGACGGCGATGATGCTGGCGGTGTTCTATGTGCACAACGTGGTGCCGGGGCCGCGGCTGTTCGCCGAGCAGATGGATTTCATCTATGCGCTCTACATCAGCCTGTTCCTTCTGAACGTCATCGTCGTGGTGTTCCTGTTCTTCGCCACCCGGACGCTGATGAAGGTCATGCTGATCCCCAGCCGGTTCCTGGGGATGATGATCCTGACCTTCAGCCTGATCGGCATCTACACGCTGCGCAATTCGCTGACCGACATCGCCATCGCTTCGGCCTTCGGGCTGTTCGGCTTTGTCCTGAAACGGCTGGAGCTGCCGACCTCGCCGATCATCCTGGGCATCGTGCTGGGCAAGCTGATGGAGGACCGGCTGCGCACCGCCATGGCGCGGGTGCGGGAGCCGTGGGACTTCATCGACCGGCCGATCGCCTTTGTCCTGTTCCTGATGATCCTTGCCGCCCTGGGCGCGCAGGTCTGGACCGTGGTGAAGGCGCGGCGCGAAGGGGGCTCGCATGACTGACCTGATGGCCCGGCGCCGGGCGCTTCTGGGGCCGAACGTTTCCACCTTCTACGACGACCCGGTGCATCTGGTGCGGGGCGAGGGCGTCTGGCTCTGGGATGCCGAGGGGCGGCGTTATCTGGACTGCTACAACAACGTGGCCCATGTGGGTCATTGCAACCCGCGCGTGGTGCGGGCGATCTGCGATCAGGCGGCGACGCTCAACACCCATACCCGCTATCTGCACGAAGGCATTCTCGATTATGTCGAACGGCTGACGGCGACCTTCGCGGATCCGCTCAAGACCGCGATCCTGACCTGCACCGGGTCCGAGGCGAACGACATCGCGCTGCGCATGGCCGAGGCGATGACGGGCAAGCGCGGGATCGTGGCCACCGACGCGACCTATCACGGCAACACGGCGCTGGTCAGCCATCTGTCGCGGTCGAACGTGCCCGGGGTCGGCTTCGGCCTTGGCCAGTATCTGCGCCATGTCGAGGCGCCGGACAGCTATCGCATCCCCGACCCCGACGGCCAGCGCTTTGCCGCAGGGGTCGAGGCCGCCATCGCCGATCTGGAACGCTCGGGCGCGGGTTTCGCCGCGCTGATCGTCTGCCCGCTGTTCCTGAACGAAGGCTTTCCGACGCTAGCCGAGGGCTGGCTGCGCCCGGCGGCCGAGGCCGTGCGCCGCGCGGGTGGCCTGCTGATCTGCGACGAGGTGCAGTCCGGTTTCGGCCGGTCGGGCAGCCATTTCTGGGCGCATCAGCGGCAGGGCGTGGTGCCGGACGTGGTGACGATGGGCAAGCCGATGGGCAACGGCCACCCGGTCGCGGGCCTGGTGACCAGCGCCGAGATCATGGCGCGGTTCCGCGGGGCCTTCCGCTATTTCAACACCTTCGGCGGCAATCCTGTATCCTGCGCAGCGGCCATGGCGGTGCTGGACGAGTTGCAGGAGCGGAACCTGCAAGCCAATGCCGCCCGCATCGGCCTACTGGCGCAGCGGCGGCTGGGCGAACTGGCCGCGAAATACCCGGTGATCGGCGATGTGCGGCAATCGGGCATGGTGTTCGGCGCGGAGTTCGTGCTGGACCGGCGGACCAGGGCCCCGGCCTCGGCCTATGCCGACCGGGTGGTGAACCGGCTGCGCCAGCGCGGGATCCTGCTGTCGAAGCTCGGGCGGCACAGGAACACGCTGAAGATCCGCCCGCCGATGCCCTTCGGAGAAGAGCATCTGGACCTGTTGATCGCCACGCTGGACGAGATTCTGGCCGAAACCCCGGTGGCGGCATGAGCGGGTCCCTGGCCGAGGCGCTGGCGCTCTGGGGCCTTCCGGCCGGTGACTGCACCTTTGTCGCCGGGCGCGAGAACCGGGTGTGGCGGGTCGAGACGCCACAAGGCGCCTACGCGCTGCGGCTGCGCCGGCCGGGCTATCGCAGCGAGGTCGAGCTTCGGTCGGAACTCGACTGGCTGGCGGCGCTGGACCGGGCGGGAATGCAGGTGCCGCGCCCCCTGCCCTCGCGCCACGGGCGGCTGCTGGAACGGCTGGGCGAGGGCTTTGCCGATGTCGTGGCCTGGCTACCCGGCCGACCCATGGGGCAAAGCCGCAGGCCGCTGGAGCTGGCGGACCGGGCAGGCACCTTCCACGCGCTCGGGGCAAGGATCGCGGACCTGCACCTGGCCTGCGACGCCTGGACGCCGCCGCCCGGCTTTCGCCGCTGCCGCTGGGACGCCGAGGGGCTGGTGGGCGAGGCCCCGGTCTGGGGCCGGTTCTGGGACAACCCGACGCTCGACACCCCCACCCGCGACCTGTTCCTGCACCTGCGCGACGCAGCGCGGGAGAGGCTAGCCGGGGCCGCGCCGGATTTCGGCCTGATCCATGCCGATCTGGTGCGGGAGAACCTGCTGCTGGACGGCGCCACGATCCGCCTGATCGACTTCGACGACGGCGGTTACGGCTATCGGCTGTTCGACCTGGCCACGGTCCTGCTCAAATCCATGGACGAGCCCGACTATCCATCTTTAAGCGCGGCCCTGATCGCGGGCTATCAGGGGCGGCGGCCGCTTGACCTGTCGCATCTGGACCTGTTCATCGCCCTGCGCGCGCTGACCTATGTCGGCTGGATCGTGCCGCGCATGGCCGAGCCGGGCGGGGCCGAGCGCAACGCGCGTTTCGTGGCCGAGGCGCGGGCGCTGTGCGCGGGCTGGCTACGGGACCACAGGGCTTTCACGGGGGGAGGCGAGGCATGACGAAATGCATCCTGGTCATCGGCACGTTCGACACCAAGGCGGACGAGCTCGACTATCTGATCGGCCGGATCCGCGCACAGGGCGGCGCCGTCCTGGCGATGGATGTCAGCATCCTCGGCGAGGCGAGGATCCCGGTCGATGTCGGCAAGCACGAGGTCGCGGCTGCGGCGGGCGAGACGATCGAGGGCCTGATCGCGCTGGGCGAGGAAGGCGAGGCCTTCGCCCGGATGAGCGCGGGCGCGGCCACCCTGACCCGGCGGCTTTACGACGCGGGGCGCTTTCACGGCATGATCGCGCTGGGGGGCACGATGGGCACCGACCTCGCGCTCGACTGCGCGCAGGCGCTGCCGCTGGGGGTGCCGAAATACATCGTCTCGACGGTGGCCGGCTCTCCGCTGATCGCGCCGGACCGGATGGCGGCGGATGTGCAGTTCATCCTTTGGGCCGGGGGGTTGTATGGGCTGAACCCGCTGTGCAGGTCCTCGCTCAGCCAGGCGGCGGGGGCGGTGCTGGGGGCGGCACAGGCGGTGGAGCCGCCCGCCTTCGACCGGCCCCTGATCGGGATGACCTCGCTCGGCTCGTCCTGCCTGAAATACATGAAACGCCTGCACCCTGAACTCACCCGGCGCGGCTATGACATCGCGGTGTTCCACACCACCGGCATGGGCGGCATGGCCTTCGAGCGGCTGGCGGCCGAGGGGCATTTTGCCTGCGTGATGGATTTCTCGGTGCAGGAGTTCGTGAACGCCCAGGGCGGCTCGCTGGTCAGCGCCGGGGCCGACCGGCTGACCGGCGCGGGCCGCAGCGGCACGCCGCAGATGGTGGCGCCGGGGGCAGCCGACATCCTGGACTTCGCCGGCTGGCAGGACTTTCCCGAACGGTTCCGCGACCGTCCGTTCCACGTCCACAACCGCCTGATCAAGAGCGTGGCCTTCACCCCCGAGGAACGCCGCGACCTGGCCCTTGCGATTGCCGAGAGGCTCGCCGGGGCGAAGGGGCCGACGCACGTCTTCCTGCCGAAGGGCGGGATCGAGGAATGGGACAAGCCCGGCGAGGCCGCGCATGACCCCGAGGGTCTGGCCGCCTTCACCGAGGCCGCCGAGGCCGCCCTGCGCGGGCGGGTAGATCTGACCGTGCTCGACTGCCACATCAACGACGCCGCCTTCTGCGATGCGGTGCTGGCGCAACTGGATGCCTGGGTGGCGGCGGGCATCGTGCCGCCCGGAAAGGCCGCGGCATGACCGGGCGTTTTGCGGGCAAGGTGGCGCTGGTCTCGGGCGGCGGCACCGGAATCGGGGCGGCGACCGCCCGGCGTCTGGCCGGCGAGGGCGCGCGGGTCGTGCTGATGGGGCGCAGGCAGGCGCAGCTGGAGGCCGTCGCTGGCCCGATCGGCGCTGCGGTCTGCGTGGGCGACGCCGCCGATCCGGCCGGGGCAGAGACGGCGGTGGCAGTTGCCCGCGAGCGGTTCGGCGGGCTGGATGTCGTCGTCGCCAATGCCGGCGGGCACGGCTTTGCCACTCTCTCCGAGACGACGGACGCCGACTGGGACGCCGCGCGCCGGGCCAATCTGGACACGGCGGTGATCCTCTTGCGCGCGGCGCTGCCGGAGCTGGTCCGCCGCCGGGGCGCGATCGCCGTCACGGCCTCGATCGCCAGCCTCGCCGCCCCGGCCGGCGCCTTCGGCTATACCGTCGCCAAGCACGCCCAGATCGGTCTGGTCCGCTCCATCGCGCGGGATTTCGGGCGGCAGGGGGTGCGCTGCAATGCCGTCTGCCCCGGCTGGGTCACGACCGAGATGGCCGATGCCGAAATGGACGAGCTTTGCGCCCGGCAGGGTCTGGCCAGCCGCGAGGCCGCCTACGCGCTGGTCACGCGCGACGTGCCCATGGGCCGCCCGGCCCATCCTGACGAGGTGGCGGCGGCGATCGCCTTCCTCTGCTCCTCCGATGCGGCGATGATCACCGGTGCGGTGCTGACGGTGGACGGCGGCTCGACCATCGTCGATGTGCCGACGCTGGCCTTCGGCTGAGGGCGAAAGCCCCGTTATCTCCGGGTCAGCGCAAAGACGCCCGACCCCACGACCAGCGCCGCGCCGATCCAGGTGGCCAGGTCGGGGCGTTCGCCGAACAGGGCCATGGCCAGCCCCATGGCGAAGAGCAGCCGCGTATAGCGGAACGGGGTGACGGCCGAGACCTCTCCGGTCCGCATGGCATAGGTCAGGGCGTGATAGCCCGCCATGCCGAAGACGGTCCCGGCGGCGAGACGGGCGAGATCGGCGAGGTCCGGCAGCCGTGCCCCGCCGCTGACCGCCAGCAGGATCGCCCCGGCGACGGCGAGCATGGCAAAGCCAAGCGCGCCAAGCTGGCGGTTCGACAGGCCCTTCGGCGCTGCGCGGGTCGCCAGATCCCGCCCGGCAAAGCCCAGAAGTCCGATCACGGCCAGCAGCGACAGCGCCGAGAAATCCGCTCCCGGCCGCAGGATGACCAGCACGCCTGCAAAGCCCACCATGACCGCCAGCCAGCGGAAAAGGCCGACCCTTTCGCCAAAGACCAGCGCCGCCCCGGCGACGACGACCAGCGGCGTGGCTTGCAGGATCGCCGAGGTCGTGGACAGCGCGGTCAGCGTGATCGCCAGGCCATAGAACAGCCGCCCGGTGATCTCGAACCCGCTGCGGATCAGCATGGGCCGCGACAGGAAGGCGGCGGGCAGCACCGCCTCGCCCTGACGCACGGCCATGGCGGCAAAGACCAGCATGCCCGCCAGCCCGATGGACATCAGGACCTGTCCCAGGGGCAGGCTCTGGGCGGCGGCCTTGACGAAAACGTCCTCGACGGCGAAGCCCGCCATCGAGACGGTCATGTATGCCGCGCCGCGCTGGTTGTCGGTCAGGGCCAAGCGTCCCTCCCCGAGCCCTTCGGGCATTCGTCGGGGGGCTGCGAGGTTCCCGAAGGGATCGACGAGCCTCACCGCGCGCCCCAGGTGTCGGACAGCCGATAACCCTCGGGCCAGGGATCGGCGGGGTCCAGCATGTGCTGGTGCGTGCCTGTGATCCAGGCGCGGCCCGAAATCTCGGGCAGGATCGCGTCAAGATCGCCCACCTTCGCCGCCCCGACGATCCGGCCCTCGAACTGCCCGCCGATCAGCGAGCGCGCGCGCAAGACCTCTCCCGCCCCGATCTGCCCGCGCGCGGCCAGGATCGCCAGCCGCGCCGAAACCGCCGTCCCGGTGGGCGAGCGGTCGATCTTGCCCGGCCGGATCGAGACGGCATGCCGCGTCTCCCAGCCGTCGGCGACTCGGGTCAGGGGCCCGGCGAACAGGCAAAAGGAGAAATGCCGCCAGTCCGGGTTCTCGGGGTGGCAGAAGCCCAGCTGTTCGTCGGCGGCCCGGGTGATCTGGACCCCCAGTCTCGCCATGGCATGGGCCTCCTCGGGCGCAAGGGAAAAGTCCAGGGCGGCCGCGTCCACCACGACGAAACTGTCGCCGCCATAGGCCACGTCCACCGTCAGCCGGCCCAGTCCCGGAACCTCCAGCGGCACGCCCAGCCGATCGGCAAAGCTGGGCAGGTTGCGCACATGGATCCGCTCGGCCTTGCCGTCCCGGCAGTCGGCGCGGACCTTGACGAGGCCGCCCGGCGCCTCCAGCACCAGTTCGGTCACGGGTTCGGTCATCGGCAGGATGCCGCCGTCCAGAAGCACCGTGGCCACGCAGATCGAGTTCGAGCCGGACATCGGCGGGTTGTCCTCGGGCTCCATGATGATGAAGCCCATCTGCGCGCGGGGGTCCTTGGGCGGGACCAGCAGGTTGACGTGCCGGAAGACACCGCCGCGAGGTTCGTTCAGAAGGAAATTGCGCAGGGTCTGGTCGCGCCAAAGCGCCTCGCGCATCTCCCACAGGGTCGCGCCCGAAGGCGGGGCGACACCGCCGACGATCACGTCGCCGACCTCGCCTTCGGCGTGGGCGGACATGACGTGGATGGTCTTCGATGTGCGCATTGGGGCCTCCCGTGCGGGCAAGGTGCGCTGGCGATGCAGAAATGACAAGCGCCCCGCCAAGTCGGCCGGGGCGCGAATCTTTTCGAAAAGATTTGCAAATTCCTTCGAAGGAATTTGGTCTCAGATCAGCCCGGCGTGCTTCATCGCGGCCTTGATCTTCGCCTTGGTGCCATCGGTCAGCCCGACCAGCGGCAGGCGCACCTCCTCGGAGCAGAGACCCAGAAGCGACAAGCCGTACTTGGCACCTACCAGCCCCGGCTCGATGAAGATCGCCTCGTGCAGCGGCATCAGGCGGTCCTGATACTCCAGCGCCTTGGCATAGTCGCCGCGCAGCGTCGCTTCCTGGAACTCGGCACACAGACGCGGGGCGACGTTCGCGGTCACGCTGATGCAGCCGACCCCGCCATGGGCGTTGAAACCCAGGGCGGTCGCGTCCTCACCCGACAGCTGGATGAAGTCCTTGCCGCAAGAGGCGCGCTGCTGGCTGACGCGCTCGATCTTGCCGGTGGCGTCCTTGACCCCGATGATCCGCGGCAGTTTCGCCAGTTGGCCCATGGTATCGGGTGTCATGTCGATGACCGACCGGCCGGGGATGTTGTAGATGATGATCGGCAGGGTGCAGCAGTCGTGCAGCGCGGTAAAATGCGCGATCAGGCCGGCCTGGGTGGGTTTGTTGTAGTAGGGCGTGACGACCAGCGCCGCATCGGCCCCCACCTTCTCGGCATGGCGGATCAGGCTGATCCCTTCCACCGTGTTGTTCGACCCTGCCCCGGCGATCACCGGCACCCGGCCGGCAGCCGCGGCCACGACCTCTTCGATCACCCGCTGATGCTCGGCATGGCTCAGCGTCGGGCTTTCGCCCGTCGTCCCCACCGGCACCAGGCCGTGCGAGCCTTCGGCGATGTGCCAGTCCACCAGTTTCTTCAGCGTCACCAGATCCAGCTCGCCGTTCTTGAACGGCGTCACCAGGGCAGGAAGGGACCCTCTGATCATGACGCTTCTCCTATGATGGGCGGGATTGCCCGGACAGACCGCGCCTGTCTTAGCCGCTGGCCGGAGCGAAGCCAAGTCTTGCCGCTAACGCAGTCGTGGGTTGTCGACCGGACCTGTGTCAGGCAGATTCGGGCTCATGAGCAGAAAAAAGACGATCCGGGCGCTGGCACTGGCCTTGGCCATGCTCGCGCAACCGACAGCAGCAGATACCACACAATCGATGCGGACGGCGCTCGAGTTGGCCGCGGGCAAGGATTTCGACGGTGCGCTGGCCGTGGCGCCCTCGGGCGTCGGGCGCGACGTGATCGACTGGCAGCGCCTGCGCGCCGGTGAGGGGCGGCTGGGCGACTACGAGGCCTTCCTGCAACGCCGCCCGGACTGGCCCGGTCTCGCGCTTCTGCGCGAGAAGGGCGAGGAGGCGGTGGCGCGCTCCACCGACCCGGACCGGGTGATCGCCTGGTTCGAGGCAGGGCCTCCGAAAACCGGCAAGGGCGCCATCGCCTATGTGCGTGCGCTTCTCGCAGCGGGCCGCGCGGCGGATGCCGAGACCGAGGCGATGCGGGCCTGGTCCAGCCTGCCCTTCTCGCCCGATCAGGAGAAGGAAATGATCGGCCTTTCACCAGAGGGCGTGGGCTTCGTCCACGAGCTGCGCCTGGAGACGCTGCTGTGGGAAGGCCGCACGAAAGAGGCCGAGCGCATGCTGCCCCGGGTGTCGCGCGACCTTCAGGCGCTGGCCCGCGCCCGCCTGGGCCTCCAGTCGGAAAGCAAGGGAGTGACCGGGCTGATCGAGGCGGTGCCCAAGGCCAAGGCCGGCGATGCGGGCCTCGCCTATGACCGTTTCGTCTGGCGGATGAAGAAGGACCTCTACGACGAGGCGGCCGAGCTGATCCTCGATCGGTCCAGGTCCGCCGAAAGCCTCGGTCGCCCGCAGGCCTGGGCGGAACGGCGGGCGCTCCTGGCACGCTGGCTGATGCGGCAGGGCCGCGCGAAAGAGGCCTACCGGGTCGCCGCGAACCACCACCTGCCGACCGACAGCGGCGCCTCGGCCTATGCCGACCTGGAGTTCCTGTCCGGCTTCATTGCTCTGCGCCGGCTGAACGACCCCGCCACAGCGGAAAGGCACTTCAGGCACCTTCTGGCCGGCGTTTCGACCCCGATCAGTCTGGCCCGCGCGCATTACTGGATCGGACGCGCGCAAGAAGCGGGCGGCAAGGACGGAACCGCCAGCTACCAGGCGGCGGCGGCGCATCAGACCGCCTTCTACGGTCTGCTGGCCGCAGAACGGCTGGGGCTTCAGCTGGACGAAGGACTGTTGCGCCAGCCTGCCGCCCCGAACTGGCGCGGGGCGACTTTCACCCAGTCCTCGGTGCTTGCCGCTGTCGAGATCCTGCGCAAGGCGGGCGACAGGACGCTGGCCAAGCGGTTCCTGCTGCATCTCGCCGAGAGCCAGGACACCACGGGCCTGGCGCAGATGGCCGACATGGCGCTGGCCTGGGGCGACCCGCATCTGGCCCTTCTGGTCGCCAAGGCGGGCGCGGAACGCGGGCTGATCCTGCCGCATGCCTATTACCCGATCCCGGATTTCGTGCCCGACGGGTTGAAGGTCAGCCGGGCGCTGGCCCTGTCCATCGCGCGGCGGGAATCCGAGTTCGACCCGGCCGCCCGGTCCTCGGCCGACGCGCGCGGGCTGATGCAGGTGCTGCCGGGGACGGCAAAGCTGATGGCGGGCAAGCTCGGCAAGGAGTTCGACGCCGGCAAGCTGATCTCGGACCCGGCCTACAACGTGACCATGGGCGCGGCCTACCTCGCCGAGATGGCCGCCGAGTTCGGACCCTCGATCGCGCTGATCGCCTCGGGCTACAACGCGGGTCCTGGCCGCCCCCGGCGCTGGATCGGCGAGTTCGGCGATCCCCGTCGCCCGGATGTGGATGTGGTGGACTGGGTGGAAACCATCCCCTTCGCCGAGACGCGGACCTATGTGATGCGGGTGGCGGAAGGCGTGGTGATCTACCGCGCCAAGCTGAAGGGCGCGGTCGGACCGGTCAGGATCACACAGGAGCTGAAGGGCTGACCCCGAAGGGCGCTCACCTGTGACGGCGGTTTTCCAGCTGCGCCAGCCGCACCTGCCGCAACGCCTCGACCAGCAGCGCGGTCAAGAGGCCAAAGCTGAGGAATCCGTTGACCGCCGTCATCACGGCGAGGATGCGCCACTCCCTCGCCGGCACCACATCGCCCAAACCTAGGGTGGTGAAGGCCTCCAGCGCGAAATAGAGGGACTCTTCCCGTGTTGCGAAAGCTCCAAGCCAGTGCAGCGTCGCAGCCCAGCTCCAGACCCCCACGGTCACCACGGCCAGCACCCACATGCCCACACCGATCAGCATGATGAGCAGCTTCGGGCGTTGCGGCTCGGAGAGCAACCAGGGATGCGCCCTGCGGAAGCCGACCTCAAGCAGCAAGGCCGCGACCGCCATGACCATCAGGTTGGCGACAAGCAGCGCCGTGCCAAGTGCGATCTGTGCGAACATCTTCACCCTTCTGGACTAAGCCCTCGGCAAGGCTTATCTCACCGCGATCATGGTGGCAAAGTCCGATCCCAACTCCAGGCTCATCGCCGAGAACCGGCGCGCGCGGTTCGATTACCACATCGAAAGCGATCTCGAGGCCGGGATCATGCTGCTCGGATCGGAGGTCAAGAGCCTCCGGCAGGGCGGAGCGAACATCGCGGAAAGTTATGCGTCGGTCGAAGGCGGCGAGCTTTGGCTCATCAACAGCTACATCGCGCCCTACCTGCAGGCCAAGACCTTCGGGCACGAGGAAAGGCGGCGGCGCAAGCTGCTGGTATCGAAGAAGGAACTCAGCCGCCTGTGGAGCGCGGTGGGGCGCGAGGGCATGACCATCGTGCCGATGAAGATGTATTTCAACGACCGTGGCATCGTGAAGCTGAAGCTCGGCATCGCCAGGGGCAAGAAGCTTGCCGACAAGCGCGAGACCAGCGCCAAGCGCGACTGGGATCGGCAGAAGGCGCGGCTCCTGAAGCAGAACAGCCGCGACTGATCTTGCACAAATCACACATTTCTTGCCGGATTCGCCGCTTTCTGGCACTCTGCCCCATACCGGATAGCAATTCCGGGGATAAAGCCGGGCGAACCCGGTGCGGGAACCGGCGAAAGAGGGAGGGGTTGAGTCATGGGTATGGAACTGATCATCCAGATCATTGCTGGCCTCCTGGGCGGCAATGCGGCGGGTGCCGGGCTGAAGAACCTCAGCCTGGGGACGGCAGGCAACTCGGTCGCGGGAGCGGTCGGTGGCGGGCTTGGCGGCGTCCTGATGGGCATGCTCGGCGGTGACGCAGGGGCAGCGGCCGGGGCGGCGATGGAAGGGCTCGACATCGGCGCCATCATTCAGTCGGTCGCGGGTGGCGGCATCGGTGGTGCCGTGCTGACGGCGATCATCGGAATCCTGAAGAAGGCCCTGGTGAAGTAATCGCCCTGGCGCGGGGGCCGCTGCGCCCCCGCGCCGCTTGCACCGCCCCTTGCGCCATGGGTATATCCCGAGGAACGCTCGGGAGGCCGCTCATGACCCCATCGCCGCAGGACGACCCAAGGACGCTGGTCTCGACCGACTGGCTTGCAAGACACCTGCGCGACCCCGACTTGCGGGTCCTCGACGCAAGCTGGTATCTGCCCGCGCAGAACCGGGACGCTAGGGCCGAATACGCCGCGGCCCACATTCCCGGGGCGCGGTTCTTCGACATCGACGAGATCTCGGACCAGCGGTCGCCGCTGCCGCACATGGCCCCCCCGCCCGAGAAGTTCATCAGCCGGCTGCGGGCGATGGGCGTGGGCGACGGGCATCAGGTCGTGGTCTATGACGGCGCCGGCATCTTCAGCGCCGCGCGGGTCTGGTGGACCTTCCGCCTGATGGGCAAGACCGATGTGGCGGTGCTGGACGGGGGCTTCCCCAAGTGGCAGGCCGAGGGCCGCGAGATCGAGGACATGCCTCCGGTGATCCGCGACCGGCACATGACCGTTTCCCGCCAGAACCACCTGGTGAAGGATGTGACGCAGGTCGCCCATGCCGCCAAGCTGGGCGAGGCCGAGATCCTCGATGCCCGCTCTGCCGCCCGTTTCCGGGGCGAGGAGCCCGAGCCGCGTCCGGGCCTGCGGTCGGGGCATATCCCCGGGTCGAAGAACATTCCGTTCACCGAGGTCCTGAATCCCGACGGGACGATGAAGCCCCCGGCCGATCTGAAGTCCATCTTCGAGGCCGCGGGCGTGGATCTGCGGAAACCGGCGATCACCAGTTGCGGCTCTGGCGTCACGGCGGCGGTGCTGTCGCTGGCGCTGGAACGCATCGGGCACCGCAATCATGCGCTCTACGACGGCTCCTGGGCGGAATGGGGCATGTATGACGATCTGAAGGTGGCGACCGGCCCCTGAGGCTTCTTGCCGAAGCCAATGGCTTGTGGCACTGGGCTGCCGTCCAGAACTCCGGGAACGCCCATGCTAGAAACGCTTCAGCCCCAGCCGCAGGACAAGATCCTGGCCCTCATCGCCATGTTCCGGGACGACCCCCGGACCACCAAGATCGACCTCGGCGTCGGCGTCTACAAGGACGCGACCGGCCTGACCCCGGT
>NZ_JBKBLV010000035.1:0-39723 GCF_046295235.1 Tabrizicola flagellatus
CTTGATGTCGGTGGCATCGAGGCCGACGCGCCGTTTCTCTTCGCGCTTCTGGGCGGGTCGCTCTGGTCGTGGCCCATGGCAAAGCTGATGTGGAGCCAGGTGCGCAAGCGCGGGCTGCGGGGCTTGGCGGCCTGGTTCGGCCGGGCGCTGGTTCCGGCGCGGGGCTGGCTGGAGACGACCTACACCTCGCCCGCCGTCCAAGCGCTTTATGCGCCCTGGGTGCTGCATTGCGGGCTGACGCCCGAAAGCACCTATTCCGGCCAGATTGGCAAGGTCATCGCCTTCGCGCTGGAGGCGGCGGGGGCGCCGATCGTGAAGGGCGGCTCGGGCGCGGGCGTCGCGGCCTTCCGGGCGCTGGTCGAGGAGAAGGGCGGCGAGATCCGCTGCGGGGCCGATGTGGACCGGATTCTTGTGCAGGATGGCCGTGTGCGCGGCGTGGCGCTGGCCGGGGGCGAGGAGATCGCCTGCGCCTCGGTCCTCGCCTCGGTCGCGCCTGGGCAATTGCAGGAGCGGCTTCTGCGCGATGTGAACCTGCCCGAGGATAGGGCGGCGGCCAGGGTGTTCCGCCACGGGCGGGGGAATTTCCAGCTGCACTATGCGCTGGACCGGGTGCCGGAATGGTTGTCGCCCGGCCTCGACGATGTGGCGCTGATCCATCTGGCGGACGGGATCGACTCAGTCTCGAAGGCGTCGAACGAGGCCGAGCGGGGGATGCTGCCGGCGGTGCCGACGATCTGCGTCGGCCAGCCGCACCGGCTGGACCCGTCGCGCTGCCCCGAAGGCAAGGCGATCCTCTGGCTCCAGATCCCCGACGCGCCGCGCGTGTTGAAGGGCGACGCGGCGGGTGAGATAGCCACGGACGGGACCTGGTCCGAGACCACGCGCGAGGCCTTCGCGGACCGGATCGAGGGCATCCTGCGGCGGCACATCAAGGACTTCGACAGGATCAGGCTGGCGCGGCGGGCCTATTCCCCGGCGGATCTTGAGCGGATGAACGTCAACCTTGTCGGCGGTGATCCCTATGGCGGGCTGTGCACGCTGGATCAGTTCTTCCTGTTCCGCCCCTATGCCCATTCGACGAACGGCACCAACCTGATCCGGGGCTTCACCCATATCGGCGCCTCGACCCATCCCGGTCCCGGCCTTGGCGGCGGCTCGGGCTATCTTGCGGCGAAAAGGCTGGGCGCATGACCGACCAGACGCCCCCGGAGAAACCGCCCGAAACCCTGCCCCGTCTGGGCGAGATCGGCCTGACCAATTACGCGCCCTACCTGATGAACCGGATCATGGGGCGCTACAACGCCAGTCTGCGCGAGGAGATGGCCAGTCTCGGCCTGACCACCCCGAAGATGCGGGCGCTGGCGGTGCTGTCGGTCATCGAAGGCCCGCTGATCCGCGAGCTTGCGGTCTATGCGGTGGTCGAACAGTCCACCCTGTCGCGCGCGCTGGACCAGTTGGCCGCCGATGGGCTGATCCGGCGCGAGACCGATGCGGCCGACAGCCGGGCGACGCGCGTCCATATCACCGAGGCCGGTCGCGCGCATTTCGAGACGCTCTGGCCCCGCATGGCCGAGGCCCACGAACGCATGTTCCGCGGGATCGGCGCCGACGAGCGGCGGGCCTTCGTCGGCACGTTGCAGAAGATGCTCACCAACATCCGCAAGCACGAGATCTGAGCCATGGCCGAACGTTCCTTCAAGGCCGAAGTCGAACACCTGCGCAAGGGCGAGGGTGACACCTTCACCGGCGAGGGGATCCTGGCACTGACCAAGGCGCTGCTGGAGAACGGCGTCGGCTATGTCGGCGGCTATCAGGGGGCGCCGATCTCTCACCTGATGGACGTGCTGGCCGATGCCGAGGACCTGATGGCCGAGCTGGGCATCCGCTTCGAGGCCAACGCGAACGAGGCGGCGGCGGCGGCGATGCTGGCGGCCTCAGTGCATTACCCGATCCGGGGGGCGGTGACGTTCAAGGGCTCGGTCGGGGTCAACGTCGCCTCGGACGCGCTGGCAAACCTTGCGTCCTCTGGCGTGAATGGCGGCGCCCTCATCATCGTGGGCGAGGATTACGGCGAGGGTTCCAGCATCATGCAGGAACGCAGCCACGCCTTCGCGATGAAGTCGCAGTTCTGGTTGCTGGACCCGCGCCCGAACCTGCCCAGCATCGTGCAGGCGGTGAAAGACGGGTTCGAGCTTTCCGAGGCGTCGAACACGCCCGTCATGCTGATGGTGCGCATCCGGTCCTGCCATGTCACCGGCAGCTTCCAGACCCGCGACAACCAGCGCCCGAAGCTTTCCGTGCGGGAGGCCCTGTCGAACCCGCAATCCGACTTCGCCCGCGTCGTCCTGCCGCCGATGTCCTTCGCGCACGAGCAGGACAAGATCAGGAACCGCTGGCCCGCCGCCGAACGGTTCATCCGCGAGCACAAGCTGAACGAGATCTTCGGGCCGGCGACCGCTCCGGTCGGGCTGGTCCTGCAGGGGGGCATGTACAACGGCGTGATCCGGGCGCTGCAACGGCTGGGGCTGGCGGACATCTGGGGCAACACCGAGGTGCCGCTTTACGTTCTGAACGTGACCTACCCGCTGATCGCCGAAGAATTCCTCGAATTCTGCGCAGGCAAGGAGCAGGTGCTGGTGATCGAGGAAGGCCAGCCCGAATTCATCGAGCAGCAGCTGTCCACCTTCCTGTATCGCGCGGGGTCGTCCGTGAAGCTGCGCGGCAAGGGCCTCCTGCCGATGGCGGGGGAATATACCGGGCAGGTGATGCTGGACGGGATATCGGCTTTCCTGAAGGAGGCCGCGCCGCAGATGTTGCCGGCGCTGGTCCGCGCGCCGAACGAGGACAAGCCGGAGATCCCGGATCTGACCAAGACAGTTCCGATCCGCCCGCCGGGGTTCTGCATCGGCTGCCCGGAACGCCCGATCTTCGCCGCGATGAAGCTGGTGCAGCGGGAAACCGGCAAGCTTCAGATCAGCGCGGACATCGGCTGCCACCTCTTCGGCTCGCTTCCGCCGTTCGAGATCGGCGGTGCGACGATGGGCTATGGCCTCGGCCCGGCGGCGAATGCGGCCTTCGACGGGGGCGGCGAGCGGCGGCCTGTCTCGATCATCGGCGACGGCGGGTTCTGGCACAACGGGCTGTCGTCCAGCTTTACCAACATGGCCTTCAACAAGTCGGACGGGGTGGCGGTGATCGTGGACAACTACTATTCCGCTGCGACCGGCGGGCAGGACATCATGTCCAGCCGCGCCGACAACCCGACCAAGGCCACGAAGCATCCCATCGCCAAGGCGTTGAAAGGCATCGGCATCGACTGGGTGCGGCAGGTGGACCGGACCTATGACGTGGGTCGGATGCGCGACGTGCTGCGCGAGGCGCTGACCACGGACACGCCCGGCCCCAAGGTGATTGTCGCCTCGTCGGAATGCATGCTGAACCGGCAGCGGCGCGAGAAGCCCCTGGCGCAAAAGGCGATCCGCGAGGGCCGCCGGGTCGAGACCCCGCGCTTCGGGGTGGACGAGGATGTCTGCACCGGCGATCACGCCTGCATGCGGCTGTCGGGCTGCCCCTCGCTGTCGCTGAAGAAGCTGGACGATCCCTTGCGCGACGATCCGGTGGCCTCGATCGACCAGAGCTGCGTCGGCTGCGGCAACTGCGGCGAGGTTGCGGATGCGGCGGTGCTCTGCCCGTCGTTCTACCGCGCGGACGTGGTGCACAACCCTTCGAAATGGGAGGCCCGGATGGCGGCGTTCCGGGCAAGGGTCATCGGCTGGCTGCAATCCCGCCGCGCTGCGCGGCGGCTGGACTTCGGGGGAACGGCATGACGCAGCGTGCCCCCCACCCCCATCCCCTCCCCACCGAGGGGGAGGGGAGCCGCGTGACGCTTCCCTCGCTCGGCACTGGCCGGGCCGGGCACCTCCCTCCCCCCGTGTGGGGGAGGGATGGGGTGGGGGGGTCACCTGCGGTGCATCCGGACGAGGACAGAGGATGACCCTGCCCGACACGCTCAGCCCCCGCGCGCCCGACCCGTGCCTGTCGGGGATCATCAAGCTGGCGATCCTGGCGGTGGGCGGCCAGGGCGGTGGCGTGCTGACCGGCTGGATCGAGGATGTGGCCCGCGCGCAGGGCTATGCCGCGCAGGCGACCAGCGTCGCGGGCGTCTCGCAGCGCACCGGGGCCACGGTCTATTACGTCGAGATGGCCCCGCACCGGCCCGGCGAGCCGGTGCCGGTATTCTCGCTGATGCCCGCG
This sequence comes from Tabrizicola flagellatus, assembly GCF_046295235.1. Classification (GTDB taxonomy): domain Bacteria; phylum Pseudomonadota; class Alphaproteobacteria; order Rhodobacterales; family Rhodobacteraceae; genus Tabrizicola; species Tabrizicola flagellata_A. The sequence goes on from NZ_JBKBLV010000035.1 coordinate 4,255, forward strand.
CCGGGCGACGTGGACATCATGATCACCGCCGAAATGATGGAGGCCGGCCGCGCCATCATCCGCGGCTTCGTCACGCCGGACCGGACCACGCTGATCACCTCGACCCACCGTGCGCTGGCGGTGTCGGAAAAGATGGTGCCGGGCGACGGCATCGCCTCGTCCGAGGAGGTGATGGCCGCCGCCGAGGTCGCGGCGCGCCGGGTCATCGCGGCGGATTTCGACGCGCTGGCGGTGCGCAACGGGTCGGTGATCTCGGCCTCGCTTCTGGGCGCGCTGGCGGGGGCAGCAGTGCTGCCCTTCCCGCGAGAGGCCTTCGAGGCGGCGATCCGGGCGGGCGGCAAGGGGACGGAGGCCTCGCTGAAGGCTTTCGCAGCGGCTTTCGAGGTGGCAGCGAACCCGGAGGCACCGGCGGCCCCGGCCGCGTCCGGCAAGCCGGAGGCGAGGGTGCAGGGTCCCGCCCGGCTGGTGGCCGAATGGGACAGGCTGGCAGCACGGGTCGCGGCGCTGCCCGCCCCGGTGGCCGCACTGGCGCTGCCCGGCCTGCGCAAGGTCGTGGATTTCCAGGACCTGCGCTACGGGGCGGAGTATCTGGACCGTCTGACCACTGTCCTTGCGCTGGACGATGCCTGCCACGGCTGGGCGCTTTCGCGCGAGGCGGCGAAATACATCGCCAATGCAATGGCTTATGACGACATCATCCGCGTCGCCGACCTCAAGACCCGTGCACGCCGCTTCGACCGCATCCGCAGCGAGATGGGGGTGAAGGAGGCAAGCATCCTGCACCTGACCGAGTTCTTCCACCCCCGCGCGGCCGAGATCGTCGGCATGTTCCCCGCCCGACTGGGCGCGAAGGTGGAGGCCGATCCGAAATGGATGGCGCGCCTGACCCGCTGGTTCGACAAGGGGCGTCGCCTGCGCACCGACAGCCTGCCCGCCTTCGTCACCCTCCACATCCTCGGCGGCATGAAGGGCTGGCGGCGCCGGACACTGCGCCACGCGCAGGAACAGGCGCATCTGGCGCGCTGGCTGGAGACGGCTCTGGCCGAAGTGCCGCGCAACTATGCGCTGGCGGTCGAGCTGATCCGCTGCCGCCGCCTGATCAAGGGCTATTCGGACACCCATGCCCGGGGCCAGTCCAAGTTCGACCAGGTGCTGGCCGCCACCGCCCGCATTGCGGCGCGCGAGGATGCCGCCGACTGGTGCCGCCGCCTGCGCGAGGCCGCGTTGCAGGACGAGGAGGGCAAGGCGCTGGACGGGGCGATCCGCACCATCGACAGTTTCGCCTGACCGCCGAACCCGACGCGGCTATCCCTGTTCCGCCAACGCGTCGCCCTGCAAGCCGGCGATGTGGTTCCAGATCACGGCTTCGGCCGGCCCATGCACCCCCTTCAGCCGCAGGGCGCGGACCGACAGGGCACACTGCGGCAGGACGCCCGAGACATCGGCGAGACGCCCTTGCGCAAGTCCCACCCGCGCGAGCGTTTCGGGAACCCAGGCCACCGCCACCCCGGCTGCCGCCATTTCCAGCGCGGCCATGGTCAGAGCCGTCTCGGCCCGGGGCAGGGCAAGCGTGCCGGGATCGAGCGCCGGCAGGATCCTTTGGGTCATGACCGTGCCGAAAAAGACCTCGGGCGGATAGGCGACGAAGGGAAGCTCGGCCCGCGCGCCCATGGTCAGGATCCGGGCCTCCTCGGGGCGCAGGACGGGGATGAGGCGGTCCGGCCAGAGGTCGAGGCTTTCCAGATATTCCCCCGGAAGCGCCTCCTGGTCGGGCAGGCTGTAGACGATGGCCAGGTCCGCATTCCGCGACAGAAGCAGCCCGTGACATTCGTCCAGGTTGGCCGAGCGCAGGCGGACATAGACCTCATGCCCGCAGTCACTGATGCTTTGCACGATGCGCGGCGCAAGGGACGTGGTCAGGGAATGCTGGCTGGCGATGACGATGCGGTTCGACGCGACCCGGTCGCCGCGCCGGAGGTCGGTCACCAACTGGCGGAGCGCGCTGGCGATCTGCTCGATCTGGGCGGATTGCGCCAGCGTCGTCGGGCGCAACTGAACGGGCTTGCGGCTGCGGTCGAAGAGCGGCAGGCCGACATAATCCTCGATCTGCCGGATCCGGCGCGAGAAGGCCGATTGCGTCAGGTTGCGCCGCTCTGCCGCGCCGCTGAACGACCCGGTCTGCGCGATGGCAAGGATGTCTTCCAGCCACTCCAGCCGCATTCCGCACCCATGACTTGCAACTCCTGCAAGATATTCGGCCAATTTCGCATTTGCAATTGGCTTTGTCCTGTTCAAATCTTGGCTTCTGCAAGTTAGCCAGGGACTCGACCCATGCACCTTTCCCGGTTCCCGCGCATCTTCCTGGCGCACCTGCCGACGCCGCTGGAACGGCTGGACCGGCTGACGAGGGAACTTGGCGGGCCCGAGATCTGGATCAAGCGCGACGACTGCACCGGGCTTTCCACGGGGGGCAACAAGACCCGCAAGCTGGAATTCCTTATGGCCGAGGCCGAGGCGCAGGGCGCGGATACCGTCATCACGCAAGGGGCGACCCAGTCGAACCACGCCCGCCAGACCGCGGCCTTCGCGGCCAGGCGGGGCCTTGCCTGCCATATCCTGCTGGAGGACCGGACCGGGTCCAACGATCCGAACTACAACATGAACGGCAACGTGCTTCTGGACCACCTGCACGGCGCCACCACCTCGCGCCGGGCGGGGGGCGTGGACATGGCGGCCGAGATGGAGGTGCTGGCCGACCGCCTGCGCGCCGAGGGCCGCAAGCCCTATGTGATCCCGGGCGGCGGGTCGAACCCGACGGGGGCGCTGGGCTATGTGAACTGCGCCTTCGAGCTGGTCGGGCAGGCCAACGACCGGGGACTTGTCATCGACCAGATCGTGACGGCCACCGGCAGCGCAGGCACGCAGGCGGGGCTGGTCACCGGGCTGAAGGCGCTGAACGCGGGGATTCCGCTTCTGGGCATCGGGGTCCGCGCGCCGAAGGAGAAGCAGGAAGAGAACGTCTTCGCCCTTGCGCAGAAGACGGCCGAAAAGCTGGGCTGTCCGGGCGTGGTCGCGCGGGGCGACGTGGTGGCGAATTGCGACTATGTCGGTCAGGGTTACGGCATCCCGCGCGCCGACACGCTGGAGGCGATCGCCATGTTCGCGCAGCTGGAGGGGATCCTTCTGGACCCGGTCTATTCCGGCAAGGGCGCGGCGGGGCTGATCGACCTGGTCCGCAAGGGGCAGTTCCGCAAGGGGCAGCGCGTGGTCTTCCTGCACACCGGGGGTGCGGCGGGTCTGTTCGGCTATGACGCGGCCTTTGCCGAGGCGCGCCGCGCGCTGGAGGTCTGATGCGCCGCGTCGGCATACTGGGGGGCATGGGACCGCAGGCGACGATCCTGCTGATGCAGAAGGTCCTTGATGTCACGCCCGCCGCCGACGATGCCGACCACATCCCGCTGATCGTGGACCAGAACCCGCAGGTCCCCTCGCGCATCCGTCGCCTGATCGAGGGCACGGGCGACGACCCCGCGCCGGTGCTGGCCGAGATGGCGCGCCGTCTGGTCGCGGCGGGGGCCGAGGCGCTGGCCATGCCCTGCAACACCGCGCACCACTACGCGCCGGACATCCGGGCGGCCGCCCCCGTGCCGTTCCTCGACATGGTTGCGCTTTCGGTGGCCAAAGCGGCAGATCTGGCCAAAGGCGATGGAATCGTGGGCATCCTCGCCTCGCCGGCCGTGCGCCGGATCGGCCTGTTCGACGCGCCGCTGGACCGGCTGGGGATAACGGCCCTTTATCCCGAGGGCGAGGACGCGCTTCTGGGTGCCATTCGCCGGATCAAGGCGGCCGGTCCCGGGCCGGAGAGCGTGGAAGCCCTGCGGGTGGCCTCGGATGCGCTCTTGCGGCGGGGGGCAACGGTGCAGATGATTGCCTGCACCGAGTTCTCTCTGCTGCCCGCGCCGCTGGCAGGGGGGGTGGCGGGCTTCGACACGCTGGATGTGCTGGTGGCGGCCATCCGGGACTTCGCCACTGCGGGACTGACACGGCACGGAACCTAACCAGAAAAGACCAACAGAGGAGACGACCATGAGCCTGAAACTGAAGCATATCCTTCTTGGCGCCGCTGCCTCGGCGCTCCTGGCGGGCCAGGCGCTTGCCGAGAAGATCATCATCGGTCATTTCGGCAACCCCACGCCGATGCAGCTTCTGTCCGCCTCGGACGAGCTGGCCGAGGCGACGGGCTGGGAGATCGAGTGGCGCAAGTTCGACGCCGGGACCGACGTGATCGCGGCCATGGCTTCGGGCGACGTGGTGCTGTCCGAGCTTGGCTCCTCGCCCATCGCCATCGGAACGAGTTCCGGCCTGGAGATCGAGCTGATCGCCTATTCCGACGTCATCGGGAAGGCGGAATCGCTGATCGCGCGGGAGGGCTCGGGCATCGCCTCGGTCGCGGATCTTAAGGGCAAGACGGTGGGCGTGCCGATCGGCTCGACCGCGCATTATTCGCTGATGGGGGCCTTGCAGCATGAAGGGCTGGCCGAGACCGATGTGAACATTGTCGGCATGAAGCCCGACGACATCGCGGCGGCCTGGGGACAGGGGACCATCGACGCCGCCTGGATCTGGCAGCCGGTGCAGTCGGAAATCCTGAAGACCGGCTCGCTGGTCATTGGCGCCGATCAGACCGCGGAATGGGGCTTTCCGACCTATGACGGCTGGGTGGTGAACAAGGCCTTCGCCGAAGCCAACCCCGACAAGATCGTGGCCTTCCTGAAGGCCATCGACAAGGTCAACGGCATGTATCTGGCCAATCCGGCTGCCTGGACCGCCGACAGCCCCGAGGTGCAGGCGCTGGCCGCCGCGACGGGGGCCGATCCGGCGCAGGTTCCGGGTATCCTCGAAGGCTTCACCTTCCTGCCGATGTCCGAACAGACCTCGGAAACCTGGCTTGCCGGCGCCGCGCCCAAGATCAAGACCACGGCGGAATTCCTGGTCGCCGCTGGCCGGATCGACGCCGCGCTGAATGACTACAGCGCCTTCGTGAACCCGACCTACGCCGCAGCCGCGGCGCAGTAGGACCGACCCCGCCGCCCGGTCCGCCCGGGCCGGGCGGCACCTTCCTGCAAGAGGACCGGCCCCGTGAGCCTGACCATCGACCAAGTCTCGGTGATCTACCCGGCCGCCGACGGCCGCCCGCCGATTGCGGCGTTGAGCGAGATCGACCTGACCATCGCGGAAGGTGAATTCGTCGTGGCGTTGGGAGCCTCGGGCTGCGGCAAGTCCACGCTTCTGAACCTGATCGCGGGGTTCCTGTCGCCCTCGACCGGTGGCCTGATGCTGGATGGGCAGGCGGTCATGGGGCCGGGGGCCGACAGGGCGGTGGTGTTCCAGAAACACGCCCTCCTCCCATGGCTGAATGTCATCGACAACGTGGCTTTCGGCCTGGAGATCCAGGGTGTTGCGAAAGAAGCCCGCTACCGGACCGCGAACGAGTACATCCGGCTGCTGGGCCTGGACGGGTTCCAGAAGTCGCCCGTCTACAAGCTGTCGGGCGGGATGCAGCAGCGGGTCGGCATCGCGCGCGCGCTGACCTGCGACCCGAAGATCCTGCTGATGGACGAACCCCTGGGAGCGCTGGATGCGCTGACTCGCGAAAAAGCGCAGGAGCTGATCCTGAAGATCTGGGGCGAGACGGGCAAGTCGGTCTTCTTCATCACCCACAGCGTCGAGGAGGCGCTGTTCATGGGCACCAAGCTGATCGTCATGTCCCCGCGCCCCGGCCGCATCACCCACCGCTTCGACCTGCCCTTCTCGCGCCAGTTCCAGTCCGGGACGCCCGCGCGGACGGTCAAGGCCTCGCCCGAGTTCATCGCGCTGCGCGAGACTGTCCTCAACATCATCTTTGCCGACGAGGAGGGGCTGGAATGACCGACACGCCGCCCGCGAAGTCCCCCGGTCCGCTGGCCCGCCTTTCCCGCGCCCGTCCCACCAGACCCGGCGAAATCTACGGCGTCCCCGGTCAGGGCAACACCTTCTGGCTCTCGGTCGGCTCGGTTCTGGTCATGCTCTTCGTCTGGTGGCTGGTCACCGCGCTGGGGCTGGTGAAACCCTTGTTCGTGCCCTCGCCGCAATCGGTTCTGGCCAAGTTCGTGCAGATCTGGAACCAGGGCTTCACCAACACGCCCTTCCTGGAACATGTCGCCATCTCGACCTTCCGGGTGTTCAGTGCCTTCCTGCTGGCCTGCCTGATCGGCCTGCCGCTGGGCCTGGCCATGGGGATGAGCCCGGTGATGCGCGGCATCTTCGACCCGCCGATCGAGTTCTACCGCCCGATCCCGCCCTTGGCCTACCTGCCCCTGATGATCATCTGGTTCGGCATCGACGAGACTTCGAAGATCCTGCTAATCTTCCTGTCGGTCTTCGCCCCCATCGTCCTTGGCGCGCGGTCGGGCGTGAAGTCGGCGGCCATCGAGCAGATCCACGCCGCCTATTCCTTTGGTGCCACCCGCTGGCAGGTGATGCGGCATGTGATCCTGCCCTCGGCCATGCCCGAGATCCTGACGGCGATGCGGGTGGGCATCGGCTTTGGCTGGACGACCCTTGTCGCGGCCGAGATGGTCGCGGCGACCAAGGGGCTGGGCTACATGGTGCTGTCCGCCAGCCAGTTCCTGCAGACCTCGGTCGTGATCATGGGGATCTTCGTCATCGCCATCATCGCCTTCGCCTTCGACCTTCTCATGCGATTCCTCGAACGCCGTCTGGTGCCCTGGAAGGGCCGGATGTGACCGCGATGATCTATCTGAAACAAGCCGTTGCCACCCCCGAGACCGACAGCCACGACGTGCGCGACCTCGTGCAGGTCATGCTGGCCCGCATCGCGGTCGAGGGCGAGGCGGCGGTGCGCGATTATTCCCGCACCTTCGACAAGTGGGAGGGCGACCTCATCGTCAGCCGCGCGACGCTTGACGCTGCGGCGGCGCAGGTGCCCGAGCGGCTGAAGGACGACATCCGTTTCGCCCACGCCAACATCCGCCGCTTTGCCGAGGCGCAGAAGGCCACCCTGTCGGATTGCGCGGTGGAGATCCTGCCGGGCCTGATGGCGGGGCAGAAGCAGATCCCGGTTTCGGCGGCGGGCTGCTATGTGCCCGGCGGGCGCTACAGCCATGTGGCCAGCGCCATCATGACCATCACCACGGCGAAGGTGGCCGGAGTTCCCCATATCGCCGCCTGCTCTCCCCCCCGGCCCGGCATCGGCATCCCGCCCGCGATCCTGTTCGCGATGGACCTGTGCGGCGCGAACGTGATCCTGAACCTTGGCGGCGTGCAGGGCGTGGCGGCCATGGCGCACGGCCATTTCGGGCTGCCGAAGGCGGACATGCTGGTCGGCCCCGGCAACCAGTATGTCGCCGAGGCGAAGCGGATGCTCTTCGGCCAGGTCGGCATCGACATGTTCGCCGGCCCGACCGACAGCATGGTCGTGGCCGATGCCGGAGCCGACGCCGAGATGGTGGCGGCCGACCTCGTGGGGCAGGCCGAGCACGGCTACAACTCGCCGGTCTGGCTGGTGACGGATGACGAGACCTTGGCCCGGACGGTGATCCGCCTGGTGCCCGGTCTGATCGAGACGCTTCCCGAGGTGAACCGCGAAAGCGCCCGCGCCGCCTGGGACAACATGGCCGAGGTCATCCTTTGCGCGGACCGCGAGGAGATGGCCCAGGTCGCCGATGCCCGCGCGCCCGAACACCTGCATGTCCAGGCGCGGGATCTGGACTGGTGGCTGGACCGGCTGCGCGCCTATGGCTCGCTGTTCCTGGGCGAGGAAACCACGGTCGCGTTCGGCGACAAGACCTCTGGTCCCAACCACGTCCTGCCGACCTCGGGCGCGGCGCGGTATACGGGCGGGCTTTCGGTCCACAAGTTCATGAAGACGGTGACCTGGCAGCGCGCGACCCGAGCCGCCGCACGGCCCCTGGCCGAGGCCACGGCCCGCATCTCGCGGCTGGAGGGGATGGAGGGGCATGCCCGGTCGGCCGACATCCGGCTGGCGAAGTTCTTCCCTGGCGAGACCTTCGACCTTGGAGCCGCGAAACTGGAAGCGACCTGAGAGCCGATCCCAGGACAGGCGGAACGGAAAAGGCCCCGGTGCGGCGCACCGGGGCCTTCGCGTTCACGCCAGACGACGGGCTCAGCCCTCGGCGGCTTCTTCCTTCTTCTCGACGATTTCCTCGCCGGTTTCCTGGTCGACCATCTTCATGCCAAGGCGCACCTTGCCGCGGTCGTCGAAGCCAAGAAGCTTGACCTTGACCTCCTGGCCTTCCTTCAGCACCTCGTTCGGGTGGTTCAGGCGCTTGTTGGCGATCTGGGAGACGTGCACCAGACCGTCGCGCTTGCCGAAGAAGTTCACGAAGGCGCCGAAATCGACCAGTTTCACCACCTTGCCGGTGTAGATCTGGCCCTCTTCCGGCTCCGCCACGATCGACCAGATCATGTCATAGGCCTTCTTGATGGCCTTCTGGTCGTTCGAGGCGATCTTGATCTGGCCGTCGTCGTTGATGTCGACCTTGGCGCCCGAGGTCTCGACGATCTCGCGGATGACCTTGCCGCCCGAACCGATCACTTCGCGGATCTTGTCGGTCGGGATCTGCATCGTCTCGATCTTAGGCGCGTACTCGCTGAAGCCCTGCGGCGCGCTGATGGCCTTGGCCATCTCGCCCAGGATGTGCAGACGGCCATCCTTGGCCTGCGCGAGCGCCTGCTTCATGATTTCCGGGGTGATCCCGGCAACCTTGATGTCCATCTGCAGCGAGGTGATGCCGTTCGCCGTGCCTGCGACCTTGAAGTCCATGTCGCCGAGGTGATCCTCGTCGCCGAGGATGTCGGTCAGGACCGCCCAGTCACCATCCTCTTCCAGCACCAGACCCATCGCGACGCCAGCCACGGGGGCCTTCAGCGGCACGCCCGCGTCCATCATCGACAGCGACCCGCCGCAGACCGAGGCCATCGAGGAAGAGCCGTTCGATTCGGTGATCTCGGAGACCACGCGGATCGTGTAGGGGAAGTCGGTCGGCGCCGGCAGCACCGCCTGCAACGCGCGCCAGGCAAGCTTGCCATGGCCGATCTCGCGACGGCCGGGCGAGCCCACGCGGCCAACTTCGCCGACCGAATAGGGCGGGAAGTTGTAGTGCAGCAGGAAGTTCGAGCGGTAGTTGCCGTTCAGCGCGTCGATGATCTGCTCATCTTCGCCCGTCCCCAGGGTGGTGACGACGAGACCCTGGGTTTCACCCCGGGTGAACAGCGCCGAGCCGTGCGCACGCGGCAGCACGCCGGTTTCGCAGACGATCGGGCGGACGGTCTTGGTGTCGCGCCCGTCGATCCGGCGGCCGTGCTTGACCACGTCGCCGCGCAGAACCGCCGACTCCAGCTGCTTGATCGCCGGATAGAGGTTCGGGTCGGCCTGATCCTCCTCGGTCATCGCGGCCTTGATCGCCGAAACGGCGGCCTCGATGGCGTTGGTGCGTTCCTGCTTGTCGCGGATGGCGAAAGCGGCGCGCATCTGTGCTTCGCCGGCGGCCTTCACCTTCGCATAAAGCGCCGAATAGTCCGGTGGGGTGAAGTCGAACGGATCCTTCGCCGAGGCTTCGGCGAAGTCGATGATCAAGTCGATCACCGGCTGCATCTGCTCGTGCCCGAAGACCACTGCGCCGAGCATTTCCTCTTCGGTCAACTCGTAAGCCTCGGATTCCACCATCATCACGGCGTCCTTGGTGCCGGCGACGACGAGGTCCAGGCGCTGTTCGGGCTTCATGCGCAGCTGCGTCATGTCGTCCATCGAGGGGTTCAGCACATACTGACCATCGACGAAACCGACGCGCGCGGCGCCGATCGGGCCCCTGAACGGCACGCCCGAGACGGTCAGCGCCGCCGAGGCCGCGATCATCGCCACGATGTCGGGGTCATTCACCAGGTCGCAGGACAGCACGGTCGCCATGACCAGCACTTCGTTGCGAAAGCCCTCGACGAACAGCGGGCGGATCGGTCGGTCGATCAGGCGGGAAACCAGCGTTTCCTTCTCGGACGGCCGCGCCTCGCGCTTGAAGAAGCCGCCGGGGATCTTGCCGGCTGCGTAGTATTTTTCCTGGTAGTGAACGGTTAGCGGAAAGAAGTCCTGGCCTTCCTTCGCCGTCTTGGCAAAGGTCACGTTGGCCATCACCTGGGTCTCGCCCAGCGTCGCGATCACCGACCCATCGGCCTGCCGCGCAACTTTCCCCGTTTCCAGAGTGAGCGTTTCATTGCCCCACTGGATCGATTTCCTGGTCACATTGAACATGTATCGTTTCCTCTGGAGGTCCGGCCCCTGCCGGCACCCCCCACATCTGGCGGCCCCATTGCCGCCCTTCCCCCGTATCCTTTGCATGTGCCCCGGGGGCGGGCCTCACGTCTCAGATGGCGGGGGCCATACAGGAAAAGTCCTGCGAATGAAAGAACGGATGCGGGGGCGGGTCAGAAGATCGCATGCGCCCCGCGGTCATCCGCCACCTCACCCCGGAGCATCGCGGCATAATGGTCCTCGAGCCGGTCGGTGCCGAACTCGGGTGTGGCGTCGGCGTCGTAGGCCCCGGTGGCGGGATTCCACAGCAGCATGGATTCGGTCGCGTAGTAGCGCCCGATGCGGGCCAGTTGGGCCTTGGCCTTCAGCTTGGGCGACAGGGTGCCGAGGGCGCTGAGAAGGCCGACGATCCCTTGCATAAGTGCCACGGGGACGCGCTTGATGCGGACGGGCTGGCCGGTCAGACGCTCCAGCATCGCGGCCTGGTCGAGGGGGGTGATCGCCGGGCCCGGGCCGCCGATAGGCAGGATCCGGTTGCGTTTGGTGGGGTCGGTCAGGGTCAGGGTGAGGAAGCGGCCGAGGTCGGCGTCCGAGATCGGCTTGCAGGCGGTCAGGCGGCCGTCGCCGAAGACGAGGAAGGGTTTGCCCTTGGCGACGCGGGGAACCTGGCCGGAGAGGGATTTGAAGAAGGCCGTCGGCCGGACGATGGTCCAGTCGATTGGGGCGGTCTGGAGTTCGGCCTCGAAGGCGAGTTTCGCGCGCTGGAATTCGAGGTGCGGTTTCTGCACGCAGATCGCGGAGAGCAGCGTGAAGTGCCGAACACCTGCGGTCACGGCGGCCTTTAGCGCGGCCGAGTTCGCGGCGTGGTCCACGGCCCAGGCGTCCGCCGGCTTTCCCGTGCGCGAGGCGAGGCAGGAGACGACGGCGTCGATGCCGGTCATCGCACCGGGAAGGGCTTCGGGCAGGTCGCCCCGGACCACTGTGCAGCCGGGCAGGAGGCTCGCATCGGCCGAAGGGCGGATCAGCGCAGTGACGCGGTGGCCGTCTGCCCGCAGCGCCCGCGCCGTTGCCCGGCCGATTGTGCCGGTGCCGCCGAGCAGCAGGATGGAAAGCGTGGCCATGCTGTCAGTCTAGCAGGACAGGGCCGACTGACAATCGGCGCAAACGAAAACGCCCGGTCGCGGGGACCGGGCGTTCAACGCGATATCAGGCAGATCAGATCGCCGACTTGATCCAGTTTTCCAGCGCGGCCTTCGGGGCGGCGCCGACCTTGTTCGACACGACCTGGCCGTCCTTGAACATGAACAGCGCCGGGATGCCGCGCACGCCGAGCACGGCGGGGCTGTCGGGGTTCTCGTCCACGTTGACCTTCACGATCTTGACCTTGCCCGCGTATTCGGTGGCAAGTTCCTCAAGCGCTGGGCCGATCTGCCGGCAGGGGCCGCACCATTCGGCCCAGAAGTCCACGACGACCGGAATCGGCGACTTGCGGACTTCGGCATCGAAGGTGGCATCGGTGACGGCGACAGTGGCGGCGCCCATGATCGTTCTCCTAGGGGATTTGTCGAATAGGGAAGGTATGGACGCAGTCCGGGAACGTCAAGGGATCGTGGCCCGGGTCAACGCGGCCCTCACGATCTCGGGAGCGACTTGCATCAGCCGGGGCCCACGGGTCCAGAGGATCGCCGTCTCGATCCGCCGGCCGGGGTGGATCTGCGCGACCATGTGGGCATAGGCGCCCAGCTGGCGGAGGAGGCCTTCGGGCACGGCCTCGGGCCGGTCGGGGATCACCGCGTTCGACTTGTAGTCGATGATCAGCGCCCGGTCGGACGTCAGGATCAGGCGGTCGATGGACCCTGCCAGGATGCGGCCCTGCCAGGGGGCGGTCAGGGCGACCTCGGCCAGGCTGTCGGGGCCGAACAGGGCCGCAAGCTCGGGGTGGGCAAGCACTGCCCCGGCCTCGGCCAGCGAGGCGGCGCGGTGGGCGGAGTCGGGGATCAGCGCCTCGGCATGGGCGGCCCAGGTCGCGGGGTCGAGACCGGGCAACCGTTCGAGGAGCAGATGCAGCGCGGTGCCGCGGCGTTTCGACTCTTCGATGTCGAAGTCCGCCTCGCCCGGAAGCGCCTTGGGGCCGCCAAGGTCCGAGGGCGACAGGACGGCCGCGGGACGATGGGGTTCGGGCGCGGGGCGGCCGGCCCAGCCGGGCAGCGCCGGCAGGGGGGCTTGCGATTCCTCTTGCCGAAGGGGGTCGGGCCAGGTGCCGTGGCTGTGGCGCAGGATTCCGCCTTCCAGCTCTTCGTGCCCCGCGGCCATCACCCCGGCAGAGATGAGCCGGTGCCAGGTCGCGTCCTTCGTCACCTTGCCGGCGCCGGCCGCCACCAGCCAGCAGCGCGCCCGGGTCATGGCGACGTAAAGGAGGCGCAGCCGTTCCGCCGCCTCGCGCTCGGCCCGTTCGGCCCGCAGGCCCGACAACAGCGCGGGGCTGTCGGCTTCGGGCAGCTTCCACAGCGCCGGGCCGCCGGGGACGGGCTGGATCTGGTCGCGCTGCGGTGGCGTGTAGTCGGTGCATTCGGGCAGGATGACGATCTCGGCCTCCAGCCCCTTGGCGCCGTGCACCGTCATCACCCGGATCAGGTCGCCCGAGCCCTCGGCCTGCCGCTTGACCTCGACCTCGTCGGTTTCCATCCAGCTGAGGAAGCCGGTCAGGCTGGGCACTTCCGCCCGTTCGTAGGCCAGCGCCTGGGACAGAAGCTCGTCGATCCCGTCCTCGGCCTCGGGGCCAAGCCGGGCGATCAGTTTGCGGCGGCCGTCGTGGCGGTTCAGCACGCGCTCCAGAAGGTCGTAGGGGCGCAGGAAATCGGCCTGATCGCGCAGGTCGTCGAGGAAGGCGCGGGTCTCGCCATGCCCCGGATCGGCGCGAAGCGCCTGCCAGAGATAGCCTGGCCGGGGCTGGGCAAGGCGGAAGAGGTCGGCCTCGCTCCACCCGCAGAGGGGCGAGCGCAGGACGCAGGCCAGAGACAGGTCGTCCTCGGGCGTGTCGAGGAAGGCCAGAAGCGCCGAGAGGTCGCGCACGGCGAGTTCACCGCCCAGGCGCAGCCGGTCGGCCCCGGCGATGGGCAGTCCGGCCTCCTTGCAGGCGCGGATCAGGTCGTGGAACACCCCGGTCCGGCGCTGGACGAGGATCAGGAAGTCGCCCGGCCGCACCGGCCGTTCGGTCGGCCCGCCCTTGCGCGCCGCCTGCGGGATTTGCGTGCCCTGATCCAGCTGGTCGCGGATCCAGCCCGCGATGCGGCGGGCAAGCTGGATCTGCGCATCCTCGGGGTGGCGCATGTCCAGCGGTTCGTCCCAGGGGCCGGGATCGGGCGTGTCGGCCTTTTCCAGCACCGGCCAGACATCGACGCGACCGGCGAGGTCCGGGCTGATGGCGATGTGATGCGACCCGCCACCCAGCGCGGCCTGTTCGGCCGGGGTGAAGGTGGCATCGACCACGTCCAGGATCGCGGGAGAGGAGCGGAAGGAATGTTCCAGCACCCGGTCGTCCAGCCCCGGCCCGCCGCCGAGGCGCTCGCCGAAATGCCGACGCATCCGGTCGAAGGCCGCGACATCGGCGCCCTGGAAGGAATAGATCGATTGCTTCTTGTCGCCGACCACGAAGAGCGTCCGGTCGCGCGTCGCGGCACCCTCCCCCGCGACCAGCTCGGCGGCCAGCTGACCGATCAGTTCCCACTGTTCGGGGCTGGTATCCTGCGCTTCGTCCACGAGGATATGGTCGAGCCCCCCGTCCAGCCGATACAGCACCCAGGCCGACAGCGAGGGATCCTTCAGAAGGTGCAGCGCGCGGCGGATCAGGTCGTCGAAGTCGAGATAGCCCCGCGCTGCCTTGCGAGCCTCGTATTCCTTCAGGAACACGGCGGCGAAGTCGTGCAGCGCGAGGGTCCGCTCGGCGGCGACGAGAGCCTTCTCCGCCTCGCGCGCATCGGCGACGCGTTGCATGAAATCGTCGAAGTCATGCACCAGGTTGCCCATGGCAGTGCGGACCTTCACCGTTGGCACCCTGGCGAAGTTGGGCTGCCCGTCCTGTTTCAGCAGCGCCGCATAAAGCGCATCGAGATCGTGCCGCGTTGGCGCCTGCCAGTCGATTGCCGCCAACACCGTGGCGAGGGTCTGCATGGTCGGCGTCCCCTGCCGGAACAGGGGCAGGCATTGCGCGATCAGCCAGTCCTCCGATCCGTTGAAGGCGAGCGACACCAGATGGCGGTCGTCCACCACCTCCGGCAGGTCGAACAGGCGCAGCGCGCCGGCCCGGTCGAGCGGAGGGTCGAAATGCGCGCGGCGGGCTGCGATGGCTTCGACGAGGGCGCCGAAATCCTCACCGTTCTGCACCTCGGTCATCCGGTGCAGGACATGGGCCTGCGGTCCGTCGGCCATTTCCTCGACGATCTCGGCGCGCATCAGCCGTCCGGCGCGGTCGTCCATCTCCACGAAACCGGGCGAGACGCCGGCCTCGAGCGGGAAGCGGCGCAGCAGGCTGGCGCAGAAGCTGTGGATGGTCTGGATGCGCAGCCCGCCTGGCGTTTCGATCGCGCGGGCGAACAGCTGGCGCGCGCGGGCCAGCCGGTCGGGCGTCAGGTCGCCCTCGCCCAGATCCGACAGTTCCCTGCGCAGGGCTTCCTCGGGCCGCATCGCCCATTCGCCGAGGCGCTGGAACAGGCGGTTCTGCATCTCGGTCGCGGCAGCCTTGGTATAGGTCAGGCAGAGGATGCGCGTCGGATCGACCCCGTTCAGGAGAAGCCGCGCGACGCGGTCGGTCAGCACGCGGGTCTTGCCCGACCCGGCATTGGCCGAGAGCCAGGTGTTGCGCGCCGGGTTGGCGGCGGCGATCTGGCGGGCGAAGGCTTCGGTCATTCCAGGGCCTCGGGCGCGGGGTCGTCGGTCATCTCCCATTCCCCAAAGCGGGAGAGGTGGTCGTAGTCGCTCGGGTCGCTTGCCTTTTCCAGCGCGCGGCGGGCGGTGTAGCCCTGGGTCGGGCGGAAGTAGCTGGCCATCAGACCGCCGAAACGCTTCCAGATCTCGGCCACCTGGCCGGGTTCCAGAAGGATCTCCTCGGTCTTCAGCTGCGCCTTCAGGCCGACATAGACGACTCGGGCGACCTCGGACGGATCAAGTCCGCGGAACCCGCCGCCTTCGGCCATGGCGGCCAGCAGCAGAAGCTGCTTGTCGAAATGCTCCTGCTGCTTCTCGGTCGGCGGAGCGCCGGTCTTGTAGTCGATCAGCAGAAGCCGGCCGTCCGCCAGCCGGTCGATCCGGTCGGGCTTGCCGGTCAGGGTGAAGTCGAGCCCCGGCAGCCGCAGCGCGCCCTTTTCCTCCAGCAGCACCGGCGCGCCCCCGGTCGCGGCCGAAAACGCCAGGAAGGCATCCGCCGCCTTGGCCAGACGGGACAGCCAGATCGTCCGGGCCAGCGGCCAGGCGACGCGGGCGGCCAGCACCTCTTCGGCGATGGCCAACAGGGTCTGGCGGTCCCCGCCGCCCTGTTTCAGGAACCGCTCAAGGATCTCGTGCAGCACCGTGCCGCGCAGGCGGGGGTCGGGCTCGGGGCGCAGGGGGTCGAGGGGGCGCAGCTTCAGCACATGGCGGGCGTAGATCGCATAGGGGTCGCGGATCAGGGTCTTGATCTCGGTCACCGAAAGCTGGCGCGGCCGGGCGTGGACGGGCGGTCGAGGCGAGGGGCGGCGGGCCGGAGCGACGCGCGGGGCGGCGTCGAAGGCCTCGGCCAGGCGCAGCCAGTGCGCGCCACGGTTGCGCATCGCGGCCAGCGCCTCGGGCCCCTGCTGGTCGGGCAGTCCGGCGAGCAGGTTCACCAGCCGGTTCAGCCAGCGCGAGGGCACGGTTTCCGCCTCGGTCCCCCGCTTCGCCCGGGTCAGGACAACGCGCGGGGCGGCCACCGCCTGCTGCCAGTCATGCGCCGAGAGGCCGATCTGGCGTTCGGGCAGCAGAAGCCCGGCCTCTTTCCGCATCGCGCGGTTCAGCCAGGGATCCGCCGGCGGCTGCGCGGGCCATGTGCCATCGTTCAGCCCGCCGAGCACGACCAGATCCGCCCCCTGCACCCGCGCCTCGAGCGTGCCCCAGATCATGATGCCGGGATGCAGCCCCTCGGTCTCGCGCACCTCGTCGCGGTTCAGAAGGCCGAAGATCAGCCCGGCATAGTCCGAGGCCGTCAGCGTGCCCGCCGCCGGGGCCTCGGAGGCAAGCTCGCTCATCGCCGCCAGCGCCTTTTCCCCGGCTTCCTTCTCCCACAACGCGCCACTGCCTGCCGCATCGAACCCTGCCGCCAGCCGTTCGGCCAGCCGCAGATGCCGCGCGACGAGGTCAGCCAGCTGCAGGCGGCCCGCGATCTCCTGCCCACAGAGCGTGTCGGCCAGGATCGCGGCCCAGTCTCCGGCCCGGTCGATCCGCGAGCGGGCGGCCCAGTCTCGGAGGCTGTCGGCGGTGGGGAAGGCCGGGCCGTTGCGGCGGATATGCAGCTCGAACTCGCGCGTCAGGACCAGGTGCTGGCCGCGCTCGCTGCCGGAAAAGGCCAGCGGATGTTTCAGAAGCGCCAGAAGCGCATCGGCGGTCAGCCTCTGGCCGAACAGCGCCGCGACCTGCCGCAGCATGCGCCCGGGCGCCGACAGGGCCAGCGGCCGCCCGGCGGAATCGTCGGGCCGGATGCCCCAGCGGTCCAGCGCCGCCGAGACGCGCCGGGTCAGGTCGCGGTCGGGCGTGATCAGCGCGGCGCGGGTGCCGGTCTCGGCCGCTTCGCGCAGGATCAGGGCGATGGCCATGGCCTCGGCGCGGGGGGTCGGGGCCTCGATCAGGGTCAGGCCCCGCGTGGCGGCGGTCAGGTTGCCAAGCCGCGGCCCCTCGGCCAGCCACTGATGCGTGACCGGCGCCGGGCGCAGGGCGAGCGAGACCAGGCGGTTTCGTGCCGGATCGGGCGCGGGGGTCGCGGTCCAGGGCTGCACGTCCTGCGGGCCGAAGCCCAGCAGGTCCATCAGCCGGCGGGTGCGGAACTGGGGATGGTCCTCGGCGGTCAGCGCGTCGTCCATCCCCTCCCAGACCTCGGGCGGCAGGTCGAAGTCATGGCCCGGCAGCACGATCGCCCCCTGCGCCAGCCCGGCCACCGCCTGCATCAACAGCGCCGTCGTCCCGCGCGAGCCGGTGGAGCCGGCGAGGATCACCTGCCCCGGCGGCGGGTGGCGGGTCCAGGTCTCGGGCAGGCTGGCCACGGCGCGGCGCAGGTTGGCTTCGGCATCGGGAGCGTCGCTGGAGAGGGCCTCGGCGACGATGCCGAGGAAGGCCTGCGTCCGCGCCCAGTGCGCGGAATGGTTCGCCACGTCCAGGGCGGCGATGCGGTCGGGCGCGACGCCTTCGCCCTGCATCTCGGCCATCAGGTTGGCCAGACTGTCGGCCAGATCAAAAAGCGCCGCGCGCGGGAACTCGGTCGCGCCCCCGTCCAGAAGCTTGTCGAGCAGCACCGACAGGACCAGCCGCCGCCGCAAGGGCGAGGTCGGGCGCGGCAGGGCCAGGTCGGACATAAGCGCGGCCTCGGTCACCAGCATCAGGCGCGGCAGGAAGCGGGGGCCCCGCGCCAAGAGGCACTCGGTCACCCGCCGCCGCATGCGCTGGGTGTTCAGGATCAGCGTGACCTTCGCCATGGCCTCGGGCGGCTGGCCGGCCATGCGGTCGATGAGCCCGGAGACCAGCTCGGCCGGGAAATCGGCGCCGGGCGGCAGGGCGAAGATCGGGCGGAGCTCAGCCATGGCGTGCAGAGTGCAGCAGGGCCTCGGCCTCGGCAATCCCGGCGGGGTGGCCGACATCGCACCAGTCGCCGGGATGCAGGACGCCATAGGCGGTGCCGGCGGCGATCATCGCATCCCAGGGCCGGTTCAGCGAAAAGACCTCGTCGGGCATCGCGCTTATGCGATCCGGCTTCAGGATCTGGGCGCCGATATAGACGTGATCCTCGCCCCCCTGCCCGCGCGATAGCCGTCCAGAGGCGTCTAGCCGGAAATCGCCTTTCGGCCCGTGCGCCCGCGCGCGGTCGAGCGGGAGGAGAAGAAGAAGCGCCTCCATCCGGCTCCCGTCCCAGGCGGCGGCGAGCGTGCGCAGGGGGTTCGGCCCGGTCCAGATCCCGTCGCTGTTCAGCACCGCCACCGGCCCCTCGCCCAGCAGCGGGAGCGCGGCCTTGAGCCCGCCGCCGGTTTCCAGGATTCGCCCGGCCTCGTGGCTGATCGTCACGCCGCGCCCCGCAAGATGGGCCGCCATCTGCTCGGCCCGGTAATGGGTGTTGACGACGATCCGGCCCACGCCGGCCGCCTGCGCCACGTCCAGCGCATGGTCGATCAGCGCCCGGCCCGCGACCGGGATCAGGGGCTTCGGCCGGTCGGCGGTCAGCGCGCCCATCCGGGTGCCGAAGCCCGCGGCGAACAGCATCAGCGGGAAGGGGTAGGCGGACATGCGGCGCGGATCCTTCTTAGGGTTTCGGAGCCTGGCGTGGGCAGAAGCCGGTCACAGACGGCGCGTAGTCCGGCCAGGGCGGGATGGGCGAGGTTCTGTTGCAGCTGCCCCCAGACGCGCGGGATCAGCGGCAGATAGCCGGGCTTGCCCGCGACCAGCGCCAGCCGCACGAAGACCCCGAGGATGCGCAACGCCCGCTGCGCGCCAAGCGCGGCGTAGTGGGCGGCAAAGGCGTGCGGATCGGCCCCGGTTGCTGCGACGAAACGAGCGACCATCGCGGCCTCGGTGCCCTGCCCCACATCCCGCCGCGCGTCCTGCAACAGCGAGACCAGATCATAGCCCGGCTGGCCCAGCTGGCCGAGCTGGAAATCCAGCAGCCCCACCCGCGCCAGCCCCGGCCGGGCGGGCAGCCATATCAGGTTCTCGGCATGAAAATCGCGCAGGATCAGCACGCGCGGGCCGTCGGCATGGGCCTCAAGCACGCCGGTCAGGGTGGCCAGGAACTCCGAAGGTTCGGGTCTGACGCCGGTCGCCGCGCGGGCATACCAGTCCAGCACGAAGGTCGCCGCCTGCGCCCAGTCGGCGGCCGAGAGATCCGGCAGGTCCCCGGGCGGCGGGGCGGACTGGAGATGAAGGAGAACATCGACGGCGGCGGCGTAGAGCTCGGCCTCGCGGGTCGGGTCGGCGGCGATCAGGCGGGCGAAGAGGTCGTCGCCCAGATCTTCCAGCAGCAGGAAGCCGCGTGGCAGATCCTCGGCCAGCACGCGCGGCGCGGACAGGCCCAGCCCGCGCAGATGCCGGGCCATGGCCGAAAAGGCCACCGGGTCGTCCGCCCCGCCGGGCGGATTGTCCATGAGGACGGCGGTCGCCGCGCCTAGCCGCAGCCGTTCGTAGCGCCGGTCCGAGGCGTCGCCCGCCAGATGCCGTCGCTCGGCCGCGCCCCAGCCGGCCCGGTCGAGGAAGACGGTCAACTCGGCCGCACGGTCAGCCATCGGCCAGCGCCCGTGCCAGCCCGTCGCGTCCGCCGAGGAGGACGGCACGGCGCCCCTCGCCCAGCGGTTCCAGCCGGATCGTCAGCGCACCCTTGGGGCGGTGGCTGCCCAGCCGGTCGGGCCATTCGACGAGGCAGATCGCCGTCTCGAAGGCCTGATCCAGCCCCAGTTCCCAGACTTCGTCCGGATGGGTCAGGCGGTAGAGGTCGGCATGCCAGATCTCGCCTTCCGCATCGGGATAGACCTGCACCAGTGTGAAGGTCGGCGAGGGCACTTCCTCGACCTCGCCCAGTCTTGCGCGGATGAAGGCGCGGGCCAGGCAGCTTTTCCCCGCGCCGATGGCGCCCTCCAGCAGCACCACGTCGCCCGGTCGCGCCAGTACCGCCAGCCTGCGGCCAAGGTCCTCGGTCGCGGTCGGGTCGGGCAGGTCAAGGGTCAGGGCAGGGAAGGGCGCGGCGGACATGCCGCGACTGTAGCCGTCCCTCCTGGCGCCGCAAGCCTCAGGCCGAAAGCTCTTCCAGCGGCTGGGTCTCGCGCACCGAGGTCAGGGGGGCTGCGACCTGGTGGCGGAAGGTGATCATCGTCGCTCCCCCGGTCAGCGGACGGAAGCGGCACGAAACCAGTCGCCCGTCCAGCAGCCGCACGTCGCCATCCCAGGGCGTGCGGTCCCCGCCGCTGGTGACAAAGTCGGTCGCGTCGTCCCAGAGCAGAGTCGGCGCGGAATGCTCGCGCCACCAAGCCGACAGCGTCGAGATGCTGGCTTCGGACAGAAGCACCTGCGGGTCGTGTTGCCAGAGCCGGGCGTAGGCCGCGTTCGACATCACCAGCTGCCCGCCCTGCGAAAAGACGGCAACCCCGTCCTCTACCGCGTCGATCACCGACTGGCCCAGCTCCAGATCGGCGCGATAGCGGCGGGTGCGGCTCATCTCGTTCGAGATGTCCTCGAACATGAAGGCCAGCGCCCCGTTCGGATGCGGGCGGCCGATGACGCGGTAGGTCTGGCCTCCCGGCAGGCTCCAGGTTTCCTCGAAGATGCCCATGCTGGCCTCTTCCTCCAGCCGGGCGAGCTGCTTGCGCCAGCTGCGGTAGTCGCGCGGCTCGGGGATCATGGACCGGGCGCGCATCGCGTCTAGGAAGGCGTTCAGCGAGGGCCGGGAGATCAGCATTTCGGGCGGAAGCCGGGTCAGGTCGGTCAGTGCCGGGTTGAACATCTGCAGGCAGCGCCCGCGGTCGAATATCGCCAAGCCGATCGGCAGGTCGGCGAAGGTCTTGGTCAGGGTCTGCATGAACTCGCGCAGGGCGGTTTCCGCCTGCACCGCCTTGTCGGCCGCCTGCGCATAGCAGAGCATCTCGTCTCCCGCCGGCACCTGCACCAGGTCGAACCATTCCGCTCCGCTGGGCATCTGCAGCTTCAGCCGCGCCGAGGTGCCGGGGGCCCGGTCGAACAGTTTCGGCAGGGGCCAGGACAGATCCTCGCCTTCCGGCAAGAGCTCGACCGCGCGGATCAGGTAGGCATGGTTCGCCCATACCACCGCGCCATCGGTGGCCTCCTTCCAAAGCAGAACCGGTGCCCGCGACAGGATCGCGCGCTGCGTCAACACCTCGTTCTGGAGCACCGCTGCCGTAGCGGCGTCGCAGTGGCCGGTCTGCGGGTCGGTCGGATATCCGGCCTGACCGGCGTCCAACGCAAGATGCAGGAGACCCGAGCGCAGTTCGGCCTTGAGGACCAGCGGTGGACTGGTCCCGGGATGCGAGGCAATCCTGGTCTGGCCGGTGCGGGGAAGGCTTGCCAGCCGCTCTGCCAGGCCAGGAAAATCGGGGCCGAAGCGTGCCATGAACCGGCCCCAGGCGCGCTGGTCCTCGCCTTCCGGCAGCAGCGCGCGTGCCGCAGGCGAGGCGTCGATCAGCCGCTCGCCGTCGAAGAGGAAGGCGATCTGCGCGGGGGTGGCTGCAAAGATGCTGGCGACCGGCGTCGGCTGGTAGTCGAGCCAGGCCTGTATCAGGATCAGAGCAGAAAGGGCGACCAGAAAGGCCGCGAGCACCATGCCCAGGATCATTGCAAGATCGCCCATTCCGAAAGCACCCCTGAAAAGGACTCAACTTTGAGGAACGCTAGGCGCCGAACGGTTAATTGCCGGTTAATCGGGACTTCGGATCGGCACCGGCTCTCGTGCACGGGCAGCAGGACCACCCTTTCGCAGCCTGGCGGCAGGTGATAGCCAGCCACGGCCATGACCACGCAACAGAACACCAGGGCCGGCATCTGGCTGATGATCGCCACGACGCTGGTCTTTGCAGCGCAGGACGGGATCTCGCGCCACCTGGGGTCGAACTACCCGGTCACGATGGTGGTGATGATCCGCTTCTGGTTCTTCGCGTTCTTTGTCATGGCCCTCGCCGCCCGGTCGCAGGGCGGTCTTGCCGCTGCCGCAAGGTCGCATTTCCCCTGGGTGCAGTTGGCGAGGGGACTGATCCTGGTGGCCGAAATCGCGGTGATGATGGTGGGCTTCGTCAAGCTGGGCCTGATCGAGGCGCATGCTGTGTTCACCTGCTATCCGCTGCTGGTGGCGGCGCTGTCAGGGCCGGTCCTTGGCGAAAAGGTCGGCTGGCGGCGCTGGACGGCGATCCTGGTGGGCTTCGCCGGTGTGCTGATCATCCTGGAGCCCGGCTTTGGCGTCTTTTCGCCCTGGGCCCTTGTTCCACTGCTCGCGGCTGCCATGTTCGCGCTATACGGCCTTCTCACCCGCTATGTCGCGCGAAAGGACAGCACGACTGTCAGCTTCTTCTGGACCGGCGTCGTGGGCGCCGTTGCCATGACGCCCTTCGGCCTGGCGCAATGGACCTGGATGACCCCCGCCGACTGGGGCTGGATGGCCACGCTCTGCTGCTCGGCGGCTCTGGGCCACTGGCTCTTGATCCGTGCCTTTGCTGTGGCAGAGGCCTCGGCGATCCAGCCTTTTGCCTATCTGCAACTGGTCTGGGCCAGCGGAATCGGGCTGGTGGTGTTCGACGAGACGCTGCGGACCAACGTCGCCATAGGGGCGGGGATCGTCGTGGCTGCCGGGGTCTTCACGATCTGGCGCCAGCGGGTGCGCGAGAAGGCTGCGCTGCGCCAGGCCGGGGTCTAGCGAGGAGAAGGCGCCAGCCGCACGACGAGCGGTCCCGGTTGCCCTGCGCGGGGCGCGCGCGTAAAAGCCTTGCCAGACAGAAGGAGACTACCATGCCCGCGCCGAAACCCGTCGTCCTGTGCATCCTCGACGGCTGGGGCATCGGGCCTAACCCCGAGACTTCGGCCCCGGCACAGGCAAAGGTGCCGACCTTCAACCGCCTCTGGGCGACCTGCCCGCATGCCACGCTGACCACCTTCGGGCCGGACGTGGGCCTGCCGACCGGGCAGATGGGCAATTCCGAGGTCGGCCACACCAACATCGGCGCGGGACGCGTGGTGGCGATGGATCTGGGCGCGATCGACCTGGCGGTCGAGGACGGCAGTTTTGCGAAGAACCCGGCGATCCTGGACTTTGCCGCGAAGGTGAAGGCCGCGGGGGGCACCGCGCATCTGATGGGCGTCGTCTCGGACGGGGGCGTGCATGGCCATGTGAACCATGTCCTCGCCGCCTGCCGGACTCTGACAGCCCTGGGCGTCCCGGTCGCGCTGCATGCCATCACCGACGGCCGCGATGTGGCGCCTTCCTCGGCGCATGACTATGTCGAGGCCCTGGTGAAGCGCCTGCCCTACGGCGCGGGCATCGCCACGGTGACGGGGCGCTACTGGGCGATGGACCGCGACAACCGGTGGGAGCGGGTCGGCCGCGCCTACGACGGCATGATCCACGCCCGGGGGGAATTCGCGCCCGACGCGCTGACCGCGATCACGACCAGCTACGGCAAAGGCGAGACCGACGAATTCCTCGCCCCCACAGTGATCGACGGCTACCACGGCGCAAGGGACGGCGACGGCGTCTTCTGCCTGAACTTCCGCGCCGACCGCGCGCGCGAGATCCTGGCCGCCATCGGCGACCCGGCCTTCGCGGCCTTCGACACCGGCACCCGGCCGAAGTGGTCGTCGCTCCTCGGCATGGTCGAATATTCCGACCTGCACAACGGCTACATGGCCACGGCCTTCCCCAAGCGCGTGCTGGTCAACACGCTGGGCGAATGGGTCTCTGCCCACGGGCTGACCCAGTTCCGACTGGCCGAGACCGAGAAATACCCGCATGTCACCTTCTTCCTGAACGGCGGGCGCGAAGAGCCCTACCCGGGCGAGGACCGCGCCATGCCGCCCTCGCCCAAGGTCGCGACCTACGACCTGCAACCCGAGATGAGCGCGGATGCGGTCTCGGACCGCTTCGTGGAGGCGATCGAGAAGGGCTACGACCTGATCGTGGTGAACTACGCCAACCCCGACATGGTGGGGCATACCGGGTCGCTGCCTGCTGCGATCAAGGCCTGCGAGGCGGTAGACCGGGGCCTCGGCCGGGCACTGGCGGCGCTGGAGGCGCGGGGGGGCGCGATGATCGTTACCGCCGACCACGGCAACTGCGAGGTCATGGTGGACCCGGTGACCGGCGGCCCGCATACCGCGCATACCACGAACCCGGTGCCGGTGATCCTGGTCGGCGGCCCCTCGGGGGCACGGCTGCGCGACGGACGGCTGGCCGACCTGGCGCCCACGATTCTGCAACTGATGGGCCTGCCCCAGCCGCCCGAAATGACCGGACAGACCCTGATCGCATGATCCGCGCCGCGCTACTTGCCCTCTGCTTGACCCTGCCTGCCCGGGCAGAGACCGTGGCGGAACAGGCAGCGAGGGCGTCTGCGGACCTGCAGAGCGCAGTCGCGGCGCTGGAAAGCGCGACCGAGGCGCGAGACCGGGTCTCGGCGCTCAGTCAGACGATCCGGGCCTACGAGGCTGGGCTTGGGGCGCTGCGGGGCGCACTGCGCGAGGCGTCCTTGCGCGAATCCACCCTGACCCGCACCTTCGAGGCCAAGCGCGACCGGATCGGGCAGCTTCTGGGGGTGCTGGCGACGATGGAAGCCAACCCCGGGCCGCTGCTTCTCTTGCATCCCGATGGGGCTCTGGGCACGGCGCGGTCGGGGATGATCCTTGCCGACGTGACCCCCGCATTGCAATCCGAGGCGCTGCGAGTGAAGGCCGAGCTTCAGGAACTGGCCGATCTGCGCGCCCTGCAATTGTCCGCAGGCGAGGTGCTGGAACGTGGACTTGCGGCAGCGCAGACCGCACGGACCGCCCTGTCGCAGGCAATTTCGGACCGCACCGACCTTCCGCGGCGGTTCACCGAGGATCCCGAAGTCCTGAAGGGCCTGCTGGAAAGCGCCGACACGCTCGATGCCTTCGCCGCCGGCCTGTCGCCCGACAGCGCTGCCGGCAGCTCCTTTGCCGAGGCGAAGGGGACCCTGCCGCTTCCCGTCCTCGGCACCCTGCTGCGCCGTCCGGGCGAGGCCGATGCCGCCGGGGTCCGCCGCCCCGGCGTGACGCTGGCCACGCGGACCCATGCGCTGGTCACCGCGCCCTGGCCCGCGACGATCCGCTTTCGCGGCCCGCTTCTCGACTACGGAAATGTGATGATCCTCGAGCCCGGCGACGGCTATCTACTGGTGCTCGCGGGGATGGAAACCCTGTATGGCGAGGTGGGAGAAGTCGTGGCCGCCGAGGCCCCGCTGGGGCTGATGGGGGGACCGGCAACCGGGACGGCGGAATTCGTGGCGCTTGGCCCAGATGGCTCTGGCGGGCGTGATACGGAAACGCTTTATATGGAACTCAGACAGGGCGCGGCGCCCGTGGACCCGATGCCGTGGTTCGCAGCCCTCGCCCGCACAGGAGAGTGACGAGCATGAAGAAGCATCTGATGGCCGCCCTGGCCGGAACCGTGGCCGGGGTCATCGCGACCACGCAGGTCGCCGGCCCGCTGATCGCGCAGGAACTGTCGAGCGACAGTTCGGTCTACGATCAGCTCGACCTCTTCGGCGACATCTTCGAACGCGTCCGCGCCCAGTATGTCGAGGAGGTGCCGACCGAAAAGCTGGTGACGGCGGCGATCAACGGCATGCTCACCTCGCTTGACCCCCATTCCAGCTATCTCTCCGCGAAGGATTTCGAGGACATGCAGGTCCAGACCCGGGGCGAATTCGGCGGCCTCGGCATCGAGGTGACGCAGGAAGAGGGCTTCATCAAGGTGATCTCGCCGATGGACGGCACCCCCGCCTCCAAGGCCGGGATCCTCGCCGGGGATTTCATCACCCATGTCAATGGCGAGTCCGTGCTGGGCCTGATGCTGGACGACGCCGTCGCCAAGATGCGCGGTCCGGTCGGGTCCGAGATCATCATCACCGTGGTCCGCCAGGGCACGCCGGAACCCTTCGACGTGTCGATCATCCGCGACACGATCAAGCTGACCGCCGCGCGGGGGCGCGTCGTCGGCAAGACCGTGGTGCTGCGGATCACCACCTTCAACGACCAGACGACCAGCGGCATGACCGAGGCGCTGAAGAAGGGCATCGAGGAACTGGGCGGGATCGACAACCTCGACGGAGTAGTCATCGACCTCCGCAACAACCCCGGCGGCCTTCTGAACGAGGCGATCTCGGTCTCGGACGCCTTCCTCGACAAGGGCGAGATCGTCTCGACCCGCGGCCGCGTCGCCGGTAGCGGCGAACGCTACAACGCCACGCCCGGCGATCTGGCCGACGGCAAGCCGATCGTGGTGCTGATCAACGGCGGGTCGGCCTCGGCCTCCGAGATCGTGGCGGGCGCGCTTCAGGACCATCGCCGGGCCATCGTCGTGGGCACCAAGAGCTTCGGCAAGGGCTCGGTCCAGACCCTGATCCCGCTGCGGGGCGACGGGGCGATGCGGCTGACCACGGCACGCTACTACACGCCTTCGGGCCGGTCGATCCAGGCGCTGGGCATTTCGCCTGACATCGTGGTCCAGCAGCCCGCCCCCAAGCCGGTCGATCCAGCCGCCGCCGAGGAGGAGAAATCCGCCGCAAGCCGGCAGCGGTCCGAGGCCGACCTGCGCGGCGCGATCTCGAACGACTCGATGACGGACGAGGAAAAGCGGCTCTACGAGGAGGAACTCGCCCGGGCCGAGGAATCGGCCAAGCTGCGCGACGAGGACTATCAGCTGGCTTATGCGGTGGACATCATCAAGGGGCTGACGGCCATCGCCCCGGACACGCCGTGACGCCATGGTCGCGGCCGACAGCCTGCCCTATCGCCCCTGTGTCGGCGTGGTGCTGATCGATGCGCGCGGCCTGGTCTTTGCCGGGCAGCGCATCGACAGCCCCTCGCCCGCCTGGCAGATGCCGCAGGGCGGGATCGACAAGGACGAAAAGCCGAAAGAGGCCGCCTACCGCGAGTTGTGGGAGGAAACCGGCATCCCCCGCGACAAGGTCGAATTCGTGGCCAAGACCCACGGCTGGGTCACCTATGACCTGCCGCCCGAGCTTCTGGGAAAGGTATGGGGCGGGAAATATCGCGGGCAGAAGCAGAAGTGGTTCCTGTTCCGCTTTCTCGGCCGGGACTCGGACGTGAAGATCGCGACCGAACACCCCGAATTCTCCACTTGGCGCTGGATCACCGCGGACGAGATGCTGGACAGCATCGTGCCCTTCAAGCGCGCGGTCTACGAAGAGGTCATCCGCAGCTTCCGCGCCTATCTGGCCTGAGGCTCACCCTCCTCGTTCGACTACGTCTCCTCGTCGGAAAACTTGCGCTGCGCGCGACCAGCGAGGAGCGACGCAGTCGACGACGAGCCCGGCCTCAGTAGCGCGTCCGCGACCGTTCGCGCGAAGGCAGTTCTCCGGCATGGTCCAGCGCGCCAGAGGGCGCGATGTTGCGCGCGGTGCCCGCAAGGCCCGATTTGCCGCCACTCGCGTCGGGGTCCTTCGGGTGCAGCGGCCCGCCGGTTTCCGCCATCGGGCTCGGTCCGGTCTCGCCGGCCCGCTTCAGTTCCAGCGCCTTGCGCGCCAGATCGGCCTGGGTTTCGGATTGGCCTTCGCCCGAAGCTGCCGCCGCGCGACGTTCCCTCTCGGCCGTGGCGCGGTCCAGCGCCTCGCCGAGGTAATCGTGCTTTGCCCGCATCCCGGCATCGCCGCTTGCCGCCGTCGCGCCCTTTGGCGCAGCCTTGGAGCGGGCTTCGCGCGCCTGTCGGTCGGCCAGGTCACGCGCGCGTTTTCGACGATCGCGCAACCGGTCGATAACCGAGGAAAGTTCCTCGTCGGTCAGCGCGGACAGGACCGGAAAGCGGGTCAAGTCGGCCAGACCCAGTTCGTCGGCATCGAGCGCCCGACGTTCGTCGGCAGAGGTTAGGTGGGACGTGTCGGTCATCTGGGGTCTCCTTCCTTCGCCGTTGCAGCCACGAGGATAACACCAAAAGGCGGCCTTGCGTTCCTCCGCGTGCGATCACGCTGTCGTGGGGCAGGCCAGGTTTCCAGTCCGTCGTTCGCCTGGCATCGCCCGCCTCGGAACATCCGACCGACCCCTGCCGAAGTCGCGGCATTTCCGCCTTTTCTGCCCGTTTCGCCGTGCCGTCGCTTGAATCCCGCCCTGTGGTCGGGCTACGGACCCGAGCAAAAGGCGGCCGCCGCCCGTGTGAAAGGTCCGATCCATGTCCCTCCCGAACCATGCCCCGATCTCCGAGCTTTACGTCTCGTACGACTCTGCCCAGAAGCTGAAGATCGAGGCGGGCAACCTGCACTCCTGGGATCTGACCCCGCGCCAGATCTGCGACCTCGAATTGCTGATGAGCGGCGGGTTCCTTCCGCTTAAGGGCTTCATGAGCCAGGCCGACTACGACAGCGTGGTGGACCGGATGCGGCTGGACGACGGGACGCTGTTCCCGATCCCGATCACGCTGGACGTGTCCGAAGCCTTCGCCGAGAAAGTCGAACCAGGCCAGGACATCGCGCTGCGCGACCAGGAAGGCGTGATCCTGGCGATCCTGACGATCAGCGACAAATGGGTGCCGAACAAGGCGGTCGAGGCAGAAAAGGTCTTCGGCGCCGACGATCTCGCCCATCCGGCAGTGAACTACCTGCACCACACGGCCGGCAAGGTCTATCTCGGCGGGCCGGTGACCGGGATCCAGCAGCCCGTTCATTACGACTTCAAGGCCCGCCGCGACACGCCGAACGAGCTTCGCGCGCTGTTCCGCAAGCTGGGCTGGCGCAAGGTCGTGGCCTTCCAGACCCGCAATCCCCTCCACCGAGCGCACCAGGAACTGACCTTCCGCGCCGCCCGCGAGGCCGAGGCGAACCTGCTGATCCACCCGGTCGTCGGCATGACCAAGCCGGGCGACGTGGACCACTTCACCCGTGTCCGCTGCTATGAGGCGGTTCTGGACAAGTATCCCGCCCAGACCACGGCGCTGAGCCTTCTGAACCTCGCCATGCGCATGGCGGGTCCGCGCGAGGCCGTCTGGCACGGGATCATCCGCCGCAATCACGGCTGCACCCACATGATCGTCGGCCGCGACCATGCCGGACCCGGCAAGAACAGCCAGGGCAAGGATTTCTACGACCCCTATGCCGCGCAAGAACTGTTCCGGGCCCACCAGGCCGAGATCGGCATCGAGATGGTGGACTTCAAGCACATGGTCTATGTGCAGGAAAAGGCGCAGTACTACCCCGCGAACGAGATTCCCGAAGGCTCCACCGTCCTGGACATCTCGGGCACCGAACTTCGCCGCCGGTTGCGCGAGGGGCTGGAGATCCCGGAATGGTTCAGCTTCCCCGAGGTGGTGGCCGAACTGCGCAAGACCAGCCCGGCGCGGTCGAAACAGGGCTTCACCGTGTTCTTCACCGGCCTGTCGGGCAGCGGCAAGTCCACCATCGCCAACGCGCTGATGGTCAAGCTGATGGAGATGGGCGGGCGTCCTGTCACGCTGCTGGACGGCGACGTGGTGCGCAAGCATCTGTCGTCGGAACTGGGCTTCTCGAAGGAACACCGCGACATCAACATCCGCCGCATCGGCTATGTCGCCTCCGAGATCACCAAGAACGGCGGCATCGCGATCTGCGCGCCGATCGCGCCATATTCCGCCACCCGCCGCGCCGTGCGCGAGATGATCGAGGCCTTCGGCGCCTTCGTCGAGGTGCATGTGGCCACAAGCCTGGAAGAGTGCGAACGTCGCGACCGCAAGGGGCTCTACAAGCTGGCGCGCGAAGGCAAGATCAAGGAATTCACCGGAATCTCAGACCCCTACGAGGCGCCCGAGGCCCCGGAACTGCGTGTGGACACCGAGAATGTGGATGTAGATCACTGCGCCCATCAGGTGCTGCTGAAGCTGGAACAGATGGGCCTGATCCGGGCCTGACGCGGATCGTCCCGCGTCTCCCCTCCACCTCTTGGGGAGGGGATGGGGTAAGGGGAGCCGCAGGCCTATTCGGCCCGCGTCATCCGGGTCAGCGTGCCGTCCTTCAGCACGACCTGATGATAGATCGCCAGTGCGGCATGGCCCAGCGCGAGCACCATCAGCAGATTGGCGAACAACCCGTGGATCTCGCCGGTCTCCAGGCCCAGGAACCATGCGCTGATCCCGCCCAGCGGCACAGCGATCATCAGGACGTAAAGCGCAAGGTGCATCCAGCCTGCAGCCCGGGCCTGAAGGCTACCCACAGCGCCGGCCGGTTCCGGGGCACCACGGCCCAGCCGGACCACGACCCGCAGGACCGCAAGCGCCAGGATGGCCAGCCCCAGCGCGACATGCGGGACGAACCCGGCCGTGCCGCCCTCTTCGACCCGCTCCAGCGCCGCGTTCGCGCCTTCGCCGGTGAACCAGGCGAGCGCGAGCAGCACGGCAACAAGCCAGTGCAGCACGATCTGGATGCCCGAATATCCGGTAGTGGTTTTCATGAAGACCTCCGCTGGGGATAGACCCGATACGACACGCCTACTGGTTCCATCAGGGAAATACGCGTGAATTTCATACTTTTGCCGCAGATTGTCGCCATCGAGGAGGCAATTCAAGCCGCGAGATGCCACGATGCAGGGAACGCTCTCTCAACTGCTGCACGACAGCTGGACGGACGGTTTTCAGGCTCTTCAAAGCCTTCTTCCGGCCGCCGCGTTCTTCCTGGCGCTGGGCATGCTGGTCAAGCGCAGTGCAGTCTTTGCCGACATGCGCCGTGCTGCGGCCGAAACCGGGTTGAACCTCCAGATCCTCGTCTTCAACCTGATCGTCGTCGGACCCATGATCGTGATCCTGTCACAGGCTCTGGTCTGGATCGTCTACTCGCAAGGGATTTCCCTGATCAACAGCTCGGTCTGGATCGGCGTTCCGGCGCTGCCTGTCATGCTGCTTGGCATCTTCATCGGCGATTTCGTCGGCTACTGGCGGCATCGGCTGGAACACACCCGCTTCCTCTGGCCCAGCCATGCCGTCCATCATTCCGATACCGAAATGACCTGGCTGACCCTGGAGCGGTTCCACCCGATCAATCGCATCACTACCTTCGTGATCGACACGTCGGCCCTCCTGCTTCTTGGACTGCCCGCCGAGGCGGTGATCGCGAACAACCTCGTGCGGCATTACTACGGCTTTCTGATCCACGCCGACCTGCCCTGGACCTACGGGCCACTTGGCAAGATCTTCGTATCTCCGGCCATGCACCGCTGGCATCATGCCGCCGACAAGGCCGCGTTCGACACCAACTATGCAACCGTGTTCTCGATTTTTGACCGGGCGTTCGGAACCTTCCGTGTGCCGGGCCCCTGCAACGCTCCATTGGGCGTCACCGACCGCATGGCGCCGACCCTGACCGGACAGATCGGCTATGCCTTCACGGCCAAGGCCTACCGCCGCAGACCAGCCAAGCCGCCTGCACCCACCAAGGCCGAGCTGGCCAAGGTTCCCGGCGAATAGGGTTCAGTGCACGCTGACCGGCGTGAAGTCGTTCTCGCGCGCCAGATGGAACGCAAGCCTGCGGTCAGCGACCAGCGCCAGCTGGCGCCCGTCGGCTCCGTGGACCGACCAGATCACCTCCAGCCCGTCCATCTGTTCGCGCACCTCTTCCGGCAGGTCCGTCACCGGAACCTCGCGGACATAGACGATGCGATCGCTGCCCTGCGGCAATCCGTTGAATGGCGTGTTCATGTCTTGCCCCCTTCCTTGTGGCTGGCATCCTTGCGACCGATCCGGATCGTCTGCACCACGGTCTCGGGCACATGGCGCCGCAGATCGACGTGGAGAAGCCCGTTCTCCATCGTTGCCCCCGCGACCTCGACCCCGTCGGCCAGGACGAAACTGCGCTGGAAGGCGCGGCTGGCGATTCCCCGGTGCAGGAACACCCGTTCCCCCGCGTCATCGGCCTGCCGCCCGCGCACAACAAGCTGCCGGTCCTCGACCGTGATCGACAGGTCTTCCTCGCGGAAGCCCGCGACGGCCAGGGTGATCCGGTAGGCGTTGTCCGCCACCGCCTCGATGTTGAACGGAGGATAGCCCTCTGCCCCCGATTTCGCGGTGCGTTCCACCAGCCGTTCCAGCTGCTCGAACCCCAAGAGATACGGGTGGGCCCCAAAGCTCAGTTTCGTCATCGGACAGTCCTTGGCATAAGCGACGGTTCGGTCATTGCGGCCCCGCAATCAGGCACCGCACGATGTGAATATGGGGTGGTTGCTCCGGCCCCGCAAGGCCCCGGACATCGACGCCCAATGCCGATTTCAGAGAGAAATTCGGCAGAAACCTTCCCGCAACGGCGGTGCTTTCCTATATTCTGGGTCCAAGGCAGGAACCGATTCGCCAGACCCATGAACGCGCCAACCGAACTCAGCCATGAAGAGATGCTGGGCATCCGTCTGGAAGTCCTCCGTCGCGAACATCGCGACCTGGACGAGGCCATTCATGCCCTGGAACAGACCGGGAGACCCGACCAGCTGACCCTGCGCCGGCTGAAAAAGCAGAAGCTGGCGCTGAAGGACCAGATCGTGAAGATCGAGGACATGCTGATCCCCGACATCATCGCCTGACGCCTATCTGGGCATCAGCCCCGACTCCTCGGCCAGCCGCGCCATCGCCTCCAGGATCATGCCGTCATCGGCCCAGGCGGTGATGGCGTAAAGCGCGTCGTCCTGGGCCTCGGAGAAGGTCGCCATGATCTCGCGCCGCGCGTCGGTATCGCGCGGATAGGGCGCGGGGAACACCGCCATGCCCTGCCGCACCGCAGCCGCGTGGTCGGACAGACCGATCCGGTCCAGAAGCGCGGCCAGTTGCGGCGCCATCGTGCCGGAGGAGTTGTAGAAATACTGGTGCGCGCTGCCGTTGAAGCTTTCCGCGAGGAAGAAGTGCATGAGCAGGATGTCCGCCTGCGCCGGACCCATTTCGGCAAAGGCGGCGTCGGCCTCTTCCGGTGTCCACCAGTCGGCCAGACATTCCGAGATCAGGCGCCAGGCCAGGTGATCCAAGCGCCGGTGCCTGTCCGCGCCCTGCCGCCTTGCCTCGAACTCCGCGGCAAGGTCCGGGTCGCTCGCGATCAGCGCCTCGGTCGCGGCAAGGATGCGCGGCTCCGACCCGTGCAGCGCCGTTGACGCCGCACGCAGGGCGAGGCCGCGCAGTCCGCCGTCCAGGGCCGCGCGGTCTGCCATGCGCTCCGCGGGACCGGCGTCCCAGTCGGGCCAGAGGGTCAACGGAGTGCGCAGGTAACGGGCCTCGGCGGACAGGCCGTGCCGTTCGGCAGCCGCGACGATTTCGGGCATCACGGTGGAAGGTTGCATGTAGGTCAGGCTGTAGAGCGGGTCGGGATAGGTCGTCTTTTCCCAAAGCAGGATCAGGTAGGGCAGGTCGGCCAGGGGCTCGGGCAGGGCGGCGGAGCGTTCCCGCATGACGGCGGCGAAGGCGCCGGCATTGTGCAGCGCCGGGTCGGGGTCCGGCGGAATGTCGTCACGGGTGATGGCCTCGACCGCGTAGGACCAGGCTTCTTCGCTCAGGACCTCGCTCAGCGGATAGTCCAGTCGCGCCCCGGGTTCGCAGGGGCTGGCACCTGCCCCCGCCGTCAGCCACACCCACAACACCAACCCTGCAAGACACCGCATGACCCGCTCCGTTTCCCCGAGAATGGCACAATCGCGGACCAGGACAAGCCAACTGCGCCGGTCCCCCTTTCGCCGGCCCCCGTCCTTCGTGTAAGGCAGGCCCGGCAGACAGGAGGCGCGGATGGCTGAGGTCGGGATCATCATGGGGTCGCAAAGCGACTGGCCGACCATGAAGGCCGCCGCCGAGATCCTGGACGAGCTCGGCATCCCCTACGAAGCGAAGATCGTCAGCGCGCACCGCACGCCCGACCGGCTGTGGGACTATGGCAAGACAGCCGTGGCGCGCGGCCTAAAGGTCATCATCGCCGGCGCGGGCGGGGCGGCGCATCTGCCGGGGATGATGGCGTCGAAGACCCGGGTGCCGGTGATCGGCGTGCCGGTGCAGACAAAGGCGCTGTCGGGGGTCGATTCGCTCTATTCCATCCTGCAGATGCCGAAGGGCTACCCGGTCGCCACCATGGCCATCGGCGGGGCGGCCAACGCGGGCCTGATGGCGGCGGCCATCCTCGCCACCTCCGACCCTGCCGTGGCTGCCAAGCTCGACGCCTGGCGCGAGGCGCTGTCGGCCTCGATCCCCGAGGAGCCGTCCGATGACTGACGCCCTGCCGCAAGGCGCGACCATCGGGATCCTCGGCGGCGGGCAACTGGGCCGGATGCTCTCGGTCGCCGCCAGCCGCCTTGGCTATCGCTGCCACATCTACGAACCAGGCGCGGCCCCGGCGGGCGACGTGGCGCATCGCGTCACCACCGCGCCCTACGAGGACGAAGCCGCGCTGCGCGCCTTCGCGGGTTCGGTCGATGTCATCACCTATGAATTCGAGAACGTGCCGACCTCGGCGCTGGACCTTCTGGAAAGCCTGAAGCCGATCCGCCCCAACCGCCGGGCGCTGGCCGTCAGCCAGGACCGGATCGCCGAGAAGAGCTTCCTGAACGACCTCGGATTGCAGACCGCCCCTTGGGCCGCCGTGAACTCCGAGGCCGATCTGCGCGCCGCCGCCGATCGGCTGGGCCTGCCGGCGATCCTGAAGACCACGCGGCTTGGCTATGACGGCAAGGGCCAGTTCAGGCTCGAGGTCGAGGCCGAGATCCCCGCCGCCTGGGCCGCGATGAACGGCGCGGCCTCGGTGCTGGAGGGCTTCGTCGCCTTCGAGCGCGAGGTCAGCGTCATCGCCGCCCGCGGTCTGGACGGTGCGGTCGCCTGCTTCGACCCGGGCGAGAACATCCACCGCGAGGGCATCCTGCGCACGACCACGGTGCCCGCGCGCCTGACCCCCGGCCAGCGCGCCGATGCCGTGCTGATCGCCGCCCGGATCCTGAATGCGCTGGACTATGTGGGGGTTATGGGGGTGGAGCTGTTCGTCACTCCGCGCGGGCTTCTGGTGAACGAGATCGCGCCGCGCGTCCACAACTCCGGCCACTGGACGCAACAGGGCTGCACGGTGGACCAGTTCGAACAGCATATCCGCGCCGTGGCGGGCCTGCCGCTCGGCGACGGCAACCGCCATGCCGACGTGGTGATGGAGAACCTGATCGGCGACGACGTGCTGCGGGTGCCCGACCTCTTGAAGGCCCGCGACACGGCTGTCCATCTTTACGGCAAGGGC
>NZ_JBKBLV010000036.1:0-39505 GCF_046295235.1 Tabrizicola flagellatus
GAGCCCATCGGAAACATCCCACCCGCAGAAGCCGAAGCAAACTACTACGCTGCTCTGGAAACTGAAGCCATGGCAGCGTAACTAACGTCAATCAGCCTCCGGCAAACCCGGCGCGGTTCACAAGGCTTCAATCTCACGCACCAGCAAACTGGTACCGCGCTCTGCAAGGGCGACCGTGAGAAAGACCGAAGCTCCGGGAACTCTGGGGCGAAGATAGCTGGACATGCCCGAAAGCTAGCGGCCAAACCTTAACGCCCAGTAACCAACATCTCCCGCATCGCAGGGTGCGCTACAGCGCACCGCCCCGGCCAATCAAATGCGATTCGCCCCCCAAGGTTAACGCCCAACTCGCCCGCGCAACGTCGGGACAGACACCCGACGCATGCCAGACACATGCCATACCGTTAACCTCCCGGAAACTCCCCGGATTAACCCAGCGTTCCCAAGTCCTTACCGGAGTCCTTTGCCCGGCCCTCGCAAGCGTGCTCGGGCGTTCGGCGGGAAAACAGTCCACTGGACTGTTTTCTCATCCGCCTCACCCCTACGCCCGCCCCGCCGCCGCGCTCAGGGTCAAGGGATCAATCCCCATCCCCCGTAGCGCCGCCGACCACTTGCCCCCGTCATCCGGCGCGAACACCAGCCCTTCCGGAGCCTCGCAAGTCAGCCAATCGTTCCGCGCGATCTCGGCTTCCAGCTGCCCCGGCCCCCAGCCGGAATAGCCCAATGCCAGCAAGGCCTTGCCTGGCCCCCCGCCCGAGGCCAGGGCCTCCAGCACGTTGATCGTGGCGGTCATCTCCAGCCCCCCCGGCACGGCCATCGTGCCCTCGCCCGGGGGACGCCAGTCGGCGGAGTGCAGGACAAACCCCCGCCCCCGCTCCACCGGCCCGCCGAAATGCACCCGGATGTCGCGGCCTGCAGGCGCAAGGGGGATGCCAAGATGCTCCAGCAGCCCGGAAAAACTCAGGTCTTCCAATGGCTTGTTGACGATCAACCCCATCGCCCCCTCGGCCGAATGGGCGCAGATCAGCACCACGCTTTTCTCGAACCGCGGGTCCGCCATGCCTGGCATCGCGATCAGGATCTGTCCGGAAAGGTCCATCAGCACCCCCACTCCCCTGATCAGAACATGGCCCTGCGAGCCTTGGGGGACAAGCCCCCGAACCATGGCCAAACCGCCACGATCACGCGCCTTCGCCGCAAAGTGATTTCCATCGCGTCCCGCAGTCCCTATCTTCGCCGCATGATCCGATCTGCCCTCCTCCTCACCTGCCTTGCCGTCCCCGCCCTTGCGACCACGCAGGACGATGTGTTGTCGGCCGCGCTGATTCCCGGATGGCAGACGGAAAACGGCGGGCGCATGGCTGGGCTGGACCTACGGCTCGCGCCCGGCTGGAAGACCTACTGGCGCAGCCCCGGCGATGCCGGGATTCCGCCCAGCTTCGACTGGTCGGGGTCCGAGAACGTAAGGTCGGTGCGCTTGCACTGGCCGGCACCAGATGTGTTTCAGGTCAACGGGATGCAGACCATCGGCTATCATGATCGACTGGTGCTGCCGGTCGAGGTCACCCCCGAAGATCCTGCCCTTCCGATCCGCCTGCGGCTGCGGATGGATCTGGGTGTCTGCGATGAAATCTGCATGCCCGCCACCGTTGAACTCGGCTCCGAACTGACGGCGCCCGGCGCGCCGGACGACGCGATCCGGTCGGCCCTTGCCCGACGCGCGGCGACGGCTCAGGAGGCAGGCGTGACCCGCGTTGCCTGCAGCATCGACCCGATCGCGGACGGCCTGCGCATCACTGCGCGGCTCGGATTGCCCGATCCGGGACTTCCCGAGGTGGTCGCCTTCGAGACCGCCGACCGCGATGTCTGGGTGGCAGAGGCCGTCACCGAGCGCCGGGGTGGCGAGCTGGTCTCGATCACCGAGCTTGTCCCCCCGAGCGGTGTCCCCTTCGCGCTGGACCGATCCCAGATCACCATGACCATCCTGGCCGCCGGCAGCGCGGTCGAGGTCCGGGGCTGCCCCGCCCCCTGAGCCAGAGGCCGCCGCCGGAAGTGCCAGAGCCGGTTGTCACTCCTGCACCGGAAACCTAGGCTCTCTCCCATGGGAATCGCTGGCGAGATCGCAGACGACTGGCAGGCCGCCCTGGCGGCGCTGGTCTGGCTCGGGGAAGCCGGGGCCGACGAGGCGATTTCCGAGACTGCGCTCAATCGGTACGACCTCGCGCCCGAACCCTCCGGCCCCCGTGTCGCGGCGGCTCCGTCCCCCGATGTCCCCGTGCCCGCGGACGACCCTGTGGGCGCAGCACGGGCCTCGGCCGCGGCCGCGACAACGCTGGAGGAACTCCGCGCCGCGATCGCCCGCTATCCGCATTGCGACCTGAAGAAGGGCGCACGGAACACGGTCTTTGCAGACGGCAACCCCGCCGCCCGCGTGCTGCTCCTGGGTGAGGCACCCGGCGCGGACGAGGACCGCGAGGGCCGCCCCTTCGTCGGCCGGGCCGGGCAGCTTCTGGACCGGATGTTCGCCACCATCGGCCTGTCGCGCACATCGCCCGATGCCGAAAGCGCGCTTTACATCACCAATGTCATGCCCTGGCGTCCCCCCGGCAACCGTGACCCGGAACCGGCCGAGATCGCCATGATGCTGCCCTTCGTCGAACGCCACATCGCGCTGGTCGATCCGCAGGTGATCGTGGTCCTGGGCAACACGCCCCTTTTCGCGCTGACGGGGGCGAAGGGCATCCTGCGGGCGCGGGGCACCTGGACGCAGGCCCTGGGCAAGCCGATGCTGCCGATGACCCATCCGGCCTATCTCTTGCGCAACCCCTCGGCCAAGCGCGAGGCCTGGGCCGACCTTCTGTCGCTGCAGGCGAGGCTGCGCTGATGCTGCCGCTCGAGCCCCTGACCCTGCTGGCCTTCGTCCCCGCCGGACTGGCGCTGAACCTCACGCCGGGGGCGGACATGATGTTCTGCCTCGGCCAGGGGCTGAAATCCGGCTGGCGTCCGGCGATGGCGGCGAACTTCGGGATCGCCACGGGCGGCATGGTCCATACGCTGCTGGCCGCGCTTGGCCTCGGGGCGCTCGTCGCAACGCATCCGGCTGCCTTCGAGGCGATCCGCTGGCTGGGCGTGGGCTACCTGCTCTGGCTGGCCATCGGGGCCCTGCGCGCCTCGCCCTTCGCCCGCGAAGCGCAGGCGGTGCCCACCACGCCCGCCATGGCCTTCTGGCAGGGACTGATGGTCAACCTGCTGAATCCCAAGGTGATCCTGTTCATCTTGGCCTTCCTGCCGCAGTTCGTGACCCCCGCCCGCCCGATCCTGCCGCAATTCCTGACGCTGGGCATCGTCTTTGCCCTCGGCGGCCTTCTGGTCAACGGCGCTGTCGGGGTCTTCGCGGGCTCCATCGGCCAGCGCGTCGCCCGCTCGGCGGGTCTGGCGCGCTGGCTCTCGCGGATCAGCGCCACGATCTTCGGGGCGCTGGCGCTGCGGCTTGCCCTCATGCCAAGGAGCTGACCCATGTCCCGCATCGACGAAAGCCTGCCCTTCCACCCGGTCCGCATCGCGGTGCTGACCGTCAGCGACACCCGCAGGCCCGAAACGGACAAGTCCGGCGACACGCTGGTGGAGCGGCTGACCGGCGCCGGGCATGTGCTGGCCGACCGGGGCATCGTGCCGGACGACCGCGCCACCATCGTCGCGCGCCTGCGCGGCTGGATCGCCGACCCGCAGGTGGACGTGATCCTGACCACGGGCGGCACCGGCCTGACCGGCCGCGATGTCACCGTGGAAGCCCACCGCGAGGTCTACGAGAAGGAGATCGAGGCCTTCGGCACCGTCTTCACCATCGTCTCGATGCAGAAGATCGGCACCTCGGCGGTGCAAAGCCGCGCGACCGGGGGCGTGGCGGGCGGCACCTACCTTTTCGCCCTGCCCGGCAGCCCCGGCGCCTGCCGCGATGCCTGGGACGAGATCCTGAAGCCCCAACTCGACAGCCGCCACCGGCCCTGCAACTTCGTCGAGATCATGCCGCGGCTCGAGGAACATCTGAAGCGCAAGTGACGCTTCCTGCGTCGCGCCTTCGGCTTCTCGTCGGGGGACGCGCGAGGAGTGCCGAAGGCATCGACGAGCGGCTTGCCGGGATGCGCCCCCTTTGCGATAGAGGAGAAAACCGGAAAAGGGGACGATCATGGCCTTCCGCGCCCGCCATCTTCTGGGGATCGAGCATCTCGCGCCTATGGAGATCACCACCGTCCTCGACCTGGCCGAACGCTATGTCGATCTGAACCGGCGCACGGTGAAGCAGTCGGACGTGCTGGCCGGGATGACGCAGATCAACCTCTTCTTCGAGGCATCGACCCGCACGCAGTCCTCCTTCGAACTGGCCGGCAAGCGGCTCGGGGCGGATGTGATGAACATGTCGGTGGCAAATTCCAGCCTGAAGAAGGGCGAGACGCTGATCGACACCGCGATGACGCTGAACGCGATGCACCCGGACCTTCTGGTCGTCCGCCACGGGGCCTCCGGGGCGGTGAACCTGCTGGCCCAGAAGGTCGATTGCGCGGTCCTGAACGCGGGCGACGGGCGGCATGAGCATCCGACCCAGGCGCTGCTCGATGCGCTGACCATCCGCCGCGCCAAGGGCCGCATCCAGCGCCTGACCATCGCCATCTGCGGCGACATCGCCCATTCCCGCGTGGCCCGCAGCAACCTGATTCTGCTTGGGAAAATGGAAAACCGCCTGCGCCTGATCGCGCCCCCGACCCTGATGCCCTCGGGCGTTGAGGACTTCGGCTGCGAGCTTTTCGACGACATGCGAGAGGGGCTGAAGGGCGCAGATGTGGTGATGATGCTGCGGCTCCAGAAGGAACGGATGGACGGCGGCTTCATCCCGTCCGAGCGCGAATACTACCACCGCTACGGCCTCGACGCCGAGAAACTGTCCCACGCCAGCCCCGAGGGCATCGTGATGCACCCGGGGCCGATGAACCGGGGGGTGGAGATCGACGGCGACCTCGCCGACGACATCAACCGTTCCGTGATCCAGGACCAGGTGGAAATGGGCGTTGCGGTACGGATGGCCTGCATGGACCTTCTGGCGCGGAACCTGCGGGCAGAGCGGGGGCGGAAGATCGTGGGGATGATGGCGTGAGGTCGGACCGGATCGCAGGGAGCACATCACCATGTGATGGCTGGAGACCGCCTTCTCCCTTGACGCCGGAGCCTCTTGGTTTCGCCATGATCCGCGACCTGCAGGGCAAGACCGAATGACCCCCGACCCCGACCGCAAGCCCACGAAAGCCGAGATGCGCCAGGGCGGCATGGTGGCGGCCGCAGTGCTGGTCTTTCTCGCCCTTTTCACCATCGTCATCGTCTGGATCGCCTGATGGCCCGCATCGAACCCGACCCGATCCTCGGCCATGCGGTCCCGCTTATGGACGGCGAGACGGTGCTGGCCGAGTTTCCCGCCGACCGCACCGCCTACTGGCGCAGTCACCTGGTCATGGCCGTCGTCCTTGGCGCCGCAGCAGGGCTGTTCCTGATCTGGCAGGGCAATCCCTACCCCGTCGCCGGCCCGCTTGGCGCGGCCATCGCCATCGGCGCGCGGGCGGCCTTCCTCGCCTCCGAGGCCCTGGGCGAGACCTGGCGGCTGACCGACCGTCGCCTCCTTGGCCCCGGCGGGCGGGCGATCCCGCTGACACAGCTGCAATCGGCCCGGCCCTTCCTCGGCGCGGTGCAGATCACCACCGTCACCGGCGACCGGCACCTGGTCAAGTATCAGGCCGACCCCGCCGCCACCGCCGCCCGCATCATGACCCGGCGATGAGCCTGACGATCCCCGCCCACGACCGCCACGGCATCCGCGTCTTCGCGGCACGGCTTTCCCCGGACGACCTGCGCCGGGACAAGGCGCGGCTGGCGGCGGAGCTGCTCGGCGATCCCGACGTCGACCCCGCCTTCATCGAGATCTTCGACCTTGCCGACCTCGCCGGCCTCGGCCTGCCCGCCTATCTGACCGAAGGGCTGGGCGTCCCCGAGGCCGCCGTGGCATCGGACCGCGAGCGGCTGGAGGCATTGCGGGGGCCGGTCCTGATCCTTCTGTCGAAGGCGCTGCACGGCCGCGCCCTCACCCTGACTCCGGATCCGCGGCTGACCCTTGTCGCCACCTATGCCGAGGACCGCCCGCCGGTGCATTTCGAGCCGCTGCCGACCGCCGCCGCCGAAGGCACCCTCGCGCCCGACATGGCCCCCGACCCGACCCCGCAGCGCCCGGGGTCCGCCTTCCTGTTCCTCGGCCTCGCGCTGGCCCTGACCGGGGCCACCGTGCTCTGGCTCGCCTTCGGGTGAGTTCCAGTGGACAAGCGCCCCGCGCCGTCGCATACCCTCCGCGACCTTCGGACGGACCGGACATGACCACGCTGCATTTCGCCAACGCCCGCCTGATCGACCCCGAAGCCGGGACCGATGCCCCGGGCAGCCTGACGGTGAAGGACGGCGCGATCCTTGCCCGCGACGGGAAGGCCCCGAAAGGCGCAACCGTCATCGACTGCGGAGGCAAATGCCTCGCTCCCGGCATCGTCGATCTGGGCGTCAAGATCGGCGAGCCGGGAGAGAGGCACCGCGAAAGCTTCGGCTCGGCCGGGGCGGCGGCGGCGGCGGGGGGCGTGACCACGATCATCGCCCGGCCCGACACCCACCCCGCCATCGACACGCCCGAGACGCTTGAATTCGTCACCCGCCGCGCCGCCGAGGCGCCGGTGCGGATCCGGCACATGGCCGCGCTGACCAAGGGACGCGAGGGGCGCGAGATGACCGAGATCGGCTTTCTGCGCGACGCCGGCGCGGTCGCCTTCTCCGATGTCTTCCGCGTCTCGACCGATGCCAAGGCCCTTGCCCGGGCGATGACCTATGCCCGCAGCCTCGGCGCGCTGGTCGTGGGCCATCCGCAGGACCCCGGCCTCTCCGCCGGGGCCTCGGCGACGTCCGGCAAGTTCGCCTCGCTGCGCGGCATCCCGGCCGTGTCGCCCATGGCGGAACGCATGGGGCTGGAACGCGACCTCGCGCTGGTCGAGATGACGGGCGTGCGCTACCACGCCGACCAGATCACCACGGCCAAGGCGCTGCCGGCGCTGGCGCGGGCCCGGGCGGCGGGGCTGGACGTGACGGCGGGGACCTCGATCCACCACCTGACGCTGAACGAATTCGACGTGGGCGACTACCGGACCTTCTTCAAGTTCACGCCGCCGCTGCGGTCGGAACAGGATCGGCTGGCGATGGTCGCGGCGGTGGCGGACGGGACGATCGACATCATCTGTTCGATGCACACACCCGCCGACGAGGAATCGAAGCGTCTGCCCTTCGAAGAGGCCGCGCCGGGCGCCGTGGCGCTGGAGACCTTCCTGCCCGCGGCCATGCGGCTGTTCCATGCCGGCCATCTGACCCTGCCCGCGCTATTCCGGGCCATGGCGCTGAACCCCGCAAGGCGGCTGGGCCTGCCGCAGGGCCGGCTGACCGAGGGCGCCCCGGCCGATCTGGTCCTGTTCGACCCTGATGCCCCCTTCCTGATGGACCGCTTCCGCCTGCGGTCCAAGTCGAAGAACACGCCGTTTGACGGCGCGCGGATGGAGGGTAAGGTGCTGGGCACCTGGGTCGCGGGGACGCAGGTCTTCGCTGCGGATGTCTGAGACATGCCTGAACTTGTGACTTCGCCAGGGCTTCTTCTGCTGACCGCGGTGCTGAGCTATCTGCTGGGCGCCATCCCCTTCGGCGTGGTCGTGACGCGGATGCTGGGTCTGGGCGACCTGCGCCAGATCGGGTCGGGGAACATCGGCGCGACCAACGTGCTGCGCACCGGGAACAAGGGCGCGGCGCTGGCGACGCTTCTGCTGGACGGGGGCAAGGGGGCGCTCGCGGTGCTGATCGCGCGCTGGCTTCTGGCCGAGGACGCGGCACAGGTGGCCGGTCTGGCCGCATTCCTCGGGCACCTGTTCCCGGTCTGGCTGGGCTTTCGCGGCGGCAAGGGGGTGGCGACCTTCCTCGGCGTCCTTCTGGCGCTGAACTGGCCGGTCGGTCTTGCGGTCTGCGGCACCTGGCTTTTGACCGCAGTCGTCACCCGCACCTCGTCCATTGCGGCGCTGATGGCCGCGGCAAGCTCGGGCCTCTGGATCCTGGCGCTGACCGATGGCAGCCTGCTGGTGCTGGCCCTGGTGCTTACCGTGCTGATCTATGTCCGGCACGGCGAGAACCTGAAGCGGATCAAGGCCGGGACCGAGCCGCGGATCGGGGCCAAGAAGGCCTGAGCTTGCCGAGGGCTCGTCAATGGCTGCGCCACTCCTCGCGGGAGCGGTCCGACGAGGAGACGCAGTCGAACGAGGAGGCGCCTCAGAGAGAGGCGGCCGCGTAGATCGGGGTCAG
Source organism: Tabrizicola flagellatus (assembly GCF_046295235.1). Lineage (GTDB taxonomy): Bacteria > Pseudomonadota > Alphaproteobacteria > Rhodobacterales > Rhodobacteraceae > Tabrizicola > Tabrizicola flagellata_A. The sequence goes on from NZ_JBKBLV010000036.1 coordinate 8,413, forward strand.
GTCCTGGCCCCAGGCACCTTCGTAAAGCTCAAGCCAGCGGTCCGCCTGGACCCGACCCGTCTTGAGGCTGTCCACCAGCGGCGCAAGCTGCGCTTCCTCGCCCAGGCCCCGCGCAACAAGCCCCGCGTGCGACAGCCCCACCGCCGCCCGCGCGAGATCCAGAAGCCTAACGCCCCCCGCCTCGCCCTGGAGCGCCGAGACCGAGGCCGCGACCCGCAAACCTTCGCGCGTTTCCGCGTCCAGCCCCTTGACCAGATCCCAGGCCGCGTCGAGCGCGGTCTGGTCGTACATCAGCCCGACCCAGAAGGCCGGCAGGGCCACGATATGCGCCTGGTCGCCGGCATCGGCGCCGCGCATCTCGATGAACTTCTTCGCCCGCGCCTCCGGGAAGACCGTGGTCATGTGGTCGGCCCAGTCCGACAGCGTCGGCTTCTCGCCCGGCAGCGCGGGCAGCTTTCCGGCCAGGAAGTCGCGGAAGCTTTGCCCCAAGGCGTTGATGTATCTTCCGTCGCGGTAGACGAAATACATCGGCACATCCAGCACCCAGTCCACATAGCGCTGGAAGCCCATCCCTTCTTCGAAGGCGAAGGGCAGCATGCCCGTACGGCTGTCGTCGAGGCCGCGCCAGATGCGGCTGCGCCAGCTGCGGTGGCCGTTGGGCCGGCCCTCGAAGAAGGGCGACGAGGCGAAGAGCGCGGTGGCGACGGGTTGCAGGGCCAGCGCCACGCGCAGCTTCTTCACGAAATCCGCTTCGGAGGCGTAGTCGAGGTTCACCTGCACCGTGCAGGTCCGGTACATCATCTGCGTGCCATGCGTGCCGACCCGGCCCATGTAATCGGTCATGAGGCGGTAGCGGCCCTTGGGCATCACCGGCATCTGGGCATGGGTCCATTCCGGCGCCGCGCCGATCCCCATGAAGCGGACGCCCATCGGCTCGGCGATCGAGCGGACCTCGTCGAGATGGGTCTGCAATTCCTCCGCGACGGCGAGGGTCGAAGTCAGCGGCGCGCCAGACAGTTCGAACTGGCCGCCCGGTTCCAGGCTGATGTTGGCGCCGTTCCGGGTCAGGCCGATCACGTTCTCTCCCTCGCGGACCGGCTGCCAGCCAAACCGGGCCTCCAGAGCGGCGAAGATGGCCGAGATCGAGCGGTCGCCGGCATAGGGCAGCGGCTGGCGGGTGTCGGTGAGCCAGCCGAACTTCTCGTGCTCGGCCCCGATCCGCCAGTCGGCCCTGGGCTTGCAGCCGGCCTCCATGTAGGCGGCGAGCTGGTCGAAGCTTTCGATGAGGCCGCCGCCGGACTGAGGGATGGACATGGATTTCGGACCTTCGCTGTCTCGGGCTCCGGCCTGCCGGACCGGAGGCCAAGACCTGTCGCGCGGGCGGTGCCAAGTCAAGGGGGGTCGCGGAGCCCAGAGCGGCCGTCCAGCGTGGTCAGAGAATCGACCACAATGAATTCAGATGGTTACAGATGCGGATTCAGTTTCTGTTAACAGGTGAACAGAGAAATTGTCCGGAACGCGGGGTCTGCGCGGGCCGAAAATTCTTCGGCGAAGAATTTTCGGCTCAGGCCCGGAGGATACCCTGCCCCGGCCGCGCCCAGATCAGGCGATCGACCTCGGCCAGCGCGATGACGCGGGCGTCCGAGGCCGGCGCATCCGTCCCCAGCGCCGCGACCAGCGCGGCCATGTCGATCCCCGGCAGGGTGGCGAAGGCGTCGAACAGGGCTTCGGCGCCCTCGGCCTCGACCGGGATGTGCAGCAGCTGACCGTCGGCCTGCTTCAGTTTCCAGATCCGGCGGCCGCGCAGGGTGAGAAGGCGGATCTCGGACAGGTCGGGCAGGCCGACGAAGCCGCCCACCCTCGGCCCGTAATAGGCGATCTGCGCCTCGGTCACGCGCAGGATGCCGGGGGCCTCGCCCTCTTGCCGAAAGCGCAGGCGGCGCCAGGCGGTCAGCGTCCAGCCGACCCCGAGCGCCATGAGGGCAAGGCCGAGGGGCACGAGCAGGTAGCCGCCGCGCGTGGCGGTCCAGGCGCCCAGCGCGGCGAGCGCCGCCCCCGCCCCCACTTCGCGCCAGCGCCAGAGCGCGGCGGAAAGTTCGGGCCGGATGAAGCTCATCGCCAGTCCCCGCAGGCGGCCTGCCAGAGCGTCAGCGCGGCGACGGCGGCGGTGTCCGCCCGCAGGATGCGGGGGCCGAGCGAGAGGGGGGTCACATTGGGGCGCGAGCGCAGCGTTGCGGCCTCGTCGGCGGAAAAGCCGCCCTCGGGGCCGATCAGGATGGCGGCGGGCGCGGTTGGCAGACCGGAGCCCCCCCACCCCATCCCTCCCCCACGCGGGGGGGAGGGAGGCGCGCTGGCGGATGCCTCGTCGCACCAGATGAGCGCGCGGTCCTCCGGCCAGGTCCGCAGGAGACGGTCGAGCGGCTGGAGATCGGCGACCTCGGGCACGAAGGTCGCGCCGCATTGTTCGGCTGCCTCGACGGCGTGCGCTTGCAGGCGGTCCTGGCGGATGCGTTCGGAATTGGTGTGGCGGGTCTGGACCGGCAGGATCCGCGCGGCGCCAAGCTCCACCGCCTTTTCCACGATGAAGTCGGTGCGGGCCTTCTTGATCGGTGCGAAGAGCAGCCAGAGGTCGGGCGGCAGGTGCAGGGGCCGGGTTTGCGCGTCGCAGACCGCGATGGCGTTGCGCTTTCCGGCCTGCGCGAGCGTGGCGCGCCATTCGCCGTCGCGGCCGTTGAAGAGCAGGATGGCCGCGCCTTCGCCCAGCCGCATGACCCCGGTCAGGTAATGCGCCTGGTCCTGCGACAGGGCCACGGCTTGCCCCGCCCCGAGCGGCTGATCTACATAGAGCCTGATCTTCGCTTCCATGAGCCGGACCCTATGACCCAAGCGCCCGAATTGCCAGAGGCCGCCGCGGCGGATGCGCACGGGGGCCGGGTCGCGGATGCCCCACCGGAAAACTGGGTGGACCGCTACGCCCCGGCCCCGGCGCGCCCCTATCTGCGGCTGAGCCGCGCCGACCGGCCGATCGGCACCTGGCTGCTGCTGATACCCTGTCTCTGGGCGATCGCGCTGGCCGGCGGGGTCGGCGGGTTCCGGGCCTGGGACTTGTGGCTTGCGGCTTCCTGCGGGATCGGAGCCTTCCTTATGCGGGGGGCGGGCTGCACCTGGAACGACATCACCGACCGCGACATCGACGCGCAGGTGGCGCGCACGCGGTCGCGGCCCCTGCCCTCGGGCCAGGTGACAGTGAAGGCGGCGCTGGTCTGGATGGTGGTGCAGGCGTTGCTCGCGGCCTTGATCCTGTTCACCTACAACTGGCTGGCCGTGGGGCTGGGCGTGGCATCGCTGGCGCTGGTGGCGATCTATCCCTTTGCCAAGCGGTTCACCTGGTGGCCTCAGGTCTTTCTGGGGTTGGCGTTCAACTGGGGCGCGCTGCTGGCTTGGGCCGCCCATGCCGGCGAGGTGCCGTCCGCGGCCATCGCGCTTTATGCCGCCGGGATCGCCTGGACGCTCTATTACGACACGATCTACGCGCATCAGGACCGCGAGGACGACGCGCTGATCGGGGTGAAATCCACGGCGCGGCTGTTCGGCGCGAAAAGCCGGGCCTGGCTCTGGGGCTTCTTCGCGGCAACGCTCGCGCTGTTCGCGGCGGCGGTGGTGCTGGCCCATGCCGGGGCCGGGCGCCCCCTGGCCTTCGTCGTGGCGCTGGCCGGTGTCTGGGCGATGGGGCTGCACATCGGCTGGCAGATGCGGCGGCTGGACCTGAACGACCCGGCCTCGTGCCTGACGGTCTTCCGGTCGAACCGCGATGCCGGGCTGATTCCCGTGCCGTTTCTTGCCGCCGCCGCATGGCTTGGTTGAACCCGGCGCCCCGAACCCCTAGGAAGCAGGAATAACGCCACGGCGCCTGAGTCTTCCGGAATCCGATTTGCTGCATCGCCTCGCCAGACTGTCCTCGACCACGCTTGCCCTTCTCGCCTTCCTGCTTGCCGGGGTGGTAATGGTGTCGGTCGCGCTGGGGGCGGCAAAGGTGATCGAATCGCGCACCCAGAAGGTGGTAAGCGGCAAGCTGGCCGAGGCCGGGATCGACTGGATCACGGTGGAGACGGATGGCTTGCAGGTGCGGCTGACCGGGACGGCGCCGAACGAGGCGGCGCGGTTTCGCGCAGTGAACAAGGTGGGCGAGCTGATCGACAGCTCGCGCATCCGCGACGGGCTGGACGTGGCGCCGGCCTCGGCCATCGAGGCGCCGAAGTTCAGCGTCGAGATGCTGCGCACCGAGGACGAGGTGCAGCTGAGCGGCCTGATCCCCGAAACCCCCGACGAGGGCGGGATGACCGAGGCGGACCTTGCCGCGGCGGCGGCGGCGCTGGCGCCGGGGAGCGAACTGCCCGACATGCTGGAGACGGCGGATTACCCTGCGCCCGAAGGCTGGAACGGGGCCCTGGCTTTCGGGCTGAAAGCGCTGGAGCGGCTGGAACTGTCCAAGGTCTCGGTCACAGCCGAGCGGGTGGAGGTCAAGGCGATCACCGACAGCGCCGAGGAAAAGCGCCGCGTCGAGGCGGACCTGCGCGGCCTGGCGCCGGCTGATGTGCAGCTGGTGATGGAGATTTCCGCGCCGCGTCCGGTCATCACCCCCTTCAGTCTGCGCTTCGTCGTCGATGACGAGGGCGCGCGTTTCGACAGCTGTTCGGCCGACACCGACCGCGCGCGGACCCAGATCCTGCGGGCGGCGGCTGCGGTCGGGGTCACCGGGACGACCGTCTGCCAGGTCGGGCTTGGCACGCCGACCCCGCGCTGGGCGGATGCGGTGAGCCTGGGGATGCGGGCGGTGACCGAGCTGGGGTCGGGGTCGATCACATTCTCGGACGCGGATGTCACGCTCCTGGCGGGCAGCGACGTGCCGCAGGATGTGTTCGACAAGGTGGTGGGCGAGCTGGAGACCGGGCTCCCGGATGTCTTCTCGCTGACCTCGACGCTGGAGCGGAAGGAAACGGCGACCCAGGGTCCGGCCGAATTCACCGCGACCCTTGCCGAAGACGGCCGGGTCGAGCTGCGCGGCCGGCTGACCGACGAGATGCAGCGCAGCGCGGTGGACGCCTTCGCGCGCTCGGCCTTCGCGGGGGCCGAGGTCCTGACCGCGACCCGGCTGGACGAGGGCCTGCCCGATGGCTGGGCGGTCCGGGTGCTGGCCGGGCTGAAGGCGCTGGCCGAGGTGAAGACGGGGCGGCTTCTGGTTAGGCCCGATCTGGTCGAGGTGACCGGCGTCACCGGATCGACCGAGACGCGGGGTCGGATCACGCAGATCCTGTCCGAGGCTTTGGGTCAGGGCCAGACCTTCCGGGTCAACGTGCGCTACGACGAGGCGCTGGACCCGCTGGCCGCGCTGCCCACGCCCGAGGAATGCGCGGCGGATGTGAATGCGGTCATTGCCCGGACCAAGATCACCTTCACCCCCGCCTCGGCCGAGATCGCAACCACCGCGCGCCCGGTGCTGGACGAACTGGCGAAGATCCTGGCCAACTGTCCGGCGATGCAGATGGAAATCGGCGGCCATACGGACAGCCAGGGCTCCGAGGGCGGCAACAAGGCGCTGAGCCAGGCAAGGGCCGAGGCGGTGCTTCTGGCCTTGCAGGGCCGGCGGGTCGATGTCTCGGGGATGACGGCGGTCGGCTATGGCGAGGCACAACCGATCGCCGACAACGGCACCGAGGAAGGCCGCGAGGCGAACCGCCGGATCGAGTTCGTGCTCAAGGGCGCAGCGGGCAACGGGGTGGAGTCGAGCGAGGCCGCCGCGCCCATGGCAACCGGGGCGGATTCCGCAGTGGCGAACGGACCGGATTTCTCGAACGACACCAGCCCGTCGGCCGCACCGACCGAAAAGACACTGGCTCCGAAGCCCCGACCCGACGGCCTGAAGGCCCAGGACACCCCATGAACCGCACCGAATTCGTCGTCGCCACCGCCATCATCCTGCTCGTCGCCTTTGCAATGGGCTGGTTCGCTCATTGGCTCTTGCACCGTTTCACCCGGGTTCAGGGCGGCGACATGGCCGAGATGGACAAGCTGGCGCAATCGCTGCACGAGGCCGAGGAACTGCGCGACCAGGCACTGGCCTACATGGATCAGCGCGAGGCGGAACTGTCCAACCAGCTGAGCCAGACCGAGGCCGAGTTGAAGGCCGCGATGGAGGGCCTGCGCGACGCCCGGCACGAGGCCGAGGAAATGCGCGCCTATATCGAGCGGATGCACGCGAACGGGTGAGGCGTCGATTTCTTCGAAGAAATCGCATCGGAGCCTTTGAAGGCTCCGGTCCGGAGTTTTCGAAAACTCCGGGGAACAGGTCCAGCTTGCCGGGAATTTGATCAAACCCTGGCCTGACAACCGCCTTGCAACTGGACATGGCGCCCCCCGCATGGCACCTGTCGGCTAAAGCACAAGGAGGGCCCACCCATGCTCGATTCCGTGACCGATCTCGCATCGCTTTTGAAAGATCCCTCGCTTCTGGCGAAGAAATCCTATGTCGCCGGAGAGTGGATCGACGCTGATGACGGCACTACCTTTCCCGTGACCAACCCCGCGCGCGGCGACGTGATCTGCGAACTGCCGAATCTGGGCAGGGCCGAAACCGCTCGCGCCATCAAGGCCGCCCACGCTGCCCACCGCGAATGGGCGGCCCGCACCGCCAAGGAACGCGCCCAGGTCCTGCGGCGCTGGTTCGACCTCTGCATGGCGAACCAGGACGACCTTGCCACCATCCTGACCGCAGAAATGGGCAAGCCGCTCGCCGAGGCCAAGGGCGAGATCGCCTATGGCGCCAGCTACATCGAGTTCTACGGCGAGGAAGCCAAGCGCACCTATGGCGACATCATCCCCGGCCACCAGCGCGACAAGCGCATCCATGTGCTGAAGCAGCCGATCGGCGTCGCCGCGTCGATCACGCCCTGGAACTTCCCGAACGCGATGATCGCGCGCAAGGTGGCCCCGGCGCTGGCCGCCGGCTGCGGCTTCGTCGCGCGCCCCGCCGCCGAGACCCCGCTGTCGGCCCTGGCGCTGGCAGTGCTGGCCGAACGCGCCGGGGTTCCGGCGGGCCTCTTCTCGGTCATCACCTCGAAGCGGTCCTCGGACATCGGCAAGGAGTTCTGCGAGAACCCGCTGATCCGCAAGCTGACCTTCACCGGGTCGACCGAAGTGGGGCGCATCCTGTTGAAGCAGGCCGCCGACCAGATCCTGAAATGCAGCATGGAGCTTGGCGGCAACGCCCCCTTCATCGTCTTCGACGACGCCGATCTGGATGCGGCGGTGGAAGGCGCGATGATTTCCAAGTTCCGCAACAACGGCCAGACCTGCGTCTGCGCCAACCGGATCTATGTCCAGGCCGGCGTCTATGACGCCTTCGCCGAAAGGCTGGCGGCCGCGGTGAAGAAGCTGTCGATCGGTGACGGGCTGAAGCCCGGCGTCACCACCGGCCCCCTGATCAACGAGGCCGCGGTCGAGAAGGTCGAGGAGCATATCCAGGACGTGCTCGCCGGCGGCGGCAAGGTCGTCACCGGGGGCCGTCGGCACGAACTGGGCGGGACCTTCTTCGAGCCGACCGTGGTGACCGGCGTGCAACCCGACATGAAGGTCGCACAGGAAGAGACCTTCGGCCCGCTCGCCCCCCTCTTCAAATTCGAGACCGAGGAAGAGGTCATCGCCATGGCCAACAACACGATCTTCGGCCTGGCCTCCTACTTCTACGCCCGCGACATCGGCCGCATCACCCGGGTGCAGGAGGCGCTGGAATACGGGATGGTGGGGGTCAACACCGGCCTGATTTCCAACGAGATGGCGCCCTTCGGGGGCGTCAAGCAGTCGGGCCTGGGGCGCGAGGGTTCGCGGCATGGCCTCGATGACTACATGGAGCTGAAGTACGTCTGCCTGTCGATCTGACGGGCTGGACAGGGCGAAGGGGGGCGGTCCGCTGGGGCCGCCCCTTGCCATTTGTGCTGTGCATTCCGGCAGTCCCGACCCGCTGTTTCGGGCCTCTGGTGCAAGGCGACCCGAGGCACTAGCTTCGTTACCGATCCGCAACTCGGGGGATTTCCGATGCCGAACGACTATACTCCGCCCAAGGTCTGGAAATGGGAGCAGCCCTCGGGCGGCGCCTTCGCCAACATCAACCGCCCCGTCGCAGGTGCCACGCACGACAAGGAACTGCCGGTGGGCAAGCACCCCTTGCAGCTTTACTCCATGGCGACGCCGAACGGGATAAAGGTCACGATCCTTCTGGAGGAGCTTCTGGAGGCCGGCCACGATGCCGAATACGACGCCTGGCTGATCGACATCGGCAAGGGCGACCAGTTCGGGTCGGGCTTCGTCGCGGTAAACCCGAACTCGAAGATCCCGGCGCTGATGGACCACTCCGTCAACCCGCCGCAGCGGGTGTTCGAGAGCGCCTCGATCATGCTCTACCTCGCCGAGAAATTCGGCGGCGCCTTCATCCCGAAGGACCCGTCGCAACGGACCGAGATGTTTTCGTGGCTCTTCTGGCAGATGGGCTCGGCGCCCTTTGTCGGCGGCGGCTTCGGGCATTTCTACGCCTATGCGCCGGTGAAGATCGAATACGCGATCAACCGCTATGCGATGGAGACGAAGCGACAGCTCGACGTGCTCGACCGGCATCTGGCGACACATGAGTGGATGGCCGGGGACTATTCGCTGGCCGACATGGCGATCTATGCCTGGTATGGCAGCCTGGTGCTGGGCCGGGCCTACAACGCGACCGAGTTCCTGGACGTGGAAAGCTACAAGCACGTCATGGCCTGGGCCAAGCGCATCGACGCGCGGCCTGCGGTGGTGCGGGGCCGCAAGGTCAACCGCTCCTGGGGCGAGGACTGGGAAAAGCTGCCCGAGCGCCATTCGGCGGCGGATTTCGACAAGCTTCCGAAAGCGCCCTGAGCCTCGTGACACGGATTGAGCCGGCCCGGGCCTTGGCCTAGGCTGGCTTCTCCATGTCCGGGGGGAACCATGTCCAATCGCATCGCTGTCGTGACCGGGGCCGCCGGGGGGTTGGGGCGGGCCTTCGTCGACCGGCTTTTGGCGGATGGGCTGACGGTGGTCGGCGTCGATATCGACGGCGCGGCGCTCTTGGCGATGGCGGCAGACCGCGAGGGCTTCGTGGCCGAGGCGGTGGACCTGACTGATGCGGAGGCGATCGCGGACCTTTTCGACCGGCTGGTGGCGCGGTTCGGCGGGGTGGACGCGCTGGTCAACAACGCCGGGACCTGCTTCATGTCGGACTTCCCCGACATTCCGGCCGCCGAACTGGACCGGCAGATGGCGGTCAACTTTTCGTCCGCCTTCCATTGCTGTCAGCAGGCGGTGAAGGCGATGGCGGGGCGGCCGGGAGTGCGCAAGATCGTCAACATCTCGTCAAACGGCGCCTACAACTTCGATGTCTTCGACCCGCCGCATTACCGGGCCGCGAAGGCGGCGATGGACACGCTGACGAAGGACTTGGCGCGGCGCTATGCGCGAGAGAGGATCGCGGTGAACTCGATTGCCCCGGCGATGACCGAGACACCCTTGTTCAAAGTGCTGACCGAGGAGGTGCTGGCCCGCGCGATCAGCGCCATGCCGCATGGGCACGCCATGCGGCCCGAGGAGATCGCGGCCTGGGTCGGGTTCCTGATCTCGCCCGCGGGGGATGTGTCCTCGGGCAATGTCATCATCCTGAACCAGGGACGCGACGTGCGGTGAGGGGGAGCGATTTCTTCGCAGAAATCGCAACGGAGCCTTTGAAGGCTCCGGTCCGGACTTTTCGAAAAGTCCGGGGGGCGCGAGAGGGCGGATGAAGGTCACCATTCACAAGCTGTTCGATTACCTCTTGGAGACCACCGCGCAGGACCCGCCGGAGTGTTTCATCGGCTTTTCGCTCGCGCGGTCGCCGCGGCTGAAGGACTTCCTGCCCGACCTCGACCCCGAGCTGTCGCTGGACTGGAACGGGAAAAGCTTCCTCGGCCTTCCCGCGCTGCGGCAGCGGGTGCTGGACCAGACGGGGCTGTCGGTGCCGTTGGAGTCTGTCCTCATCACGGCGGGGGCGGCCGAGGCGAATTATCTTCTGTTCCGCCAGCTTCTGTCCGCCGGCGACGAGATCGTCACCGAGGCGCCCGGCTGGCCGCAGGCGGGGGTGATGGCCAGGGCCATCGGTGCGCGGCTGGTCGAGGTGGCGCGGGACGAAGCGCGCGGCTGGTGGCTCGACCCGGATGCGGTGGCGGCGGCGATCACCCCCCGGACCCGGATGGTCTTCCTGACCAATCCCAACAACCCGACCGGGCGGCTGATCCCCGAGGCCGACCTGCGCGCCCTGGCCGAGCTGGCCGAGCGGCATGGCATCTGGCTGGTGGTGGACGAGGTCTATGCCGGGCTTGAGTGGACCGGACCGCGCCCGCCCGCCATCGCCGGGATGACGCGGTTCGGGATCACCACCGGATCGGTGTCGAAGGCCCTGGGCTTGCAGGGCCTGCGCACCGGCTGGATGGTCTGCCAGTCGCCGGAGGTGATCCGCGCCGCGATGATCCTGCGCGAGAACGGGTCGGAGATCATGAACATCCTTGGCGAGCATATCGCCGAACTGGCGCTGCGGCCCGACCGGCTGGCGGCCGCGCTGTCCCGCGCGCGGGACGAGGGGCGGGTCACGCTGGACCTGCTGGACCGCTTTGTGGCGGAAGAGCCCCGGCTGTCCTGGCATCGCCCGGAGGCCGGTCTGATCGGACTGGCCCGACTGGAGGGCTCGGACGGCGAATCGCTGGCCCGCGCGCTGTTGCGGCCGCCCTACCGGACCTTCCTCCTGCCCGGCTCGGCCTACGGATTGCCCCACCATCTGCGCATCGGGGCGGGCGGCGGGCCGGAATCGCGCCTCAACGAAGGTTTAGACCGGCTTTCCGCTGCCTTGCGAGACCTGAAGGATCGCCCAACCATCTGAAAATACTTATGTTATCCGATAGCAGGCGGGCGTTCTTCCCTAGCGCCCGCCTGATTTTGCCTAGCGTGACACGGATGCCCATAACCGATGGCATCGGCCCGGCTGCCTCGGGTCACTCACGAAAGGACATGCCATGCTGCTCTCGTTAAACGCTGCGAAGACCACCCTGCTTGCCGGCCTGACCGCGCTTTCGGTCGCCGCTGTTCCCGCCACCCCGGCGCTTGCCTGGGGCGACAAGGAACAGGGCTTCGTCGCCGGTGTCGCAACGGCGGTGATCGTCGATGAGATCATCAAGAACCGCCGCGCCCGGATGGCGGCCCCGGTCTATGTCGCTCCGGCGCCGACCTTCGTCGAGCCGCGCCACAGCTATGTCGAGCCGCGCCGCACGGCCAGCACCTCGATCTATTCGACCCCTGCCGCCCGCGCCTTCCAGAGCTATTCGCTGTCGGAACGCAAGGCGATCCAGCGCAACCTCCGCGCCTGGGGCTACTATCGCGGCGGCATCGACGGCGCCTTCGGGCCCGGCACCTACAACGCGATCGTGGCCTATGCCCGCGACGAGGGCGCCTCGGCCAGCCTGCGCAGCACCTCGGGGGCCTATGGCCTCTACGACGGCATGATCTACTGATCGCCGCCTTGCGCGCCGAACCGGACCCCGTTCCGTCACCCGGCCCGGCCCCGTCCCGGGCCGGGTCGCTTTTCGTGCGGGGTCGGGATTTCCGTGCCCGGCCCAAGGATTGCCGGCCGGGCTGCGTCACAGGTAACGTGATGCTGATGGAAACGTCCGACGAGTTGCTGGCTGCCGCTGCCGCCCGGGGCGACCGGGCGGCCTTTGCCACGCTGGTCGGGCGCCACTATGACCGGGTTCACGGCCTGGCCTGGCGGCTGACCGGCTCGAAGGCCGAGGCCGAGGACCTGGCGCAGGACATCTGCGCCGCACTTCCGTCCAAGCTGCGCAACTGGCGGGGCGAGGCAAGGTTCACAACCTGGCTTTACCGCGTGGTGGTGAATGCGGCGCATGACCTGCGGCGGCGGCAGGCGACCCGGGCGCGCGCCGCGCAGGGCTGGGGCGACTGGGAGATCGCGCGGCAGGACGAGATCGCATCGCAAGCCGAGGCGGCGGACTGGCTGGCCCAAGCGATGACGCGGCTTTCGCCCGAGTTGCGGGATACCGTGGCGCTGGTGCTGGGCGAGGAGATGACCCAGGCCGAGGCCGGGGCGGTGCTGGGCGTGTCCGAGGGCACGATCGCCTGGCGGATGAGTGAAGTGAAGAAACGGCTGCGGGCCATGGCAAGGGAGGAGGCGGAATGACCGACGATCTCGACGACCTCCGCCGTGCCCTGAAGGCGGCGCCGCCCCCGGACGCAGATGCGAAGGCGCGGGCGATGCGGCTGGCGGTGGAAAATTTCGACCGGCTCCAAGAATCGAACGGGCCCGTCCGTTCCAGTGAGGACCGCCACGGCGCGGCCCCCCTGAACGGAGTACGTCGCATGTTCCACTACCTGACTGCCCGCCCTGCCCTTGCCATGACCACCTCGGCAGCCGCCTTGCTGATCGGGGTGGCAGTGATCCTGCCGGTCACCGACCTGCGGATCGGTGCGCCCGACAGACCCGCACCGGCGATCACCGATGCCGAGGCCCCGAAGCCCGACACCGTCGCGGCGCAGAGCCAGACCGAAACTGCGCCGGTCGCTCCGGTGACTGGCGCGGGCACAACCGACTCGACGATGGCCGAGGCCGAACCGGCGGCGCCTGAACCCCTTGCGCTTCCCGTGCCCCATGACCCTGCCCGGCTGGCTCCGGTCGAGCCCGCCCCGCCGCCGACTGCCATCAGCCCGGAAGGCGACAACCTTGCCGAGACGCCGCAGCCGGAGATGGCAACAGACGCGCTGCCCGTCGATCCGGGGGCCGTCGGGCTGGCCATGGATGCCGCACCCCGCGCCCGGACCAAGGCCAAGAGGTCGGAGGACTTCGCCTCTGCTCCGGCAGCCCTGCCCTCCGTGTCTGCCCCGGATGTCCGGGTCTTCCCGATGGAGGACACCGAGGCTTATGCCAACGCCGCCCCGAACCCGGTGAAGGTGACGGCGGAAGAACCCGTCTCGACCTTCTCGATCGACGTGGATACCGCGTCCTATGCCGTGGTGCGGTCCTCGCTGACCGCGGGCTATCTGCCGACGCCCGACCAGGTGCGGATCGAGGAGATGGTGAACTATTTCCCCTATGCCTATGCGGCACCCGAGGGGGACGCGGCCTTCGCCTCGACCATCGCCGTGATGCCGACGCCCTGGAACCCCGGCACGCGGCTGGTGACCATCGGCATCCAGGGGGCCTTGCCCGAAGTGGCCGCACGGCCTCCGCTGAACCTTGTGTTCCTGATCGACACCTCGGGGTCGATGGAGGATGCCAACAAGCTGCCGCTTCTGAAGCAGTCGCTGTCCCTGATGCTGGCGGAGCTGCGCCCCGAGGATCAGGTGGCCATCGTCACCTATGCCGGCTCGGCCGGCGAGGTGCTGCCGCCGACCAGGGCGGGGGACCGGGCGGCGATCCTTTCGGCGCTCGACAACCTTATGGCGGGCGGGTCCACGGCGGGGGCTGAGGGGCTGGAGCTGGCCTACCGGGTGGCCGAGGGGATGAAGGCGGACGGCGAGATCACGCGGATCCTTCTGGCGACGGATGGCGACTTCAATGTCGGCGTCAGCGACCCGGACGGGCTGGAGGCCTATGTCGCCAGGCAGCGGGCGACGGGGACCTACCTGTCGGTCCTGGGCTTCGGGCGGGGGAACCTGGACGATGCGGTGATGCAGGCGCTGGCGCAGAACGGGAACGGGACCGCGGCCTACATCGACACGCTTGGCGAGGCGCGGAAGGTGCTGGTAGACCAGCTGACGGGCGCGCTGTTCCCCATCGCGGACGATGTGAAGATCCAGGTGGAATGGAACCCGGCCACGGTCGTCGAATACCGGCTGATCGGCTACGAGACCCGCGCCCTGCGTCGCGAGGATTTCAACAACGACCGCGTGGACGCGGGCGAGATCGGGGCGGGGCGGCAGGTCACGGCGATCTATGAAGTCACGGCACCGGGGTCGGACGCGCTGTTGAACGATCCGCTGCGCTACGGCAACGCGACGGCGACGGGCGAGGCTTCGGGCGAGCTGGGCTTCCTGCGCCTGCGCTGGAAGGCGCCGGGCGCGGAAACCTCGACGCTGGTCGAGACGCCGATCACCGGGCAGGAACCGGCCAGCGCCGAAACCCGCTTTGCCGCCGCGATCGCCGGGTTCGGCCAGCTGTTGCAAGGCTCGGCCTACCTGGGAGACTGGGGCTGGGACGAGGCCATCGAACTTGCGGTGGCGAACCGGGGCGACGATCCGTTCGGCTACCGCATCGAGGCGGTGAACCTGATGCGGCTGGCGCAGAGCCTGTCGAAATAGGCGGCGGCTCCTCGATCGGCTGCGCCGTCTCGTCGCAGCGACGAGCGACGCAGTCGACGAGGAGCGGTCAGTCGAGGGCGCGGGCCAGATCAGCGATCAGGTCGGCGGGGTCTTCCAGGCCCACGGACAACCGAAAGACCCCCTGGCCCGCCCAGTCCTTCCAACGATCCAGCGCGGCCCCCTCCATGCGGAAGGTGCTGCGCTGGACTTCCCCGGTCCCGATGTGAACGCAGATCGACCTCTGGTGGCCCAGGGAAAAGGCATAATGGATCACGCGGAACCGTTCCGCCATGCGGGCGGCGACGGTCGCGGGGTCCGAGCGGGTCTGGAAGGCGATCATCGCGCCGCCCAGTTCCATCTGGCGCCGGGCGATATCATGCTGCGGATGGTCCACCGCCCCGGGCCAGGTGACATGCGCGACGGCTGGGTGACCGGCAAGCCAGGCGGCCAGGCGTTCCGCCGTGGCGCAGGCCATGCGCATCCGGGGGAACAGCGTGTCCAGTCCGCGCAGGATCAGCCAGGCGTTCTGCGCCGAGAGGCTCGCCCCGAGATACACCCCGGCACGCGAGCGGAGGCGCGAGACGAGATCCTTCCGGCCGATCACCGCCCCGCCCAGCGCATCGCCATGGCCGTTCATGAACTTGGTCAGCGAATGGATCACGAAGTCGGCCCCGTGGTCCAGAGGCCGGGTGATGACCGGCGTCGCCAGCGTGCTGTCCACCGAAAGAAGCACCCCGGCCCCGCGCGCCAGGGCGGACAGGGCCGCAAGATCGGTCAGCCGCAGGATCGGATTATAGGGCGTTTCGGCATGGATGAGCCGGGTCTCGGGGCGCAGCGCCGCACGCACTGCGGCAGGATCGGTCAGGTCGCAGGGCGTGACCGCGATGCCGAGGTCGGGCAGGACGCGGGTGGCCAGTTCGTAGACACCCGCGTAGCACACGTCCGAAACGATCAGATGATCCCTGCCTTCAGGAAGGTCAGGAACACGGCGGCGGCGGCGGCGGCGCCGGTCGCGGTGGCCAGCGCATCCTCGGCGCCGTCGAGGCCGGCAAGCCGCTCTTCCAGGGCGCGGACCGTCGGATTGGTCCAGCGGGCATAGAGGAAGGGCTGTTCGGTCAGGTCGGCACCCTCGGCCGAGAACCCGGCCGAGCCCGGCGCGAAGACATTGTTTACCGAAGCGACCAGGTTCGGCGCGATGGCCCCGGTCAGCGGGTCGGGCACGAGACCGGCATCCAGGGCGCGGGTTGCGGGCTGCATCTGATCGGGGGGCAGCGGCTGATCGGACATTCGGCGGGCCTTTCCTTTGGCCCTTCATCCGCTGCCTGCAACCGGCTTGCAAGACGTGAAAGAGCCCGGGCGGGAACCCGGGCTCCTGCAAGCGGCCAGGGATGGATCAGTTCACCGTCTCGGGCTTGGCCTCGATGACGGGGGTCGCGCCGTTGGCACGGGTAATCTCGATCCGGCGGGGCTTCATCGCCTCGGGCACTTCGCGGACGAGATCGACGTGCAGCATGCCATTCTCGTGCACGGCGCCGGTCACGCGGACATGGTCGGCCAGGGCGAAGCGACGCTCGAAGGCGCGGGTGGCGATGCCGCGGTGCAGGTAGGTGCGCTCGGTCTCGTCGGCCGACTTGCGGGCCGAGATGAAGAGCGAACCGTCCTTCACTTCAACGCTCAGTTCCTCGGGCGTGAACCCGGCCACGGCGATCGAGATGCGATAGGCGTCCTCGGCAGTCTTTTCGATGTTGTAGGGCGGATAGGTCGGCTGGGCCACGTCAGTGGACAGGACCCGGTCCATCAGGTCGGCGATGCGGTCGAAGCCGACGGTGGCGCGGTAAAGCGGGGCAAAATCAAGGTTGCGCATTGTCATCCTCCTGGAAGCGATGTCAGGGGCCTTCCCTCGGCAAGGGCAAGGCGGGTACACCCGGGCCCGTCATGGCACCCGGATGACTGTGAGGTAGGAAAGGGCGATGCGGCTTTCAAGAGCCTGCGCAGGCGGTCCGGGCGGGGGGTCAGGGTGCCGCGCCGCCCAGACGCAGGCCGCCGCTCGTGCCGATGCGCTTGTCACCCTGCAACTCGATCCGCCGCACCGGCTTGCCGGGCATCGAAGGCGTGGCAGACTCGACCGACACCGTCGCGGGGGTAGGGGTATTTGCCACGCTGGTCGCCTGGCCGCGGCGCAGCGCCGACTTCAGCCGGTCGACCAGCGCCGGCAGTTCCATGCCGACCGACATCGTCTTGCCGTTCTCCTCGCTCCCTGCCGAGATGATCGAGACGATCCGTGCCCGATAGCCCGACCGGTCCAGCACCGGCGCCCCCGATGACCCGAAGGTGACATCGCAATCCATCGCGATCAGCTGGTCCTGCCGGCCGATCACATGGCAGACGCGCTGCCAGGACAGCACCTCTTCTCGCCCCACCGCGTAGGAAACGACGCTGACCACGTCACCATTGCCCGGCCGCGCCACGGTCAGTGGCGAAATCAGCGATGTCGGGATCGGTTCGGCCAGCTGCAACAGCGCCACGTCGCGGGCGATCATCTCGGGCGGGGCGGGGTCCATGCTGCGATAGCCGGGATCGATGATCGTGCGGACGACGTTGGCCTCGGCCAGAGCTGTGCCATTGGCCAGCCCGGCGCGAAAGCGGAAGCGCTCAGCCGGGACAGCGGTCCCGTCGCTGGCCAGCACGCAATGACCGGCAGTCAGCACCAGATCGGGAGCGATCAGCGCGCCGGTGCAGAAACCGCCACCTTCGATATCGACCCGGCCCACGGGTTCGAACCCACGCAGCTCCTCGCGCGTGAGCAAGGCGTCAAGTCCCGAGTTCTGCGCAGCGGCACCCTGCGGCGACACCGCCGCGGCAAGAAGGGCCGCAAGCAGAACGAAAATGCTTTTCATGGCTTGAGGAACTTTGCCCCGGATCCGATACCGCCCGACAGGATGCTGACCGACTTGCCCCCGGCCGCCGAGCCGGCCTTGCTGGCCTCGAGCGCGCTGCGCAGCGCAGCCAGCGGCTCGGCCAGCGGCACGGCAAGGGCGACCTTGCGGCCATCGACCTCGGCCTTGGCCGAGATGACCGAGACCACCCGCGCGACCCCGTCGCGGACGCTGAACACCGGCGCACCGGACGAGCCGAAATCGACGTTGCAGGTCAGGATCAGGGCGTTGCGGCGGCCCGCCAGCACCTCGCAGGCCTCCTGGATCGAGGGTGCCTCCTCGCGGTATTGCGCATAGGAGACGACATCGACCGCATCGCCCTCGACCGGGGCGGCGCCGGTCTCGAAGGGCAACAGCGACGGCAACCGGATCGGCTGGCTGAGTTCCAGCAGGGCCACATCGTCGGTCACGCGGTCCAGCTTGTCGGCCGTGCCGTAGCGATAGCCCGGATGGGCAACCGCCCGGCTGACCCGGCGGTAGGCGACGGCCCGGCCATTGCGGAAGCCGGCCTGAAACTCAATTTCCTCGGGGCGCAGCTGCACGCCGGTGGTCTTGTCGTAAAGGCAGTGCGCGGCGGTCAGGACCAGCTGCGGACCGATCAGTGCCCCGGTGCAGAAGCCGCGGTCGCCCAGTATCAGCTTGCCGACCGCATCCCAACCGCGGGAATCGTCTGCGGTCTGAAGCCGAACCATGCCGGCATCCTCGGACAGGACCGGCTTGACCGTCCCTATCGCGGCCCAAAGCGCAAACCCCGCCGCCAGAAGCCCGGGGAACAGATGACGCATGGACCCCCTCCCTTTCCGCGCGGACCTCAGCATTACGCGGGAAGTTTGGCGGATTTGCGGCCGGTCGCGCAAGCGCGGCGTTGCGCTCAGCCCTGCAAGGCCCGCGGCTGTGGCCCGCCGGTCGCCCAGTCGAGCAGTTCGACCGTATGGACGACCGGAATCCCGGTGCCCGAGCCGATCTGCATCATGCAGCCGATGTTGCCCGCGGCGATGACCTGAGGCCGCTTCGCCTCGAGCGTGGCCACCTTGCGCCGCTTCAGCTCGGCACTGATCTCGGGCTGCAACAGGTTGTAGGTGCCCGCGCTGCCGCAGCAGAGATGGCTGTCGGCGGGTTCCACCACCTCGAAGCCCGCGCGTTTCAAGAGATCCTTCGGCGCGGTCTTGATCTGCTGGCCATGTTGCAGCGAACAGGCGGCATGATAGGCGACGCGCAGTCCCTTCGGCGCCCCTTCCGGCAGGCCGAGACGGGTCAGCACTTCGCTGATGTCCTTCGCCAGCCCCGCGACAGTCGCCGCATCCTCGGCCAGGGCGGGATCGGTGCGGAACATGTGGCCGTAGTCCTTGACCGTGGTCCCGCAGCCGCTGGTGTTGATGACGATGGCATCAAGGCCCGCCGCCCGCTTCTCGGCCATCCAGGCGCGGATGTTGGCGGCGGCACTGGCATGGGCCAGATCCTCCTTGCCCATGTGATGCGTCAGCGCCCCGCAGCAGCCAGCACCCTTCGCCACCACCACCTCGCAGCCAAGCCGTCGCAACAGGCGGATCGTCGCATCGTTGATGTCGGTGTTCAGCGCCTTCTGCGCGCAGCCGGTCATCAGCGCCACGCGCATCCGGCGTTCGCCTTGCGCCGGGAACACCTGCGGGTCGTCGTTTCGACTGACCGGCGGGATGGTCTTCGGCGCCATCCGCATCATGGCCTGCACCCGGGCATCGGGGATCGCCCAGGCGAAGGGCCGGCCGATCCTTGCCGCCAGAAGCGCCAGGCGGAACCGGCCGGGATAGGGGATCACCCGGGCCAGCACCGCGCGCAGCACCCGGTCCATGAAGGGTCGGCGATAGGTCTTCTCGATATGTGCCCGGGCGTGATCGACGAGGTGCATGTAATGCACGCCCGAGGGGCAGGTCGTCATGCAGGCGAGGCACGAGAGACAGCGGTCGATGTGCTTCACCGTCTTCTCGTCGGCCGGGCGGCCCTGCTCCAGCATGTCCTTGATCAGGTAGATCCGCCCGCGCGGACTGTCGAGCTCGTCTCCCAGAACCTGATAGGTCGGGCAGGTCGCGGTGCAGAAGCCGCAATGCACGCAGGACCGCAGGATCTCGTTCGATCGCGCGATTCCGGGGTCGGCCAGCTGTTCAGGCGTGAAGGTCGTCTGCATCAGCCCATCATCCCGCGATTGAGAATGTCCCTCGGATCGAACGTCGCCTTCAACCCGGCGACCAGCGCCGCCACCTCGGGCGCCTCGGGGGGAAAGACCGGGCCGCCCTGCCCGCGCACCAGTGTCGCATGGCCCTTGCCCGCAACCGCTGCCGCGACCTCCGCGCCGCGCCCGGCTTCGGTCAAAAGCCAGATCAGCCCCCCGCCCCAGTCCCAGAGCGCCGTGCCGCCCACGGCTGCCACGATCCCGGCCGCCGCCGTGGGCAGGGTGGCGATCCGCCAGATCTCGCCTGGTTTGCCCTGCAAGGGCACGACATCGCGCACCCTGCGCCAGAGCGCGGCGCTTTCCTCCCCCTCGACCACCGTCGCCTCGCCCCCGACCAGCGCCTTCAGCCGCCCGATGCGATAGGCGACGGACCCGGCCATGCCTTCCACGCGGATCAGGCTTTGCCCGGAATGTCGCGCCGCGCCCGAGACGTCGAAGGGCGAACCCAGCGCCGTCCGCAGACATGCGAGCCCGGCCGCATCGTCCAGACCCTCGACGACCAGCGTCGCCTCCGCCTCCGGTATCGCCTGCACCTTCAGGCTCACCTCGGTCAATACGCCCAGCACGCCCCGGCTGCCGGCCATCAGCTTCACCAGGTCATAGCCGGTGACGTTCTTCATCACCCGCCCGCCGTTGCGCACCACCGTCCCGCTGCCATCCACGAACCGCACCCCCAGCGCGGCATCGCGGGCCGCCCCCGTCTGCACCCGACGCGGGCCCGAGCCGTTGGCGGCCACCACCCCGCCGATGGTCGAGACCCCCTCGCGCCCGAGGATCGCGCGCAGGTCCGGGGGCTCGAAGGCCAGCCGCTGCCGTTCCCCCGCCAGCACGCGCTCCACCTCGGCCAGAGCCGTGCCCGCCCGAACGACCAGGGTCAACGCGCCCGGTTCATAGAGTTCTACCCCCGAGATGCCCGCGGTCTCCAGCACCTCGCCGACCGCATGGCCCAGGGTGCGCGTGCCTCCGCCCCGCACCAGCAGCGGCCCCGCAGCCCCCGCCACGGCTTCCGCCAGTTCCGATTCGCTCGAAGGCCGCATGCCTTGCCCTTTGCCCAAATACTCTGCGGGGGTCCGGGGGTGCAAAACCCCCGGACGGTTCAGACCGCGCGCCGCCCGGCACTGGTCTCAAGCGGAAACACCTTCGCCGGGTTCAGCAGCCATTTCGGGTCGAAGACATCCTTGATCCGCATCTGCGCCTCCATGTCGGCGGCCGAGAACTGCACCGCCATCAGGTCGCGCTTCTCGATCCCCACGCCGTGCTCGCCGGTCAGACAGCCGCCGACCTCGACACACAGCTTCAGGATCTCGGCGCCGAAGGCCTCGCATTTCTCCAGGTCGCCGGGCTTGTTGGCGTCGAACAGGATCAGGGGGTGCATGTTGCCGTCGCCGGCATGGAACACGTTGCCCACGTCCAGGCCGAACTCGCGGCTCATCTCGCCTATCCGCTTCAGCACATGCGGCAGGGAGGAAACCGGGATCGTCCCGTCAAGGCACATGTAGTCGTTGATCTGCCCCATCGCGCCGAAGGCCGACTTGCGCCCCAGCCAGATGCGTTTGGCCTGATCCTCGTCCTCGGCCTCGCGGAATTCGACCGGGTCATGCGCCAGAGCGATCTGGCGGATGCGGGCCAGCTGTTCGCTGATCTCGGCCTCGGACCCCTCGACCTCGATGATCAGAAGCGCCTCGCAATCCGGGTAGCCCGCCTTGGCGAAGGCTTCGGTGGCGCGGATGCAGGGGCGATCCATGAACTCGATCGCGACTGGCAGGATGCCCGCCTTGATGATGTCGCTGACGCAGGCACCCGCGACCTCGTTCGAGTCGAACCCGACCAGCACCGGCCGCGCGCCCTCGGGCTTGGGCAGGATGCGCAGCCAGGCCTCGGTGACCACGCCGAGCTGCCCCTCCGACCCGCAGACCACGCCCAGAAGATCGAGCCCCGCCGGCTCGCCCCAGGGGCCGCCCAGCGTGACCACCGTCCCGTCCATCCGGACCAGCGTCACGCCCAGAAGGTTGTTCGTCGTGACCCCGTATTTCAGGCAATGCGCCCCGCCCGAGTTCATCGCGATGTTCCCGGCGATCGCGCAGGCCAGCTGGCTGGAGGGGTCGGGCGCGTAGAAGAACCCATCCGCTTCGACCGCGCCGGTGACCGACAGGTTGGTGCGGCCCGACTGCACCCGGATGAAGCGGTTCTCGTAGTCGGTCTCCAGCACCGCGTTCATCCGCGCCACGCCCAGGATCACGCTGTCCGCCGTCGGCATCGCCCCCCCGGCCAGCGAGGTGCCCGAGCCGCGCGGCACGACCGGAACCCCATCCTCCCAGCAGACCCGCAGCACCGCCGCGACTTCTTCGGTCGTGCGCGGCAGGACGGCGGCAAGCGGAGGGCAACGATAGGCGGTCAGGGCATCGCATTCATAGACGCGCAGCTCTTCGGGCGCGTCGATCAGCCCGTCGGCCGGCAGCACCGCCCGCAGCCGGGCCAGAATGGCCGCCCTTCGCTCCAGCACGCCCCGATCCGGTTCCGGCATCTGCATGGAAACCCCTCCTGACTGGTAAACAAATATAACCAATTTCGCCGGGTGACAAGAAAAAACCCCAGCCCTACTGTGCCGTGCCATGACGATGAACCTTGCCGCGATCCCCGTGCTCGACCTGGCAATGCTGGGCCTTCTGATCGCCGCCTGGCTTGCCGCGGGCTGGATCAGCGAGCATCCGCCCCGCGCCCTGCCCTCGGTCTCGTGGCTGATGGAGGATTACCGGCGCGACTGGATGCGCACCTTCGTCACCCGTCAGCCGCGCATCTTCGACGCCACGCTGATCGACTCCCTGCGCCAGGGGACGGCCTTCTTCGCCTCGGCCTGCATGATCGCCATCGGCGGCGGGGTGGCGGTGATCGGCAATGCGGCGGCGGTGCAGAGGCTGGCCGAGGAGTTGCCGATCGCGGACGGGCCGGATGTCGCGGTCAAGATGCTGCCGGTGATCGGCTTCCTTGCCAATGCGCTGTTGAAATTCGTCTGGGCGCACCGGCTGTTCGGCTATTGCTCCATCCTGATGGCTGCGGTGCCGAACGACCCCGGCGATCCCTTGGCCTTCCATCGTGCGGGCCAGGCGGCCGAGATCAACATCACCGCCGCGAAAAGCTTCAACCGGGGTCTGCGGTCGATCTACTACGCGCTGGCCGCGCTCGGCTGGCTTCTAGGCCCCTGGGGCCTTGCCGTGGGCACGGGGCTTGCGACCGCCATCCTGATCCGGCGCGAGTTCGCCAGCACCTCACGCCGGGTGATCCTGGCCCGCGAGCCATAGGGCCACCTGCCCCGCCGCCGTCTCGCCCGAAAGCCGCGCCCCGGCAGCGGTCTGCTTCAGCCCCCCGGCCAGCGCCTCGCCCGCGAACCAGATCCGCTCGCCCACGGGGTCCTTCAGCACTTCGCGGGCATGGGCCTTGCCCGGGCGCGCGGCGGCATAGCCTCCCCTGACATGGCGCTCGGCGCCCCAATTGGTCATTGTCCCGTGCCGCACCGCGCGGCGCACGTCGGATCCGAAGATATCCGCCAGCCGGTCCGTCACGAAATCCACCGCCGCCGCCGCGCCCGCCGCCTCCATCTCCCAGGCGAAATCGCCGCCGACGAAGCCGACCATCAGGTCGAGATCGAAGGGAAAGGCCAGGAAATAGAGATCATGCCGCGCATGGCGTTCGATCAGCAGATCGTCAAACGGCTTCAGGCCCAGCCGAGTGCCTTCGATCCGCACGGGAATCTTGGTCAGAAGGCCCATCGGCAGGTCGAAGATCGCTTCCTGATGGCCTGCGGGCAGGTCGGGGGTGAACGCAATGTCCTCGAAGGCCAGAACGCCGGTCGAGACGGTGACGATCACGGCCTTCGCCCGGATCGTGCCCCGGGCCGTCTCGACCTCGACCCCTGGCCCGTCCCAGCGGATGCGGCGCACCGGGCAGTCCAGCGTCACCGGCACATCGGCGCCCCAGCGATGGATCAGGGCGCCGAAACCCTCCTTGGTGAAATAGTTCGGGTCCAGATCCGCCGCCGCCATGTAGTCGGTGATGGAAATCTCGTCGTCGTCGGCGCCGAAATCCATCGGGCCGGCAAAGGTGGAATTCGCCCGCAGGCAATGGCAATCGGCGATCAGACTCGACAGCCGGTCATCGGGCCCCTCATGCGCCTCCAGACAGGCCCGCAGCGCCGAGTCCGCGGCCGCGACACGCGCCATCTCCTCGTCACTCGCCCGGCGCCTGCCGAACCACAGGTGATCCAGACCCATGTCATGATGAAAGAGCGTCCAGCCGGCTGCCTGCGCCTCGGCGAAGAAAGGGTTGCGGTCGGCCGCATGCAGCCAGGCGCAGCCCATGTCGAAGGGAACGCCGAAGTCCGAGGTCGTGGTCCAGGCCCGCCCGCCGATTCGGTCCATCGCCTCGACAACCTGAAACGACCGCCCCGCCGCCAGCAGCCGCTTTGCCGCCCCAAGCCCCGCGCATCCCGCGCCCACGATGACCACATCGACATCCGTCATATCGAAATCCTCCGCATCAAATGGCTTCAGGATGCCTTCATGCGCGATTCGGGCCAAGGACCGGCCAGACACCCAGTCCGGGGTGCGGCGCGCCGGGCCGTCAGATGCCATGACGTATTGTCCCGAGCCGCCCAACGGGTCGGAGGAGGCGATCTTCTCGGCGGATATGAAATCCTGCGCAGATCGCCCATTGCTCAGACGGGGCAACCTCGCCGGATCAAACCGGGAGGCTTCGCCGAGTTGAAGGAGCAACCGGGGTCACATCGTCGCTGTTGCAGAACTCTGACCGTACAAGATTCATATCGTGAATCCATTCGGTTAGACGGGAAGCATCAGAAAGCCCACACCCGCCCGCCACCGGTCCGGCCACCCGAAGGTCTTTCCCCCGGCCGTCGCCATGGTCGCAACCGTCATGTTCTGGCCATGACGCGAGAGCGAGTCCTGACCTTAAAGCGTGCGGTCGATAAGCCTAAGCCAGTTGGCATGGGCCAGCTTTTCAAGCAGCGGCCGGTCGTAGCCATGGTCTGCCAGTGCCTGCATGAGTCTTGGCAGGCCAGTCACGTCGTTGATGACGTCCGGCGTGGTGCAGCCGTCGTAGTCGGACCCGAATCCGAGGTGCTCTTCTCCCAGCCGCTCCAGCAGATAGTCCATCTGGCGCAGGATCGGATCCCATCCGGTTTCGGCCAACTGGCGGCCGTCCGGGCGCAGGAAAGACACCGAGAAGTTCAGTCCCACCATGCCGCCGCTGTCTCGGATCATCGCCAGTTGCCGGTCGGTCAGGTTCCGCGACGACGGGCAAAGCGCGTGGGCGTTGGAATGGGTGGCAACCATGGGCGCGTCGGACAGGCGGGCGATGTCGTTGAACCCGGCTTCGTTCATGTGGCTGAGGTCCAGCATGATTCGAAGCCGGTTGCATTCCTTGACCAGCCGCTTGCCCGCATCCGTGAGCCCCGGCCCGGTATCGGGGCTGGAGGGAAAGACAAAGGGCACGCCGTGGCCGAAGATCGTCGGCCGCGACCAGACCGGCCCCAGTGATCGCAGGCCCACGGCGTGGAAAAGGTGGAGCGCATCGAGGCTTTCGTCGATCGCCTCGGCGCCTTCCATATGCATGATCGCTGCTATGGTGCCTTGCGCCAGACAGTCCCGGACCTCTGCGCCCGTGCGGCAGACCTTCAGCGCGCCCGCCGAGGCGCGTTCCATCCACAAGAGGTGCCCTGCCGCCGCGACAGCGGGAGTCACCGCCTCGGCAAAAGGGATCGGGTCGGGCAGCGGCAGAGCATACGGCGGGTTTTCCATCTTTGCCCGGTAGTCCGGATCGTCGTGCGCGATGGGCGATGGCAGGTAGATTGCGAAGAATCCTCCGGCAAACCCGGACGCCTGCATGCGGGGCAGATCAAGATGGCCCTTGCCCTCGCCGGTCAGGAAGATCTCGTCGCGCCGTTCCGGGTTCAGGAGCAGCCGCAGCAGAAGGTCGTTGTGGCCATCAAAGACCGGTATCATGGCGCGGACTCCGAGGTGCTGCCCAGCATCCGGTCGGCGCTGGCGGCAAACAGACTGCGGGCATAGGCGGTGGTCATCCGGGCGCCCGCAAGGTCGTCGCGACCGATCTCTTCCACCGTTCGGCCGTGCTGCAGGACCATGATCCTGTCGCACATGTGGTCGATCACCGCCAGATCGTGCGACACCATCAGGAAGGTCAGCCCCTGTTCGGCCCGCAGGCGGTTCAGCAGGTTCAGCACCTCCGCCTGGACCGACGCATCGAGCGCGCTGGTCGGTTCGTCCAGAAGCAGGATCTTCGGCCGCAGCATAAGGGCCCGGGCAATGGCGACGCGCTGGCGCTGGCCGCCGGACAGCTGGTGGGGATAGCGGAAGCGGAAGGCGGGGGGCAGGCCCACGTCGGTCAAGGCCTGCACCACGCGGGCGTCGCGGTCCGGCATTCGGTGGATCGCCAGCGGTTCCGACAAGGTGCGGTCGATGGTGTGGCGGGGATGGAGGCTTGCATAGGGGTCCTGAAAGACCATCTGCACCTCGGTCGAGAAGGCCCGCCCGCGGGGGGTGGGCACGGGCTTTCCGTCGATCCGGATCGTGCCGCCAGTCACCGGCGCCATGCCGCAGATCGCCCGCAGGATCGTGGACTTGCCCGACCCGCTTTCGCCCACGAGGCCATAGCTCTCGCAGGACTCCACCGACAGGCTGACGTCCCGCACCGCCTGTACCTCGCGCCCCTTTGCGTGGAAGGTCACGTTCAGGTGCTCGATCTCGATCAGGGCCATCGTCAGAACCCCGCCCGGTCGAGCACCGGCAACGGCTCACGCGGGCCACCGATCCGGGGCAGGCAGTTCAGAAGGCCCTTCGTGTAGGGATGCTTCGCCTCCATCAGATGGGATGCCGCGATCTCCTCCACCACCAGCCCCTTGTGCATGACAAGGACCCGGTCGCAGAACCGCGCCACCAGCCGCAGGTCATGGCTGATGAAGATCAGACCCATGCCCCGGTCGCGGACCAGTCCGTCGAGGATCGCCAGCACCTCGGCCTGAACCGTGACGTCCAGCGCACTCGTCGGCTCGTCGGCGATAAGAAGTTCGGGTTTCGGGATCAGCATCATCGCGATCATCACCCGCTGCCCCATCCCGCCGGAAAGCTCGTGCGGGTAGGCCTCCATCACGCGGGCAGGGTCGCGGATCTGCACGGCCTCAAGCGCGGCAATGGCCTTGGCGGTGGCGTCGGCCCTGCCCAGCCCGTCGCGCAGCCGCAAGCCCTCGGTCAACTGGCGACCGACGGTCATCACCGGGTTCAGGCTGTATTTCGGGTCCTGCATCACCATGCCGATGCGCTTGCCGCGCAGGGCGCGCATGTCGCATTCGGACGCATTCAGGATGTCCTGGCCGTCGAAGGTCATCGCATCGGCCTCGATCCGGCCCGGCGGTCGGATCAGCCGCAGCACCGAGCGGCCCGTCATCGTCTTGCCCGATCCGGATTCGCCCACGATTCCCAGCCGTTCATGGCCCAGCGAAAACGACACGCCGCGCACTGCCTCGACCTTGCCGGTCTCGGTGTCGAAGGTGACGCGCAGGTTCCTGACCTCCAGCAGGCTCATCTCGAGGAACTCCTTGGGTCAAGGACATCGCGCAATCCGTCGCCCAGCAGGTTGAAGCCGAGGCTCACGATGAAGATCGCAAGACCCGGCATCGTGGCGACCCACCACTGTTCGAATAGGTATTTGCGCCCTGACGAGATCATCAGGCCCCATTCCGGCGTGGGGGGCAGGACGCCTAGCCCAAGGAATCCCAGGCCCGCAGCGATCAGGATGACGCCTGCCATGTCCAGCGTGACCCGGATGATGACCGAGGGCAGGCACATCGGCACGACGTGGCCTGCGATGATGCGGGGCGCGCTGGCCCCCTGCAACCGGATCGCGGAAATGTAGTCCGAGGAGCGGACGGTCAGCGTCTCGGCCCGTGCGACGCGGGCATAGGGCGGCCAGGCGGTCAGCGCGATGGCGAGGACGGCGTTCTCGATCCCCGGCCCCAGGACGGCAACCAGTGCCAGCGCCAGGATCAGGCGGGGAAAGGCCAGGAAGATGTCGGTCAGCCGCATCAGGACGGCGTCGATCCAGCCACCGAAGTAGCCCGCCACGGTGCCGATCAGAAGGCCGAGGACCGGCGCGGTGACCGCGACGAGCGCGATGATGTAGAGCGTGATCCGCGCGCCGTAGATGATGCGCGACAGGATATCCCGGCCGAAATCGTCGGTGCCGAGCCAGTTGCCGGGCGTGCCGGGCGGCAGCAGGCGGCGCGTCAGGTCCTGGGTCAGGGGATCATGCGGCGCGATCAGTGGGGCAAAGGCAGCGACTACCAGCAGGATGCCGACGATGACCAGCCCCGCCATTGCCAGCCGGTTGCGCCGGATGCGTTGCCAGGAGAGCCAGGCCTGCCCCAGCCGGGCCTGCCGCCGCGAGGCGGGGTTCGGGTCGGAAAGCCAGGCGCGGAGTGCGGTCATGTGCGCGCCCTCGGGTCGACCAGCCGGTAAAGGATGTCGGAGGCCATGTTCAGCGTGACAAAGGCCACACCCACGACCACCGTGCCGCCCAGCACCGCCGGCATGTCGGCCGAGAACAGCGCGTCGGTGATATAGCTGCCAAGGCCGGGCCAGGCGAAGATCGTCTCGGTCAGGACCGAGCCTTCCAGCAGGTAGGCGTAGGACAGGGCGATGACGGTGATCAGCGGCACCAGCACGTTCTTCATCGCATGCACCCAGATCACCCGCCATTCCGGCATGCCCTTTACCCGGGCCGTGGTGATGTATTCCTGGCCAAGCTCGTTCATCATGAAGCTGCGGGTCATGCGGCTGATGTAGGCCATCGAGACATAGCCCAGAAGGCCCGCGGGCAGGATGATGTGGCTCACCGCATTGCCGAAGACGTCCCATGCGCCGTTCAGCGCGCTGTCGAGCAGGATCATGCCGGTGTAACTGGTCAAGGTGAACTGCATCATCATGTCATAGGTCGGGTCCAGCCGCCCCGGCCCGGAAACCCAGTCGAGCTGGCCGTAAAAGACCAGAAGGCCGATCAGCCCCAGCCAGAACACAGGCATCGAATAACCCATCAGGCCAACGACCCGGACGATCTGGTCGGCAATGCTGCCGGGCCGGGTCGCGGCCAGCACGCCCGCCGGCACGCCGACCAGCGTTCCGAAGATCGTGCCAAGCGTCGCAAGTTCCAGAGTGGCCGGAAAATAGCGCGCGATTTCCGAGGCGACGGGCGCCCCGGTCTTGATGGAGTTGCCAAGATCTCCCCGCATCGCATCCCAGACATAGATGACGAACTGCTGCCACAACGGCAGGTCGAGCCCCAGTTTCTCGCGTATCGCCGCGATCTGCGCCGGGGTGGCACGTTCGCCGACGATCGACAGCACCGGGTCGGTCGGGACCACGCGGGCGATGACGAAGGTGATGAGCAGAAGGCCCAGAAGCGTGATGGCCAGTGTGCCAAATGCAAGCAGGATCTGCTTCACGAACGGGAGCAGACGGTTGCGGGATTGCGGGGCGGAAGTTGAGGTCATGCAGGAAAATGGCCGCCGCCAGGGCGGGCGGCGGCCCGGTCGCTCACTTGGTGACGGTCCAGTAGGACGCCGAATCGGTCGCCCCACCGGCATAGAAGCCGCTCACATTGGCGCGCATCGCGTCCTGGCGGGCCTGCTGGAACATGAAGATGAAGGCGGAATTGTCCCGCACCTTGACCTGGAGGTCCTCATACATCGCCTTGCGCTTCTCGGTGTCCTTCTCGACTACGGCCGCATCGGTTTCGGCGTTGATCTCGGCACCCGGGTCCCATGCGGTACGCCAGGCAAGGTAGCCCGTGGCATTGGCCTCGTCCGAGTTGTCGGGGTTCGAGGCGAAGGTCGAGGCGTTGGTGTGCGGGTCGGGATAGTCCGGCCCCCAGGTCTGGAGCGTCATCTCGTGCTGGCGGCCCCGATAGACCGCCAAACCCTGCGCGCCGTCACCGACGTCGAGGACAAGGTTGATGCCGATCTGCGCGAAGGTGTTTTGCAGCGAGGTGGCGATGTCCATCCGTTCCTGGTTGTTGCGAACGGTGAACTTGACCTCCAGTGGCAGGGTCACACCAGATTCGGCCATCAGCGCCTTGGCCTTTTCCAGGTCCAGGCTGTAGGGTGTCTCGGTCAGCGCACCCAGGAAGCCCTGCGGCAGGAAAGCCTGGTGAACGACCCACTGGCCCTTCAGGATGCTGTCGGTCATGCCGGCGTAATCGACCGCCCAGCGCATCGCTTCCTGGACCTTGGGATTGGCCAGTTCGGCCTTCTTCTGGTTCAACGCGAGGTAGTAGATCTGCCCGCCGACGTCGCTCTGCACCTTGATGTCGGCATTGCCCTCGAGGCCTGCGATGTCGGTCGGGGTCAGTTCGCGCCCGATGTCGATGTCGCCCTTTTCCAGGAGCAGGCGCTGGGTCGCGCCTTCCGGGACGTGCTGCATGAACACGTTCTTGATCTTCGCGTCGCCGCGCCAATGGCCCTGACGCGCCTCGAGTACATAGCCCTGGTTCGGCTTGAAGCTTTTCAGCACATAGGCCCCGGTCCCGGCCGAGTTGGCCTTCAGCCAGGCGTTGCCCATGTCGCCATCGACCTCATTCGCCATGACCGTCTTCATGTCGACGATGTTGGCCACCCCGGCCGTCAGGCAGTTGTAGACGAAGGACGGCGCGTAGGCCTTGTCGGTCTTCAGCGTGACAGTGTCGCCCTCGAAAGTGATCATCTGGTCGACGTTCTCCGGCGTCAGGCCGAACTGGGTCAGGATGAAGGCCGGGGTCTTGTTCAGCTTGACCACCCGGCGCAAGCTGCCCGCAGCATCTTCCGCCGTCAGCGGGTTGCCGGACGAGAAGGTGATGCCCGACTTGATCTTGAAGGTATAGGTCGTGCCGTCTTCGGACACTTCCCAGCTTTCTGCCAGACCGGGGACAAGCTCGCCGGGCCTGGTCGGATCCAGTTCGATCAGAGTGTCATAGACGTTGTTGTTCAGGTCGACACCCGAAAACTCGAAGGCTTCGTGCGGGTCGATCGACACGATGTCGTCGATGGCATCGGCAATCACCAGCGTGTCCGCCGGCGTCTCGGCCATGACTGCCACGGGTGCGGTGCCCGCCATCAGCGCGGCAATCGCTGCCGCACGGCCAAATCCATGCTTCAGGTACATCGTCCATCTCCCTGTGTTCGATAGTTGAGGAGGCGCCGGGCGCCATTCCCGGTGCAGATTGGATGAAAGCGGATGGCCGAAGTCAATGCCTAACCGATGGCCAACACATTAGGTGCCCCTAGTTTCCTAGACGCCTGCCTCGTTCAGTTTCTGCTGCTGGGTTTCGAAGTCAACGGGCGACAGCATTCCGTAGTTCGTGTTGACCTGCCCCCCGGAACTTCCCCATCCCCGGACAGACTTATCCCGCGACCTCTGTGACGGGCGTTCCGAGCGCGGTGAAGCGGTTCAGGACCGCGACCCGGACCTGGAACTCTGCAACCTGACGGTCGAAG
>NZ_JBKBLV010000037.1:0-38357 GCF_046295235.1 Tabrizicola flagellatus
CGCGGATCGACGAGGCCGCGCGGCGCGGGCTGGCCCCGGCGGCCGATCTCGCCCGGCACCGCGCCGAGGTCGTCGCCGCCTTCGCCGCCGAAACCGCGGCCGCGCTGGGCAAGGGGCTCGAAACGCTGGGCGAGACCGCCCGCGCGCAGGCCATCGCGGCGCGCGAGCGTGTCTATGTCGCCCGGGTGACCGTCGCCCGCCGTGCCCGCGCCGAGGTCGAGGCGCAGCCCCTGACGGCCGCCACCATGGCCGCCGCAGCCGGTGCGGCGCTGGCCCTGCTTCTGCCCCGGACCGAGGCCGAGGACCGGCTTCTTGGCGGGACGCGCGACCGGCTCGCCCGGGACCTGGAGCGGCTGGCGAGGGACGAGGCGATGAAGGCAAGCGATCTGGCGCAGGGCCTGTCCGCGGCCTTCCACCGCGATCTCGACCGGGCGGCCGCGATCTTCAGGCCGGCCGCTGCGCCGGGCGAGTCCCGTCCGACGCACTGATCGACTGCAACCGGTAAAGGCCCGGTCGTCCTGCGGCGACCGGGCCTTTCGCATGCGCTCAGGCAGCCTCGGGCCTTGCGGACGGGAAGTGCAGATCGACCTTCACCCGCTCGCCCTCTTGCCGAAGGACGACCGTCCCGCCCAGCTGCGCCGCGAACTGGCGCAACATGCGTTGCGGCAGCGCCGCGAGACCGGACGTGGTCTCGGGCTGGAGTTCGGGCACGACCGGACCCTCCACCTCGAGCCGCACCATGCCGTCACTTTCGGACAGCGCGATCGAGACCGCCTGCTGCGCCAGCCCCGGGCGCGAGAAGTAGCAGCCCACCGCCTCGGCCAGGGCAAGCGCCAGCGGCACCGCCGACTGCGCGTCCATCCGCACCGGCTGGAAGGTCTTCGACGCCACCCCCAGCCCGACGCCGTGGATCTCCTTCAGGCGGCGGACCACGTTGGTCAGCACCATGTCCATGGCGATGTCCTGCCTGCCCGACACCGCGTAGAGGCTGGTGTGGGTCGAGGACAGCGCGATCACCCGGTTGATGAGGCTGTCCAGCACCTGCCGCAGCTTCGGGTCCGTCGCCTCGCGCCGGTACATCCGCATCACCGAGGCGATGATCTGCAGGCTGTTGCCGCTGCGGTGGTCCACCTCGCGCAGCAGGACATCCTTGTCCACGAGCAGGTTCTGCAGTTCCGCCTCTTCCTGTTCGATGGTGCGGATCAGACCTTCGTAGGCGGCATGCAGGCGCTGGATCTCGGTCGGGGCGCCGGAGAGGTCGGGGATCTGCACCCGCAGCCGGGTGGAGATGTAGTCGTCCATCGACCGGGCCAGCGCGCGGACGTGGCGCACGACCAGCCGCGACGAGGCGAAACTGGCCGCGACCAGCGCCGCGATCCAGGTCAGCGCGGGCAGAAGGTAGGGTGTCAGGGCGGTGGCCCGGCTCCACGCCCCGCCCGAGGCCCTTTCCCAGACCGAGACCAGCGACAGGTCGCGGGTGATGTTGACGACCGACAGGATCTTGCGCCCCTCGGGCGTGGCGACGAAGGCCGGCCTGCCGGCAAGACTTGCGAGGCGTTCACCGCTGATCCCGCCCGGGATGGCATCGTCGGGCGCAACCGTGGTGTCGGAGGCCAGCAGCACCGATCCGTCCGACTGGAAGGTCGCCAGGTAGCTTGGCTGCCAGGACGCGACCTGATCCACATAGGCATCGGGGGCGACGGCCGCGTAGTTCAGCGAGATGGTGACGAATCCCTGCGTGGCGCCCGAAGCGTCGAACACCGGATGGGTTACGCCCACGATCGCCGTCCCGGACACCGGACCTTGCGGGTTGTAGATCAGCTTGGGAAGGGGCGTGGCGATCATCGCCCGGAAGCGCGGGTTATCGGTGAAGTCGAAGACCTCGCCGGTCGAGGAACAGGTCATCAGGCCGGCCAGCGGAATGTAGGCGACCAGGGTTGCCTGCGGAATGTCGCGGGCCAGCGACCGCACCCAGTCTGAGCAGCCCGGCCCGTCCGGGCTTTGCCGTGACAGGATCGCCGCCAGCGCCCGGGCCGAGATCTGGGCCTGGTTGATCAGCTCGATCTGCGGGCGCACCGATTGCACCGCCGCGCCGCCGACACCTTCCAGCGTTGTCGCGTCAAGCTGCGCCAGCGCATCCCTTGTCTGGAGGATCGACAGAAGCCCCAGCGGCATCAGCGCAATCATCAGCGTCGTCCCCAGCCTGGTGCCAAGCGAGGTCCGGGGCCAGAGCTTTCGCAGGCGCTCGATCAAAATCCGGCCGCGGCCTGGCGCAGCACGACCGCCTGCGTGGCGCCATCGGTGCCGGCAAAAAGATCCTCGCCGTCCTCGAGGTGCAGAAGTTCCGCCAGCCGCTTCCGCGCCCGGCTGGCGCGGCTTTTGACGGTGCCGACCGCCACGCCCATCATCGCGGCCGCATCCTCGCAGGAAAAGCCCGAGGCGCCGACCAGGATCAGGACCTCGCGGTGTTCGGGGCTGAGCTTGTCGAAGGCGCGCTGGAATTCCTGGAGGGCAAGGCGGCCGTCATGCGCGGGTTTGACCGACAGCGCGCCGGCATGGACGCCGTCGCTGTCCTGCACCTCGCGCCGGGTCTTGCGCAGGTCGGAGTAGAAGGTGTTGCGCAGGATGGTGAACAGCCAGGCATCCAGGTTCGTCGCCGGGTCGAACTTGTCCATGTTGGTCCAGGCCTTCAGGATCGTGTCCTGCACCAGGTCATCGGCCCGCGACACCTCGCGGGTCAGGCTGATCGCGAAGGCGCGCAGCTTCGGGATCGCCCCGGCCAGCCGGTCGCGCGGATCTTCCGGCACCAGCGGCACGACCACGGCCCGGGCGGTCATGCCGCACCGTCCTTGCCGGCACTGTCGCGGGCCTTCAGCTGCGCCAGAAGATCGCGGAACCTGTCCGGCAGCTCTTCGTTCAGCGCGGCCGTGTAGACCCGCTTCAGGTTCTCGTCGATCTGTGCCCGGATGGCCCTTCGGTCTGGTCCGTCCTCGTTTCTGTCTTTGGTCATCGCATCGGTTTCCTGTTCCTTCGGACCGCAACGCGCATCGGCCGTCATGGTTCCGTGATTTTCTGCCCGGATCAAATTTCTTTCGGATCTTCTGGAACCGAACGCCGCCCGCCGCGTTCGGTTCCCGACAGAAAGCGAAAAACATGCCACCAAACATGGAGACAGACCTCATGCTCGCACAGGAAGCGGTGGACCATTCGGCAACCGTGGCGCGGCACCTGCCCTATCTGCGTCGCTATGCGCGCGCGCTGACCGGCAACCAGACCAGCGGCGACCAGTATGCGGTGGCCGTGCTGGAGTCGATCGTGGCCGATCCGGGGGTACTGAGCGCCCACCGCGACCCGAAGGTGTCGCTGTTCGCGGTCTTCCATTCCATCTGGTCCACCTCGGGCGCGCTGGTCGCCGAGGCCGAGGACGCCCTCGCCGGCGCCGCGCAGGCGCATCTGGCGGCGCTGACGCCCAACTCGCGCGAGGCGTTGCTGTTGAACACGATCGAGGGCTTCGGCACCGCCGATGTCGCCGCGATCATGGGCACGTCCGAGGCCGAGGCGGCCGAGCTGATCGACATCGCCATCCGCGAGATGGAACAGTCGGTGCGCGGCGCGGTCCTGGTGATCGAGGACGAGGCGATCATCGCCATGGACATCTCGGCCATCGTCGAGGGCATGGGCCATCGCGTCACCGCCACCGCCCGCACCCACCGCGAGGCGGTGCGCCTTGCCGCGGCGGACAAGCCCGACCTGATCCTGGCCGACATCCAGCTGGCCGACAATTCCTCGGGCATCGAGGCGGTGAACGAGATCCTGGCCCAGTTCGGCGACATCCCGGTGATCTTCATCACCGCCTTCCCCGAACGGCTTCTGACCGGGGACCGGCCCGAGCCGGCCTTCCTGATCAACAAGCCCTATACCGAGGAACAGGTGCGCTCGGCGGTCAGCCAGGCGATGTTCTTCTCCTCGACCGACACGCTGCGCTAGACGAGGCGGGGTCGGCAGGACCAGGCGAGCGGGGATGCCGCCGACGGGGTTCCTCTCGTGTCTGTCCGCGACCTGCCCCTGCGGACCGTTGCCCCTGGATCCGTGCCCCTTGTCCGGGGGCGCGGGCCGTTGCGCTCCCGATGGTGGCCATGCGCGGGGCGGCCATCCTGTGCCCCGGGATTGGCGCTTTCGTGAAGCCGGAGGTCGGCGGCGGGCCGGGAAAGTCGCAGACTGGCATTGCGGCGGCGACCCGACTGCCGCAAAGTCGGCGGCGAACGGCGACACGAGAGCGCCCGAGGACAGGTAGGGAGGCGCAATGCGATACCACACCCCGACAACATTTCAGGACGCGGCCGCGATCGCCGCGGCATCGACCGGAACTCTTCGCTTTCTGGCCGGGGGCACCGATGTCCTGGTGCAGATGCGCGCCGGGATGGTGCAGCCGGACGACCTGATCGACCTCAAGCACATTCCGGGCGTGGACCGGATCGAGAAGACGCCCGAGGGCGGCTGGCGAATCGGCGTCGCCGTGCCGGGGATCGTGCTGGGCGGTCATGCCGGGCTGGTGAAGGACTGGCCGGGCGTCGTGGAGGGGATGAACCTGGTCGGCTCGACCCAGGTGCAGGGCCGGGCGACGCTGGCGGGGAACCTGTGCAACGGCTCTCCCGCCGCCGATTCGGTGCCGGGGCTGTTCGCTGCCGGGGCCGTGGTCACGGTGACGGGGCCGAAGGGCAGCCGCGACATTCCGGTGGAGCAGGTGCCGGTGGGGCCGGGCAAGACCTCGCTGGCCAAGGGCGAGGTGATCTCGGCGATCACCCTGCCGCCGCGGGGGAAGAACGGGGGCGACGCCTATCTGCGCTTCATTCCGCGGACCGAGATGGACATTGCCGTCGTCGGCTGCGCGGTGAACCTGCGGCTGGACGGCGACAGGGTCGCAGAGGCGCGGGTGGCGCTGGGGGCGGTGGCGCCCACGGTGATCCTGTCGGAGGCCTGCGCGCAGGCCATCATCGGCACGACGCTGGACGATGCGGCGCTGGCCGCCCTGGCCAAGGCGGCCGAGGGCGCGGCGAAGCCCATTTCGGACAAGCGCGGGACGAAGGAGTTCCGCATCGAGGTGGCGGGCGTGCTGGCCCGCCGGGCGGCCAGGATCGCCTACGACCGGGCGAAAGGAGCCAAGGCATGAGCAAGATTCACGTCACCGCCACCGTCAACGGCGACCCGGTGGAGTTCCTCGCCGACCCGCGCGAGACGCTGCTGGACGCGCTGCGCAACCATCTGGACCTGACCGGCACCAAGGAAGGCTGCGGCACCGGCGACTGCGGCGCCTGTTCGGTTGTCGTGGACGGCACGCTGGTCTGTTCCTGCCTGATGCTGGCGGCCGAGGCCAACGGCAAGCGGGTGGAAACCATCGAAGGCATGGCGAAGGAAGAGCTGCACCCCTTGCAGCGCAAGTTCATCGAACATGCGGCCTTGCAGTGCGGCTTCTGCACGCCGGGCATTCTGGTGGCCGCGAAGGCGCTCCTGGAGCGGAACCCGGACCCGAACGAGACGGAAATCCGCTATTGGCTGGCGGGGAACCTGTGCCGCTGCACGGGTTACGACAAGATCGTGCGCGCCGTTCAGGATGCGGCGGCGGAGATGCGTCAGGATCATCGGGGGGCTGCGTGATGGCACGGGATGATGTGAAGACCGGATACAAGTATATCGGCACGCGGCCCAACCGCCCGGACGGGCTGGACAAGGTGACGGGCCGGGCGCGCTATGGCGCGGATTTCTCGCTACCCGGCATGCTCTGGGCCGCCGTCGTGCGCAGCCCCCATGCCCATGCGCGGATCGTCAGGATCGACGCCTCGAAGGCGCTCGCGCTGGAGGGGGTGAAGGCCGTGGTCACGCGGGCCGACCTGCCCACGGGTCTCACGGGCGAGGATCTGAACCTTCAGGACAACACGCTGGCCGGGGAACGGGCGCTGTATGACGGGCACGCCGTGGCGGCGGTGGCGGCGACCTCGCAGCTTCTGGCTCAGGACGCGGCGCGGCTGATCGAGGTGGAATACGAGGTCCTGCCGCATGTGACCGATGTCGATGCCGCCATTGCGCCGGACGCCCCGGTGATCCGACCGGGCCTCGCCGACTATTCGGTGCCGGAAGGCATGCACGGCAACGTCGCGCGCTACATGGAATTCGGGCACGGCGATGTCGAGGCGGGCTTCGCCGCCGCCGACATCGTGCGCGAACACACCTACCGCACCGAGGCCACCCATCAGGGCTATATCGAGCCGCACGCCGCCGTGGGCCAGCTGGGCGAGGACGGGCGCGGCGAGATGTGGGTCTGCACCCAGGGCCACTGGTACATCCGGCGGATGAGCGCCGCCGTCCTTGGCATCGAGGCGGCGAACCTGCGCGTAACCCCGTCCGAGATCGGCGGCGGCTTCGGCGGCAAGACCACGATTTTCATGGAGCCGCTGACTTTGGCGCTGTCGAAGAAGGCCGGCGGGCGGCCGGTGAAGCTGGTGATGAGCCGGTCCGAGGTGCTGCGCGCCACCGGGCCGACGGCCAGCGCCTCGATGGACGTGAAGATCGGGATGAAGAAGGACGGCACGATCACCGCGGGCCAGGTCTATTTCCGCATGCAGGGCGGGGCCTTCCCCGGCATGTCCCCCATCGGCGAGGCGCTGCCCTGTGCCTTTGCCTGCTACGACATCCCCGCGCTGAAGCACGAAGGCGTCGAGATCATCACCAACCGCCCCAAGGCCGCGGCCTATCGCGCGCCGGGCTCGCCCATGGCGGCCTTCGCGGTGGAAAGCATGATCGACGAGCTCTGCCGCGAGCTGAAGCTGGACCCGATCGAGGTGCGGCTGAAGAACGGGGCGAAGAATGGGTCCAAGTCCAGCTATGGCCCGGTCTATGACGTGATCGGCTTGCAGGAGACGCTGGAGGCCGCCAGGGCGCATCCGAACTATGCCATCCCGCTGGGCCCCAATCAGGGGCGGGGCGTGGCCTCGGGCTTCTGGTTCAACCATGGCGGCGAGACCTCGGTCAGCCTTGCCATCGGCGAGGACGGCACCGCCACGGTGTCCGTCGGCACGCCCGACATCGGCGGCAGCCGGGCCTCGATCGGGCTGATGGTGGCCGAGCATCTGGGCATTCCTTACGAGAACGTCCGGGTGAACGTGGTGGAAACCGGCGCGCTGGGGGTGAACGAGCCCACCCACGGCAGCCGCGCGACCTTTGCCAGCGGCAAGGCGGCGATCGAGGCGGCCGATCAGGCCATCCGCGAGATGTGCCGCCGCGCGGCGGCCGAATGGGGGATCGAGCCCGAGGCCGTGGAATGGCGCGACGGCGCGGCCCATCCGGCCGGCCCGAACGCGGGCAAGCACCCGCCCATGACCATCGGCGAGATCGGGGCCAGGATGGGCTCGACCGGCGGGCCGATCTCGGGCCACCACGAGGTGACGGCGGGCGGCTATGGCGCCAGCTTCGGCACCCATGTCGTCGATGTCGAGGTGGACCCGGAAACCGGCCGGACCACGATCCTGCGCTATCTGGTGGTGCAGGACGCAGGGACTGCGATCCATCCGGCCTATGTCGAGGGCCAGTATCAGGGCGGGGCGGCGCAGGGCATCGGCTGGGCCTTGAACGAGGAATACGTCTACGGTCCCGACGGGCGGCTGCAGAACCCGGTGTTCCTGGACTACCGGATCCCGGTGGCCTCGGACCTGCCGATGATCGACACGGTCATCATCGAGGTGCCGAACCCTGGCCACCCCTACGGCGTGCGCGGCGTGGGCGAGACGGGGATCACCCCGCCCTTGCCGGCGGTCGCCTCCGCCATCGCGGGGGCGACGGGCGTGCGCATCCGCAGCCTGCCCTGCTCTCCGCCCAAGGTGCTGGCGGCGATCAAGGCGGCGAAGGGGTAAGGCATGGCCAGGGTCCATCTCTGGGCCAGCCTCCGGCGCTTCGCCGAGGGGCAGGAGGTGGTCGAGGTCGAGGCCGCGACCGTGGGTCAGATGCTGGATGCGCTGGTGAAGGCGCATCCGGGGCTGGCACCGGCGGTGGCGGCGGGGCTGTCGGTGGCGGTGGACGGCGAGGTGATCGCCAACAACCGCGCCGCGCCGGTCAGACCGGACAGCGAGGTCTATCTGTTGCAGCGGCTTAAGGGCGGCTGAGGAGGGCGCATGTTTCCCAACCGTCTCAAGGCGCTCTGGGCCGAGGGGAAGCCCACGGTCAACGGCTGGTGTTCCATCGCCAGCCCCTTCGCGGCCGAGATCATGGCGGCGCAGGGCTTCGATTCGCTGACCGTGGACATGCAGCACGGCGCGCTGGATTACTCAGACCTGCTGCCCATGTTGCAGGCTATGCGTGCGAGCGGCGCGGTGCTGCTGGCGCGTGTGCCCTGGCTGGAACCCGGCATCATCATGAAGGCGCTGGACGCGGGCGCGCAGGGCATCATCTGCCCGATGGTGAACACTGCCGAGGAAGCCGCGCGCTTCGTCAGCTATCTGCGCTATCCGCCGCTGGGGGTGCGCAGCTTCGGCCCGACGCGGGCGGCCTTCGCGGTGCAGGGGGACTATGCCGCGCAGGCCAACGCCAACATCCTGGCCTTCGCCATGATCGAGACCGCCGAGGCCATGGCGAACCTCGACGCCATCACCGCCACACCGGGGCTGGACGGGATCTATGTCGGCCCGGCGGACCTGTCGATCTCGCTTTCGGCGGGGCGGCTTGCCCCCGGCATGGACCGGGAAGAGCCCGAGATGCAGGAGGCTTTCCGGAAGATCCTTGCCGCCTGCAAGCGCAACGGCCTGCGCGCCGCGCTGCATTGCGGGACGCCCGACTATGCCGCCCGTGCCATCGGCTGGGGCTTCGACATGACCACGGTCGGCGGCGACACCAAGTTCCTTTCGGCCGCAGCCAATGCCGCTGTTGCTGGCTTCCGCAAGCTGACCGGGACGGGCGAGGGGCAGGCGGGGCCGGGCGGCTACTGAGGCGGAGTCGGGTCAGACCAGCGTCCGCGCCAGCCAGCCCGCGGCGAAGGCCAGCGCCGCCAGCGCGGGCCAGACCAGCCAGCGCAGCGAGGATTGCGGTCGCGGGGGCAGGGTGGCGGGATTGCCAGCGCGGATCAGTTGCGCCTCGACCAGGCCGGGCAGTTTCGGGCCAAACCGGGCCAGAACGCGCGCGGTCCTGACCAGATCGCGCAGCACGGCCTTGGGGCCGACGTTTTCGCGGATGTAGCGTTCGACGATGGGGCTGGCGACCTGCCAGATGTTGATGTGCGGGTCGAGGCTGCGGGCCACGCCCTCCACCACGACCATCGTGCGCTGGAGAAGGATCAGTTCGGTCCGCGTCTCCATCCCGAAGCGTTCGGTGACCTCGAACAGATAGGCCAGGAGCCGCGCCATCGAGATGCGGCTGGCGTCCATGCCGAAGATCGGCTCGCCCACCGCCCTCAGCGCACGGGCGAATTCGTCGATGTCGCGGTCGGGCGGCACATAGCCCGCCTCGAAATGCACCTCGGCCACGCGACGGTAATCCTTGCGGATGAAGCCCATCAGGATCTCGGCATAGACCCGGCGGGTGTATTCGTCGATCCGGCCCATGATGCCGAAGTCATAGGCGATGATGTCGCCGTTCGCAGCCACCTTCAGGTTGCCCTGGTGCATGTCGGCATGGAAGAAGCCGTCGCGCAACGCGTGGTTCAGGAACAGCTGCAACACCCGCGCGCCCAGCACCCGGCGGTCGTGGCCGGCTGCGTCGATCGCCTCGACATCGTTCAGCCCGATCCCTTCCGCCCAGCCCAGGGTCATGACATTGCGCGAGGACAGGAACCACTGGGGCCGTGGCACCTGGAAGCCCTCGTCCTTCTCGGTATTCGCGGCGAACTCGGCGGCCGAGGAGGACTCGAGCCGCAGATCCAGCTCTCCCATCACCACGCCTTCGAAATGGGCGATCACGTCCACGGGGCGCAGGCGGCGGGAGAACGGCGCAAGGCGCTCGATCCAGCGTGCGGCGAGGTAGAAGGCGTCGATGTCCTTGCGGAAGGCACGCTCGATGCCGGGGCGCAGCACCTTGACCGCGACCTCCTCGCCGGTGTCGGCCAGCCGGGCGCGATGGACCTGGGCGATCGAGGCGGCGGCGACGGGTTCGGAGAAGTCCGAGAACAGGTCGGCGACCGGCACTTCGAGTTCTGCCTCGATCATCTTCTTGGCGGTCTCGGTCGGAAAGGGCGGCAGCTTGTCCTGAAGGTATTTCAACTGGTCCGCGAGTTCCTCGCCCACGATGTCGGGGCGGGTGGACAGGATCTGGCCGAACTTGATGTAGGCCGGCCCCAGCGCGGTCAGCGCCCGGGTGGCGGGGGGGAGCTCGGGGTCGCCCTTCAGACCCAGCCACTTGAACGGCCAGCCCAGCATCCGTGCGGCAAAGCGGAGCCGGGGGGGCGCGCGAAAGGCCTCCAGCACCACGTCCATGGCGCCGGTGCGTTCCAGTGTGGCGCCGGTGCGGATCAGGCGGACGATGTTGTGCGGGCCCTTCATGCGGCGCGCTCCGGGCGGCTCTTCGCTCCCATGCGGTCGCTCATCGCGGGGCGCGACTGCGAAGAGGGACCGAACGGGACCGATGAGCGGCAGGTCCTCACAGCTTCCACCCGGAATGCAGGGCCGCGATGCCCATGGTCAGGTTGCGATACTTCACCTGCTCGAACCCGGCGGCGCGGATCATCGCGGCGAAGCTTTCCTGATCCGGGAACCTGCGGATCGATTCGACGAGATACTGGTAGCTGGCGCGGTCGCCCGCGATCACCTGGCCCATGACCGGGATGATGTTGAAGGAATAGAGGTCATAGACCTTCTGCATCAGGTCGTTCGGGATCTGGCTGAACTCCAGCACCATCAGCCGCCCGCCGGGTTTCAGCACGCGGAAGGCCTCGGACAGCGCGTCGGGGATGCGGGTCACGTTCCGGATGCCGAAGGAGATGGTGTAGACATCGAAGCTGTTGTCCGGGAAGGGCAGCGCCATCGCGTCGCCCACCACCCAGTCGAGGCTGTGGGCCAGGCTTTCCGCCTCGGCGCGCTTGCGGCCCTCGATCAGCATCGGCTCGGTCATGTCGCAGACGACGGCCTGCGCGCCGGGGGCGCGTTTCAGGAAGCGGAAGGCCACGTCGCCGGTCCCGCCCGCCACGTCAAGAAGCCGCTGTCCGGGACGCGGCGCCAGCCAGTCCATCATCGCGTCCTTCCAAAGCCGGTGGATGCCCAGCGACATGGCGTCGTTCATGATGTCGTATTTCGAGGCCACGCGCGAAAAGACGCCATGCACCATGCCGGCCTTTTCGGCCTCGGGCACGTCCTGAAAGCCGAAATGGGTCGTCTTTTCTTCGCTCATCGGTCTTGCGATCCTTCGCCCTGACGCCTCCTTATAGTCCGCCAACCCGCGCCTGCAATGCGCCGATCTGTCATGGACCGCCGATGCCCGAACTGCCCGAAGTCGAAACCGTCCGTCGCGGCCTGCTGCCGGTGTTGGAAGGCGCGGTGATCGCCCGGGCCGAGGTCAACCGCCCCGACCTGCGCTGGCCGCTGCCGGACCGGATGGCCGAGCGGCTGACGGGCCGCAGTGTCACGGCGCTGCGGCGGCGGTCGAAATACCTGCTGGCCGATCTCGACAGCGGCGAGACGCTTCTGGTGCATCTGGGCATGTCGGGGCGGATGCTCGTCTCGGGCGCGCAGATCAGCGCCTTCCACCACGACCACCCCGCGCCGCAGAAGCACGACCATGTGGTGCTGCACATGGAGGGTGGCGCACGGGTCACCTTCAACGATGCCCGCCGCTTTGGCGCGATGGACCTGATGCCGACTGACCGGGCTGCCGAGCACATGCTGTTGAGGGACCTCGGCCCCGAACCCTTCGGCAATGACTTCAACGAGCCCTACCTCGCCGGCCGCCTGAAGGGCCGCAGGACGCCGATCAAGGCGGCGCTTCTGGACCAGCGGATCGTGGCGGGGCTGGGCAACATCTACGTGGCCGAGACGCTGTATCGCGCGCGGATCAGCCCGTTGCGGCTGGCCGGGGACCTCGAGGAAGGGCAGGTCCGCGCCCTGGTGCCGATCATCCGCGACGTGCTGGCCGAAGCGATCGAGGCCGGCGGATCCAGCTTGCGCGACTTTCGGCAGGCCACTGGCGAGCTTGGCTATTTTTCCAAGCATTTTCAGGTCTATGATCGGGAAGGCGAGCCTTGCGAGACGCCCGGCTGCCCCGGCATGGTGACCCGCAGCGTGCAGTCGGGACGGTCTTCGTTCTGGTGCCCCGCCTGCCAGAGGTGACTTGCCAACGCGCCGTTTGGTGCTAGGAGTCCTTGCAACTCTGCCACGAAGGAGGCCGCGATGGCCTATGAAACTCTGATCGTCGAGATCGAGGACTATGTCTCGCTGATCCGGCTCAACCGCCCCGATGCGATGAACGCCCTGAATGCGCAGCTGATGCGCGAGCTTGCGGCGGCAGTGACGGCGGCAGAAGCCAACGACCGCGTCCGCTGCATCGTCAT
Organism: Tabrizicola flagellatus; assembly: GCF_046295235.1. Classification (GTDB taxonomy): domain Bacteria; phylum Pseudomonadota; class Alphaproteobacteria; order Rhodobacterales; family Rhodobacteraceae; genus Tabrizicola; species Tabrizicola flagellata_A. The sequence goes on from NZ_JBKBLV010000037.1 coordinate 12,518, forward strand.
CACCGGGTCCGAAAAGGCCTTCGCGGCCGGCGCGGACGTGAAGGAGATGGCCGAGAAGAGCTTCATCGACGTCTTCTTCGATGATCTGTTCGGGCCGGAGGCGGCGGTGATCTCCCGCGCCCGCAAGCCGATCATCGCGGCGGTCGCGGGCTATTGCCTGGGCGGCGGCTGCGAGCTGGCGATGCTGGCCGATTTCATCATCGCAGCCGACAACGCCAAGTTCGGCCAGCCCGAGATCAACCTCGGCATCGTTGCCGGCATGGGTGGCACCCAGCGGCTGACCCGCGCGGTCGGCAAGTCGAAGTCGATGGACATGCACCTGACCGGCCGCTTCATGGACGCGGCCGAGGCGGAGCGCTGCGGCCTCGTCAGCCGGGTCGTGCCCGCGAAGGCGCTCATCGAAGAGACGATGAAGGCCGCGCAGAAGATCGTCGAGAAATCCGCCGTCACCACGATGGTGGTCAAGGAATGCGTGAAGCGCGCGCAGGAGACGCCGCTTTCCGAGGGCCTCCTGTTCGAACGCCGCATGTTCCACGCGATGTTCGCCACCGAGGACCAGAAGGAAGGCATGGCCGCCTTCCTCGAAAAGCGCCAGCCGCAGTTCCGCGACCGCTGACGAACCTCCTCGTGCGCCTCCGGCTTCTCGTCGGGAGCCAGCGAGGAGTGACGAAGTCATCGACGAGCGCGCGCCCCGTGATGCGGGGGCTTCCCTTTCCCGCTGCATTGCCATATAGGCCGGCGGCACATGCGCGTGGGCCCGCTTAGGCAAGAATCAGATCCATCCTCGGGGATGGGGCCTTCTGGTCTTTCGTGCGACAGAATTGAAACCGACAGACCGCAAGGACGCCACCCATGGCCAATACCGAACAATCCAAGAAACGCGCCCGCCAGTCCGAGGCGCGCTATGCCGTGAACAAGGCGCGACGCTCGCGCATTCGCACCTTCCTGCGCAAGGTCGAGGAAGCCATCGCCTCGGGCAATGCCGAAGCCGCCCAAGCCGCGCTGAAGGCCGCCCAGCCGGAACTCGCCCGCGGCGTGACCAAAGGCGTGCTGCACAAGAACACCGTGGCGCGCAAGATGTCGCGCCTGGCCTCGCGCGTGAAGGCCGTCGCCAAGGCCTGAGCCGGGGCGACAGAGCCGATCCTACGGCAAGGGGTGCGTCCGCAGGGACCGCACCCCTTGTCGTTTCCGCGTCCTTTCCGCCGACTGGAAGGGGCCCGATCCGCGCCCCGTTGCCGATTTGCCAGAGGCTCCGGATTCGATTTCGGCGAACCCCTGTCAAGCGCGTTGTTCGGTTGCAGTGCCCGCAGCGGCCTTGCTAGCGTCACCCTGCGATTCACTTCGTCTTGGGGGACAAGAACGGATCTGGACGGGAAAGCTGCTGCACGGACCGGACGCGCGAAGCGCAACCTGGTCCGAGTTTTCTTTTCTGGATCAATGGATTGGAGATGGCATCCAAGCCATCCCGCTTTGCATGGCCCAGCTGTCGGTGTGCCGGCAGTGTGGCCTTGTGTCGTTCAGTCCCCCGACAAACCATTTGCGCGAATGGCCTCTCCGGCCATCGGCTGGTTTGGTCGGGGCAGGATCGGTCAACAAGGGTTAAGGGCAGGATCGAAGCTGCGTGCTTTCGGTTCAGGAACATTGGCAGGTTGTAGTATGACGAATGAAACCTGGGGGCAGGTTCGCGAAGAGCTGATCAAACGCGTCGGCAAGCACAATTATGCCACCTGGATCGAACCGTTGAAGCTGTCGCAGCTGAAGAACGGGGTGGCCCGGTTCGAGGTGCCGACGATCTTCTTCGGCGACTGGGTGCAGCGCAACTACGGCGACCATATCCGCAGCCAGCTGTCCAGCGCGGGGGCCCCGGTCGACCGTCTGGAATTCGCCGTCGGGGCTGCGGCGACGACTCCGCCTGCAGCGAAGCCGGCCGGCAAGCCCGCGCGGTCGCGTGGCCCGGACGAGGAGCTGCCCGGTGCGCCGCTGGACGCCCGCTTTACCTTCGATACTTTCGTCGTCGGCAAGCCGAACGAGCTGGCCCACGCCGCGGCCCGCCGGGTCGCCGAAGGCGGCCCCGTGACCTTCAATCCGCTGTTCCTGTATGGCGGCGTCGGCCTCGGCAAGACGCATCTGATGCACGCCATCGCGCACGAGCTTCAGGCCCGCCATCCGGACCGTCGCGTGCTGTACCTGTCGGCCGAGCAGTTCATGTACCGCTTCGTCCAGGCGCTGCGCGACCGGCAGGTGATGGATTTCAAGGAGCTGTTCCGGTCCGTCGATGTGCTGATGGTCGATGACGTCCAGTTCATCGCAGGCAAGGATTCGACGCAGGAAGAGTTCTTCCACACCTTCAATGCGCTGGTCGATGCCAACAAGCAGATCGTCATTTCCGCCGACCGCGCCCCGGGCGAGATCAAGGATCTGGAGGAACGCATCAAGTCGCGCCTGCAATGCGGCCTGGTCGTGGACCTGCATCCCACGGATTACGAACTCCGGTTAGGGATCCTGCAGCAGAAGGTGGAGTTCTACCGCACTCAGTATCGCGGTCTGGTGCTGGCCGACGGCGTGCTGGAGTTCCTTGCCCACCGCATCACCACCAATGTCCGCGTTCTGGAAGGCGCGCTGACCCGGCTGTTCGCCTTCGCCTCGCTGGTCGGGCGCGAGATCACGCTGGAACTTGCGCAGGACTGCCTGGCCGACATCCTGCGGTCCTCCGACCGCAAACTGACGATCGAGGAGATCCAGCGCAAGGTGGCCGAACATTACAATGTCCGACTGTCCGACCTGATCGGGCCGAAGCGGCTGCGCACCATCGCCCGGCCGCGGCAGGTGGCGATGTATCTGGCCAAGCATCTGACCCCGCGCAGCCTGCCGGAAATCGGCCGCCGCTTCGGCGGTCGCGACCACACCACGATCATGCACGGGGTGCGCAAGATCGAGGAGCTGATGCTGACCGACAGCCAGCTTGCCGACGATCTTCAGCTTCTGCGCCGCCTGTTGCAGGGTTAGGCGCCGGGGCCGCACTTGACGGCCCCGTGAAAGCCTTTCACAGTCCGTATCGACACTTGTGAACCGGTGAAAACCGGGTAAATTCGTCGTCCCTTCAACGGGGGGCAGGGGGAAGTCTGATGAAGCTCTCGATCGAACGCGCCACGCTGCTGAAGGCGCTGGCGCAGGCGCAGTCGGTGGTCGAACGCCGCAACACGATCCCGATCCTGGCCAACGTGCTGATCGAGGCCGAGGGCAATCAGGTGTCCTTCCGCGCCACCGACCTCGACATCGAGGTGGTGGACCGCGCCCCCGCGATGGTCGAACGCGCCGGGGCGACGACGGTCTCTGCGGTCATGCTGCACGAGATCGTCCGCAAGCTGCCGGACGGCGCGCTGGTCAACCTGTCCGAGGATGCCGCCGCCGGGCGGCTGACCATCACGGCGGGCCGGTCCACCTTCAGCCTGGCGACCCTGCCGAAGGAGGACTTCCCGGTGATGGCCTCCAGCGAATATTCCTCGAACTTCTCCGCCAAGGCGCCGGTGCTGCGGCGGCTGTTCGACAAGGCGAAGTTCGCGATTTCCACCGAGGAGACGCGCTATTACCTGAACGGCGTCTACATGCATGTGGCGCAGGGCGAGGGCGGCAAGGTGCTGCGCTGCGTTGCCACCGACGGCCACCGGCTGGCCCGGATCGACGCGCCCTTGCCGGACGGGGCCGAGGGGATGCCGGGCGTGATCGTTCCGCGCAAGACGGTGGGCGAGTTGCGCAAGCTTCTGGAGGACGACGACGCCACCATTGCCGTCTCGGTTTCCGAAACGAAGGTTCGCTTTGCGACGCCGGCGATCACGCTGACCTCGAAGGTCATCGACGGCACCTTCCCGGATTACACCCGCGTCATCCCGACCGGCAACACCCGCAAGCTGGAAGTTGACGCCTCGGAATTCGCCAAGGCGGTGGACCGCGTGGCCACCGTGTCCTCGGAACGTTCGCGCGCGGTCAAGTTGTCGCTGGAGGAGGACCGGCTGGTTCTGTCGGTGAATTCGCCTGACAGTGGCGCCGCCGAGGAGGAACTGGCGGTGGCCTATGGCGACGACCGGCTGGAAATCGGCTTCAACGCGAAATACCTGCTGGAAATCGCCAGCCAGGTGGACCGCGAGAATGCCGTCTTCCTGTTCAACTCGGCCGCCGACCCGACCCTGATGCGCGAAGGCAATGACACTTCGGCGGTCTATGTCGTGATGCCTATGCGGGTCTGAGCCGGCCGCAAGCACCTGGTCTGAAAGGAAATCCCGGTGGGCGGTCTGGCGATCGAAACCCTCGCGCTCACGCATTTCCGCAGCCACCGGGCCACGCGGCTGGCCTTCGACGGCCGCCCCGTCGCCATTACCGGACCGAATGGCGCAGGCAAGACCAACATCCTCGAGGCGGTCTCCCTGCTCTCTCCCGGCCGCGGTCTGCGGCGCGCCGCCCCCGAGGATCTTGCCCGCAGGCCGGACGGTGTGGGCTGGAAGATCTCTGCGACGGTCAGCGGCCTCTCTGCCGCGCATGAGATCGACACCTGGGCCGAACCCGGCGAAGCGCGGCAGGTGCGGATCGACGGCAAAGCCGCGACCCAGGCAAGTCTGGGCCGCGTGTTGCGCGTGCTCTGGCTGGTCCCGGCTATGGACCGGCTCTGGATCGAAGCCGCCGAGGGCCGCAGGCGGTTTCTCGACCGGATGACCCTGTCCTTCTTTCCCGAGCATGCCGAACAGACGCTCGCATACGAAAAGGCGATGCGCGATCGCAACCGGCTGATCAAGGATGGGGTGATGGATGCCCAGTGGTATGCGGCACTCGAGGCGCAGATGGCCGAGGCGGGCGAGGCGATCACCGCCCACCGCCGCGCGGCCATCGCCCGGATCGCGCAGGCGGCAGATCCTGCCAGCGCCTTCCCATCGGCCGACCTGGCGCTGACCGGCCCCGAAGGCAGCGAGGAGCCGGCCGACCTTGCCGGCGCGCTGGCCGAAAGCCGGCGGCGCGACATCGCCGCGGGGCGCACGCTGGTGGGCCCGCACCGCGCTGACCTGCTGGCGCGCTATAGCGCCAAGGACATGCCCGCCGACCAGTGCTCGACCGGAGAGCAGAAGGCGCTGCTGATCAGCCTGATCCTGGCCAATGCCCGTGCGCTTGCGCAGGACCTTGGCCGGGCGCCGGTCCTTCTGCTCGACGAAGTCGCCGCCCATCTCGACGACCGGCGCCGCGCCGCACTCTATGACGAGATCTGCAAGCTCGACGCGCAGGCGCTGATGACCGGCACTGAGGCCGACCTGTTTGCCGCGCTGGGCGACCGGGGCCGGATGCTGAGCATCAGTGACCAGAACGGCAGTTCACGGGTGGACGCATGAGCGTCGAGACGATTGCCGAATATCAGCTCACAAATGAAGACGATCTCGCCATCGCTGCCTTGCTGAAACGCTGCTTCCGCACCGATTTCGGGGGGCGCAGCTTCTTTCAGACCCGCCACAGCTGGCGCCACCTGCGCCGTCACGGGGGGCGCATCATCGCCCATCTCGCCGTGCAACTGCGCGCGGTGCGGCTGGGCGAGGAGCTTGTCACCATCGCCGGCATCGCCGACGTGGCGACCGATCCCGCGCATCGCGGGCAGGGCCATGCGGCCGCGCTTCTGCAGGCCGCGCTGGCCACCGCACGAGGCTCGCCGGCCAGGCATGTCCTCTTGTTCGGCACGGCGAGGCTGTATCCCGCCGCCGGCTTCCGACCGGTCGGCAACCTGCTCACCTACCTCGACATGACCGGGGCGAGCACCGGCGCGCTTTTCCGCGACAAGGCCGAAGCGCACCTGCAAGTCCTTGATCTCGGGCAGGAGCCATGGGATGAGGCCCGACCGCTCGACCTTCTCGGCGGTCTGTTCTGAGGCACGCCGATGACCGTCACGCTCTGGCAACTCTGGCTTTACGCGCTGGGCATGGCCGCGCTCTGGGCAGTCCCCGGTCCGGTCTGGGTCGCACTGACCGCGCGCGCGCTGGCCTTCGGGATGGGCGGGGCCTGGCCGCTGGCCGTCGGCGTGGCACTGGGCGACCTGATCTGGCCGCTGGCCGCGATCTTCGGGTTGAGCTGGATCCTGTCGCTGTATGGCGATTTCCTTGCCGTGCTGCGCTGGGTCGCTGCGGTGGTCTTCCTGGTCATGGGCGTGCTTCTGATCCGCAAGCCCGCCGCCGCCATCGACGCCGACAGCCGACTGACCCGGCCGGGGGCCTGGGCCGGCTTTGCCGTGGGCGTGGCAGCGGTGATCGGCAACCCCAAGGCGATCCTGTTCTACATGGGGGTGCTCCCCGGCTTCTTCGACCTGTCGCGCGTGACTGCCCCCGACATCGCCGCGATCCTGCTGGTCTCGGCATTGATTCCGATGCTGGGGAACCTCGCGCTGGCCTGGTTCCTCGACCGGGCGCGGCGGCTTCTCTCCAGCCCCGAGGCGATGCGGTGGCTGAACGTCGCCTCGGGCTGTCTGCTGATCGCCGTGGGGCTGGTGATCCCCTTCACCTGACCACCAAATCTGGTGGCCAAGGGGTGACATTCCTGCACCGAACCGCTATAAATCGCGGGCAACGACAAGGGTTTCCCACGCATGGCTGACCAGCCCAAGAAGCCGGCCGAATACGGCGCCGATTCCATCAAGGTTCTCAAGGGGTTGGAGGCGGTTCGCAAGCGCCCCGGCATGTATATTGGCGACACCGACGATGGCTCGGGTCTGCACCACATGGTCTATGAGGTCGTTGACAACGGCATCGACGAGGCGCTTGCCGGACATGCCACCGAAGTCGTGGTGAAGATCCACGCTGACGACAGCGTTTCGGTGCGCGACAACGGGCGCGGCATCCCGGTAGACCTGCACCCTGAGGAAGGCGTCTCGGCGGCCGAGGTCATCATGACCCAGCTGCACGCGGGCGGGAAGTTCAACAACACGGACGAGGGCGGCAACGCCTACAAGGTCTCGGGCGGGTTGCACGGCGTGGGCGTGTCGGTGGTGAACGCGCTGTCGGAATGGCTGGAGCTGACCGTCTGGCGCAACGACACTGAATACCGCGCTCGGTTCGAGGATGGCGACTGCACCGTCCATGTCCACGAGGTCGGTCCCGCCCCCGGCAAGCGGGGGACGGAGGTGCGGTTCCTGGCCTCGGCCAAGACCAACCGGCCGGACGGGACCTTTTCCAACCTCGACTACAGCTTCAAGACGCTGGAGCACCGGCTGCGTGAACTGGCCTTCCTGAATTCCGGCGTGCGGATCGTGCTGGAGGACGAACGCCATGCCGAGCCGCAGCGGGTCGAGATGTTCTACGAAGGCGGCGTGCGCGAGTTCGTGAAATACATCGACCGCTCCAAGACCAGCGTGATGCCGGAGCCGATCTACATGGTCGGCGAAAGGAACGGCATAGGCGTCGAGGTGGCGATGTGGTGGAACGACAGCTACCACGAAACCGTATTGCCGTTCACAAACAACATCCCGCAGCGCGATGGCGGCACGCACCTGGCCGGTTTCCGGGGCGCGCTGACCCGTACGATCACCGCCTATGCCCAGTCCTCGGGCATCGCCAAGCGGGAGAAGGTCGATTTCACCGGCGACGACGCGCGTGAAGGGTTGACCTGCGTGCTGTCGGTCAAGGTGCCGGACCCCAAGTTCTCCAGCCAGACCAAGGACAAGCTGGTGTCCTCCGAGGTGCGCCCGGCGGTCGAGAACCTCGTGAACGAAAAGCTTGGCGAGTGGTTCGAGGAGAACCCCGGCCCGGCCAAGATCATCGTCGGCAAGATCATCGAGGCGGCCCTGGCGCGCGAGGCCGCCCGCAAGGCGCGCGAACTGACGCGGCGCAAGACGGCGCTGGACGTGGCCTCTCTCCCCGGCAAGCTGGCCGATTGCCAGGAACGCGACCCGTCGAAGTCCGAACTGTTCCTGGTCGAGGGTGACTCGGCCGGTGGCTCGGCCAAACAGGGCCGCTCGCGCTCCAACCAGGCCGTCCTGCCCTTGCGCGGCAAGATCCTGAACGTCGAACGCGCGCGGTTCGACCGGATGCTCTCCAGCCAGGAGATCGGGACGCTGATCACCGCCCTTGGCACCGGGATCGGGCGCGACGAGTTCGACATCGGCAAGCTGCGCTACCACAAGGTCGTCATCATGACCGACGCCGACGTGGACGGCGCGCATATCCGCACGCTTTTGCTGACCTTCTTCTTCCGCCAGATGCCCCAGCTTATCGAAGGCGGCTACCTCTACATCGCGCAGCCGCCGCTCTACAAGGTCGCGCGCGGCAAGTCCGAGGTTTACCTCAAGGACCAGTCGGCGCTCGAGGATTACCTGATCGAGATGGGGACCGAGGGCGCCGTCCTCCGCCTGACCGACGGGCAGGAGATCGCCGGCAACGACCTCGCCCGCGTCATCGAGGGCGCGCGCCAGTTCCGCCGCGTGCTGGACGCCTTCCCCACCCACTACCCGCGCCCGATCCTGGAACAGGCGGCGCTGGCCGGCGCCTTCGATCCCGGGAAGGCCGACGATGACCTCCAGGCCGTCGCCGACACCGTGGCCCGGCGCCTGAACCTGATCGCGCCCGAGTTCGAGCGCGGCTGGCAGGGCCGCATCACCCAGGACCACGGCATCCGCCTGTCGCGCATCCTGCGGGGCGTCGAGGAGTTGCGGACGCTGGACGGCGCGGTGCTGCGGTCGGGCGAGGCGCGGAAACTCAGCCAGATCGCCGGCCAGTACCGCGACATCTACCGCGACCCCTCGCGCCTGGTCCGCAAGGACCGTGAGCAGGCGATCCACGGCCCGATCGACCTGTTGAAATCAATCCTGGCCGAGGGCGAAAAGGGCCTTACCCTGCAACGCTACAAGGGCCTGGGCGAGATGAACCCCGACCAGCTGTGGGAAACGACGCTCGACCCCGAGGCGCGGACGCTGTTGCAGGTCAAGGTGGACGATCTGGCCGAGGCGGACGACATCTTCTCGAAGCTGATGGGCGACGTGGTGGAACCCCGCCGCGACTTCATCCAGCAGAACGCGCTCAGCGTCGAGAACCTGGACTTCTAAAGCCAGCCCAGCGGGTGCGCCGAAAAACCGTGGCAGGCGGACCCGTCCGGGAAGTCGATCGACCAGTTCTCGGGCGTGGTCACGTGGCCTTCGCGCACCCAGCGGCCCCAGCGCGCGGCGATGATGGCGCGGATCGCGTCGCGGCGCCCAAGCCTTTGCAACGCAAGGAAAAGATAGTGGTGCATGAAGGGACTGGCGAGCGCGGGCTGGCCCTCCACCGGGCCATCCCGCAGGTCCAGCGACCGGGCAACGATGCGGTCGGCCAGGCCTTCGGCCTCCGCCCCTTCCACCACCCCCGTCAGGATCAACAGCGCCAGACCCAGCTGACTGGCGGCCTCCCCACCGGGGCTTTCGCGCCAGCCGTCCGGCGCCCGGTGACCTTGCAAGGCCCGGGCCAGTTCGCCCGCCTCTTCGGCCCAATCGGCGGTCCGGCCGACCTGCCCGGCCATCCCCGCCGCCAGCCGCAGCGCATGCAGATAGCGCAGGTTCAGCGTAAGGTTCGGCTCCGCCCGGCTCATCGGCGACCAGTCGAGGAACAGCCGCCGCCCCGGCGGATTGCGCAGCAACCCGTCCGCGCCACGGAAGCTGGCCATCCGCTCCAGCATCCGGGTCAGGGTGCCCCAGTGCCGTTGCCAGACCGCCTCCGGCTCGGCGATCCCCGGATGCGTGGCGCAGCCTGACAGGAGTTCGACCCAGGAAAAGTTGTAGTCCGTCACCGCATAGGCCGGCACCTCGCCGGGAAGGACCGACGGCAACATCCCCTCGGCATCCGCCCCCTCCGCCGCCATGTCGATGGCGAACAGAAGCGGCCGGGGATCGTCGGAAATCCCCCGCAGCGCCCAGTCCTGCGCCACCGCATCGCCCAGCCAGAGACTGCTTTCCCGCCAGACGCCATCGACAAACCCGTCCTGCAGGCAGTTGAGCGTGGTCCGGCGACACATCTCCGCCACGCCCTGAAGTTCCGGGCCGAGTGGGGTCAGCGGGCGCTCCGCCACCGGCGTCACCGGCAGGCGCGCGTGGAATTTCGGCGCGGGCGCAACCCCGCCACCCTCCAGCGCGAAAACGAGATACCGCGCGCCGCGCGGCGTGAACCCCTCAACCACCTGCCGCCCATGGCGCAGCGTGAAGTGATCGGTAGGCCGCATCCGGCAATAGGCTCCCGGCTCCGGCAGCAGCAGTTCGCCATCGCGCAGCTTCTCGGCATAGGAGATCAGCAGCCGCTCCCCTCCCGCCGCCGTGAGTTCCACCCCGCCCAGACAGGCCCGGCTTTCCCCAAGATCGAAAACCCAGATCGCCGAAGTGCCCGCCGGCAGCAGGGCAGGGGCTGGACCGGGCACTGACGTTGAAAGAGCCTTCCGCAGGTCACTGTGGGGGTCTTCCGAAAGGGCCAGGGTCCGGCCCGCGCGCACCTGCCAAGGCTTCCCCAGCTGCAGCACATCTTCCAGCGGCAGTGCCGTCGCCCGTGGCCGTAACCGCTGCCAGACCGGCCCCTCTGCCCCCTGCACCACCCGCGCCGCCTCCCAGTCGGAAGCATCGGCCTCGACCCAGTCCGCCTCTAGCCGCAGATCCCGGTCCTCGACACCGGTCCCGTAGATCGAGACCCGCTCAACCCGGTCCGACCAAGACCTGTCTCGCCGCGCCTTCCAGTGTGGGCCCGTGGTCAGAACCGTCGTCCCGTCCACCTCCAGCCAACCCACCAGCCCGCAGGCCCCGCGATGGACATGGGCAAAGTGCGAATGTCCGGGCGAGTGGACCTGAACCGCGATGCAGTTCCTCCCCGGACGCAAAAGATTCGTGATGGAACGCTCATCGACGGCCATCGACGAGGGCCAGGATCGCTCCGGCCCACGGCCGACGAGCACGCCATTGATCCAAAGGCGATACCGACTGTCCGCCGAAAGCCACAACCGCGTGGCTGCTGGTGCCGTACCCAGAATGAAATCCGAGCGAAAATTCACATAAGCATCCCGAAGATCGAACGGATGCGCCGGACCGATCCAGAGCGCGCCCTCCGGGATCTTCACTGAAGGGTCCCGTACTGCGCCGCCAGCTTGTTCACCAGCCGGTAGGCCCTGACCAGCCGCATCGGCGGGATATCCGGCTGGATGAAATGCCCGCCGTTGAAGATGAATCCGCCCCCCGGTGCGTAGATGCCGAAGCGTTCGGTGATGTACTCGTCCAGCTCATCCCCGTCGTATTTCAACAGCCCGTCGATCACGTCCAGCGAGCCGTAAATCACGATCTTGTCGCCCCACTTCGCCTTCACTTCCCGTGGGTCAATCCCCGCGCTTTCCTGAACCGGGTGCCACGAGGTGTAGCCCATCTCGATGATGTCATCGACGACCTGAAGGATGTAGCCATCCGAATGCAGGTTGACCGGCATCCCCCTCGATCTTGCGTGCTGCACCACGCGCATCGCATAGGGCTTGATAAGCTGGCGCCAGGACTTCGGGCTGAACAGCATCGTCCCGTTGGATCCCCAGTCGTCCGAGAGGGTCATCATGTCCACCCCGGCCTCGATCATCTGGTCCACCTGGACGCACATCCAGTCGGCATAGCGGTCGAAGAAATTGGCCATCAGCTGCGGGTTGCCGCCCAGGTTCATCCAGCAGTTCTCGATGCCCAGAAAGGAAGATGTGCCCTCGACCATCCCCCAGCAATGCGCCAGCACGCAGCGCTTGCCCTTGTGGTCGCGGACCGCCGTGGCGATGTTGGTGCCGCCGAAATCGTAGTTCCAGTCCGTGAAGTTCAGCCACTTCGGGTGCTTCGGGTCCTCCAGCGGGACATCGGCGAGTTCATGGATGTCGAACTTGCGGCCGTGCTGGTTCGGGAAGGGCATGAGGCCGACGAAGACATCGATCCCGAACTCCTCGATGAACTTCTCGCGCGGGCCGTATTCGGCCTCCAGCCGCTCCAGGAACTGCTTCTGGTACAGCCAGCAATCGATGGGCGTGCGGTCCACCGGCTGGTGGTTGATCGTCGCCATCACGCGTTCATATCCGTTCATTCGTATTCCTCCAGAAGCAGCATCCGACGCCAGTCCTCCAGCCCCACCCCTGCGACGAATTCGGAATGGAACCCCTCCCAATGCACCTGCTCCCATTGCGGAACGATGCTCCGGATCTCGGCCGGGCACTTGCGGATCAGCTCGGCATAGGCCGATTCCAGCAGCCGGTAGCCCGAGGTTGCCGAGACCTTGTAACGCGGATGCGGCGCGATCAGCCCGTCCTCGACCATCGCTGCGTCCAGCACGTCCGACATCTGGTGCAAGAGCTCCAGCTTGCGCTCCCACGGCGTCGAAAGCCTAGGTGCTTCCTCGACAATCGCCGCCAGCCGGGCGCCCATCCGGGGCAGGCGGTGGAACATCACGGTCAGCCACTTGTCGTAAGGGTAGTATTGCCGGTCCAGGAGGAACGCCATCTGCACCCCCCAGCGCAGACTGCGAGCAAAGGTCGTGCTGGCGTAAAGCTCGTTGTTCCGCAACAGCGCCCGCTTCAGCGCATAGACCCCCATGCCGCTGAAATAGCGGCACCAATGCGCGAGCCGCCGCAGCCGGACCTCCTCGGGATAATGGGCCGCCAGGGCTTCGCGCACGGCGGAAAAGCGCCCCGAAGGGTCATGCCAGACCTCTCCGGCAATGACATGCATTATGTCTTCCTCGGGGATCGCCAGCCATTGTGAATGACTGTTTGGTGGCGCGTCCAACCCGATGGTGGACCGCAGGTGATGTTCCAGCGACCCGAGGGCAACGCCCTTCGTCCGCGTATACCCCTCGCGCAACTCGCGCCCGCGCCAGACCTGCGGCAGGCCCTCGGCCAGCGCATCCTCGATCGCCGCCCCCCGGGTGGACATCAAACCTTCGGGCAAGAGCACGTTCACCCGGAGCCCGAAGTGGTGGTCCGTCGAATATTCGTCGTCCAGCCGCAGGACCTCGGAGCCGTAGCCGAAGACACCAGCCGCCATCTGCGCCGTTTCCTCTGGGAAGCGCGCGGCGAGGAACGGCTGCACCACCTCGTCCCAGAAGGCATGGCTTTCGTCGATGATCGAGTGCTGTGTCATCTGCCCGGCCTCCCCTCCGGCACGATGTCAGACGATGCCGCCGCCGGCCCCCTTGACCTCTGGCCGCTCCCTCGCCACCCGGTCGCGGTAGCCGCTGGCGCGGTAGGCGGCGATGGGGTCGTAAGCCCCGCCGGCCCTCATCCGCGCCTCGGCCAGGATCGGCGAGACATCGGTCAGGAAGCCGGCCTTCAGCGTCCGGTGCGCGGCCATCACGTCGTTGGCTTCCTGCGCCTCGGCCAGCGTCTTGCGGTCCACCAGCGACGCCTGGATGTAGGCCCGCGCGATCTCGATGGCCGAAGCCATCAGGCTTTCGATCGGGTCGGTCACGTTGTGGCTCTGGTCGATCATGTAGCTGGGCGCAAAGCCCTTGGCCCCGCGCAGTTCGGCCTCGACCAGTTCGTTGAAGACCAGGAAGAGGCGGAACGGATCGACGGAGCCGCTGTCCAGATCGTCGTCGCCATACTTCGAGTCGTTGAAGTGGAACCCCGCCAGCCGCCCGACATGCACCAGCCGCGCCACGATCTGCTCGATGTTCACATTGGGCGCGTGGTGGCCGAGGTCCACCAGACACTTCGCCTGCGGCCCCAGATGTTGTGCCGCCATCAGCGAAGACCCCCAATCGCTGATGACCGTCGAATAGAAGGCCGGCTCATACATCTTGTGTTCAATGAACATGGCCATCGAGGGCGGCAGCGCCGCATAGACCTCTTCCATCGCCGACTGGTAGTTCTCGAACATCTTCGATAGGCTCTGCTGCCCGGCAAAGTTCGTCCCGTCCCCGATCCAGACCGTCAGGGCGGGGGAGCCCAGGGCCTTGCCGATCTCGATGCATTCGATGTTGTGCGCCACCGCCTGTGCACGAATATCCGAACGGGCGTTCGCCAACGAGCCATACCGATACGAAAGCCGCTGATCCGCTTGGTCCTGGAAGGTGTTGGAGTTCACCGCATCGAACCCCAGCCCATACTGCGCCGCCTCCTGCCGCAGCGCGTTGTAGTCGCTGACCTTGTCCCAGGGGATATGCGGCGACACCGTCCGTGTCCCCCGCGTCAGCTGCTGGATCACGCCGCAATCGGCCAGTTTGTCGTGGATGTTGCGCGGCTCTCCCTTCCCGGGAAACCGCGCGAACCGCGTGCCGCCGGTCCCCACGCCCCAGGACGGCACCGCCACCGACCAGTCCATCGCGCGCTTCACCAGCGCCTCTATGTCAACGCCGCGCCGGGAAAGCTTCCGCCCAAGCGCACCGAACTCGTCCTCATGCGCCGCGCGCGCCGCTTCGTTCAGCGATCCGACCAGATCCTCGGAAATCAGCATCCACACCCCCTAGCGCGAGAAGGACACGGCATTGCCCGCGTCCACGTTCAGGAAATTGCCCGTCGATTTCGCCGAAAGGTCCGAGGCGAAGAAATAGACCCCCTCCGCGATGTCCTCGGGAAAGACCGACCGCTGCAACAGGCTGCGCTTGCGGTAATGTTCCTCCAGCTCGGACACGGCGATCTTGTTCGACGCCGCGCGCTGTTCGGACCATTCACCCTTCCAGATCTTCGAGCCCCGCAGCACGGCGTCCGGGTTCACCACGTTGACGCGGATGCCCATGGGCGCGCCCTCCAGCGCCATGCAGCGGGCAAGGTGGATCTCCGCCGCCTTCGCCGTGCAATAGGCGCTGGCCCCGGGCGAGGCCGCCACCCCGTTCTTCGACGAGACGAACACCATCGACCCGCCGAGTCCCTGGGCTTTCAGAACACGATAGCCCTCGCGCCCTACCAGGAAATAGCCGGTGGAAAGGATGTCCATGGTGCGGTTCCACATCGCCAGCGTCGTATCCTCGACCGCCGCCGCCGAGGTGATCCCGGCGTTGTTCACCACCACGTCCAGTCCGCCGTATTCGCCGACCGTATAGTCCACCGCCGCGATCACCGCCGCCTCGGAGGTCACGTCCATCACCACGCCGCGCACCATGTCGCGGCCGTAGCGTTGGGCGAACCCGGCCACGACCTGATCCAGCGCTGTCTGGTCGATGTCGGCCAACACCACGTTGCAGCCCTCGCGCAAGAGCCGTTCGGCGCTCGCCGACCCGATCCCGCCCGCGCCGCCGGTGATGAAGGCCACCCGGCCCGCCATCGGCTTGGGCTTCGGCATCCGCTGGAGCTTCGCCTCTTCCAGAAGCCAGTATTCGATGTCAAAGGCCTCCTGCTCCGGCAGGCCCTGATAGCTTGAGACTCCCGAGGCCCCCCGCATCACGTTGATCGCGTTGACGTAGAACTCGGCCGAGACGCGGGCGGTCGCCTTGTCCTTGGCGAAGGAGATCATCCCCACGCCCGGGACCAGGTAGATCACCGCATTCGGGTCGCGCATCGCCGGGGAATTGGGGCGCTTGCAGCGGTCGTAATAGGCCGCGTAGTCCGCGCGATAGCCGGCGATCAGCGTGTCCAGCGCGGTGGCATCGGCATCGGCAGGAACGACCAAAGGCTTGATCTTCGTCCGCAGGAAGTGGTCCGGGCAGGATGTCCCCATCGGCGCCAGGTCGGAAAGCGAACGGGAGTTCACGAACTCCAGGACTTCCGGCGAATCGGTGAAATGCCCCACCATATGCGCCCCGCCGGAAATCCGCCCCCGGATCAGCGGCATCAGGCGGCGGGCCGTGGCTTTCCGCTCCGAAGCCTCCAGCGAAGCCACCTTCTCCCCGCCGAACACGGGCCTCTTGACGTTCGCGTCCAGCCAGACAGCCGCACGATTTATCATCTCCAAAGTCAGCAGGTAGCAGTCTTTCGCCGTGTCCGCCCAGGTGAACAGCCCGTGCTGGCCCAGCACCACGCCCTTCAGCTTCGGGTTTTCCTCGGCCATCCGGCCCAGCTTGATCCCCAGATCGATCCCGGGGCGTTGCCAGGGCAGATAGCCCAGCTCCCCGCCGAAGATCTCCTCCGTCAGCCGCACCTGATCGGCGCTGGCGGCAATCGCGATCACCGCGTCGGAATGGACATGGTCCACATGCGCGTAAGGCACGAAGCCATGCAGCCAGGTGTCGATCGACGGCGCGCGCGGGTTCAGGTTGAAGATCGTATGCCCCAGCGCCTCGACCATCGCGTCTTCCTGGTCCAGTCCGCGATACTGCGCCCGCAGCTGCATCAGTTTCGACATGTAGAGCGTGGCGAAGCCATCCAGCTTCATCGACCCGATGTCCCCGCCGGACCCCTTGACCCACAGCACCTGCACATCCTCGCCCGAGAGCGGGTCCTTGTGCTTCACCTTGGCCGAGGTGTTCCCCCCGCCGAAGTTGGTGATTCTCAGGTCCGACCCCAGCAGGTTTGACCGATAGAGAAGCTTTCCCGGCTCGTCCAAACTGGCGGCATAAGCATCGTCCCACAGGGACTTGAGCGTGATTTCCTGGGTCATCGGTCCGGACTTTGGCTGAAAGGGTTGCCGATCAGGATAGGGGCGAAACGCTCACAGTCAATCACGAAACGCCATACTGCATCGCAGAGAATCTTCCGCAATGCAGCATTGCGATTGTTTGTTGACGGATATGAGCGATTCTGACAGCCTTTCCAACCATGATGCACGAACGCGAAAGATGGCAGCTGATCCTGACCCGCCTGCGGGAGAGGGGGATCGTTCGCGTGGCCGACCTGGTGGGCGTCACCGGCGCCTCGGTCGCCACCCTGCGGCGCGACCTCGCAAAACTCGAGGACTCGGGCCAGCTGCGCCGCGTCCACGGCGGCGCGGAATCCGTGGCATCGGGCCAGACCCCGCTCACCGCCCCGTCCTTCGATTCCAGCCAGACGCTGAACGCCGACCTCAAGCGCGCGGTCGCCTGCGGGGCGGCCAAGCTTTGCCAGGACGGCGACTCGATCATCCTGAACGCGGGGTCCACCACCTGGTTCATGGCGCAATGCCTGCGCCAGCACCGGATGCAGGTGCTGACCAATTCCTTCCCCATCGCGCAGGAACTGATCGCCCATTCCGCGAACCGCGTCGTCCTGCCGGGGGGCGAGATCTACCGCGAGGCCGGGATCATCCTCTCCCCCTTCGACGAGGACGCGATCCAGCATTTCGCGGCCTCGAAGATGTTCATGTCCTGCTATTCGATCACGTCCCTTGGCGTCATCGAAAGCGATCCTCTGGTAGCCCGGGCCGAGGCAAAGCTTCTGTCCCGCACCGAGAACCTGATTGTCGTCGCCGATTCGACCAAGTTCGAGGCGCGCGGCAACATAGTGGTCTGCCCGCTGACCCGCGTCTCGACGCTGGTCACCGATACCGGCGCGCCACCCCACATGGTCGATCACCTGCGGCAACTGGGTGTCGAGGTGGTCCTGATCGACCCGAAAGAAGCGAAGGTCCTGACCGCGGCCTGAGGAGGGCACGGCGGGAAAACATAAACGGGAGGAAGAAAGATGATGATGAAACTGACCGGCCTTGCGTTCGCTGCGGGCCTTGCGACGCTGATGGGCTCGACCGCGATGGCCGAACCCGTCACCGCCACCCCGGGCCAGCAGGTCAATGCGGTGCTGCTGCCGAAATTCCTCGGCATCCTGCCCTTCGACCAGGCCAACCGCGGCGCGCAGGAGGCGGCGGCCGAGCTTGGCTCGACCGGCAAGCTGGAATTCATCGGCCCGACGCCCGAGAACTCGGCAGCTGGTCAGATCGAGATGCTGACCAACGCCACGACGCAGAAGCAGAACGTGGTCATGCTGTCGAACAACGCGGGCGACCAGATCGCCCCGGCGGCGGAGGCCGCGCAGGCCGCCGGCACCAAGGTCGTGACCTGGGACAGCCCGATCCCCTCGGGCAAGGGCGAAAGCTTCTTCGTGGCCCAGGTCGATTTCGGCTCGATCGGCACCGTCATGGCCGACATGGCCTATGACCTGGCGGGTGGGGCGGGCGAATTCGCGGTGCTCTCGGCCAGCCCGGATGCGGCGAACCAGAACGCCTGGATCGACATGATGAAAGAGGCGCTGAAGGGCGACAAGTACAAGGACCTGAAGCTGGTCGATGTCGTCTACGGCAACGACCAGTCCGAGGAATCCTACAACAAGGCGCTGGGCCTCGTGGACAAGTATCCCGACCTCAAGGTCATCATGGCGCCCACCACCGTCGGCATCGTGGCCGCGTCGAAGGCAATGCAGGACGAGGGCCTGTGCGAGAAGGTCAAGGTCTCGGGCCTCGGCCTGCCGGCGGAAATGGTCAGCTACACGATGAACGGCTGCGCGCCCCAGTTCGCGCTGTGGAGCTTCGTCGACCTCGGCTACCTGACCTACCACGCCTCCTATGCGCTGGCGACGGGCGCCATCAAGGGCGAGGTCGGCGAGGAATTCACCGCCGGCCGCATGGGCACCTTCAAGATCGAGGAAGACCCCGGCCGTCCGGGCGCCAAGCGCGTGCTGATGGGGCCATTCACCGTCTACACCAAGGACAACGTCGAAGCCGCCGCGAACTGATCGCACGGCTTGACGCAAAGCGCCTCCCTCCCCCCTCCGTGGGGGAGGGATGGGGTGGGGGGCTCCCACCCGACCTTTAACCCCTGTCCCACTGGAACTCCCCATGACCCAGCCGGTCCTGGAACTCATCGGCCTGTCCAAGTCCTTCGCGGCCACCCAGGCGCTGAAGGACATGAGCCTGACCATCCTCCCCGGCGAGGTCCACGCCATCGTCGGCGAGAACGGCGCGGGGAAATCCACGCTCATCAAGATCATGACCGGGGTCCACCAGCCCGACACCGGCACGATCCGCGTCGAGGGCCAGCCCGTCACCCTGTGCTCGACGCAAGGCGCGCAAGAGGCCGGGATCGCCGCGATCTACCAGGAGCCGATGGTCTTCCCCGACCTCAACGTCGCCGAGAACATCTTCATCTCGAACCGCGCCAAGGGCCGCATCATGCGCTGGTCCGAGCTCTATGCCGAGGCCGAGTCCCTCATCGCCCCCCTCGGCGTCAAACTCGACGTCCGCCGCGCCGCCTCGGGTCTCACGCTCGCCGAACAGCAGACCGTTGAAATCGCCCGGGCCCTGTCGCTCAAGGTCAAGGTCCTGATCATGGACGAACCGACCGCCAGCCTTTCAGCCCACGAGGTCGCCCGCCTCCTCGACATCGCCCGCGCGCTCAAGGCGCAGGGCGTCGCCGTCATCTACATCTCGCACCGCCTGGACGAGATCTTCCGCATCGCCGACCGCGTCACGGTGATCCGCGACGGCCAGCACATCAGCACGAAACCCATCGCCGAGGTCACCGAAGACGGCCTGGTGAAAGACATGGTCGGCCGCGCGCTCGAAAGCTTCGCGGTGAAGACCGCCGCCAACCCGCATGGCGAGACGCTCCTCTCGGTGAAGAACCTCACCTGCGCCGGCGTCTTCCAGAACATCACCTTCGACCTCCACAAGGGCGAGGTCCTCTGCCTCGCCGGCCTCGTCGGCGCCCGCCGGACCGATGTCGCGCTCAGCCTCTTCGGCATCGCCCCGGCGACCGACGGCTCCATCACCCTCGCAGGCCAACAGGTCCGCATCACCACCCCGCAACAGGCAATGGACCTCGGGATCGCCTACGTCTCCGAAGACCGCCGCAAGCTCGGCCTCGCCATGCCCTTGCCGATCTTCGCCAACATCTCGCTCGCCAGCCTGAAGAAACTCCTCAAACCCTTCGGCCTCATCGACCGCCGGGCGGAATCCGCCATGGCCGAGGCCTACCGCAAGCGCCTCGCCATCCGCTCGCCCGACAGCCTGATCGAGGTCGGCAAACTGTCGGGCGGCAACCAGCAGAAGGTGATGCTGGCCAAGTGGCTGGAAACGAAACCCCGCGTCCTCATCTTCGACGAACCCACCCGCGGCATCGACGTCGGCGCCAAGGCCGAGGTCCACGCCATCATCCGCCAACTGGCCTCGGAAGGCGTCGCGATCCTCGTCATCTCCTCCGACCTGCCCGAGGTCCTGGCCCTTGCCGACCGCGTCCTCGTCATGCGCGAGGGTCGCCAGGTCGGCATCCTGCCCATCGAACAGGCCACACAAGAGCGCGTCATCGCGCTCGGCGCCGGCCAGGCCACCTCCGAAAGACCCGCCGCATGACCGCGCGCCGCACCCAAACCTTTTCATCTGTCCCCAAATATCCCCTGCGGAGCACGCCCGAGCCGGTTACGCGGCCCTTGCGCCGCGCAGAGGTGAGACAAAAGGCTTGCGCGTCAGCGCACAATTCGAAACCCGCCCCCACCCAGGGGGACACCGCATGAGAATTTTCACCCGCGCCTCGCCGCAGACCCTGCGCCTCCTGGCCCTTGGCCTCGCGCTCCTTGCCACGATCCTGTTCTTCGCCACCCAGATCGAGGGCTACCTCTCCCCCCGGATGTTCAACCGGATCTCGACCTCCGCCGCCGTGGTGCTGCCGGTCGCGGTGGGTCAGGCCATCGTCATCATGACCCGCAACATCGACCTCTCGGCAGGCTCGATCCTCGGCGTCGTGGCCTACATGGCGGGCCAGCTTCTGAACACGATGCCCGACCTCCACCCCATTCTCGCCGTCCTCTTCTGCATGGCCCTCGGCGCGGGCTTCGGGGCGCTGAACGGCATCATCATCGCCTTCGGCCGCGTGCCCGCGATCATCGTCACCCTCGGCACACTGGCCCTCTTCCGCAGCTTCCTCGTCGAATGGTCCGACGCCAAGACCATCACCACCGCGAGCCTCCCGCAATGGCTGGTGGACCTGCCCTCGGCCAACGCCTTCTCCCTTGGCGGCCTCGACATCCGCGTCACTGTCGTCCTGGCCCTCGCCGCCGTCCTTGTCACCGGCCTTGCCCTGACCTTCTGGCGCCCCGCGCGTCGCTTCTACGCCGTCGGCTCCAATCCCGACGCCGCCGTGATGGCCGGGATCAACGCCCCCCGCGTCGTCTTCACCGCCTTCATCCTCAGCGGAGCCTTCGCCGGCCTCTCGGGCTTCCTGTTCCTCGCCAAGTTCGGCAACATCACCGTCGTCGCGGGCATGGGCTACGAGTTGAAGTCCATCGCCGCCGTCGTAGTGGGTGGCGTCTCGATCATGGGCGGATCCGGCTCGATGATCGGCGTGCTGATGGGCGCGCTCCTCGTCGACACCATCGACAACTCGCTGACCCGCTGGGCCGTCGTCTCCGAATTCTGGCGCGACGCGCTGCTCGGGGGGCTCATCATGGCCGCCGTCACCGTGGACACGCTGGCCAGCCGCCAGCTGGCCCGGCTGCGGAAAGGGGGCGCCGGATGACCCGTTTCCTCACCCCGTGGGAGACCGGCCTCCTCGCCGTCTTCCTTGTCACCCTCGCGCTCAACGCCAGCTTCGCGCCTGAATTCCTGACGGTGCAGAACCAGATCAACCTGTTCCAGCTGCATATCGAAAAGATCATCGTCGCGCTGGTGATGACCCTCGTCATTGTCAACGCCGAGATCGACCTCTCCGTCGCCTCGATCATGGGCCTTTCCGCCGCACTCTTCGGCTACCTCGTCAACGCAGGCACCCCGGCCGGCCTCGCCATCCTCATCTGCCTTGCCGCGGGCCTCGTCGCCGGGGCGGTGAACGCCGTCCTCATCGCCCGCGTCGGCATCCCCTCGCTGGTCGTCACGCTGGCCATGCTGATCGGCTTCCGCGGCCTGGCGCGCGTGCTGGTCAAGGATACCTCGCTCGGCAATTTCCCCAGCTGGTTCACCGACCTTGGGCAAAAAGGCCTGATCGGCCCGATCCCGCTGTCGATCCTCCTGTTCTTCGCGCTCCTGATCCTCCTCGGCATGACGCTGCACCGCTCCGGCTTCGGGCGGCAGGTCATCGTCATCGGCACCAATGCCGAGGTCGCCCGCTTCTCCGGCCTGAACGTCGCGAGGGTGAAGACCGTGCTTTTCCTCCTCTCCGCGCTCATCTCCGCCCTCTGCGGCCTGCTTTACGCCGCCCGCCTCGGCTCGGTCCGCGGCGACACCGCGCTGGGGTTCGAGCTGGACATCATCACCATGGTCCTCCTCGGCGGCGTAAGCATCTTCGGCGGCAAAGGCAGCATGGTGGGCGTGTTCCTCTCCATCCTCATCATCCTCAACCTCAGGAACGGCATGGGTCTGATGAACCTGACCGGCCATATCCAGACCGGCGTGATCGGCGTCCTCCTGATCGCCTCGGTCCTGTTGCCGAACCTCCTGGCCGACTTGCGCGCCCGCAAGAGAAAGGACGCCTGATGCAACGCCACGCCTTCAAGATGCGCCTCAACCGGGGGATGGAGGCCGAATACATCCGCCGCCACGACGAGATCTGGCCCGAGCTGGTGCAGCTTCTGAAGGACACTGGCATCTCGAACTACTCGATCCACCTCGACAGGGAAACGAATACACTCTTCGGCTACCTCGAACGCCGGGACGACCATACAATGGACGACCTGCCCAACCACCCGGTGATGCGGAAATGGTGGGCCTGGATGGGCGACATCATGGCCACCAATCCCGACGGCTCCCCGGTTGCGATCCCGCTGGTAGAGACCTTCTACATGGCCTGACCGCTCCTCGATGACTTCGTCACTCGTCGCTCGCGACGAGAAGCCGAAGGCGCACGAGGAGCTTTCACTGGCCAACAGCCTCCCGCCACGCAGACACATACCCGGTCCAAAGCGCCTCCCGTTCGGGCTGAACCTCCACCACCGGCGCCGTCTTCACCGCCAACGGCCCCGCCAGCAGCGCCGCCCCCAACCCCGTCCCGGCGCCCTGGCCCGAGCCCTTCACGACCCGCCCCGTCGCCGTCGCCAGCATCCGCAGGAAGGGCAGGTTCCCACCGAAGGCCCCCTCCACGATCACCGGCCCCTCGGCTCCCACCAGGTCCAGACACTCCGCCCCCATCAGCGCCGCATAGAACGACGCCGCCGCCATCCGCGCGCCGCCCTCGGGCTCGCCCCCGATCCAGCCGAACCGCTTGCCCGGGAACGGCCCCGTGTCGGGATGCAGGGACGGCAACGCCATCACCCGTCCTTCCAGCACCGCGCGCAGATCCTCCGGCGAAGGCTCCAAGATCCGCCCGCCCATGATCTCCTCCATCTCGCGGCCGCCCATGAATCGCGCGGTCGGCACCGGCTCTCCCCGCGCATTCACGTTCACCAGCACGTCGCGCGCGGCATCCAGTTCCACCGCCCGCCCCCCCAAGGCCATCACGATCATCCAGGTCCCGGTGGACAGGACCCCGCAGGGCGCCTTGCCCAGATGCGGCACCAGCGAGGCGTTGGAATCATGGATCCCGCAGAGGACCGGCGTCCCCGGGGCCAAGCCCGTCGCCGCGGCCACCGACGGCAGCACCGGCCCCAGCACCTCCGCCGCCTTCCGCACCGGGGGGAATACCCGTTGCCATCCCATCCGCGACACCAGCGAGGAGAACCGACCCTCCCAGGGATTCCACAGGTCGGTGTGACAGCCCAGCGAGGTCGCCTCGCTGGCCGCCACCCCGGACAGCCGGAACGCCCAGTATTGCGGCAGGGTCAGCACATGGCGCACCCGCGCGAACTCTGCCGGGAAGGCCCGCGACAGCCAGAACACCTGCGCGCCCAGGTTCAGGCCGACCGGCAGGCGCGGAGACCCCGTCTCGGCAAACCCCGGCCGCACCGCATCGTATTCGGCGGCCAGACGATCCGGCCCGTCATGCTCGTAATCCAGCATCGGCAGCGCCAGCCCGCCGTCCCCGTCCACCAGGACGCAGGCCGCCCCATGCGTGGTCATGGACACCGCATCCACCCCGCGCCCTGCCGCCGCCCGCAGACCGGACAGCACGAAACCCCACAGCATCTCCAGGTCGTGATGCGGATAGGGCCCGTTCCGCACCACCGCGTTCGGCGTGCGCGCCAGCACCTCCTCGGCCCCTGTGGCCAGGTCCACGACCAGCACCTTGGCATTGGTCTTGCCGATGTCCAGAACCGCGATCCGCCGCATGTCCCCGCTCTCCTCCAAGGCCGCGAGGATCAGCCTATCCGGCTGATTTCAAACAGGGAAGCGCAAGGATGGTGACCCCGGCAGGACTTGAACCTGCAACCTTCCCCTTAGGAGGGGGACGCTCTATCCGTTGAGCTACGAGGCCGCCGCACCCCTCATGCGACGAAACGGGCAGCATTTCAACCGGACAAAAGAAAAGGGGAGGCAAGTTTTGGCCCACTACCTCCCCCCTGGTCCGACGCATCCGAAGTGAGAGCTTGCAGGGACGCGCAGGATATGACCAGCCAAAACGGCTGTTAGCGGTAACACTAGCAGACGATTGCGCCTTGGACAAGCCCCGGCTTTGGCGCTAACTAGGGACATGCCCAGTGCCGGATCCCTGCCTTGACCAAGCCCGCCCCCGACCCGCGCCATACCCTGACCCTTCGCGACGTGTCCGAGGCCTCGGGCGTTTCCGAGATGACGGTCAGCCGGGTGTTGCGCAACCGGGGCGACGTGTCGGGTCCGACGCGGGAAAAGGTGCTCGAGGCCGCCCGGGCGCTCGGCTACGTCCCGAACAAGATCGCGGGTGCGCTGGCCAGCCAGCGGGTGAACCTGGTGGGCGTGGTGATCCCTTCGCTGTCGAACATGGTCTTCCCCGAGGTGATGACCGGAATCTCCGAGACGCTGGAAGGCACCGGCCTGCAACCGGTGGTCGGCGTGACCAACTACCTGCCCGACCGGGAAGAGAAGGTCATCTACGAGATGCTCAGCTGGCGGCCCTCGGGGATGATCGTCGCGGGGCTGGAACACACCGCCGCCTCGCGCGCGATGCTGGCCCGGGCCGGCATCCCCATCGTCGAGATCATGGACATCGACGGCGACCCGATCGATCATGCCGTCGGCATCTCGCACCGTCGCGCCGGGCGCCAGATGGCCGAGGCGATCATCGCCGCCGGCTATCGCCGGATCGCCTTCCTCGGCACCAGGATGCCGAACGACTTCCGCGCCCAGAAGCGGCTGGAAGGTTTTGAAGAGGCTCTGGGCAAGGCCGGGCTGACGCTGGTGGACCGGGAATACTATTCCGGCGGATCGGCGCTCCTGAAGGGGCGCGAGATGACGGCCGCCGTCCTGAACCGGACGCCGGATGTGGATTTCCTGTATTATTCCAACGACATGATCGGGGCAGGGGGGCTGCTCTACTGTCTCGACAAGGGGCTGGACGTGCCCGGCCGCATCGGTCTGGCGGGGTTCAACGGGGTGGAACTGCTTGATGGCCTGCCGCGCAAGCTGGCCACGATGGACGCCTGCCGGCTGGAAATCGGGCGCAAGGCGGCCGAGATCATTGCCGGGACCGCCACCCCGGGCGAGAAGATCGAGCTGTTCCCGACCCTGCAACCCGGCGACACGATCCGGCGCTGAGCGATGCCCGGCGCCGAAAGGGGGGGCTGACCCGATGCAGTTGCCGCCCGACCTGCTGGCCGACCTCCTTGCCGCCCTGCCGCTTGCCGACCCGATCGAGGTGGCGGATGTCGGCGCCTCGGCCCTGCCGACGAGCGAGGCGCCGCCCTATGCGCCGCTTCTGGACCATGGCCTCGCCCGGCTGACCGGGTTCGAGCCGAACCCCGGGGAACTGGCGAAACTGCCCGCCGACCCGCGCCGCCGTTACCTGCCGCATGCGGTCGGCGACGGCGGCCCCGCGATGCTGCACCTGACCCGGCATCCGGGTTTCACCTCGACGCTTGCCCCCGATCCCGCGATCACGGCCCACATCCATTCCTTCGCCGCGCTGACCGAGGTCACCGCCCGCCAGCCGGTCCGGACCGTCCGGCTGGACGATCTGGCCGA
>NZ_JBKBLV010000038.1:0-38173 GCF_046295235.1 Tabrizicola flagellatus
CGCAGGCTGGTCGCCGTGCGGTGTGCCTTGAGATACCCTCGCCAGTGGTTCTCGGACCAATGGCGAACCACTGGCTCGACGTCAATCATCACCGTCTTCGGGTCAGCGGCCTCAGCGGCCAAGCCCGAGGCAACGATGGAACGCGCTGCAAGCCCTGCAATGCCTACATCATCGCATCGAAGGGATCGGGCATACGCACATCGCTCCCCAAGGTCTTCCCTGGCTGCCGCGTAGTGGACTGGCAACCGCAGCACAAAGGCGTTCGCATCCGCCTTGGTGTAGGCCGTGATGTCCTTGTCGCCGCTCACGTCGATGACATAGCCGCACGATCTCTCAGCGGACCGCTGGAAGGTGATGGGGCGACCCTTGCCCTTCAGGCGCAAGTAGATGCTCACCGCCTCCGAGAGCTTCACACTGGCCGCTATAGCCGCCGCAGCGGGCATCGGCAGGGTGGAAGGGGCCACACCGATGTTCCCAGCCATGCGGAGCATGTGCTTTCCCGGCAGGTCGCTGTCGTTGATCCTGAGGTGATACCAATACTCGTCGAGCTTCTGAGCTGCCCTGACAGCACGGGAAGCGGCCACTGTGACCGACCTTGTTCGCAGGGAGTAGGAGATTTTCGATGAGGTGTAGTGGTGCCGAAGGTCGTTCGGAACGCGTCTGATGAAGTAGTAGACCCCGTCTTTCACAAATGAGTGGGGTGCAGCTTTGTTCTCCGCCATGTTCTACGCTCGCTCTATCCAAGGACAAAGCTGAGGCGTTTCAAGGGCTTGGCGGTGAAGGTGGTGCCCAGAGCCGGAATCGAACCAGCGACACGCGGATTTTCAATCCGCTGCTCTACCAACTGAGCTATCTGGGCACCGGTTGGTGGGCGGGTGATACTCAAGGGGCGTGGGGCTGTCCAGAGGGAAAACGCCCCCTCAATGCGGCTTTGGCGGCGTTCCGTCCTCGGAAACGTCCTCGGCCTCCTCCTCGGTCCCGGCAGGGATGCGATAGCCCTCGGTCAGCCAGCGGCCAAGGTCCACGTCGGCGCAACGGCGCGAGCAGAAGGGGCGGTAGGAAGGGACAGCGGGCTTGCCGCAGATCGGGCAGGCGGTCATGGCAGATCCTCGGGCAGAAGCTCCGACAAGGGCACACGGTCGCGCTTGCGGGTCAGTTCGTAGAGGCCCAGCGTCGTCCAGCCGGCAAGGTTCGCCTCGCCATCCGTCTTGAAGGCGGCCTTCAGCACCTGGTCGAGGATGTGCCGGTCGCGCTTTGGCATCGGGGCGAAGTCCACCACCACCTGCCCCCCCAGACCCCGCAGCCGCAGCTGACGCGGCAGGTCGCGGGCGGCGGCGACATTTGCCTTCAGCGCCGCCGCTGGCGAGGTATCGGGGCCGGTGTTCACATCGACAGCCACCAGCGCGCGGGTCGGCTCGATCATCATGTGCGCGCCCGCCTCCAGCACGACGCGGGGGCGGCGCAGCGCCGCGATCGCCTCGATCACACCGTGACGCTCGAAGCTTTCGGGGTCGGTGTCGGCGTCGTCCACTGCAGGGTCGAGCCAGTCGCGGAACGCAAGGTCATGCGCCGAAGGGCCATCGACCAGAAGCTCGGGCCCCCCAGAGATATCGGCCAGCACCGCCTCGGCCAGGCCGCGCATCGCGGCGATGTCCTCGACGATGGCCTTATCCTCGGCCTCGAGGCAGCCGGAGCGCAGGATAAGGCCAAGCCTGTCGTCCGCGCCGGACATGCCGGCCTCGGCCAGGACGGAAAGCTCGGCCCGGCGCTCCTCGTCCTTGATCCGGCGACTGATGTTCAGGCCCGGAGCGTCGGGGGTGATGATGGCGAAGCGTGATTTGAACAGGAGGCGCGTGGTGACGGGGACCGCCTTGCCGGCTTCGGCCGGGCCGGTGACCTGCACCAGCAGCCGCTGGCCGGGCGCCACGCCCGAGATCTGGCGCAGGAAGCCCGAGCCGCCCGGCAGTTTCACGAAGATGCCGCCCTGGCCCTTCACGGGCCGGTCGGCAACGGCGCGGTAGATCGCGCCGGGGATCGCCACGTCGTCCGCCGGGTCGATGGCGAGCTCCTCGATCCGCCCATCCACCAAGAGCGCCGCGGCCTGCCGGCCGTCGATCTCGTCCAGAACCAGCAGGCGTCCCTTCATTCCCGTCTCCAGACCGGATAGCCGATGGCCGTCAGAAGCGCCGCCGTCTCGGCCACCGGCAGGCCCATGATGCCGGTGAAGGACCCGGAAATCCACGGGATGAACGCCCCCGCAAGGCCCTGGATCCCGTAGCCGCCGGCCTTGCCCTGCCATTCGCCGCTGGCGAGGTAGACGTTGAGTTCATCGTCCGACAGCC
Source organism: Tabrizicola flagellatus (assembly GCF_046295235.1). Taxonomy (GTDB): domain Bacteria; phylum Pseudomonadota; class Alphaproteobacteria; order Rhodobacterales; family Rhodobacteraceae; genus Tabrizicola; species Tabrizicola flagellata_A. Next base: position 2,343 of record NZ_JBKBLV010000038.1, read on the forward strand.
GCTTCATCTTCACCACGCTCAGGCTTTCGCGCAGCAGCACCCGGTCGCCGCGGCGCACGGCAAGGCCGGTGATGACCTGATGCCGCCGCCCTCCGAGCGCCACAAGAAAGCTTGCGGCCTCGCCGGCGTCAGCGGGTTTGCCCAGGATGCGACGGCCCAGCGCCACGGTGGTGTCGGCACAAAGCACTACATCGTCAGGCCCGGCAGGCACGGCGCGGGCCTTTTCCTCGGCCAAGCGAAGGGCATAGGGGCGGGGCAATTCGCCCTTGCGCGGGTCCTCGTCGATGTCGGGGGGCAGGATCAGGTCGGGCACGATGCCAAGCCCTGCCAGCAATTCCTTGCGACGCGGGCTGCCTGATCCCAGGATAAGCCGCAAGATCAGTTACTTGAAGCGATAGTTGATGCGGCCCTTGGACAGGTCGTAGGGCGTCATCTCGACCTGCACCTTGTCGCCGGCCAGAACCCGGATGCGGTTCTTGCGCATCTTGCCTGCCATCGTCGCGATCAGTTCATGGCCGTTCTCGAGTTCGACCCTGAATGTCGCGTTCGGCAGGAGTTCCTTCACGACACCGGGGAATTCGAGAATGTCTTCCTTGGCCATGGTCTCTCCATTGCAGATGGGCCCGCGCGGCATGTCCCGCAGGCTTCCGCCGGGCCGTATGCCCCCGAAAGGGCCGGTTTTCAAGCGGATTCTTCCTGCCTTGCGACGGGCCGGGCGCTCAGGCCCAACCGGACCTGCTTTTCGAATTCGATCAGCGCGAAGAACACCACGCCCATCGCCACGATCAGGATGCCGTCTCGGAACGGCACGGCTTCGGTGCCAAGCACCGCCTGCAGGGGCGGAAGATAGGTGACCGCGACCTGCGCTAGGGTGGCCACGATCACCACCGCCCAGACGACCGGGGTGCCCCGCACCGCGGCCCATGTCAGCGAGGTGCCGTGCATGTTGCGGATGAAGAACAGGTTGAAGATCTCCAGCACGACCAGGGTGTTCATCGCCATGGTCTGGGCCAGGGCCAGGGAATAGCCCTTCTGGATCGCATAGCTGAAGACGCCGAAGGTCGCGGCCACGAAGAGGCCCGCGATCAGGATCACCTGCCAGACCAGTCCCCCCGTCAGCAACGGCGCATCGCGCGGGCGCGGCGGACGGGCCATCGTGCCGGCTTCGGTCGGCTCGAAGGCCAGCGCCAGGCCCAGTGTGATCGCGGTGATCAGGTTGATCCACAGGATCTGCACCGCCGTCACCGGCAGCGCGAGGCCCAGAAGCAGCGCCAGCACCACGACGGCGGCTTCTCCGGCATTGGTCGGCAGGGTCCAGCTGATCACCTTCTTGAGGTTGTCATAGACCGTCCGCCCCTCGCGCACCGCCGCGGCGATCGAGGCGAAATTGTCGTCGGCCAGCACCAGATCGGCGGCCTCCTTCGCGGCCTCCGACCCTTTCAGGCCCATGGCGATGCCGGCATCCGCCCGTTTCAGCGCGGGGGCGTCGTTCACCCCGTCGCCGGTCATCGCCACCGACAGACCGCGCGACTGCAAGGCCGTCACCAGGCGCAGCTTGTGTTCGGGGCTGGTGCGGGCAAAGACATCGACATCCAGAGCCTCCAACGCCAGTTCGGCATCGTCCAGCTTGTCGAGGTCTGCCCCGGTCAGGACGCGCCCGGGCTTGGCGAGGCCGATCTGCGCCGCGATAGCCGCAGCGGTCCCGGCATGGTCGCCGGTGATCATCTTGACCCGGATCCCCGCCGCCCGGCATTCGGCCACCGCAGCGATCGCCTCGGGACGCGGCGGATCGATCAGGCCGAGAAGGCCGATGAAGGTCAGCCCGCCGTCCAGCGTCGCCGTGTCGATCCTGTCGCCCGCTTCGGCGCGTTCGGCGAAGGCCAGCACCCGCAACCCCTGCCGCGCCATTGCTTCGGCCCGGTCGTGCCAAAGCCCGTAGTCAACGTCGCGGCACATGCGCAGCACCCGTTCCGGCGCACCCTTGACATGGGTCACGCCGTCGCTGCCCAGCACTGCCATGAAGCGGTGGCGGCTGTCGAAGGGCACCGCATCCACGCGGGCCGAGGGCGCTACACCGCCCGCCTTCGCGGCAAAGGCCAGAAGCGCCCCCTCCATAGGGTCGCCCTCGACGATCCATTGCCCGTCGCGCATGTGCAAGGCCGCGTCGTTGCACAGGGCCGCCGCCCGCGCGAGGCGCGACAGATCGCCCGCCGGCGAGATCTCGCCCTTTGGTTCGTAGCCCTCGCCGGTTACGGTGAAGGCACCCTCGGCCGTCTCGGCGGCAACGACGACCATCTCGTTGCGGGTCAGCGTGCCGGTCTTGTCGGTGCAGATGACCGAGACCGAGCCGATCGCCTCGATCGCGGGCAGGCGGCGGACGATGGCATTGCGCCGGGCCATGGCCTGCACGCCGATCGCCAGGGTGATCGTCATCACCGCCGGCAACCCCTCGGGGATGGCGGCGACGGCCACGCCGATCACCACCATGAACAGTTCGCCAAAGTCGTAGTGGCCGACGAAATAGCCCCAGACCAGGATCAGCGCCGCGATCAGTAGGATCAGGAAGGACAGCCAGCGCGCGAAATGGTCCATCTGCGCGACCAGCGGCGTGGTCAGGCTTTCGACCCCCGCCAGCAGCCCGCCGATCCGGCCGATCTCGGTGCCCTGCCCCGTGGCCACCACCAGCCCCTTCGCGGTGCCCTGCGTGACCAGCGTCCCCGACCACAGCATCGAGCGGCGGTCGCCCAGCGGCACGTCGGCCCCGACCGGCCGCGGGTCCTTGTCCACCGGCACAGACTCTCCGGTCAGGATCGCCTCCTGCGCCGCCAGCCCCCGCGCCTCGATCAGCCGCAGGTCGGCCGGCACCTTGTCGCCCGCCTCCAAGAGCACGATGTCGCCGGGGACGAGGTCCGCCCCCGACACGCTGACCCGCGACCCGTCGCGCAGGACCGCCGCCTTCGGCGCCAAGAGCGAGCGGATCGCCCCCATCGCCGCCTCGGCCTTGCCTTCCTGGATGAAGCCGATCACCGCATTGGCCAGCACCACGGCCAGGATCACCCCGGTGTCCACCCAGTGCTGCAGGCCCGCAGTTACGGACGCCGCGCCAAGCAGCACATATATCAGTACGTTGTTGAACTGCGCCAGAAACCGGACGACCGGCCCGCGTGCACGCGCCTCGGGCAGGCGGTTGGGCCCGTATTCGGCCAGCCGCCGCGCCGCCTCGGCAGAGGTCAGCCCTTCTGCCCGGGCCGCGAAGGCTTCAAGCGCGCCCCGGACGGTCTCGGCGTGGATGGCCGGAGTGCTCTCTGCTGCCATGTCCCTGATCCTTTTGTCTAATCAAGGGACCGCATCCAGAATTGCAAGGGTTTCTCGGTCTCTTCCGTGTCGCCGAGATCCCTCCAGCTGAAACGGGCGACCACGCCGGGCATTGGTTCATAGCCCCGGCCGCGCCAGAAGGCATCGTTGCCGCGATAGACCGCCGGGCGGGCCGGGTGATCCTCGGGCCGGATGACCGAGCAGAAGGCGACATGGGTCCGTCCCAGCGCGCGGGCATGGGCCTCGCGCAGGTCGATGAAGCGGTGGCCGAGGCCGATCCCGCGATAGGGCCGCAGCAGGACGGATTCGGCGCCGTAGAGGATCTTCTCGGTCGGGATGCCCATCTCGCGGAACGGGGCCGAGAATTCCGGCGCGTGGTCCTCCATCGGCGTCGAGGTCGAGGCGCCGACCAGCCGGCCCTCGTGGAACGCGCCGACCAGCAGCGCGCCGGGATTGCCGCGGTAGGTGGCAAGGTATTCGCGTTCGTAGTCCAGCGAACCGTCGTAGAGGTAGGGCCAGTCGCGGAACACCGTGATCCGCAGCCGGGCGACACCGTCCAGGGCGGCCTCCAGCTCGGGGCCGCGCAGGACGCGGACGTCGATGTCGTCGATGTTCACTGGCTGACCTGCCGGATCCAGTCGTTGAGATTGTAGAAGGTGGTGATGCGGGAGATGAGACCGTCGCGCACCTCGAAGAACCCGCCGGCGGGCAGGATGTAGGTCTGGCCCTTCGCCTCGGGCAGGCCGGGGTCGGTCTTGAGATACTGCCCGTGGACCACGAATTCCGCCGCCCCGCGGCTGCCGTCGTCGGTGGCGAAGATCACCATGTCCCTCAGTTGCTCGCGGTAGCTGACCCCCATGTGGCTGCAGAACTCGGCGAACTTCGCCTTGCCGATCCGGTGCCCGCCTTCGTTCACCCGGTGCTCGATGTCGTCGGTCAGGCAGGCAAGCATCTCCTCGGGTCTGCCGGCGTTGAAGGCGTCATAGTAGCGGCGGATCAGGGCAATGGTCTCGGCGCGGGGCATCGGGGTCTCCTTTTTGGTGCCGAGAGTAGCGGGGCGGCACAGGGTTTCCAAGCCGAAGGGGACCGGTGAGGCGCGGAAAGCGACCCGCCGGCCCCGGATGCCGATGCCGGGCACGTCGCGGCGCGAATGGGCCGTGCGCCGGGGGGGCGCCGGGCAACCGCAGGCACCCGACCGCAACGACGTCAGGCCGCCCTCGCGCCCTTGCGTCCCTCGACCAGCCAGGCCAGCAGGGCCAGCCCGGCGGCGATCAGAAGCCAGGCCCAGGCCGGCAGGGCCGGGACCACGTTGACCGAGGCCGTCAGATAGGCTTCGCGCGGAGTGATGCCGATCCAGCCGCGACCGACGGCGACCCTGCCCTCGGACACCGCACGGATGTCGGGCACGCCCGGCTCCAGCCGGGTCACTCCGCCGCGCGTCGCCTCGGCCACGGGTTGCAGAAGCTCGCCCGAGGCTATCGTCTCGGCGAACTCGCGCGGGGTGGCGGGGCCGACCGCGATCACCCGGGTCAGCTCGCCCTGTTCCAGCCGGTAAAGCCCCAGTGCCGGCGCCTGCCAGACCGTCTCGTAGCGCCCCGGCCCGACAAGCGGCATCGCGAGTTCCACCGCCGTCCCGTCCGGGCCCGTCACCGTCACCGGCCCCGGATCGGCCTCGGCGAGCGTCCGGCGGGTGATGGTCAGGGCCTCGCCACGCACCTCGGCGGTCAAGGTCTCTTCTTCCAGCTCCGGCTCCTTCAGCATCCAGTGCGCCAGCCGGCGCAGGAGTTCCAGCTGCGGCCCGCCGCCCTCATACCCCCGGCCCCAGAGCCAGGCCTGGTCCGAGGCCAGAACCGCGACGCGCCCCTGATCGACCCGGTTCAGCACCAGAAGCGGCAGGTCGCGCGGCCCCGACATCAGCACCTGGCCGGCGGTCTGCCGCACCTCGATCTGGCGGAACCAGCGGCCCCAGCCGCCCTCGGGCGCCTCCTTCTCCAGCCCCTCGGTCACCGGGTGGCGGCGGCCGAGATCGGTCAGCGCCGGGCGGAACCCGCCCTCGATCACCTGCGCCGTGGGGGCGACCGGCAGGATTTCCGCCAGCGGCGAGCGGTAGAGACTGTCCACCGCGCCAAATTCCGGCCCCGCCGCGACCAGCACGGTGCCGCCGTTCCGCACATAGGACACGATGTTGTCGATGTAGGACATCGGCAGGATGCCCCGCATCCGGTAGCGGTCGAAGATGATCAGGTCGAACTCCTCGATCTTCTCGACGAACAGTTCGCGCGTAGGGAAGGCGATCAGCGACAGCTCGTCCACCGGCACGCCGTCCTGCTTTTCCGGCGGGCGCAAGATGGTGAAATGCACCAGATCCACCGCCGCGTCGGATTTCAGAAGGTTGCGCCAGACCCTTTCGCCGGCATGCGGCTCGCCCGAGATCAGGAGCACCCGCAGCCGGTCGCGCACCCCGTTGATCTGCACGGCCGAGGCATTGTTGCGGTCGGTGATCTCGCCCTCGACCGGCGCCACGCTGAACTGCAGCACGTTCGCCCCGCCATGCGGCAGCGTCACCGGCAGTTCCAGGTCCTCGTTCAGCGGCACGGTGTAGGTTACCGGTTCCTCGGTGTCGATGGCGATGGTGAGCGCGACCTCGGTCCCCGCCGAGGCGGGCGGGGCACCCACGTCCTCGACCCTGAGTTCCAGCATGAACTCCTCGCCGATGATGGCGAAGGCGGGGGCGTTCTTCACCACGATGCGGCGGTCCCAGTCGGCGGCGCGGCCGGTCAGCAGGACATGCAGCGGCGCGGGCAGATTCGGCACCACGCCCGCGTCGTGCACCCGCCCGTCGGTGATGACCATGGCCCCGGCGACGCGGGCGCGGGGTTCCTCGGCCAGCGCCTTGGACAGCGCGGTCATCACGAGGCTGCCCGCATCCTCGGCCCCATCGCCGACGCGGCGGATGCGCAGTTCGGTATTCGGCAGCGCCGCGACCTCGGCCTGGATGGCGGCGACGGCGGCCTCGGTCTGCGCGCGGCGGTCGGCAAGGCCCTGGCTCGCGCTTTCGTCCACGACAAGGATGACGATGTCGGACAGGGTCTGCCGCTGTTCCTCCTGCAGGGCCGGGTTGGCCAGGGCCGCGACCAGCGCGGCAAGCGCAAGGCCCCGCAGCCACCAGCCCGACAGCCCGCGCCAGAGCGCGAAGGCGACCAGAGCCAGCGCCAGCCCCGCAAGGACGTAGAGCACCGCCCAGGGCACCAGCGGCGCGAAGACGAGGCTTGCGGTCATTGTCCCAGCCTTTCCAGCAGCGCCGGCACATGGACCTGGTCGGATTTGTAGTTGCCGGTCAGCACATGCATGATCAGGTTGATGCCGAAGCGGTAGGAAATCTCGCGCTGCTGTTCCCCGGCAAAGCCCCGGCCGATCTGCACCAGCGGCACGCCGACATCATCCGTGGCCCAGGCCGAGGCCCAGTCGTTGCCGCCGATCACCACCGGCGTCACCCCGTCATTGAGGTTGCGGAAGGGCATGCCCTCGGCCGCCTGCGCCTCGGCGTCGGGCGAGGCCTCGACCCAGACCTGCCCGCCCTGATGCCGGCCGGGAAAGTCCTGGAGCAGGTAGAAGGTCCGGGTCAGGACATGGTCGGGCGGCATGGGTTCCAGCGGCGGGATGTCGAGACCCGAGGCGATGAGTTGCAGCGCCTGGCCCTCGGGCGTGGTGCCGCCGCCGAAGCCCGCTAGATCGGCATCGCGGGTGTCGAACAGGATCATCCCCCCGGTGCGCAGATACTGGTTCAGCTTCGCATAGGCCGCGTCCGAGGGCTGCGTTGCCCCCGCCACCACCGGCCAGTAGAGGAAGGGGAAGAAGGCAAGCTCGTCCGTCTCGATGTTCACGCCCATCGGCATCATCGGCTCGACCGAGGTGCGCTGCCACAGCTTGTCGGACAGGCCCAGCAGCCCCGCGCGGGACATCTCGTCCACCTTGGGATCGCCGGTCAGGACATAGGCCAGCACGACGGCGCTGGTCGCCTCGAGCGCAAATTCCTCGGCCTTCGGGTCGGGCGGCGGGGCGGCGGCGTCCTGCGCCCTTGCCCCTTGCGGGGCGCCCGAGACCACCACCACGGCCAGAACCGCCGTCACCCCGCGCAGGATCCCGCGCAGGCGCCCGGCCAGCCACAGCGCGGCCAGCACGTCCAGGAGCAGCAGCACCGTCCCCAGCGTCAGGAACTCGCCCTTCAGGGGCCGTGCGGCGCGGGCCTCCAGCCGGTCCACCGGAACGCCGGCGGGCCAGACGGCCGGTTCCAGCACCGTCTCCGCCCCCACCACGTTCAGCGCCACGCGCCGGTCGGCCCCGGCGTACAGGCCGGGCGGGGTGGCCGCGGTCGGCCCCTCGGCGATGGCACGGGCGAGGACTTCTCCCTCCACGCCCGGCAGCTCTCCGGCATCGCCGGTCTGACCCCAGGCATCCAGCACCACCTCGGGCGACCAGGTCTGCCCGGCCAGGTCGCCCGCCTCGGGTGTCGCGGGCTTCGTGGACACGGCCAACCGCTCCAGCATCTGCACGAAAAGGCCCGACAGGGGCAGCGAGGACCATTCGGCATTGGCCGTCACATGCACCAGCACCACCTGCCCCGCCCCCATCACCTTGCGCGTGACCAGCGGCGTGCCGTCATCCAGCGCCGCGATGGTGCGTTCGGCCAAGTCAGGATCGGGCTGGGCCAGCACCTGCTGGCGCACCACCACATCGGCGGGCGCCACCAGCCCGAAGAAGGGCGAGCCATCCGGGAACGGCGCCAGCGCCTTCGGTTCGCCCCAGCTCATCGCGCCGCCCACGGTGCGACCGCCCTCGCGCAGGCGGACGGGCAACAGCGGGTCCTCCTCGATGCGGCTGACATCGCTGGCCGCCAGCACCGGCCCGGCAAAGCGCAGGAGCAGACCGCCCTTCTGCACCCATTCGGTCAGGCTCGCCCGCTCGGGTCCCGAGACATCGGCCACATCCGCCAGGATCACCACATCCGGGCTGGCCAGAAGCGAGTCGGCCAGGTTGGCCTCGATCAGGTCGGCGGTCGGGGCCAGCGCCTGGCGCAGGTAGTGCATCGGCGACAGAAGCTGCAAGGTCTCCTGGTCCGCGCCCGACCGCACCAGGGCGATCTTGCGCCGTTTGAGGCTGTCGTCGGCCAGGCTGACCGCCCCTGCGGTGCGCGCGCCCTCCAGCACGAAGCGATTGATCCGGTTGCGCAGTTCCGGCGGCAGGTCGATGGCCGCCTCGGCACGGGTTGCGCCGGCCTCGAAATTGAGCGTGACGCGACCAAGGTCGCGTTCCACTCCCGCCGGGTCCGGCCCCTGGGCCAGCACGTCGACCGATACGGGCGCCCCCGCCGGCACGCGCGAGGCTGCGACCGTCACCTGTCCCTCGGCATGCGCGGCCGGGTGCAGGGCAAGGACCGGGCGCGAAGTCTCGATCACGCGCAGATCGCCCCGCGAGCGCAGGGCGGCGACCAGATCCTCGCGGCCTTCGTGCGCAAGGCCATCTGACAGCCAGACCGTCTCGAACCCGCCCTCGGGCAGCGCCGCGGCCCAGCCGGCGAAGGCTCCGGGCGCCCAGGCCTGCGGCGCAAGCCCTGCGGCGCGGCCGGCCCAGGCCTCGGCGGTCTGGAAGGCCACCTGATCCGGCGGATCGCTCAGCCGGATCAGCGCGACCGGGCGGCCGCGAGAACCTGCCTCCTCGACCAGCGCCTCGATGCGGGCCTGCCGCTCGGGCCAGTCGCGGGCATCGGCCCAGCCGCCATCGACCGCGATCAAGAGGGGGCCGGAGCCCGCGCCGCGGTCCTCGGGGTTCAGGACCGGCCCGGCAAAGCCCAGGATCAACGCCCCTACCGCGATCGTCCGCAACAGCAAGAGCCACCAGGGCGTCTTGTCGGCCTCGACCTCCTCGTCCTTCAGGCCCAGAAGCAGTGCCACGCCGGGGAACCGCCGCCGGATCGGCGCGGGCGGCACGGCGCGCAGCAGAAGCCACAGGATCGGCAGCGCCACCAGCGCCACGAGAAGCCACGGCGTTGCAAATCCCAGGGGGCCCAGCGTGAACATCTACCGCTCCCCCTGCAAGGCCATGTAGGCCCAGAGCAGCGCCCCCTGCGCCGGGGCGCCGGTGTGATGGGTGGTGAAATGCCAGCCGACCGCCCGGGCCAGCGCCGCGAGCCGCTCCTTGCGTTCGGCCAGCCGCGCCAGGTAGCGCGCGCGCAGGTCGCCCGCCTGCCGCGTCTCGTGCGTCAGCGTCCCGCCCATGGAATCGAAGATCGTGCGGCCGTCGAAGGGAAACTCCTCTTCCGCCGGGTCAAGCACCTGGATCAGCACCCCCTTCACCCCCCGGTCGGCGGCGCGGGCCAGCCCCGCCTCGATGGCCTTCAGGTCGCCCAGGAAATCCGACAGGAACACTGCGCGGCCATGGCTGACCATGCCCTCGGTTTCCGGCGCGCCGTAATCCGCGCCCACCGCCTCCGCCGCCAGCCGCTCTGCAAGTCGCAGAAGCTGCGCCCGCCCCGCGCGCGGGCTGGCCAGACCCGCCAGCCCGACCCGCTCGCCCCCGCGCAGGAGAAGGACCGCCAGCGCCAGCCCCAGAAGCCGCGCCCGGTCGGACTTGGGCGGACGCGCCCGGTCGCCGGTGAAGGACATGCTTTTCGCCGGGTCGATCCAGATCGTCACCGACTGCGCCGCCTGCCATTCGCGTTCGCGCACGAAATGCGCATCCGACCGGGCCGAACGCCGCCAGTCGATCAACCGCGCCGAATCGCCCTGATGCGCCGGGCGATACTGCCAGAACTCGTCCCCCAGCCCCGCCCTGCGCCGGCCGTGTTCGCCCATCATCACGGTCGAGGCCAGCATCTCGGCCTCGGCCAGAAGGGGCGGCAGGCTTTGCCCCAGCGCCTCGGCGCGGGTGCGCAGATCGGGGGCGGCGGTGGTCACGCGGCGGCCTCGAGCCGCAGGACGCGGTTGGTGACGCGGGCGATGATCCCGGCCAGCGTCTCGCCCCGCGCACGGGCGGCGAAGGACAGCGCCATGCGGTGGATCAGCACCGACTGCGCCAGATCGGCGACATCGCCGACCGAGGGCGCAAGCCGCCCATCCAGAAGCGCCCGCGCCCGCACCATCAGCATGAGCGCCTGCGCCGCGCGCGGCCCCGGGCCCCAGGACAGGCTGTCGGCCAGGTCACGGCCCTCGGGTTCGCCCGGACGGCAGGCGCGCACGAGGTCGAGGATCGCCTCGACCACCTGATCGCCCACCGGCATCCGCCGCAACACGCCCTGCGCGCGGATCAACTCTTCGGCGGTGAAAACCTGATGCGCCTCGGCCTCCTCGGCCCCGGTGGTGGCGATCAGGATGTCGCGCTCGGTCTGGCGGGTGGGATATTCCACGTCCACCTGCACGAGGAAGCGGTCCAGCTGCGCCTCGGGCAGGGGATAGGTGCCCTCCTGCTCGATCGGGTTCTGGGTGGCCAGCACATGGAACGGGCGGCCGAGCGGGCGGTGCTGGCCCGCGATGGTGACTTCCTTCTCCTGCATCGCCTGCAAGAGCGCCGACTGCGTGCGCGGGCTGGCGCGGTTGATCTCGTCCGCCATCAGCAGCTGGCAGAAGATCGGGCCTTCGACAAAGCGGAAGGCGCGGCTGCCGTCGGCGGCAGTCTCCAGCACCTCGGAGCCCAGGATGTCGGCGGGCATCAGGTCGGGCGTGAACTGGATGCGGTTGGCCTTCAGCCCCATCACCGTGCCCAGCGTGTCCACCAGCCGGGTCTTGCCCAGACCCGGCAGGCCCACGAGCAGCGCATGCCCCCCGCAGAGCATCGAGGCGAGGACCAGGTCCACCACCTTCTCCTGCCCGATGAAGCGGCGGTTGATCGAGACCTTCGCCTGCCCCAGCACCGCGCCCAGTGCCTCGATTTCCGCGACCAGCGCCTTGCTGTCGGCCATGCCTCATGCTCCCTTCAGGGTCTGTTGCCGTCAGTAAAGCGAACTATCCCGCCGGGCACAAATGGCAAAAGGCGACTTGACACAAATGATCGTGAGAGGCCCGCGCCTCCCGCCATTGTCGCCCGACGCTGGCCAATCGCGCGCCGCCTGATTAGGCTTGCCCGAAACGGAGACCCGCATGACCACCGCCTTCTATTCCGACGAACGCTGCTTCTGGCACGGCGGCGGCAACTATGCCTTCACCCTGCCCGCCGGCGGCCTTGTGCAGCCCAGCCCCGGCGGGTTGCCCGAGAACCCGGAAACCAAGCGCCGCCTGCGCAATCTGATCGAGGTCACCGGCCTGACCCGGCACCTTTCGATGCGCGGGGCCGAGCCGGCCAGCCGCGAGGATCTCCTGCGCGTCCACCCCGACAGCTATCTGTCGGCCTTCAAGGCGGCCTCGGACGCGGGCGGGGGCGAGCTGGGCCTGCGCAGCCCCTTCGGCGCCGGCGGATACGAGATCGCGGCGCTGTCGGCGGGGCTGGCCAGCGCCGCGTTGCGGGCGGTGCTGACAGGCGAGGCGCGGAATGCCTATGCTCTCTCGCGCCCGCCGGGGCATCATGCGACCTCCGACTGGCCGAACGGTTTCTGCCTTCTGAACAACATCGCCGTGGCGATCCGCGCCGCGCAAGGACAGGGGCTGGTCCGCCGCGTCGCCGTGATCGACTGGGACGTGCACCACGGCAACGGGACCGAGGCGATCTTCTGGGACGACCCGGAGGTGCTGACCATCAGCCTGCATCAGGAGCGCAACTATCCGCTGGACACCGGCGGGGTCGAGGCGACGGGCAGCCCTGCGGCGCCCCTGTCGAACCTGAACCTGCCCCTGCCGCCCGGCTGCGGCCATGCGGCCTATCTCTACGCGATGGAGCGGGTGGTCCTGCCCGCGCTCGACCGTTTCCGCCCCGAGGCGATCGTCGTCGCCTGCGGCTTCGACGCGGCGGCAGTCGATCCGCTGGGCCGAATGCTGTGTTCGGCCGAGACCTTCCGCATGCTGACCCGCATGGCGATGCAGGCCGCCGACCGGCTGTGCGACGGGCGGCTGGTGCTGGTGCACGAGGGCGGCTATTCCGAGGTCTATGTCCCCTTCTGCGGCCATGCCGTGCTGGAGGAACTGTCCGCCGCCCCGGTCACTGCCGCCGATCCCCTGGCCGCGACCCTGGCCCGGCGCCAGCCCGACGCGCGCTTCGATGCCTTCGCCCGCGCCTGGATCGACGAGGCTGCCTCCGCCCTTGGCCTCTGACACCCCCGCCCCCCAAGATTTTTCGGCGAAAAATCTTGGGCCTGCACCTGACCCGAACCGAAAGACCCGACATGCCTGCCCGCAACGACGCCGCCCTCGCCTTCCTGAAAGCCCGCCGCTCACGCCCCGCGAAGCTTTTCACCCTGCCCGTGCCATCGCGCGCCGAACTGGAAGAGATCCTGACCGCCGCGACCCGCGTCCCCGATCATGGCAAGCTGGAACCCTGGCGGCTGATCGTGGTGCAGGGCGCTGCCTTCGCGCGGCTGGCCGACCTGGCCGAGGCGCGGGCGCGCGAACTCGGCGGCGACGAGGAGATGGTCGCCAAGGGGCGCGGGCAATACGACAATGGCAAGCTTGCGGTGGTGGTCATCGCCTCGCCGAAACCCTCGCCCAAGATCCCGCCCGTTGAACAGCTCATGTCGGCGGCCGCGCTCTGCTTCGGGATCGTCAACGCGGCCGAGGCGGCGGGCTGGGGCGCCTGCTGGCTGACCGGCTGGCCCGCGCACGACCCGATCTTCGCCGACCGCGCCTTCGGATGCGCCGAGGGCGAGACGGTGGCCGGCATCGTCCACATCGCCACCCCGCCGGCCGACGGCCCCGACCGCCCGCGCCCGGACCTGTCGCGGCTCGTGACCTGGGTCGAGGCGTGATCTTCGCGGCCTTCTTCGCGGCGCTCGGCCAACTGGGCGACCGGCGGTTCCGCCGGGTGCTGGGGCTTGGCGTGCTTCTGGCGCTGGCGCTTCTGTTCGCGGCCTATCTCCTCTTCCTGCAAGGCATCTGGTGGCTGGCCCCCGACACGGTGGACCTGCCGGTGATCGGCCCGGTCTCGGGGATCGACAGCTTCCTCGGCTGGACCTCGCTGTTCCTGATGCTGGGGCTGTCGGTCTTCCTGATGATCCCGGTCGCCGCCGCCTTCACCGGCTTCTTCCTCGAGGACGTGGCCGACGCGGTCGAGGACCGCCATTACCCGCATCTGCCTCCGGCGACGGCCCTGTCCTTAAGCGAAAGCCTGCGCCAGGCGGTCAACTTCCTCGGCGTGGTCATCGCGGTGAACCTGGGGGCGGTCTTCCTCTACCCCCTTGTCGGGCCGGGCGCGCCGCTCGTGTTCTGGGCGGTGAACGGCTACCTGCTCGGACGCGAGTATTTCAGTCTGGTCGCGCTCCGTCGGCTGCCGCCGTCCGAGGTCAGGGCCATGCGCCGGCGCAACCGCTGGACGCTCTGGGCCGCCGGGACGCTGATGGCCGCACCCCTGTCGCTGCCGCTGGTCAACCTCGTGATCCCGACGCTGGGGGTCGCGACCTTCACCCATATCTTCCACCGATTGGCGCAAGCAGGCCGCTGACGATGGGCGAAAATCCTTCCGAAAGGATTTGCAGAATCCTTCGAAGGATCTTGCGCCCGGACCGGCCGTCAGGGCTTCATCCGGCCGAACCAGTCCAGGTCGTGGACGGTGATCCAGCCCGACAGGATGATCCCGGCAATCACCGCCCAGATCGGCGTGGCGATCAGAGTGGTGATCCAGGCCTTGCGCTTCATGACCTCACCCGCAGGAGCACCGGGCGGCGTGCCGGGGACGATCTCGTTGGCCTCGTCCTGCGACTGGGTGCGGAAGGGCAGCACGCAGAACAGCGTCATGAACCAGGTCACGGAATAGAGGACAAGGGCGGCCGTGATGGTCATGCCTGTTCCAGCTCCACCAGGCAACCGTTGAAATCCTTTGGGTGCAGGAACAGCACGGGCTTCCCATGCGCGCCGATCTTCGGCTCTCCCGACCCCAGTACCCGCGCGCCCGAGGCCTTGAGGTGATCGCGCGCGGCCAGGATGTCATCGACTTCGTAGCAGATGTGATGGATCCCGCCCGCGGGGTTCTTCTCCAGGAACCCGGCGATCGGGGATGCCTCGCCCAGGGGATGCAGAAGCTCGATCTTGGTGTTCGGCAGTTCGATGAACACCACCGTGACGCCATGATCGGGCTCGTCCTGCGGCGCGCCGACCTTCGCGCCCAGGGTCGACCGATACTGCTCTGCCGCCGCCGCAAGGTCGGGCACGGCAATGGCGACGTGGTTCAGGCGTCCGATCATGGGGCTCCTCGCGCGGCTCGTGGCCCGCGTTATGCGGTGCCGGGCGCGGACCTGCAAGCGGCGCGATGGTCGCAGGCGCGTTAACCGCCGCTTTACGCGGTGCGGCGACACTCTGACCGCCAGATACGAGGTCCGCCATGCCGTTTCGCCCCCACCCGACCCTCCCCACCGCGCCTGCTGCGGGTCAGGACCTTCCGCTTCAGGGCCTGACGCTGATGCTGGTCGATGACAGCCGGTTCACCTGCGATGCCCTGCGCCTGATCCTGCAACGTGCCGGTGCCAAGCTGAGGCGTGCGGAAAGCCTTGAAATCGCGCGACTTCATCTCAACTGCTACCGGCCGGACCTGGCCATCATCGACCTCGGCCTGCCTGATGGCCGGGGCGAGGACCTGATCGCCGAACTGTCGGGTCAGGGCTTCCCGGTCCTCGGGATCTCGGGCGATCCCGACGGGCGCGATCTGGCGCTCGATGCCGGGGCGGCCGCGTTCCTGGAAAAGCCGCTCGGGTCCGTCGCCGGGCTGGTGCGACTGATTCGGCAACTGACGACCGGGGTCGGCCCGATCGACAAGGGCGAGGAGGTTCCCACCCCGGCGGGCGATCCCATGGCGCTGCGCGACGACCTGGCGCGCGCGGCCGGCCTGATCCGTGCCCCGGGCGATCCGGGCTATGCGCGCGCCTTCGTGCAAAGCCTGGCACGGGCCGCGGGCGACCAGGCGCTGGAAGACGCGGTCCGCGGCGGGACGACTCCCTTCGACCGGGCGCGCGTGGCGCGGATCATCGAGGACCGGCTCGAGGCGCTCCGCTCGCTTGCCTGACCGCCCCGGCCATCCGGATCAGCCCTCCAGCGCCGGGTCGCTGCCTGCGCGCACCAGCCGGGTCAGGTCGGACAGCCGCTCGCGCTGGCGGCCCTGCGCGTCGAAATTGGCCGGAGACAGCCAGAAGGCGAATGCCTCGGCCAAGGCCGGCCATTCGCTGTCGATGACCGAGAACCAGGCCGTGTCGCGGTTGCGCCCCTTGACCACCAGGTGATTGCGGAACACGCCTTCGAAACTGAACCCCAGCCGCTGCGCCGCCCGGCGCGAGGCGAGGTTCAGCGCGTTGCACTTCCATTCATACCGCCGGTAGCCCGCGCGGAAAGCCCAGTCCATCATCACGAACATCGCCTCGGTCGC
This sequence comes from Tabrizicola flagellatus, assembly GCF_046295235.1. Lineage (GTDB taxonomy): Bacteria > Pseudomonadota > Alphaproteobacteria > Rhodobacterales > Rhodobacteraceae > Tabrizicola > Tabrizicola flagellata_A. The sequence continues at coordinate 18,147 of NZ_JBKBLV010000038.1, forward strand.
CGCCGGGCTGCGCTGCATCGACGGAGAGATGCAGATATGGCCCACCTCGATCGACCCCGCCTCGGGCGCGATGCGCAGATAGCTCGCGATCCCGCCCGGCAGGCCGCTGGCCCGGTCACGCAGCACGAAAAAGCGCGGATCCTCGCCCGCCTCGCGCTCGCGCGCCCAGCGGTGATAGGCCGAGCCCGAGGCGAAGGGCCCGTAAGGCATGTAGTCCCACAGCGCATCGTGACCCTGGAAGGCGGCGTGCAGGTCGAAGGCATGGGCCTCGGCCTCGAGCGGCTCCAGCCGGACGTAGCGCCCCTCCATCGCCGCCCGGTCCGGCCGGGGCGGCGGCTGCCAGCCCTCGACCACGGCACCCAGTCGTTCGTCGGACACGCCCGATCCTCCCCTGCCCAGGCCACAGGCTAGGCCCCGGACCGGTCGCGCGCAAGCCGGCCGCTCAAAAACGGAAGTCGGAGGGATAGCTGTGGAACCCGTCGAAATCGGCCTTGCCGAGCGGCACCCCGGCGGCGCGCAGCGCGGCATAGCCCATGGTGAGATGGAAGAAGAAATTCGGCAGGCCGTAGAGAAACAGGAAATCGCTGCCCGTCTGCTCCAGCTCGGAAAAGCCCGCGCGGTGGCGGATCACCCGCGTCTCGGCGCCCTCGAACTCGGCGGGCGTCAACGCGCCCAGAAGCGCGCGCGCCACCGCAAGGCGCGGACCAAGGCCCTGCGGCAGGTCCGGCACCTCGCGCCCGGCCAGCGGGCAGGCGATCCGCAAGGCAAAGCCCGCCGCGGTGGCGAACTGCTGGCGGGCGGGGAAGCTGTCGGCGATCTGCGCGTCCAGCGCATCCGGCCCCGCGACCGCCACGATGTCGCTGACGCGCGAAAGATAGTGGCGGAAGACGGGGACCGAGGCCTGGTACATCAGCTGTCCTTCGGGACGACGCGCAGGCTCAACTCTCGCAACTGCTGGAGCGTCGGTTCCGAAGGCGCGCCCATCAAGAGGTCCTCGGCGCGCTGGTTCATCGGGAACATGATGACCTCGCGGATGTTCTGGGTATCGGCCAGCAGCATCACCAGCCGGTCGATCCCCGCCGCGCAACCGCCGTGCGGGGGGGCGCCATACTTGAACGCCTTCACCATGCCCCCGAACCGCTTGTCCACCTCGCTGTTCGGATAGCCGGCCAGCTCGAACGCCTTGTACATGATCTCGGGCTTGTGGTTGCGGATGCCGCCCGAGATGACCTCATAGCCGTTGCAGGCCAGGTCGTACTGATAGGCATAAACCTTCAGCGGGTCGCCGTTCAGCGCCTCGAGGCCCCCCTGCGGCATCGAGAACGGGTTGTGGCTGAAGTCGATCTTCCCCTCGTCGGTCTTCTCGTACATCGGGAAATCGACGATCCAGGCAAAGCGGAAGCAGTCCTTCTCGGTCAGCCCCAGTTCCTCGCCGATCACGTTCCGCGCCTTGCCGGCGATGCCCTCGAAAGCCTCGGGCTTGCCGCCGAGAAAGAAGGCCGCGTCGCCCTTCTCCAGCCCCAGTTGCAGCCGGATCGCCTCGGTCCGCTCCGGCCCGATGTTCTTGGCCAGCGGCCCCGCGGCCTCCATCCCCGAGCCGTCCTCGGCGTCGCGCCAGAAGATATAGCCCATGCCGGGCAGGCCCTGGCTCTGCGCGAAGGCATTCATCCGGTCGCAGAACTTGCGGCCCACGGGTTCACCCGACGGCCCTTTCGGCGCGGGAATGGCGCGGACTTCGTTGCCCTCCTGCTCCAGAAGCTTGGCAAAGATCGCAAAGCCCGAGCCGCGGAAATGCTCGCTCACGTCCTGCATGCGGATCGGGTTGCGCAGGTCGGGCTTGTCGGAGCCATACCACTTCAGCGCATCCCGGTAGGCAATGCGCGGCCAGTCGGAATAAACCTTGCGACCCTTGCCGAAGGTCTCGAACAACCCCTGCAACACCGGCTGGACGGCGGCAAAGACGTCGTCCTGGGTGACGAAGGACATCTCGATGTCGAGCTGGTAGAAATCCGTAGGCGAGCGGTCGGCGCGCGGGTCCTCGTCGCGGAAGCAGGGCGCGATCTGGAAATACCGGTCGAAACCCGCGACCTGGATCAGCTGCTTGAACTGCTGCGGCGCCTGCGGCAGCGCGTAGAACTTGCCCGGATGCAGGCGCGACGGCACCAGGAAGTCGCGCGCGCCTTCGGGCGAGGAGGCAGTGATGATCGGCGTCTGGAACTCGGTGAAGCCCTGGTCCCACATGGCATTGCGCAGCCAGCGCACCACGTTCGACCGCAGCATCATGTTCTGGTGCATGCTGTCCCGGCGCAGGTCGAGGAAGCGGTAGGTCAGCCGCGTCTCCTCGGGGTATTCGGTGTCGCCGAAGACCGGCAGCGGCAGTTCCTCGGCCGCGCCCAGGACTTCAAGGTCGGTCACATAGACCTCGATCTCGCCGGTCGGGATCTTCGGGTTGACCAGCGCCGCATCGCGCGCCTTCACCCGGCCATCGACGCGGATCACCCATTCCGCGCGCACCTGCTCCAGCGCCTTGAACGCCGCCGAGTCGCCGTCGCACAGCACCTGGGTGATCCCGTAATGGTCGCGCAGGTCGATGAACAGCACGCCGCCATGGTCGCGCACCCGGTGGACCCAGCCCGACAGGCGAACGGTTTCGCCCACATGGGTCTTGTTCAGCGCGGCACAGGTATGGCTGCGATAGGCATGCATCGTCGTTCCCCTTTCCAGGGCCTCAAAGGTCATCGCGCCGATACACCTTGCCGCGCGGTCCGAGTCAACCCCGCGGCACCGCCCCGGACCACGGTCGGACGCCTCCGGCGGGAGTATTTTGCAAAAGGGCAAGACGCAGTCCGCTTTCCCTGATTTGCCCTTTTCCAAATACTCTCGGGGGGTCCGGGGGGCGAAGCGCCCCCGGGGCGGTCTCACCCTGCCCAGACCGCCGGCATCAGCCCCCGCAGCGCATTGCCGACCCAGAGCCGCACGGCGCCCAGCTCCTCGGCGCTCAAGACCTCCTCGGGACAGGACAGTTCGGCGCGCAGCACCCCGGGCAAGAGGCCGGACAACAGGGGCGGCGTCCGCATCCCCTGCCCCCGGTCGAAAAAGACCGTCGTGATCGTGCCCTCGCAGACCTCGCCGCGCTCGTTCAGGAACAGCACTTCGTCCAGCCCCTCGGGAAGCCCCGCCCGCGCCGCGTCATAGACCGCGCGCCGGGTCGTCTTGACCCGCAGCCAGGGATCGTCCGACCGAAGCCGCGCCTCGGCCAGGCCGACCCGCCATGCGGCCTTTGTCGGGGGCAAGGGGGCGACCTGCCACTCCACCCGGCCCGCGCGGTCCAGCGTCAGCCGCATCCGCGCGGGATGATCCGGGCCCGAGGGCGCCACGTCGGGGCAGGTCCAGCCAAGCATCTCCGCCGACCGTCTGAGCCGCGCCAAGTGCAGCGGCCAGCGCGGCGCGGCGCGGCCGTCCCAGAGGACGGTCTCGATCAGCTTCAGTCCCGGCTCACCGCCGCCTTCACGAAGCGCGCCTTCCACAGCGCCTCCTCCCATTCGCCCTCTGCCGTCGAGCCATGCGTCAGCCCGCCGCCCACGTTCATCACGATCCGGTCGCCGCTGACCGACAGAGTGCGGATCGCGACCGAGAAATCCGCGTCCCCCGAGGGCGACATCCAGCCCACCGCGCCGCAATAGACGCCGCGCGGATGGGGCTCCACTTCCCGGATGATCTCCATCGCCCGGATCTTCGGAGCCCCCGTAACGCTGCCGCAGGGAAACAGCGCCGCCATCAGGCCGGGCAGGGTCGTCGGGCGCTCCAGCACCCCCTCGACCGTCGAGGTCATCTGGTGCACCGTCGCATAGCTTTCGATGGCGTAAAGCGCCGGCACCTTCACCGTGCCCACCTTCGAAAGCCGGCTGATGTCGTTGCGCAGAAGGTCCACGATCATCAGGTTCTCGGCCCGGTCCTTCTCGGCCCCCTGCAACTCGGCAATGATCGCCGCGTCCTCGGCTGCATCCTTGCCGCGGGGCCGCGTGCCCTTCATCGGCCGGGTGACGACCCGGCCCTGTCCGACCTTGAAGAACAGCTCCGGGCTGCGCGACACGACCACGGGCCCCACGCCCAGATCGACATAGGCCCCGTGCCCCACCGCCCCCGTCCGCCGGAACGCGCCATACAGCCCCAGCGGGGTGCCGGAAACCAGCCGCGCCGCCATCGGAAAGGTCAGGTTCACCTGGTAGCAGTCGCCCGCGGCGATGTAGTCGAACACCTTCCGCGCGGCCGTGCCATAGGCGCGCCTGCCGATCTGCGGCGCGGGTTCGGTCATCGCGGTCGCGCGCCCTTCCGCCGCCGCCCGCGCGAGCGCAGCCTCTGCCGGGCGCGGCCCGTCGAAGACGCCAAGCGCCAGCAAGGGCCCCGGCCGCCGGCGCGGCATCAGCCGGCGCAGCTTCGGCTCCAGCGCATAGCCCGCCTCATAGGCAACGTAGCCCGCGACCCAGCCCCCTGCGGCACGGGCGGACTCGGCCCGGGCAAGCGCGCGCCCCACCTCGCCGGGGGCTTGGGCGGCAATGACCTCGCGCGGCGCGTCAAACAGCGCCGGTCTGCCACCCGGTCCATGTTCCAGAAGGATCACGCCCACCGTTCCCTGTCAGCGCCCGTGCCGTTGCGCGGCACTCCGGGTCTTAGGACAGGAGCCACCAGGGTTCCAGAGCCGTTCGCGACCCACAGCCGCGCGTTTGCGCCTTGCCCGCCCGGTGCGCGTGCGCGCCTGGTGCTCTTCTGTCAGCCCGGAACGCAGCGCCGTAGCCCGAACAGCCGGTCCATCTTCTCCGCCGCCAGCGCCGCAACCAGCCGGTCGGACAGGAAGAACGAGTTCATCACCCGACTGTCCACCCAGAAATCCGGCCCCATGCCAAACCCCGGCCGCAGCACGAAGGTGCCGGGCTTGGGGACCGTCTCGTGGAAGTAGAAGATCTTTTCCTGACCCTTCATCCGCCTGATCGACGTCGAGCGGTCAAGGTCCAGCGTATCGGCGGCATTGCCGGGCGTGAGGATGGCATAGTCCTCGGAAATCACCTTCCTGCGGTCATTGTCGATCATCCGGATCGGGTGCAGCCTGCCCTGTCCCGGATCGAAGCGGGAGAAGACCGCCGCCACGTCCCGATGCAGCGCAACCCAGCCGAACAGGATCACCGGCGGCAGGGTTTCATCGAACGGCCAATTGTTGATGTGGTGCCGGTCACGCTCGATTTCGCCCGCGGCAAAGGGCTCGCCACGCTGCATCCGTTTCAGAAGGTCAGCGCCCTTCCGCAGCAGTTCCATCTTGTCATAGGGGTCGTCCGGGATGTGCCGGAAGCTGCGACTGTTCCTGGTATTGATGAAGATATCGCTGATCCAGGCACCCTGGCCTGCGGGGGTGGATGGGGTGCCTTGCTGCAAACTCGCTGCTCCTCACAAACGGCACGTGACACCGGGTCAGTCTAGGCCCTTATCGTCAAAGGTCGCAAGCGCCTTGGCGCGCTGCACGGGCGCCCTTGGACTGGATCCTCTGACCCCTGGCAACGAATCCTGCGTCAGGGGGCCGAGCCCTCTGCTGAAGGCCCCGTTTGCCCCTTGCGCCCCCACCGCTTCTGTCTATAACCCGCCCAATTTTGCGCAGTGGATGGGGGCTGAGATGCCGAAGCGGACCGATATCAAGTCGATCATGATCATCGGCGCGGGCCCCATCGTCATCGGCCAGGCCTGCGAGTTCGACTACTCCGGCGCTCAGGCCTGCAAGGCTCTGCGCGAGGAAGGCTACCGGGTCATCCTGGTCAACTCGAACCCCGCGACGATCATGACCGACCCTGGCCTGGCCGACGCCACCTACATCGAGCCGATCACGCCCGAAGTCGTCGCCAAGATCATCGAGAAGGAACGCCCCGACGCGCTGTTGCCGACGATGGGCGGGCAGACGGGGCTGAACACCGCGCTCGCGCTTGCCGACATGGGCGTGTTGGAAAAGTACAAGGTCGAGCTGATCGGGGCCAAGCGCGAAGCCATAGAAATGGCAGAAGATCGCAAGTTGTTCCGCGAGGCGATGGACCGGATCGGACTGGAAAACCCGAAGGCCACCATCGTCGCGGCGCCGAAACTGGCATCGGGCAAGTATGACATCGCCGCCGGCGTCAGGCAGGCGATGGATGCGCTGGAATATGTAGGCCTCCCCGCCATCATCCGCCCCGCCTTCACGCTCGGCGGCACCGGCGGCGGGGTGGCCTACAACCGCGACGATTACGAGGCCATCGTGAAATCCGGCCTCGAAGCCTCGCCCGTGGCGCAGGTGCTGGTGGACGAAAGCCTGCTGGGCTGGAAGGAATACGAGATGGAGGTGGTCCGCGACAAGGCGGACAATGCGATCATCGTCTGTTCCATCGAGAACGTCGATCCGATGGGCGTCCACACCGGCGATTCCATCACCGTCGCCCCGGCCCTGACCCTGACCGACAAGGAATACCAGATCATGCGCAACGGCTCGATCGCCGTGCTGCGCGAGATCGGGGTCGAGACCGGCGGCTCCAACGTGCAATGGGCGATCAACCCGAAGGACGGCCGCATGGTCGTCATCGAGATGAACCCGCGCGTGTCGCGGTCCTCGGCGCTTGCCTCCAAGGCCACCGGCTTCCCCATCGCCAAGATCGCCGCGAAACTGGCCGTGGGCTACACGCTGGACGAACTCGACAACGACATCACCAAGGTCACTCCGGCCTCCTTCGAGCCCTCGATCGACTATGTCGTGACCAAGATCCCGCGCTTTGCCTTCGAGAAATTCCCGGGTTCCGAGCCCAACCTCACGACCGCGATGAAATCGGTGGGCGAGGCCATGGCCATCGGCCGCACCATCCACGAATCCCTGCAGAAGGCGCTGGCCAGCCTTGAAACCGGCCTGACCGGCTTTGACGAGATCGCCATTCCGGGCGCCCCCGACAAGGCCTCCATCGTCAAGGCGCTCGGCCAGGCCACGCCGGACCGGCTGCGCGTTATCGCCCAGGCCATGCGTCACGGGCTGACGAACGACGAGATCCAGGCCGTCACCGCCTTCGACCCCTGGTTCCTCGCCCGCATCCGCGAGATCATCGCTACCGAAGCCAGCATCCGCAAGAACGGCCTGCCCACCAATGCCGACGCGCTCCGCAGCCTCAAGATGATGGGCTTCACCGACGCCCGCCTTGCGAAACTCACCGGCCGCGACGAGGCCCAGGTCCGCCGCGCGAGAACCCGCCTCGGCGTCACCGCCGTTTTCAAGCGCATCGACACCTGCGCCGCCGAGTTCGAGGCGCAAACCCCCTACATGTATTCTACCTACGAATCCCCCGCGATGGGCGAGGCGGAATGCGAATCCCGCCCCACGGGCGCGAAGAAGGTCGTCATCCTGGGCGGCGGCCCGAACCGGATCGGCCAGGGGATCGAGTTCGACTACTGCTGCTGCCACGCCTGCTTTGCCCTGACCGCGGCGGGCTACGAGACCATCATGGTCAACTGCAACCCCGAGACCGTCTCGACCGACTACGACACCTCCGACCGGCTCTATTTCGAGCCGCTGACCCTGGAACACGTCCTGGAAATCCTGCGGGTCGAGCAGGAAAACGGCACGCTCCACGGCGTCATCGTCCAGTTCGGCGGCCAGACGCCGCTGAAACTGGCGAACGCGCTGCATGAGGAAGGCATCCCGATCCTCGGCACCACGCCCGACGCCATCGACCTGGCCGAAGACCGCGAACGCTTCCAGCGGCTCCTCCAGGACCTCGGGCTGAAACAGCCGCACAACGGCACCGCGCGCTCGCGCGACGAGGCCTTCAAGGTCGCCGCCGAAGTCGGCTACCCCCTCGTCATCCGCCCCTCCTTCGTCCTTGGCGGCCGCGCGATGGAGATCGTCCGCGACGACGCCCAGCTTGACCGCTACATCTCCACCGCCGTCCAGGTTTCGGGCGACAGCCCCGTGCTGCTCGACTCCTATCTCTCCGGTGCGGTCGAGGTTGACGTCGATGCGTTAAGCGACGGTAAATCGGTCCATGTCGCTGGAATCATGGAACATATCGAGGAAGCCGGCGTCCATTCGGGCGATTCTGCCTGCTGCCTGCCGCCGCACCAGCTTTCGCCAGAAACGGTCGAGGAACTGAAACGCCAGACCGTCGTCATGGCCAAGGCGCTGAACGTCGTCGGTCTGATGAACGTGCAATTCGCGATCAAGGACGGGGTGATCTACGTCCTGGAAGTGAACCCCCGCGCCAGCCGCACCGTGCCCTTCGTCGCCAAGGCCACCGACAGCGCCATCGCCTCCATCGCCGCCCGCCTGATGGCCGGCGAGCCGCTTTCGGCCTTCCCCCAGCGCCCGCCCTACCCCGCAGGCGTCGGCCCCGACACCGACCTGCCGCTTGCCGACCCGCTGACCCTCGCCGACCCGCAGACCCCATGGTTCTCGGTCAAGGAGGCCGTCCTCCCCTTCGCCCGCTTCCCCGGCGTCGACCCGATGCTCGGGCCGGAAATGCGCTCCACCGGCGAGGTGATGGGCTGGGACCGCACATTCGCTTTGGCCTTTCTCAAGGCCCAGATGGGCGCCGGCACGATCCTGCCGAACGAGGGGCGCGTGTTCCTGTCGGTCAAGGACGCCGACAAGACCGCATCGCTTGCGGCCGCCGCCCGGGATCTTGTGGCCATGGGCTTCACCATCGTCGCCACCAGGGGAACCGCGCAGTGGCTGGCCGCGCAGGGCGTGCCGGCCGAGCCGGTCGCCAAGGTCTACGAAGGCCGGCCCAACATCGTCGACCGGCTGAAGAACAACGAGATCGCGCTGGTGATGAACACGACCGAGGGGACGCAGGCCGTCAGCGACAGCCGCGACATCCGCCGCGTCGCCCTGATGGACAAGATCCCCTACTTCACCACCGCCGCGGCCAGCGTGGCCGCCGTGGCCGCCATGAAGGCGCGCGGCGAGGGCTATGGGGTGCGGACGTTGCAGGGGTAGGAAGGCCGGGGAGGCTATCGCAGGTCCATGCGGACATAGTGCTGGCGCAGCGCGGCGGGCGATATCCCGTAGCCGGCCCGGAACCGGGCGTAGAACTGGGTCAGTGAACTGAAGCCGCTCTGTTCGGCGACATCGGATATGGCGGTCGAGCTTTCGACCAAGAGCGCCCGCGCCCGCATCAGCCGCATCCGGTTGATGAACTGCTTCAGGGGCACCTTCATGGTTCGGGAAAACAGTGCCAGCGCATAGTTCTCATGCAGCCCGGTCACGGCTGTCACCTGGGCGTTGAGCAGCGGTTTTTCCAGATTCTCGAGCACATGCCGCACCATCGCGATCACATGGCGGACATGCGCGGTGCTCAGCGCGCGGTCGCTGCCGATCTCGTGCAGGGGCTCGCGCAGGAAGTCGAACCCGGCGACAGGCGCGCGGCGGAACAGCGCGTTCAGCTCCATCTTGACGATCTCGGCGCGCTCGAAATCGCCGGATCGGTAGTCGGCATACCAGCGCTGCACCAGACCGGCGTCGCACAGCGTGTCCGGCAGGGCGACCATCCCCCGGCCGATCAGCGCCGCCTGTAGCGGCATGATGTGGCGCATCTGCAGGAAGCTGTCGAGCGGCAGGTAGATGTTTGCCAGCCGCATCGGCCCCTCGCCCGCCGGCTCCAGCCCGGTCAACTGGTGCGGAACCCCGGCCCAGAACAGCACCAGCCGGCCTTCCGGCACGGTCAGGCGGGTGCCGTCGAAGTCGTAGGTCATCCGCACGCCTGTCGCGAAGTTCATCTCGATATGACCGTGCCAGTGCGGCATCGGCATCAGCTCCGGCTCGAAGATGCGGATGCCGAAACGGCCGAAGGCGCGGTTGCGCGCGTAGAAGTGCCGGTCGTGGTTCGGAACCGGCGTCGGGTTGCGTCGCCTTTGCGCCCCGCTGCGGTTGCCGTCCATCCTCGCCCCCGTCGATCTTAGAAAACCGGAAAAGTTTCTGACGAAGTGATATTGTTGCAAGGTGTCATTCTCCGCAACCATGGATCGGTCGGACGAGGCAGGAGAAGTCCGGGCCCGGCCGGGAAAACGACGCCGAATGACCGGGAACAGTCTTCGGTCAAGGGAGGTATAATGCCGATCCACAGCCGGCGCGCCGCGATGGCGGCACTGCCCATGGGAGTGTCCGCTGGGGCGCTGCGGGCCGGACTGGCCGGACGCACGTCCCCGCCGGACCCCACGACGGCCGCAGCGCAGAGCGAGCTGGCCTGGGTCACGGCCTTCGTCGAGGCAGGCAAACTGCCCCCGGTGGCCGAATGCCTGCCCAAGGAACCGCCGGTCTACAAGACCGCCAACCTGCCCGAAGGCCACGGCGTCTTTGGCCGCGTCACGCGCCATGACATCGGCGCAGGGCAGGCGGGCTGGAATTTCCGGGCCGGGCAGTCGTGCGGCTGGGGCGGCATCGACCGTGGGCTGGTGGAATGCCTGACGCGCACCGGCCGGCTGTTCAGGGTCAGCGCCGACGACCTGCAACCCCGGCAGAACCCGGCGAAAAGCCGGGAATGCTTCGAGGGCGACAAGACGGCGACCGTTCGACTGAGCAAGGGCGCGACGGGGTCGGATGGCCACGATCCACGACGGCAAAGTGGCAGACGCCACGCCACTGCGTCTCCTCGGCACCGACAAGCCGGGGCGTGGGTTCCTGTCGCACAAGATCATCGTCACCCGCCACATCCTGCCCAACGTGATGTGCGATGTGATCGTCTCGATCATGCTGGGCGTCCCGGCCATCGGGCTCCCGAGATCGTTCCTCGGCAAACTCGGCTTTGCAGTGAAGCGTCCGCTCATCTCTCGGGGGTGATGCTCCCGGACGCCTCGCCCTTCTCGATCGTCGGCTCTCACCCCCTGGATCCTCTCGCCGGTGGGCTTCAGCCTTCTGGCCCACTTCGCCTTCAACTCGCGGGGCGACGGCCTGCGCGATGCCATCGCCCCCTGTTGAGGAGGACGGCATGACCGACGACATCGTCATCCACGCCGGCAAAATCGGGGGCAGCTTCGGTGGGGATGGCTGCACGATCAAGGCCGTCAAGGTTGTCTCTTTCACCCTGCGCAAGGGCCAGACCGTCTCGCAGGTCGGCGAAAGCGGCAGCGGCAAGTCCGTGACGGCCCGTGCGGTCATGCGGCTTCTGTCCAAGGGCGCCTCGGTCAGCCCCAGGACCGAGGTCCCCCTATGCCGGGCGCAACATGGCGCAGCTTTCGCCGGCCGAGATGCGCGCGCTCCGCGGCAACCGGCTGTCCATGATCTTCCACGAACCGACGCCCGCGCCGAACCTGGTCCACACCATCGGCAACCGGATCGCCGAGGCCCTGCGCATCCAAAACAGGATGTCCAAGGCCGATGCAAAGGTCAGGACGCTGACGCAGTTCAAGGACGTGCAGATCCCCGATCCCGAAGCGCGGCTGAACCAGTATCCGAACCAGCTACCGGGTGGCCAGCGCCAGCATCTTGCCACCGCACCGGAGTCCGAGTTCATTCAGCTGAACGGGGCAACCTTCGCGCTCGACCTTTCCGTCCGGGCCCGGATCATCGGGCTTCTGCGCAAGTTGCAGCGCAACAAAGGCCCGAGCTATCTCTTCGTCAGCCACGACCTGAAGGGCGTCCGCACGCTTTGCCACCGGGTCATCGTCATGCAGCACGGCCGCACCTTCGAGCAAGGCCCCGTGGGCGTCGCGCCGAACACTCCGACCACTGACTACACCCGCCGCCCGGTCAAGGCGGCTTTCGAAATCGCAGCCCAGAGGACCATCATGCCCACCCCCGTCATCACCTTCATCGGCGCCGGATCGACCGTGTTCACCAAGAACATCGCCGGCGACATCCTCTCGCGCCCGGCGCTTGCCAACGCGGAAATCCGCCTGATGGACATCAACCCCGAACGGCTGGAGGAATCCGAGATCATCGTCGGCAAGCTGGCCCAGACCCTTGGCGGCATGGCAAAGGTCAAGACCTACACCAACCAGCGCCGGGCGCTGGATGGGGCGGATTTCGTCGTCGTCTGCTTCCAGATCGGCGGCTATGACCCCTGCACCATCACCGATTTCGAGGTGCCGAAGAAGTTCGGCCTGCGCCAGACCATCGCCGACACGCTCGGCATCGGCGGCATCATGCGCGGCCTGCGCACCGTCCCGCACCTCTGGTCGATCTGCGAGGACATGGCTGAGGTCGCCCCGAACGCGATCATGCTGCAATACGTCAACCCCATGGCGATCAACACCTGGGCCATCGCCGCGAAATACCCCATGATCCGGCAGGTCGGCCTCTGCCATTCCGTCCAGGGCACGGCCTGGGAGCTCGCCCGCGACCTCGACATCCCGGTGGAAGAGATCCGCTACCGCGCGGGCGGCATCAATCACATGGCCTTCTACCTGACCTTCGAACACCGCCAGCCGGACGGCAGCTACCGCAACCTCTACCCTGACCTCGTCAAGGGCTACCGCGAGGGGCGCTTCCCCAAGCCCTCGCACTGGAACCCGCGCTGCCCGAACAAGGTCCGCTACGAGATGCTGACGCGGCTGGGCTACTTCGTCACCGAGTCCTCGGAACATTTCGCCGAGTACACGCCCTGGTTCATCAAGCGCGACCGCCCGGACCTGATCGAGAAGTTCGGCATCCCGCTGGACGAATACCCCAAGCGCTGCGTCGAACAGATCGCTCGCTGGAAGAAGGAGGCCGAGGCGCTGAAGAACGCCAACACCGTCGAGGTGAAGGAAAGCCACGAATATGCCAGCCAGATCGTGAACTCGGTCGTGACGGGCGAACCTTCGGTGATCTACGGCAACATCGGCAACCGCGGCTACATCCCGCAACTGCCCGAAGGCTGCGCGGTCGAGGTGCCGGTGCTGGTCGATGCCTCGGGCCTGCAACCGACCGTAGTCCATGACATCCCGCCGCAACTCATCGCGCTGATGCGGACGAACATCAACGTCCAGGACCTGACCGTCCAGGCGCTGCTGACCGAAAACCCGGATCATATCTACCACGCAGCGATGCTGGATCCGCACACCGGGGCGGAACTGGATCTCGACCAGATATGGCAGCTCACCTCCGAACTGTTGCAGGCGCATGGTGACTGGCTGCCGGAATGGGCCCGCGTGCCGGTCCGCAAGGCCGGCTGATCCATCTGTGGCCCCGACGCATCTGTGTGGTGTGATGGGCGGAACGGCCGGAAGGCTCGCCGCGATGAGGCTGGACGACAGCGTCCCGGCGCGGCGGGCAGGCCTGCGAAATCGAGGGCCTCGAAAGCTCGAAGATCGGGACCACCGCCACACGCGAAGGCACAACCACCGTCTTTCGCAAGATGCTTCAGAACTTCGGGCTGGACGCGGCCCAGTAGTTCGCCGCGACCGGGGCCATGATCGAGTTCGGTATCCGCCACCGGTACTGGCGGCGGCCGGGCCAAGGCGATGACGGCCCGATCGGGGCGGAATGGGTTGGCGATCAGGTCACCCTGCCCGCCCACCGCGAGATCCCGTTCTGGCTCGACATTCCTGACGGCGACGAGATCAAGCCCTGCAACGTGGCTTGGTCCAGGTCGTAGGGGGACAGGATCCACGCGGGTGGGATCATGAATCGTCAGCGCGGGATCGCCGCGATGCGCGACTTCTGCAAGGATTTCCGCCACAAGTGCCGGCGCATCGACCTTCTGCGCCGCTTCTACTCCACCGGGTCGAACGGCCATCTCTCCGAATACCTGGCCTCGGACCGGAAACGCCGCGAGGACATCCCGAACCGCGTCTGGTCCGATCTCTGGATCCAAGGGGAAACCGGCGGTTGCCTGCGCCACACCCGCGAAAGCCGCAACTGGTTCGAAGCCGGATATCCCCCATGCCGAATGAGGCCGGCAAGCCGCCTTCAGGCTGGAGACGCACCGGCGAGCACGCCTCCCACATCATCGAGGCGCCAGAAACCGGCCGCCCCGATCGCGGGCATTTCAGCATCAGGAACGGCGGCACCGTCACCAACCTGTGCGCTGACTGCATCATCGAGTGCCCCGGCCGGGTGCACCGTTTCGGGATCATCATGGTCGCAGGCGTCACCCTCCCCATTGCCTGCGCCGCAACCTGCCAGCTTCGGTGGATTTGCAGCGGAGGTCGGTTCAGGCCACGATCACGGGGTACGCGGATCTCCTGAAACTCGCCGTCCTGCACGACCCTCTGGTCGGCGCCGTCCGGACGCCCGCCGAGGTCTGGGCCATGCCAGACGAGATGCTGGCCACCCGGGCGCACCGCTCGGGGACGGGCGGCCGCGCACTGACGCCGCCCCTCGGGTCAGCTCCAGGTCGCAGCCCACCGGCTGATCAGCCGGCCCTGCAACCGACGCGCGCGCTTGGTCCAGGCGGCCGAGCCGTCCGGGCCTTCTCGCAGCGCCACCGGCACCGCGTCGCGCCGGGCCGGATCGCCCGAGAAGATCGCGAACACCAGCTCGCGCCCGCCCGCCGGCGGCACCACATGGCCCGCCAGGCCAGATACGAAGTTCAGCGTGCCCGACTTGGCCAGAACCTTCACCTTGTGGCCTTTTATCTCCTTCCCCGCATCGTCCTTCATCCCCATGTCGCGCAGGATCGGCTTCAGCCCGCGCCGTCCTGCCTCGGCCCTTTGCAGGATCGTCGCCATCCCGCGCGCCGTCACCCGCGACCGCCCGCCCAGGCCGGAATGGTCGTGCAGATCCACCTCTACCCCGAAGGCCGCCGCCACCCAGTCCGACATCGCCCGGGCCGAGGCGTCCAGCGTGGACAGGCCCGAAGCCGCAAGCCCCACGCATTCCGCCGTCAGGTTGGTGGAAAACTTCAGCATGTCGCGCAGCACGACCGGCAGCGGCTCGCTTTCCACCCGCCCCAACTCTCGGCCCGCCGGCAGGGCCTCACTGCGTTCCCCCGCCTCCAGCCGGATGCCATGGGCGCGCGCCAGCGTGCGGAACACCTCTGCCACATAGGCGCCGGGGTCGCGCACCGGCAGCCAGCGACTGCCGCCCTTGCCCAGCGCGCCAGAGGCAACGGTCCATTCCTCCACCTGCCCTGGCGCATAGGTGAAAAGCGGCGCCTCGCGCTGCGCGATCGCGACCCGTACCCGCCCGACCGGCGGCAGGAACCGCTCGCCCCGCGCATCGACCGCCACGCGCCAATCGGCGCCCTCGCGCTTCCATTCGAAATGGACCCGGTTGAAGTTCAGGCACAGTCCCGAAATTGCGGCGTTGTAGCCCACATGGTCGGGCTGGTCCTCGGCAATGCCGCGCAAGACCGGCAGCGCGCCGTCCCAATAGAGGAACCGCCCCGTCGCACCCTTCAATCCGCCCTTGGCCAGCCGCGCCACCAGATCGCCCAGCTGATCGGTCTGCAACGTCGGATCGCCGCCGCCCGCCAGCACGATATCGCCCTGCACCATGCCGCCCTGAACCGGCCCGGTGGCCAGGACCCGAGTGACAAAGCGATGGCCGGGCCCCAGCCGGTCCAGCGCATAAAGCGCGGTTACCGCCTTGGCGACGCTCGCCGGCGGCAGCGGAAGGTCCGGCTCGCGGGCCTGCAAGACCTCGCCGGTCGCCGCATCCATGACGACAAAGGCCACCGACCCGCCCAGCTTGGCCTCCGCGATCAGCGCCTCGGCATCGACCGGCTTCCGAGCCGCCTGCCCGCCCGCCACCTCCCCGCCCGTCGCCGAGGCCTTGCCCCCGCGCGCCTTGGGGCGGGGCGATGTGTCCATTACCTCCGCCACCGCCGGCAAGGCCACGCCCGCCAGCAATCCGGCCAGCATCATCCGCCGTGAAATCACCCGTCACCTCCGGTTTTCCCGGTGATAGCGCCATCCCGGGCGATTCCGCCAGTCCGGCCTGCGCCCCCACTCATCCCGCTTGCGTGAGACGATTGTCTGACTATAGTCAGCAAAATAGCTGACCAAGGTCTGCCATCATGCTGGACGCCGTCGCCCGCCTCCGCCGCTTCAACCGCGCCGTGACCCGCGAGGCCGGGGCGCTGGACACCTCCTTCCTCGGTCGGGGCCGGCCGCTCGGCGCGGTGCGAGTCCTGGTCATGGTGCGCCCCGAAGGCACCGATGTCGCGCTGATCCGGGACCGGCTGGGGCTGGATTCCGGCCTGATGAGCCGCTTCCTGCGCAGCCTCGAACGCGAGGGCCTGATCGAGACCGGCCCCGATCCCGACGACCGCCGCCGCCGCATCGCCCGGCTGACCGCCGCGGGCGAGGCCGAGGTCGCGGCCTACGATGCCATCGGCCATGCCCGGGCCGCGCGGCTGATCGCGCGCGCCGGGGCGCGGGCGGGGGAACTCGTCGCGGCGATGGACCTGATCGCGACGCTCCTGAACCGCGACCAGCTCGAAATCCGCCCCGCCGACCCGGACAGCCCCGAGATGCTGTCCTGCTGGCGCGGCTATTTCGACGAACTCTGCGCCCGCGTGCCCGGCGCGCGTCCCGAACTCTTCCCAGTCCCCGACCCCGGCGCCGACAGCTACCGTCCCCCGCACGGCCGCTGCCTCGTCGCCTGGTCGGACGACCTGCCCGTCGGCTGCGTCTCGCTGCGCCCCATCGACGCGACGACGGCCGAGGTCAAGCGGCTCTGGGTGGACGCCTCGGCGCGGGGCCAGGGTCTCGCCCGCCGCCTGATGGCCGCCATCGAGGACGAGGCGCGCGCCATGGGCCTCGCCGCGCTGAAACTCGACACCAATTCCGCGCTGGCCGAGGCGATCGCGCTCTACCGCCAGACGGGATGGACCGACATCGCCCCCTACACCGGCGCGCCGGCCGATACCTGGCTCGGCAAGACGCTCTGACCGCACCTCCTCCGGCGCCTCCGGCGCGTCGTCGGAGGCCCCGCGACGAGAAGCCGAAGGCGCACGAGGAGCTGCCGCTCAGCGCCCCGACCGCCACCCGCCCCGGGCCCGGATCTCGGTCGAGGAGGCGTCGTTCATCGGCAGGTTGACGAAGGCCCAGACCGGCGCCCTGCGGCCGCGCAGCGTCTCGCCCCGGTCCACCTGGTTCACCCGGAAGGCCCGGGCCGCGACCGAGAGCCGCGCCGCCACTCCCGAACCCGGCCGCGCGAGCACCCCCACCGGCACCGCCCGCAGAATGTCGCGCCAGCGGCCCCACTTGTGGAACTGCACCAGGTTGTCCGCCCCCATCAGCCAGACGAAGGTCACCCCCGGATAGATCGCCCGCAGCCGGTCGATCGTGTCCGCCGTCGCCCTTGTGCCCAGCGCCTCTTCCAGCGCGGTGATCCTGACCTTCGGATGCCGCATCACCGCCTTCGCCCGGGCGATCCGCTCGGCCAGCGGGGCCGGTTGCCGCGCCTTCAGCGGATTGGCCGGCGTCACCAGCCACCAGACCTGATCCAGCCCCAGCCGCTTCAGCGCCTCGCGGGTGATATGCACATGCCCCTCATGTGCCGGATCGAACGACCCGCCGAGCAGTCCCACGACCATCCCCCTGGCCGCAACCGGAAATCCCGCCCGCATCGGCCCCTCCCCCTGCGCGGCCAGAAAACCCGAACCCTTCGTCCCGCACAAGCCCGCCAGCCGTTGCAGCCTGCGCCCTTCGCCGCTACATACGCGCCAACCCCAGATCTCAGGAACCAACGCCATGGCCAGCTACCAGTACGTCTATCACATGGAGAACGTCTCCAAGACCTATCCCGGCGGGAAGAAGTGCTTCGAGAACATCCATCTCAACTTCCTGCCCGGCGTGAAGATCGGCGTCGTCGGCGTGAACGGCGCGGGGAAATCCACGCTTTTGAAGATCATGGCCGGCATCGACAAGGACTTCAAAGGCGAGGCCTGGGCCGCCAAGGGCGCGCGCGTGGGCTACCTCGCGCAGGAACCGCAGCTTGACCCGACGCTCGACGTCAAGGGCAACGTCATGCTGGGCGTCGCCGACAAGCAGGCGATCCTCGACCGCTACAACGAACTGGCCGTCAATTACTCGGACGAGACGGCGGACGAGATGGCCGCGCTCCAGGACCAGATCGACGCCGAGAACCTGTGGGAACTCGAGGCCACCGTGGGCGTTGCGATGGACGCGCTGCGCTGCCCGCCCGACGATGCCGACGTGACCACGCTGTCCGGCGGGGAACGCCGCCGCGTGGCGCTGTGCCGGCTGCTGCTCGAAAAGCCCGACATGCTGCTTCTCGACGAACCGACCAACCACCTCGACGCCGAGTCGATCGCCTGGCTGCAGAAGCACCTGATCGACTACAAGGGCACGATCCTGATCGTCACCCACGACCGCTATTTCCTCGACGACATCACCGGCTGGATCCTCGAACTCGACCGCGGCCGGGGCATCCCCTACGAGGGCAACTATTCCTCTTGGCTCGACCAGAAGGCCAAGCGGATGGCCCAGGAAGCGCGCGAGGACAAGGCCAAGCAGAAGGCGCTGGAAAAGGAACTGGAGTGGATCCGCTCCGGCGCCAAGGCGCGGCAGGCCAAGGGCAAGGCCCGGATCGCCCGCTACAACGAGATGGCCAGCCAGACCGTCACCGAACGCGCCACCACCGCGCAGATCATCATCCCGAACGGCGAACGCCTCGGCAACAAGGTCATCGAGGTCGAGGGCCTGCGCAAGGCAATGGGCGACAAGCTTCTGATCGAGAACCTCAGCTTCACCGTCCCCCCCGGCGCCATCGTCGGCGTCATCGGCCCGAACGGCGCCGGCAAGTCCACGCTCTTCCGCATGATCACGGGGCAAGAGAAGCCCGACGCCGGTACGATCAAGCTCGGGGAGACGGTGAAGCTCGCCTACGTCGACCAGTCGCGCGACGCGCTCGACCCGGAAAAGAACGTCTGGGAAGAGATCTCCGGCGGGGCCGAGGTCATCCACCTCGGCGACATGCAGATGAACTCCCGCGTCTATACCGGCGCGTTCAACTTCAAGGGCACGGACCAGCAGAAGAAGGTCGGCCTCCTGTCGGGCGGGGAACGCAACCGCGTCCACATGGCCAAGCTGCTGAAATCCGGCGGCAACGTGCTCTTGCTCGACGAGCCGACCAACGACCTGGACGTGGAAACGCTCCAGGCGCTGGAAGCCGCCATCGAGGATTTCGCGGGCTGCGCGATCATCATCAGCCACGACCGCTTCTTCCTCGACCGCCTCTGCACCCACATCCTCGCCTTCGAGGGCGACGCCCATGTGGAATGGTTCGAGGGCAACTTCCAGGCCTACGAGGAAGACAAGGTCCGCCGGTTGGGTCCGGATGCGCTGGAGCCGAAGCGGGTGAAGTACAAGCGGTTTGCGCGGTAGGTCGGGGTTCACCCCGCCCCCCTTGCGGCCCCCACCGCGTAGGGTGGGGTTTCACCCCACCATCGTAGGGTGCGCATTCTTTGCGCACCACCTCCCGCCAAACGTAGGGTGTGCTACAGCGCACCGCCCTGCCCACCACCCCGCGCCACACAGGGCCGCGCCCTCCCTCGGGCGGGCGCCGCAACGGTCGATGGAGGCACTTTATGGTTCAGCTCCTCCCACCGCAGTTCGGGTGACTACCGCCGCAAAGCGCCCTCCCGGGGGGGGGTGATGAGCGATCAGAAATTCTCCAGTGGAGGATTTCCGCGAAGAACGCCCGGCCCGTGGCCGGGCAGTGGGGAGGGCGCGGCCCGGCGGGCTTACGCCCTTGATTCCGGGCCAAGGGGGCAAAGCCGACCCAGATCGCAAGAAGCTGAAAGCCCTGTATCTTCAAGAGTTTCCAGCAATGCGCACTGAATCAATCTTAGGAAAGAGTACAGGACCAAGCGCTTCAAGTAAACTATTGCCATTCGATTCATTTCTGCGAAGTTCGACACACTCAGCAGTAGATTTCGAGGCACGCGATGATCTTAGATAGGAAGTCGGACAAGACTGGGCCCTACTATCGTCTAGGACTCATCGAACGTTCATCACTGACCCTAGGGTCAGGACCCATTGATCATCCGCTCGCGGCGTGATTCAGCCTCCGCAGGGAGACTGGATCATGAGCAACCTTTTCTGGCTGACCGATGCGCAGATGGCCCGTTTGCAGCCCTTCT
>NZ_JBKBLV010000039.1:0-35794 GCF_046295235.1 Tabrizicola flagellatus
CCGGCGACCATGCGCCGGAAGGTCGCATTGCCGGCCAGAAGTTCGTCATAGCTGCCCTGCGCCAGCAATCGGCCGCGGTCCATCAGGAAGATCGTGTCGCAGGTCTTTACCGTCGTCAGCCGGTGCGCGATCAGGATGATGGTCTTGTCGGCGCGGATGCGGTTCACCGCCTCCATCACCACCCGCTCGGTGATGTTGTCCAGCGCCGAGGTCGCCTCATCCATGATCAGAAGCGTCGGGTCGCGGTAAAGCGCCCGGGCAATGCCGATGCGCTGACGTTGCCCCCCCGACAGCCGCACGCCCCGTTCGCCCACGAAGGTCTGATAGCCCTGCGGCAGATCCGACACCACAAAGTCGTGCAGGGCGGCGATTCGCGCCGCGCGCTCGACGGCGGCCATATCGATCTGATCCTTCGGCACGCCGAAGGCGATGTTCGAGGCGATGGTCTCGTCGGTCAGGAAGATCGTCTGCGGCACATAGCCCAGCGTCCCCTGCCAGGCGCGCATGTTCTCGGGCGTGATCCGCACCCCATCCACCCGGATCTCGCCCTCGTCCGGCGTCAGGAGCCCCAGGATCAGGTCGACCAGCGTCGTCTTGCCCGCCCCTGTCCCGCCGACGATCCCCACCGTCGTCCGGGCCGGGATCACCAGATCCACCCCGCGCAACGTCGGCTTTTCGGCCTGGGCATAGGCGAAGCTGACCCCGTCCAGTTCCAGCGCGCGCTCCAGCCGCAGGGGCTCGGTCCGCACCGCATCGGCCATTGGCAGGGCCGGCGTGGACTTGAAATCGGTCACGATGGCGTCAAGGATCGCGGTCGCCCCCCTGAGCGCGACCAGCGAGTGATAGATCTGCTGCAAAGAAGGCAGAAGGCGCATGGTCGAGAAGGCGATGACGCCCAGGGTCGGCACGATCTCGGTGACATTGCCACCGCTTTTCAGCAGAAGCAGCAGGATCAGCGCCAGCATGGTGCCGAAGGTGATCGCTTCCAGCGCAAATCGGGGCAGTTCCGACATGGCACCCATCGTCGCCCCCGACTGCGCTGCCGTCCGGGCCGCGGTCGAATAGCTGCGCACATAGCTTGCCTCAAGGCCCATCAGCTTGACATCCTTGATCCCGCCGGTGGCTTCCTGCGCGACGAGGAAGCGGTTCTCGAAGGCGTCCATCATCACCTGGCCCAGCCGGTGCAGACGCCCGCGGAACCGCAGGTAGATCAGTCCGTAGCCAAGGCCGAGAACACCACCCGAGAACAGGGTGACCAGCGGATCCACCAGCAGCAGGAAGCCCAGGATCGCCAGGACAAGAAGGCTGTTCGCGACCAGGCGCAGGCAGGGCAGAATCACCCGGTCCACCAGGCCATCGACTTCGTTCAGGACGTTCTTTTCCAGTTCGGCGCTGTTGCGATCAAGGAACCAGGCATAGGGCTGGCTGAGATATGCCGCCAGAAGCCGCGACGAGATCGCATAGCCGCGCATCAGCGAGAACCGGATCGTGGCGTAGGTGCCCAGCGCCTTCACCGCCAGGCCCGCCATGACGACGCACAGCACCAGCAACGCAAGGCCGATCTGGAAGCTGAACGCGCTTTCCAATCCCGACAGGTGCATCAGCCACGACAGGGTCCGGCTCGACTGGATGGTTTCAGGGGCCGCAAGCACGTTCAGTAGCATCAGGACCGCCGAAATGCCTGCGATCTCGGCTGCGGCGACCAGAAGCATGACCCCGGTCAGGATCCAGAACCTGCGCCGTTCGGTCCGGTCGAACAGCGAAAAAAGCTTGCGATATGTCCCGATCAAATCACGTCCCCCGGGTCTGCGGCCGCGCCACCTTGCTGCGTGGGAGTGACAAAAGAAAGGCAATCCTGAAGCAGTTCCCGGCCCGCAGCCGCAAACCGGCCGCCGGGAATGCGCCAAGGTGTCGCAAGGCGGCGCCTCGGACCGGATCCGGGGATTTCTCGTGGAGTCTGCACACCCAAGACGCCGCTCATTGGTCTGAAAGGATGCTCAAAGTGCCACATTTGATGCTGCCGGGTTCGGCGTCCCGGCCCCGAAACCGAGACGAACTTTAACCAAAGCTTGGCCATATTCCCGCCATGCGCGAACAGCAGCATCGCCACATGCTTCTTTTGGAGGGGACAGGAAATGATTGCGGGGTTCTTGCTCTTGTCTGCTGTCGTCGGAATCGCTGCGACGGTTGTGGCGTTTTCTCTGGATGCTCCGACCTGGGTCGCACTGCTCGCCTACCCGGTGGTCTCCAGCATGTCGCTGCTGCTCTGGGCGTCGATGTGGAGCGTCCGGGCCAGCGTCGCGCCGGCTCCCGATAGGCTGCAACCGAATGCCACGGCAGGCTGAAAGTCGGGCCGATTGTCGGTTGCCCGCGTGGCTGATGTCATCGGCGGAAGTGCCGCCAGATCGGCAACTGATATCGGCCGAGTCTTGCCAACCAGAAAGCGAATCGCAGAACCGGTAAACTTGAATCACTTTTGGCATCTCGACATACGCCCCGATAAGCCTAATCTGGAAGTCTGCCGCGGGTCGGTAATTTTGCGGAATTTCTCCGATAAGGGGACGGGGATGGCGTTGGGGCTGCTACTGATCGCGATGTTTGGCGCAGCCGGCGTTTCGGTGGTCCTTTTTCTGTACGGATTTCCGATCTGGGCAGTTCTGATCGCCTATCCGGCCACGGGTTTCACGATGCTGCTGCCGGGTGTCCTGTTGATCGGGTGGATCCGCCAGCACCGGCCGGACGCAAATGCCACGTCGATCGTTACTTCCCAGTCGCCCGCAGGACCACACCCACAGTCGCCAGCAGGATCTTCAAATCCTTGAAGAACGACAGGTTCCGTTCGTATTCGGCATCGAACTCGGCACGCTGGGCAAAGGTTGACTGATTGCGGTCCGAGATCTGCCAGGTTCCGGTCAGGCCCGGCCGCAGGGCATAGTAGGCACTGCCGGGATACAAATCCTGCTGATCCAGCATCATCGGCCGCGGACCCACCAGGCTCATGTCGCCGATCAGCACGTTCCACAGCTGCGGCAATTCGTCCAGGGAACTCTTGCGAAGGAACTGGCCGAATTCGGTGATGCGCGGGTCGTGCGACAGTTTCTGGTAGGAATCCCACTCGCGCCGGGCCGCCTCGTTCTCCTGAAGATGGGCCTGAAGCCGCGCCTCGGCGTCCGGGACCATGGTCCGCAGTTTCCAAAGCCGGAACGTCTTGCCGCCCAGCCCGACGCGCTCTTGCGTGTAGAACGGCGAACTGCCACCGACCTTGAGCACCGCCGCAAGGGTCAGCACCACCGGCAGCACGATCGGAAGCGCCATGACCACAAAGGCAACGTCAAGCCAGCGCTTGATCACGCGGCGGTAGAGCGGCTGACGACGGACCTGTACCCAACCGTCTGCTACGTTTGGGGACGGCCGCTCGAAATCCTGCCCTGCCAGTCCGGAACGAACGTCCATCTGCAACGCCTCCGCAAGGGTGCCAATCGCTAAGCCAATTTCCGCAGCCCGGGCAGTTTTCCGCGGGCCCAAAATAAACTCTCGCACTCGCCACCTCGATCACTCACATTGGTTCTTCTACCACCCGGAGCGTGCTACTGCAATGCGGACATCCCGACCCAACTGTCCGAAAAGTGGTTTAATCTCATTTAGTTACACGCTATGGTTGTGCGCAAACAGCCTTGATGCGGCAGGCGAAAAACGGCGATCGGACAGGGAGAACGGCTGCCCGAATACTGGTCTCCAAAGGCGCTGAAAGCACCTCTATGATTTCCAACGCCTTTTAAATAAGGCCTCGGCGACGACCCGATCCGCCCGCATCTTCCCCTTGCAACAGGGGTGCCACATCTCGGGTCTTTCAGGGCCGCATGCCCATCTTATTGTGCGGCTTTCCGAAACGGTGAATTTTCCGTTAAAGTGATCCGGCAACCACAGTTGCTCGTCTGGATGCCTCTTTGCCGGGCAATTGAGGGCTGGGTCCGCTGGATTTGATTCGATTTTCCTGACGATCAGGCCAGAAGGCGTGCCCGCCGGTGCATCGCGACGAGGGCGACCAGCGTCGGACCCGGCAGCTCCAGAAGCCAGTTCAGCTTGATACCCGCAAGCCCGCTGCCAAGCGCAACATCCACATGGTGAAAGCTGGCCGCGCGCACCACGACGAAACCGCAGACGAACCCCAGCCCGACCAGCGGCAGCCAGATCCGCCCCAGGATGCCTCGCAGGAACAGCGCAAGCAACCCAAGCACCACCAGCCCGCCAACGGCTACCAGAAGGATGAAGCCTACCTGCACCCGGCGCCGGGACTCGTACCAGCCGGCCAGCTGGGAATGGCATCGCGCGATCATGGTCAGAAGGCTTTGCAGGTCCAGCTGCTTGTTCAGCGCCAGGGCCAGCATCAGCCCCGCCGCCAGGATCCAGAACCGCCGCTCGCGGCCGTCCAACCCCGCCGCCCCGGACAACTGAAGCGCCGCCAGGCCAGAGGCAACGGCCGCCAGCAGATAGACCGCGACGGTCAGCCAGCCCATCCAGTGATTGTCACCGAGGCCCGGGCTCCACTGCGTGAAGGCGCAGGTCAGCGTCGTGCGCATCCGCCCGGTCCGATCCGCATCGCCTATCGCGCCCGACGCGCGTTCAGCCAGGACAACAGCTTGCGCGCCATCTCGCGCCGCTTGGGCAGATGCTTGCGCCAGGCATCGCTGTCTGCCGGCAGCACAATCCGCTGCACATCGGCGGGCGTGGCCCGCTGCCCGTCCGGAAGCCCCTCAGCCACCCAGGGCAGGAAATGCTCGGACGCCGGCCAAACATAGCTGTCGGACCAGGTCCAGGTCTGCGTCCGCTTGTAGATCCGGGCAATCTCTTCCGCGAAAGCCGCGTCGATCGGCATCGGCGGCGTCGGCTTGCCGAAGTATCTCAGGTTCCGCAGCATCAGCGCCTCGGACTTCGGCCCCACATAGGCCGGCACCCACAGCCGGAACCCCACCTCGGCCGCAAGGCTCGCCACCGCGCGGAAGACCAGCACATGTTCCTCGTGCCCGTATTCGCCCCAGGGTCCATGCGCGATCACGTTCCGGAAGCCCGCCAGCCGCGGGCGCAGCACTTCGCGCAGCTTGCCGAACTGGGCGCGATACTGATCCGGGTTGAAATGGTCCAGGATCCGCAGCGAGCGATGCGGATACAGCCCGTAGTCGGTCTCGCGCACCTCGGGCCAGGAAGCGCTGTCGAACACGCCCGTTTCCGGCATAGCAAGCCAGTCGAGCGTCGGCAACGGAAAGGCCGCCATCGCCTCGCGCCGACCTTCGGTGATCGTCGCGGCACCCGGCCATTCGCCATAGACGAGGATGATCTTCCCAGCCGCCTTCAGCGCCGACGAGGCCCACAGGACCTCGTCATCGGGATGGGCCATCACGATGGCCAGCCCGTTCAGGATGTCGTCCCCGTCCATCATCGCGCGGTCTTTTCGTCGCCACGGGCGTAGATGTCCTCGTAGCGGATGATGTCGTCCTCGCCCAGATAGGCGCCGGTCTGCACCTCGATCAGCACCACCGGCACCTTGCCGGGATTGGCCAGCCGGTGGATCGCGCCCAGCGGCACATAGACCGACTGGTTCTCGGTAAGAAGCTTCACCTCCTCGCCCACCGTCACCTGCGCGGTGCCCGAAACGACGATCCAGTGCTCCGCCCGGTGGACATGGCTTTGCAGGCTGAGCGCCGCGCCGGGCTTGACCACGATGCGCTTGACCTGGAACCGGTCGGCCAGCGCCAGCGTCTCGAACCAGCCCCAGGGCCGGTGGTCGCGGGGAAAGACCTCGGCCTGCCGGACGGACCGCGCCTTCAACTGCGCCACCGCCGTCTTGACGTCCTGCGCCCGCGCCCGGTCGGCCACCAGCACGGCATCCGGCATTGCGACCACGACCAGATCCTTCAGCCCGATCCCAACGACATGCTGCCCCTCGACCTCGGACCGCAAGAGACTGCCCTCGCAATCCATCGCCGTGACCGGGCCCTGCGTCACCGCCCCGCCCGACGCGCCGGCATTCTCGCGCCAGACCGCGTTCCAGTCGCCCAGGTCCGACCAGGCGGCGCCAAGCGGGACAACCTCGATGTTGGCGGCGTGCTCCATCACCGCATAGTCGATAGAGATGTCACGCACCCCGGCCCAGGGGCCCTCTGCCAGGCGCAGGAAATCCAGATCGCTCCGCGCCCCGCGCACCGCCTCGGCCACCGGGGCCACCAGATCGGGGGCATGGGCCTCGAAGGCCGCGACCAGGGCCTTCGCCTGGATCAGGAAGATGCCCGCGTTCCACAGATACCGGCCTTCGGCCAGCATGGCCTGCGCCTTGTCCAGCGGCGGCTTCTCGACAAAACGCGCCACCTTCTGCGCCTGGCCATCGACCGGGGCCGCCGCCAGTTCGATCCAGCCATAGCCGGTCTCCGGCCGGTCGGGACGGATGCCGAAGGTCACGATCTGCCCCGCCTCGGCCCGTGGCACCCCGGCCGCGACGGCGGCGCGGAAGGCATCCACGTCCGGGATGCTGTGGTCGGTCGGCATGACCAGCATCAGCGCCTCGGGGTGATCCGTCAGCAGATGCAGCGCCGCGGCCAGAATTGCAGGGCCGGTGTTCCGTGCCGCAGGTTCGATAAGGATCGCGGCGGGACGGATGCCTTCCGCCGCCAGCTGCTCGGCCACGATGAAGCGGAAATCGGAACTGGTCAGGATCAGAGGCGCGGCCACGCCGTCGGCTCCGCGCATCCGTCCCGCCGCCGCCTGGAACAGCGTGCCCTGCCCGGTCAGCGGCACGAACTGCTTGGGAAAACTCTTGCGCGAGACGGGCCAGAGACGGGTTCCCGACCCGCCGCACAGAAGAACCGGAAAGATCTCAGGCATGACCTGAACAAACTCCAAACCAAGGTCCGGCCCCTGGTCGAGGCCGTCACGAATGTCTTGCTGCCAGTCTGGGCAATACTAAGCCCAGAATCGGGCAAAGGGGATACCAATCGCCATCCGAATACAACCGGTGCTCCGACGCAACGGGCGGATTGCGGAAGCGGCGCGTCCGCGCGGACTTTCCGGGTCCCATGGCCGCAGGCGCCGAACCGCCTTCCCCTCGCCCGCCCCGCGCCCTATAACGCCCGCGTCGTCAGGAGAGCCGCCCATGCGCGAAGCCACCGTCACCCGCACCACCGCCGAGACCGCGATCTCGGTCACCGTCAATCTGGACGGCACGGGCCGGCACGACTGCCAGACCGGCGTCGGCTTCTTCGACCACATGCTGGACCAGCTGGCGCGGCACAGCCTCATCGACCTGACCGTGCGGGCAAAGGGCGACCTGCATATCGACGACCACCATACGGTCGAGGACACGGGCATCGCGCTAGGCCAGGCGCTGGCGAAGGCCCTGGGCGACAAGCGCGGCATCCGCCGCTATGGCCATTTCCGGCTGGCGATGGACGATGCGCAGATCGCCTGCGCGCTGGACCTGTCCGCGCGGCCCTTTCTGGTCTGGACCGTCGATTTCCCGACACCGAAGATCGGCACCTTCGACACGGAACTGGTGCGCGAATTCTTCCAGGCGCTGGCCACCCATGGCGGCATTACCCTGCATGTGGACAAGCTGCACGGGCTGAACAGCCACCACATCGCCGAAGCCGCCTTCAAGGCCGTCGCCCGCGCCCTGCGCCAGGCGGTGGAACCCGATCCCCGCCTCGGCGACGCGCTTCCCTCCACCAAGGGCGCCCTTTAGCGACCGGGCGCCGCACATTCTTTCGAAAAGACCCGCAAGAGTTCTCGAAAACTCTTGCCCGCACTTGAGAAGACCGAACGCATGCCCCTGACCGTCCTTGTCGATTACGATTCCGGCAACCTGCACTCGGCCGAGAAGGCCTTTCAGCGCATGGCGGCCGAGACGGGCGGCGGCGACATCCTCGTCACCTCCCGCCCCGAGGACGTGGCGCGCGCCGACCGGATCGTCCTGCCCGGCGACGGCGCCTTTCCGGCCTGCCGGGCGGCGCTCGGCAGCTATGGCGGGCTGTTCGAGGCCATCGAGGAGGCCGTGATCCGCCGCGCCCGCCCCTTCCTCGGCATCTGCGTCGGCATGCAGATGCTGGCCTCGCGCGGGCACGAATACCGCCTGACCGAAGGCTTCGGCTGGATCCCCGGCGATGTCGTCAGGATCGAGCCCGCCGACCGGTCCCTCAAGGTGCCGCACATGGGCTGGAACGATCTGGTCGTGGAACGCCCGCACCCGGTGCTTGAGGGCATCGCCACGGGCGATCACGCCTATTTCGTCCACTCCTACCACTTCCGCGTCGCCGATCCGGCGCACCGGCTGGCCTTCTGCGACTATGGTGGCCCCATCACCGCCATCGTCGGCCGCGACACCATCGTCGGCACCCAGTTCCACCCCGAGAAATCGCAGGGACCGGGTCTGCGCCTGATCGCGAACTTCCTGTGCTGGCGGCCCTAGACCTCGGCCGCGCGCCGCCGAAAGAGTCGCCCGTCGATCACCGCAAGACCCGCCAGAATCAGGGCAAGCCCCGCCAGTTGCGCGGGCTCCAGCCGCTCGTCCAGAACCATCCAGCCCATGAGGCTGGCACTGACCGGGATCAGGAAGGTCACCAGCGACAGGTTCGTCGCCCCGGCGCGGGCCAGCAGGCGGAAATAGATCAGATAGGCCAGCGCCGTGGACAGCCCGGCCAGCGCGATCACCGCCAGCACCGGCCCTTTCCCCGGCCAGCCCAGCGTCCAGGGCGAATCCGCCACCAGCCAGACCGGAAGGAGGAGCAGACTGCTCGCCACGACCTGCCCGAAGGCCGTCGCCAGCGGCGCAATACCCATGGCGCGGAACCGGCGCCCCCAGACCCCGGCGATGCCATAGGACAGCGCCGCCGCAAGGCAGGCCCCCATCGCGACCGCTTCCCCGCCAAGACCCTCGCCGGCCAGCAGGACGACGACCCCGGCAAAGCCGAGCCCGATCCCCGCAGCCTTTGCCGCCGTGATCCGCTCGTCCCGCGTCGCCAGATGCGCCACCATCAGGGTGAAAAGCGGAGTCGTCGCATTCAGAACCGAGGCCAGCGCCCCGGTGATCTGCCCCTGCGCCGTCACCAGCAGCGTGAAGGGCAGCGCGTTGTTGAACAGCCCCATTACCAGAAGCGCCGGCCAGGCGCGCCGCGGCGGCAGTCCCACCCGGGTGACAGCCAGCACGAGACCCAGGATCAGCGCCGCCAGCGCAACCCGCCCCCAGACGATGGTCAGCACCGGCAGGCCGGTCAGCGCGATCTCGGCGAACAGGAAGGATCCGCCCCACAGCAGGGACAGGACACCAAGCAGCAGCCAGTCATTCCGGGTCATCGTGGGCACCTCCGCCAGCCGATCTAGCCAGGGCGTCCGCCGCGCGCGACCCGGATCCTGCGCTTACTTCACCCGCTTCCAGGTGCCGCCGTCGCGGCAGATGCCCAGCACGCAGCCACGCACCGACAGGCTGTTGCCCTTCAACGTCATGTCGCCGTTGTAGGTCTTGTCGCGGTCTGGCGACCAGATCTTGCCGTCATCGTACAGCCCGTCCGGATAAGCCACCATGTCCCAGACGATGCGCTTGCCGATGTTGGGGCTGTCGATTTCCTTGCCATCGCTGTCGAAGGCCTTGATCAGCGTGCCGCAAAAGGCCTTGCCGCAGGGCTTGATCTGCACATGGCCATATTTGCCATTGTCGTCCTTGCGGGTCTGCCAGACGCCTTCAACCGGGTCGGCAAGGGCCGCACCGCCAAAGATCGCCAAGGCGGCGGCCAATGCGAAAACCTTCATGGGTATCCTCCTCAATGTTCCCCTCGCCCGAGTTTGCGCCAGTCGCCGCACCGATCAAGCATGACGTGGGGTCGCGTCTGCGGTCTTTTCATTCCGCGCGCCCCATGCCAAAGACCGGCGCGACCAGACCAGGGTGCCGCGCATGATCCTCTACCCCGCCATCGACCTGAAGGACGGCCAGTGCGTCCGCCTCCTGCGCGGAGAGATGGAGGCCGCCACCGTGTTCGGCGACAACCCCGCGGCGCAAGCGCAGAAGTTCCAGGCCGCGGGCTGCGCATGGCTGCACCTCGTGGACCTGAACGGCGCCTTCGCGGGACAGCCGGTGAACGGCGCGGCAGTCGAGGCGATCCTGAAGGCCGTGACGGTCCCCGCCCAGCTCGGCGGCGGCATCCGCGACATGGCGACCATCGCAATGTGGCTGGAGAAGGGCCTTGCCCGCGTGATCCTCGGCACCGTGGCCGTGGAAAATCCGGCCCTCGTGCGCGAGGCTGCGAAAGACTTCCCCGGCAAGGTCGCCGTCGGCATCGACGCCCGAAAGGGCCGCGTCGCCACCAAGGGCTGGGCGACCGAGACCGACGTCATCGCCACCGACCTTGCCCGGAGTTTTGAAGACGCCGGTGTCGCCGCGATCATCTACACTGACATCGACCGCGACGGCGCCATGCAGGGCCCGAACATCGAGGCGACGGCGGCGCTGGCCCGCGCCGTCTCGATCCCGGTCATCGCCTCGGGCGGCGTCTCCCGCATGGAGGACCTCCTCGTGCTGCGCGATACCGGGGTCATCGCCGGGGCGATCTCGGGCCGCGCGCTTTATGACGGGGCGATCGACCTGGCCCAGGCGCTGGCGGCGCTGAAGGGCTGAGGTGCAGGCCGCCTCAGTCCCAGGGCCGCGGCCCCTCCAGCGGCATCTGGCCGAAAACATTTTCCCGGTGCCATTTCAGGTTCTGCGGATGCGGTCGGGAGCGCGGATCGGCCGGCAGAACCAGCTTGCCTGAAGGAACGATCAGCCGGTCCGAGACATCGCGTGGCACCTTGTTGTGCGAAACGAGGATCGAGTGGTCGTCGGCCACCGACAGAAGGCCCCGGTCGAACATCCAGTGCAACGTGCCCGACAGGGCCAGCCCGTTCCAGACCGCGTCGCTGCCCTGATGCGCAACCGGCCGGATATGCGCCGCATTGACCTCGGGCCGCCCGCCGCCGTTCCTAAGCCGCAGGCCGGACATCGCGCAGCGATTGTCATAGGCCGCGCGCACCTTCCGCCGAAATGCCACGTCGCGGTAGGGGCGGCTGGTCAGCTGTTCGATCACCGGGCGCTGGAAGGGGGCCGGGGGCTCTGCCATCCCGGCGGGCTGCGGGTCATAGCGCCGGGCCTCGATCTCTTGCAGATCGGCAGGAAGGCCGGCGCGGACGATCTCGGCGAACTCGGCCTCTGGCAGCCTGCGCACCGCAAGCTGCTGCGCGCCCCCGGCGATCGGGCTGCCGTCGGGCGCCGCCAGGGCGGATTCGAACGGTCGCCCGTCGCGCAGACGCGCCACCTCGCGGTCGAATTCCAGATAGGTGTTCGGCGCGATCAGCGCCAGGAACCGGCCCTCGGCCCCGGGTTTCGGGATCACGCTTGCGATCTTCGCCACAGCGAAATAACCGCGCGCGCCGGCCTTCACCGGCTCGTAGTAGACCGCCCAGTCGCCCACCCCCTGCTCCACCGTCGCCAGATAGCGGCGCGGAAAGTCGTAGACCCGGTCCGGCACGTCCTCGTAGATCGAGTCAGCCCTGTGCAGCAAAACCAGCTTTGTCATGCGTCCAGGAAAGCAGAATGCCGGGTCTGCGCAAGTCCGTTCGCAAGCCGATTGCGCTGGGGAAGGGTGGCGGGGATGGCGTCAGGCCATTAACCAACGGGTTTCGAAATCCCTAACGCCCACGAGCAACCATCTGCTTCTGAACGATAATCCGGAAATGTCCACCGTGGACAACCGGTTTGTCGAACCCGCTTGCTTTTCCGTCCTGCCCGGGCCATTCCTCCCCCATGCTCAAGACCCGCATCATACCATGTCTCGACGTGGCCGACGGCCGTGTGGTGAAGGGCGTGAACTTCGTCGATCTGGTCGATGCCGGCGACCCGGTCGAGGCAGCGAAGGCCTACGATGCCGCCGGGGCGGACGAGCTCTGCTTTCTCGACATCATGGCGACCGAGGACAACCGGGCGACCATGTATGACCTCGTCACCCGGACGGCCGAGCAGTGCTTCATGCCCCTCACGGTCGGGGGCGGCGTCCGCACCCCCGAGGACGTTCGCAAGCTCCTCCTCGCCGGGGCTGACAAGGTCAGCTTCAACTCCGCCGCCGTGGCCCGCCCCGACGTGGTCGCCGAGGCCGCCGACCGCTTCGGCAGCCAGTGCATCGTCGTCGCCATCGACGCCAAGACCGTCTCGCCCGGCAAATGGGAGATCTTCACCCACGGCGGACGACGCGCCACGGGGATCGACGCTGTGGACTTTGCCCGCACCGTCGCCGCCAAGGGTGCCGGAGAGATCCTTCTGACCTCGATGGACCGCGACGGCACCCGCGCGGGTTTCAACATCCCCCTGACCCGCGCCATCGCCGATGCGGTGGACATCCCCGTGATTGCCTCGGGAGGCGTCGGCACGCTGGACCACCTGGTCGAGGGGATCATCGAGGGGCACGCCTCCGCCGTGCTCGCCGCCTCGATCTTCCATTTCGGCACATTCACCATCAGCCAGGCCAAGGCGCACATGGCCGCAGCCGGCATCCCTGTCCGCCTTTCGTGAGGCTCAGATGACCCTCGAACGCCTCGCCTCCACCATCGCCGCCCGAAAGGGGGCCGACCCGGAAACTTCATGGACCGCAAAGCTTCTTGCCAAGGGACCCGAGAAATGTGCCGAGAAGTTCGGCGAGGAAGCGGTGGAAGCCATCATCGAGGCGGTGAAGGGTGACCGGGCGCGACTGACCTCCGAAGCCGCGGATGTCATTTACCACCTGCTCGTCATGCTCGCCGCCCGCGATGTGACGCTGCAAGACGTTCTGAAAGAGCTGGAGCGCCGCGAGGGCACCTCGGGCATCGCCGAGAAGGCCGGGCGCTGATCCGCAGGCCAGCAGCAAGGCCCGACCGATGACCAGCGGACCGGGCTGTCAAATCCCGAGGTGCGGAATCTCGATGGCCGGGCAGCGGTTCATCACCACCCGCAGGCCGGCATTGCGGGCGCGCGAGGCCGCGGCCTCGTCGACCACTCCGATCTGCATCCAGACCACCCTGGCGCCGATGCGCACCGCCTCGTCCGCCACCGCACCGGCTTCCTCGCTGCGGCGGAAGATGTCGACCATGTCGATGGGCGCGACCGAAGCCGCCTCGGCCAGCGTGGCCACCACCGTTTCGCCCAGTGCCTGCTGCCCCGCCTGTCCGGGGTTCACCGGGATCACGCGATAGCCCTTGTGTTTCAGGAACTCGGCCACCCGGTGACTGGGGCGGTCGGGCTTGGGCGACCAGCCCACGAGGGCGATGGTCTTGACCGAAGTCAGGATGTCACGGATGTCGGCATCGCTGGGCATGGCACCTCCGGCAGGAAAAAGGCGCCCGAGGGAACCTCAGGCGCCAAGTCGCGGAACGAGGGACAGTGAAGAGAAGTACGGGGTTCCGGTCCCGTGCCTCTTCAATGTCATTTAGAAAGCTGAATGCGACCTTGAAGACCTGTCGCAAAGACGTGAACGGGGAAGAAGTCATGGCCGTGTCGCGGCGTACAGCGACACTGCTGCCGCGTTGGACACGTTGAGGCTGCCGAAGGCCCCGGCAAAGGGGATCCGCGCCAGCACGTCGCAGGTCTCGCGCGTCTTTTCCCGAAGGCCCGGGCCTTCGGCGCCCAGCACCAGCCCGATCGGCCGCCCGCCCACATCCGCCACCGCATCGGCCAGGGTGACCGGCGCCTGGCCGTCCAGACCGATCAGCGTGAAGCCCATGTCCTTCAAGGCCTCCATGGCCTCGGCGAGATTGGTGACCTTCAGATAGGGCTGCCGCTCCAGCGCGCCGCTTGCCGTCTTGGCCAGCGCCCCGGTTTCCGGCGCCGAGTGATGCTTCGGAGCGATGACGGCGCGGGCCCCGAAGACCTCGGCCGAGCGCAGGATGGCCCCCACGTTGTGCGGGTCGGTTACTCGGTCCAGCAGGATGACCAGCGGCAGGCCCTCGCCGGCCGCGCAGACATCTGTGAACTTGCCCCAGTTCAGCGGGCGCACCTCGACCGCCGCGCCCTGATGGACCGAGCCCTCGTCGATCGGCACGTTGAACCGGCGCGGTTCCACCACCTCCGGCACCATGCCCGAGGCCGCAACCGCCGCCTCCAGCTTGTCCAGCGCGTTTTTCGTGACCACCAGCCGCAGCTTCTCGCGCCGGGGGTTCATCAGCGCGTCGCGCACCGCGTGCAGGCCGAACAGCCACACGGTTTCCCGCGCTTCGCGCCGCTCGCCGCGCTCCTTCTCCACCACCCAGGCCGGTTTCTTGCCGCCAGCCGCCATCTGCGCATCCCTCGAAAACCAGCCCGGACCATTGCGCGGCCCCGGCCTCCGATGCAAGCCGAAATCTTGCCCCTTCACCCTTGACGCCCCCCGCCCCCTTGAGTAGACGGACCACCGGCGGGCGACGAGCTGCAAGGTGCGGCAGGGGACTGTAACTCCCCCGGGGCGACCCATGCCTGGTTCGATTCCAGGGTCGCCCACCATTCTTCTACACATGTTCCGCATACACCCGCCCCGGCCGTATGCTCTTGCGCAGCCCGGTGCGGGATGCGACACCCGAGGTGCATCCTTCGGCCCCGCCATGTCCGCCTCCATCCGCTTTACCCATGCCATCACCCGCCGACCGGCGGCCTCGATCATCCGGGGCCTGCGCGCTGTCGATACCGGCAGCCCGGACCTGACGCGGATGCTGGACCACCACGCCGCCTATGTCGCCGCCCTGCGCGAGACGGGCGCGACCGTCGTGGAGCTTCCGCCGCTTGACGCCTTCCCCGACAGCGTGTTCGTCGAGGACACTGCGCTCTGCCTGCCGGAAGGCGCCGTCGTCATGCGCCCCGCAGCGCCCTCGCGCCTGGGCGAGGCCGCCGAGATGGCGCCGAATCTCGCCGCGCTTTATCGCGAGGTTATGGCGATCACCGGCCCCGAGAGTTTCATCGAGGGCGGCGACATCCTGGTGACCGAGCGCGAGATTCTCGTCGGCCGCTCGGCCCGCACCAATGCCGCCGGCATCGCCGAACTCGCCCGCCTTGTCGCCCCCTGGGGCCATAAGGTGCGCGAGGTCCACACGCCGCCGGGCATCCTGCACGTCAAGACCGACTGCTCGCTTCTCGACGCAGAGACGATCCTGTCCACGACGCGGCTTTCGGCCTCGGGCTGTTTCGCCGGTTACCGGATCATCGACGTGCCCGAGGGCGAGGAGGCTGCCGCCAACACCATCCGCTTCAACGACCTGGTGCTGATGCCGGCGGGCTTCCCCCGGACCCGAGATCTCCTGGATGCGGCGGGCTACCAGGTCCGCGAGATCGGCAATTCGGAATGCGCAAAGCTGGACGGCGGCATGTCCTGCCTCTCCCTGCGCTTCACGCCCGCATGAGCTTCAACATCCTCGCCATCGCGCAGGCTGGGCGGCTGGAACACGAGGCAATCCTGCTGGCGGCCTCGCTGCGTCTGTCCGACCCGGACTTTTCGGGCACGCTCTACATCGCCGAGCCGCAACCGGGGCCGAAATGGGCCGAGGATCCGCGGATGTCGGACCGGACGCGCCGCGTGCTGACCGGGCTTGGCGCCGTGATCCTGCCCTTCGAGACGCGCGTCTTCGGCTCCGACTACGCGCACGGCAACAAGATCGAGGCCCTGGCCGCCCTGCCGGACGCGCCCTTCCTGTTCCTCGACACCGACACGCTGGTGACCGGGCCGGTCAGTGCGATCCCGTTCGATTTTGCCAGGCCCTCCGCCTCGATGCGGCGCGAGAACACCTGGCCGAAGGTGGAACTTTACGGCCCTACGCCGACCCGGACCTGGAAATCCCTGTACGACCGCTTCGGGCTGGAGTTCGAGACCAGCCTCGACCGCAGCTGGCCCGAGGACTACTGGCAGCGCTTCCTCTACTTCAACGCGGGCTGGTTCTTCCACGAAAGCCCCCGCGCCTTCGGCAACCGCTTCCTCGCCTGGGCGCGCGAGATCCGCGATGCTCCACCCGAAGAGCTGGTCTGTCAGGAACTTTACCCCTGGCTCGACCAGATCGCCCTGCCGCTGGTGATCCATTCCTTCGGCGGCGGGCGGCCAGGGCCGGAGCTGGCGGCGCTCGACGGCACAGCCACCTGCCATTACCGCACCCTGCCGCTGCTCTACGCGCGCGAGGCGGACCGGGCGGTCGAGGTGCTGGAGGCGATCGCCGCCGATTCCGCCCTGCGCCCGGTGCTGCGGCACTGGGGGGCGTTCAAGCGGATGGTGATCCAGGGCGAGGGGGCAAAGGCGCGGGCGCTGTTCGACCGGGCCGACCTGCCCCGGCGCGAGCAGATGATCCGCAACCGGCTCAAGCGTGAGGGGCTCTGGATCCGTTGACCCCACGGAGTCGCGGTCGGGACGCCCCGACGAGAAGCCGCAGGCGTACGAGGAGGGAACGCGCTGCCGTCAGGCGCGCAGCGTGTCGGCCAGCGGCTTGAACAGCGCGTCGTTCGCGGCGATCAGCGCGCCATCCAGCGGATCGGTCCCCTCGCGCAGACCTTCGACCAGACCGCCGGCCTCCTTGACCAGAAGCACGCCCGCCGCCACGTCCCAGGCGGACAGCTCGCGCTCCCAGTAGCCGTCGAAGCGGCCGGCGGCGACATAGGCGAGGTCCAGCGCCGCCGCCCCCCAGCGCCGCACCCCGGCGCAGGCGGGCATCAGCCGGCCCAGATCCTTCAGCATCGCGGGCAGCGTCGATTTTGCCCCGAAGGGCACGCCGGTCGCGAACACCGCCTCGTGCATCGCGCGGCGGCCCGAGACCCGCAGGCGGCGGTTGTCGTTCAGCCAGCAGCCCGCGCCCTTCTCGGCCCAGAACATCTCGTCCTTGGCCGGGTCATAGACCACCGCCGAGACGATCTCGCCCTTGTGCTCCAGCGCGATCGACACCGCCCAGTGCGGCATCCCGTGCAGGAAGTTCGTCGTCCCGTCCAGCGGATCGACGATCCAGCGCCGGGTCGGGTCGGCCCCGGCAGTGCCGCCGGTCTCCTCGCCAAGCCAGCCATAGGTTGGCCGCCCGCCAAGGAGTTCCTCCTTGATCAGCCGCTCCGCCTCGCGGTCAGCTTTCGACACGAAATCGCCCGGCCCCTTGGTCGAGACCTGGAGGTTCTCGACCTCGCGGAAATCCTTGACCAGGCTGCGCCCCGCCTTGCGTGCCGCCTTGATCATCAGGTTGAGGTTGGCCGAGCCCTGCATCATCCGCTCCCGCAGCTTTTCAAGCCCGGCGCTATAGCGGGTCGGGGGCGGGAAAGAAAGGGGGCGGCCCGCCTAAGCTTGCTACTGGACGATCACCACCCGCATGTTCTCCATCCCTTCGGCCTTGACCATGTTGAACAGGATCTTGGCGTTGTCGGGATGCAGCCGCACGCAGCCGCGGCTGGCCGGGGCGCCCAGCTTCTTGATCTGGTCGGTGCCGTGGATCGCGTAGTGCCCGTCGTAGAAGATCGCAAAGGGCATCGGCGCGTTGTTGTAGCGGCGCGAGCGGTGGTTCTTCGACAGGAATTCGGGCGCGAAGGTACCGGTCGGAGTGATCTTGCCGGGTTTCGCGGTCGAGACCGGCCAGGTGTAAAGCAGCCGGCCCTCGTGATAGACCTTCATGGTCTGCGAGGAAATCGAGACCCGGGCCAGAACCCGTTCCGCAAGGGCATGGCCCGGCATGAGGGCCAGTATCACGGCAAGCGCGGCAAAATGGCGGCGCATGGAAACCTCCGAATATATCGACCAATCACGGGCAGCATTCCCGCTCCTGCACATTAGTCAATGAAAAACCGGCAAAAATCCGGTCCGGATTCCCGGGATTGTGGCGGGTTTGGGTCAACCGGCGTCCTGGATCGCTGTTTCAAGCGCGCCGATCTCGGGGCCCCGAAGCTCGCGCAGAAGCTTGCGGCGGATCGCGGCGGGGTAGTCGGTCTGCCGCGGCGCGCTTTCGACGAAGGCGCCGGGGCCGCGGATAACCTGGCTCCGGTAGTAGTCCAGAAGGCCCGCCTCGTGCTCGCCCACTGCCAGACCGTTGACGGTGATGCCGGTGAAATCCTCGCGCTCGTAAGTCCGCGCGACCGAGATGCCCTCGTTGTTCTGCCCGTCCCCGGCCACGTCGATGACCCGCCTTTCGCATTCGGGCGCGCTCTCCATCAGCGCACGGCCATAGCGCAGCGCGTCGCCCAGCGCGGTCGCCAGCCGCGCCTCGGGGCGTGGGGTGCGGCGCAGGGTCCAGATCACCCCGTCCAGCGCCTCGGGGCTGTCGAGCATGACCCAGTCCTGCACCAGGTCCTGCGCACCGTTTCCCGACCAGTGGTAGATGGCCAGCGCGACGCGGCCTTCGGGACCGAGGATCGCACGGCGCACTTCGGGATCGGACAGTGCCCCGGCCAGCCCCTCGGTCTGGATGACATAGTCCTGCGCGTCGATCGAGCGCGAGACATCGACCGCTAGGGCCAGCGCAAGCCGGCACTCGGCGCGAGCGGGCGCGGCAAGGCAGAGGGCAAGAACCGCAAGGCGAAGCATCGGGGCCTCCGCCGGCGATCCTAGGCCAGGACGGGCGATACGCCTAGGGGATCAGCGCCGGCGGCGGATCAGCGGAACGTTCGACCGTGAGGCCTCGAAATGGGTCTCGGGATGCGGGGGATGGCCTTCCGTCCTTTGCCAGTAGCCCTGCCCCCCGCGCCGCAGCCAGGCCGGCAGGGTCAGCACCAGCCCCGCGACGAAGCCGCCGACATGCGCCCAGTAGGCCACGCCACCGACATCCGAAGGGGTCGAGACGCCGGAAAAGATCTGGATCGCCAGCCACAGGCCCAGCACGACCCAGGCCGGGATCGCGAAGATGCGGAAGAAGATGATGAAGATGAACAGCACATCGACCTTCGCCCGCGGGAACATCAGAAGATAGCCACCCATCACACCGGCAATCGCCCCCGAGGCCCCGACCATCGGGATCGGCGATGCGGGATCGGGCAGTGCCTGCGCCAGCCCCGCCGCGACGCCGCAGGCGAGGTAGAAGACCAGAAAGCCGACGTGGCCCATCTCTTCTTCCAGGTTGTCGCCGTAGATCCAGAGGAACAGCATGTTGCCGCCCAGATGCAGGAAACCACCGTGCAGGAACATCGAGGTGAACAGCGTTTCCAGGCCCGCGCCCGAGGTGAAGCGCGCCGGGACAAGGCCCCAGGTCATGAAGAACCGTTGCAGGTCCCAGTCATCCATCGAGACGTAGCCGAGGAAAACCAGCACGTTGATCACGATCAGCGCGAAGGTGACATAAGGGGTCTTCCCCGAGGGATTGTGATCGCGGATCGGAAACATGGGCGCAGCCTTTCCGATCCGCGAAGGTGCGTCAAGCGTCGGCCACGGCAGCCAGAAGCTGGGCGTTGCCGCCCGAGGCCGTGGTGTCGATGCACAGATGCCGCTCCAGATGCGTATGGCCCGCGTCGGGGGTGCCGATCAGCGGCAGGATCGGGCCCGGTCGCGCGGCAAGCGCCCGGGCATAGGCCCGGCCCGCCTCGGCCTCGCCCCACCACAGCGCGCCGGAGAAATCCTTCAGGGATGTCAGAGCCTCGGGGGCGAGCCCGGGTGCCTCGACGGCATGGCCGCCAAGCTTGCGCACCGCCTCGGCCTGCGCCAGCGCGGCGGCCCGGCCCGGCCCCAGACAGACCAGCGGCGCCCGGGGGGTCAGCGTCAACCGGTTCGACTCGCCCGTGGGACCCGGCATGTCCTCGGTGATCGGGGCAAGCACGGGCCAGGGGGCGGCCAGCGCCTTGCCGACCACGCCGGCCGAGGTAGTCGCATCGTCCGGTGTCGCCGCAGGTGTCTGGGCCCTGGTGAACCGCGTCAGGTAGTGAGGCCCGCCTGCCTTGGGTCCGGTGCCGGACAGCCCCTCGCCGCCGAAAGGCTGACTGCCCACCACCGCCCCGATCTGGTTGCGGTTGACATAGGTGTTGCCGACCCTGATGCCGTCCACGATGTGCTGCACCCGGTCGTCGATGCGGGAGTGCAGTCCGAAGGTCAGTCCATAGCCCATGGCGTTGATGGACGCGATCACCCGGTCGATCTCGGACGCCTTGAAGTTGGCGATGTGCAGGACCGGGCCGAAGATTTCGCGCGGCATGTCCTCGATGCCGGTCACAGACAGGACGGCGGGGGCGATGAAGGTCCCCTGCCCCGGTGCCTTCAACTCCTTCAGGACCCGCCCCTCGGCGCGGGCGGCATCGACATAGGCGCGGATGCCGGCCTGGGCCTCGGCATCGATCACCGGGCCGATGTCGGTGGCAAGGTGCCAGGGATCGCCAAGGCTCAGGTCCTCCATCGCGCCGAAGAGCATTTCGGTGACGGTCTCGGCCACGTCCTCCTGCACATAGAGGCAGCGGAGCGCGCTGCACCGCTGGCCCGCCGACTGGAAGGACGACGCGATGATGTCGCGCACCGCCTGTTCCGGCAGCGCGGTCGAATCCACCAGCATCGCGTTCAGGCCGCCGGTTTCCGCGATCAGCGGCGCGGTCGGGTCAAGGTGGTCGGCCATCGACCGCCGGATCGCCTGCGCCGTCTCGGTCGAGCCAGTGAAGGCCACGCCGTTCACCCGCGGGTCGCGGGTGATGGCCGCACCGATGGCGCCGTCCCCGGGAAGGAGCTGCAAGGCGGTCGCGGGCACCCCGGCAGCCAGCAGGTGATCGACGGCGATTCCGGCGATCAGCGGGGTCTGTTCGGCAGGCTTGGCCAGGACAGCGTTCCCCGCCGCCAGCGCCGCTCCGATCTGGCCGCAGAAGATCGCCAGCGGAAAGTTCCAGGGGCTGATACAGGCGAACACACCCCGCGCGGGATGCGGCTGGGCGGTCTGGGTCGCATAATACCGCAGGAAATCCACCGCCTCGCGCAGTTCGGCGACGGCATCGGACAGGGTCTTTCCGGCCTCGCGCGCGAGGACCGCGAAGATGCGGCCGAAATCGGCCTCCATCCGGTCGGCCGCACGGTTCAGCACCGTCGCCCGCTCGGGCGCAGCGGCGGCCCAGGGCTCGGCCAGGCGCAGTGCGGTGTCCACATCCGGCAGGCCCGCCGTCGTCACATGGCCGACCAGAGCGCCTGTCGCCGGGTTGAGGACCGCCAGTTGCGGCCCGCCCACGACCCGGCCCGCGAGGCGCGGGGCGGCAGTGAGGCGATCTTCGGCATGGGGGGCGCGGGCGGCCTCGATCGTGGCCAGATCGGCGGCATCGGTCAGATCCCAGCCGCGGCTGTTCTTCCGATCACCGAAAAGCTGCGGCCCGGTCTTCAGCGCCGGATTCGGGATCACGGCCAGGCCCTCGACCGCCGTCAGCGGACAGGCGGCGACGGTTTCCGGGGGCACGTCCTCATCGACGATCTGGTTGACGAAGCTGGAATTCGCGCCGTTCTCCAAGAGGCGGCGGACCAGATAGGCCAGAAGGTCGCGATGCGCCCCCACCGGCGCATAGATCCGGCAGCGCGTTCCCCGGTCGGTCAGCACGATGTCGTGCAGGCGTTCTCCCATCCCGTGCAGGCGCTGGAATTCATAGTCGAGCGGCGTCAGGCCCTGCTGGTCCGCGATGTGCAGGATGGCGGCAACGGTATGGGCGTTGTGGGTGGCGAACTGGGGATAGATGCGGTCGGTCAGGGACAGGAGCTTCCGGGCATTGGCGATGTAGCTGACATCCGTCGCCTGCTTGCGGGTGAAGACCGGGAAGCTTTCCAGCCCCATGACCTGCGCCCGCTTCACCTCGGCGTCCCAATAGGCGCCCTTGACGAGGCGGACCATGATCCTGCGGTCAAGCCTGGTGGCCAGCGCATGCAGCCAGTCGATCACCGCGCCTGCCCGGCGGCCATAGGCCTGCACCACCACGCCGAACCCGTCCCAGCCCTTCAGAGCAGGGTCGGAGAGCGTGGCCTCGATCACCTCCAGCGACAGGGCCAGCCGGTCGGCCTCTTCGGCGTCGATGTTGAAGCCGAGGCCCGCCGCCTTGGCCAGCGTCGCGAGCGCCCGGACACGGGGCACCAGCTCCTCCATAACGCGGTCATGCTTGGCGACCTCATAGCGCGGATGGAGTGCCGAGAGCTTGACCGAGATGCCCGGGTTTGTGCGGATGTCGTT
This sequence comes from Tabrizicola flagellatus, assembly GCF_046295235.1. Classification (GTDB taxonomy): domain Bacteria; phylum Pseudomonadota; class Alphaproteobacteria; order Rhodobacterales; family Rhodobacteraceae; genus Tabrizicola; species Tabrizicola flagellata_A. The sequence continues at coordinate 22,123 of NZ_JBKBLV010000039.1, forward strand.
GCCCTTTGCGGCCCGCGCGATGGCGGTGATGGCGCGCGAATAGGCCAGGTGATAGCGCCGCGCATCGGCCTCGGTCCGCGCGGCCTCGCCCAACATGTCGTAGCTGTAGGTGTAGCCTCTGGCCTCCAGCTCCTCGGCCCGGTCCATCGCCTTGTCGATCGTCTCGCCCAGGACGAAGTTCCGCCCCATCTCCTTCATCGCGCGGGAGACGGCGGTGCGGATCACCGGCTCGCCCAGCCGCCGCACGGCACCCCGCAGCGCGCCCGCGATGCCGCCCTCGCGGTCGTCCAGCACCTTGCCGGTCAGCATCAGGGCCCAGGTCGAGGCGTTGACGAGGCTGGACGCCGATTTCCCCAGGTGCCGCCCCCAGTCCGAGGGCGCGATCTTGTCCTCGATCAGCGCGTCCATCGTCTCGGCATCCGGCACCCGCAGAAGCGCCTCGGCCAGGCACATCAGCGCGATGCCCTCGTCGGTGGACAACCCGTATTCGGCGAGGAAGACCTCCATCAGCCCGGGCCGCGCACTGGCCCGGATCCGCTTTACCAGGTCCGCCCCCTGCGCCACGATGGCGGCCCGGGCCGGCGCATCCAGCGCGGCCTCGGCCACCAGGCGCTGCACCAGCGCGGTCTCGTCGGTCAGCGTGCCGGTGGTGATGACGGACCAGGCGGCGGGGGCGGTGATGGTATTCATGGCGGGCACCTTTCTTTCCGCCCAGCATAACGCGAAATTCGCGGGCTGTTTTCCTGAAGATTGTGCTATATGCAGCCGAACATGGGCTGAAACCGAGAAAACAGCATGCCAAATGACCGCGCCGATCTGGACCGTTTCGACCTTGCGATCCTGCGGGTCCTCCAGACCGAGGGGCGCATCGCCGCCGTCGAACTCGCCCGCCGGATCGGCCTGTCGAAATCGCCCACCCAGGCGCGTATGAAGCGGCTGGAGGAGATCGGGATCATCACCGGCTACCGCGCGATCCTGGACCCGATCAGGATGGGCCAGGCGCATGTGGCCTTTGTCGAGGTGCGCCTGTCGGACACGCGCGAGGCGGCACTGACCGCCTTCAACAAGGCCGTCCTGACGGTGCCCGAGGTGGAACAGTGTCACATGATGGCCTCGAGCTTCGACTACCTGCTCAAGGTCCGCACCGCCGATATCCAGAGCTATCGCCGCGTCCTGGGCGAGGTGATCTCGGCCTTGCCCCATGTCGCCTCGACCTCGACCTACGTCGCGATGGAGGCGGTGAAGGAAGTGTTCTGACGGGCTTGCCCGACTCGGCTCCCGCACGCAGTCTGGCCGCGAAGGAGACCCCGATGAGCCTTGACCGCGCCGAGATCGAAGCCGCCACCCGACCGCTGAACCGCGCGCGGTCGATGCCGGCGGGGTTCTACACCGACCCGGCGATCTTTGCGGCGGAACGCGAGCGGGTGTTCCTCAAGCACTGGTTCTTCCTCTGCCGCGCCGAAGAACTGCCGAACCCCGGCGACTACCGCGCCTTCGACAGCCCCGGCGGGCCCATCGTGCTGATCCGGGGCAATGACGGGCTGCTGCGCTGCTTCGCCAACTACTGCCGCCACCGCGGCTCGATCCTCCTTGAAGGGTCGGGCAATGTCGGCGGCCGGATCACCTGCCCCTACCACGCCTGGAGCTATCTGAACGACGGCCGCCTCTACGGCTGCCCGGACATGAAGGACGCCGAGGGCTTCGACAAGGTGGAAAACGGGCTGGTGGCGCTCGACCTCGGCCATTGGGAGGGATTCGTCTTCGCCCGGTTCACCCGCGAGGGGCCAAGCCTGCGCGAACACCTGGGCGACTTCCCCGACCGGATGGCCTCGCACAAGCTGGGGTCCATGCGCTGCACCTGGCGGGTGACGCTGGACGTGGCCGCGAACTGGAAGCTGATCCTGGAAAACGCGGTCGAGACCTATCACACCGGCATCGTCCACCGCGACACCGTGGGGGCGCAGCAATCGCGGTCCCCGGCGACGAAAGGCAACTGGATTGCCATTCAGGTCATCTCGGGCCGGTCCATCGCCACCTTGGGCACCGACCAGCCGCCCTTCCCGCCCATCGACGGACTGGACGACGACGCGCGGATGGGGACCTATTTCACCGTCGTCTTCCCCACCGTCCAGTTCGCCGTGGCGCAGGATTGCCTGTGGTGGCTGAACACGATCCCGGTCTCTGAGTCCCGCACGCTGCTGGAAGTCGGCGGCTGCTTCCCCGAGGACCGGCTGGCCTTGCCGGACTTCCAGGCCCGGGCCGAACCCTATTACGACCGCTGGGAACGGGTCGCGAAGGAAGACGTGGGCATCCTGGAAAAGCAGCAGCGCGCGCTGGGATCGGCGCTTTACCGGCCGGGGCCGCTGTCGTGGCGCGACGACATGGTGCAGGCGATGGGGCTTTGGGTGGTGGACCGTCTGGGCCTCTGACCGGACGGCTCGTCGTGCGCCTTCGGCTTCTCCTCGCGAGGCGACGCTCCGACGAGGAGACGCAATCGAACGAGGAGGCTATCCCTGCGGCGTCATCGCCTTGCGCTGCCGCGCCCGTTCGAGGCCGAGCTTCCGTTCGCGCCAGATGATGAGGATGCCCGCCGTCACGATCAGCGCCGCTCCGCCCAGCATCGGCCAGGTCGGCACCTCGCTGAACACGAAATAGCCGATCCCCAGCGCGAAGATCATCGAGGCATAGTCGAAGGGCGCCACCAGCGAGGCATCGGCCTCGCGGTAGCTGGAGGTCAGCAGGATCTGCCCCAACCCGCCCAGAAGCCCCGCGCCGATGAGGATCGCGGTCTCGCCGACCGTGGGCCAGACCCAGCCGAAGGGCAGCGTGACCAGCGACAGCACCGCCGCCGTGACCGAAAACCAGAAGACGATGGCCGAGGTCTGCTCGGTCATCACCAGCTTGCGCACGAAGACCTGCGCCAGCGCCGCGAAGACCGCGCCCCCCAGCACCAGCAGCGCGCCCAGCGCCTCGGCCACCCCCGCCGCACCAGGGTCGATGGACAGCCGCGGCGCCAGCACGATCAGCACGCCGATCATCCCCAGGATCACCGCCGAGATGCGGAAGGCCCGCACCTCCTCGCCCAGGAACATCGCGGCGAAGACCACCGTCAGCAGCGGCGCGGCATAGCCGATCGCCGTGACCTCGGGTAGCGGCAGGTAGCCCAGGCCCGCGAAGCCGAGGCCCATCGCCATCGTCCCCACCACCCCGCGCCAGACATGGCCCAGGGGCTGCACCGTCTTGAGCCCCGTCGTCAGTTCCTTCCGCCAGGCTAGCCAGGCCACGATGACCGGAATCGCGAAGAACGACCGGAAGAACACGGCCTGCCCCGCCGGGACATGGCTTGCGGTGGACTTGATGAGCGAGGCCATGACGATGAACACCATGACCGAGGCGAGTTTCAGCGTAATGCCGCGGAGGGGGCGCATGGAAGGGTCCGGCAGGGTAACGGCATCTTTACGCCGCAGTCGGATTCAGGTTCCCTGATCCGAAAGGAGAATGCCATGCCGAAAGCGCCGCTTGCCGACAGAATTGATCAGGGCCGGGGTCTGGTGCCCGCCGAGCTGGTGCTGAAGGGGGGCCGGGTGTTCGACCTCATCACCGGCGATCTGGTGGAAACCGACGTGGCGATCTGCGGCGACACCATCGTCGGCGTGTTCGGGACCTACCGCGGCAGGCGCGAGATCGACGTCTCGGGGCGCGTGTTGGTGCCCGGTTTTATCGACACACACCTGCACGTCGAATCCTCCCTCGTCACCCCGCATGAGTTCGACCGCTGCGTGACCCCGCGCGGCGTGACCACGGCGATCTGCGACCCGCACGAGATCGCGAATGTCTGCGGGATCAACGGGATCCGCTACTTCCTTGAGTCCGCGTCGCAACTGGTGATGGACCTGCGGGTGCAGTTGTCGTCCTGCGTGCCATCGACCCATATGGAGACGACCGGGGCGCGGCTGGTCGCGGCGGACCTCGTGCCGTTCAAGGACCACCCGAAGGTGATCGGGTTGGCCGAGTTCATGAACTATCCCGGCGTATTGATGAAGGACCCGGAGTGCCTGGAGAAGCTGGAGGCGTTCCAGGGCCGGCACATCGACGGCCATGCGCCCCTCCTGCGCGGCAATGACCTGAACGGCTACATCGCGGCCGGCATCCGCACCGAACACGAGGCGACCAGCCATGACGAGGGGCTGGAGAAACTGCGCAAGGGGATGCGGGTGCTGATCCGCGAGGGGTCGGTGTCGAAGGACCTGCACGCGCTGGCGGGCCTTCTGACCGAACGCTTCTCGCCCTACCTTGCCTTCTGCACCGACGACCGCAATCCGCTCGACATCGGCGAGCATGGCCATCTGGACTACATGATCCGGACGGCCATCGCGCTGGGGGCGCCGCCCCTGGCGGTCTACCGGGCGGCGAGCCTGTCGGCGGCCGAGGCCTTCGGGCTGAAGGACCGCGGGCTGATCGCGCCGGGCAAGCGCGCCGATATCGCGGTGATCGACAGCGTGGAGGGGTGCCACGCGAGCCTCGTGCTGGCTGGGGGCGTGGTGGCCGACGACGCCGCCTTCGCCGCCCGGGGAACGACCGAGCCGGTGTCGCGGAACTCGGTCACGTCGGCGCGGATCGAGGCTTCCCACTTCCGCACCGGCGGCAACCGGGTCGAGACGCCGGTGATCGGCATCCTGCCGGGCAAGATCATCACCGAACACCTGAGTTTCGACATCGCGCCGCAGGACGGGGACAAGCGGCCCGACCCTGCCCGCGACCTGGTGAAGATCGCGGTGATCGAGCGGCACGGGGTCAACGGCAACCGGGCGACGGGCTTCGTCAAGGGCTTCGGGCTGCATAGGGGGGCGATCGGATCCACCGTCTGCCACGACCACCACAACATCGCCGTAGTGGGCGCCGACTATGCCGACATGGCGCTGGCCGCGAACCGGCTGGTCGAGATCGAGGGCGGTTTCGTCGTCGTGGAGGGTGGCCGGGTGCTGGCCGAGCTGCCCCTGCCCGTCGCGGGGCTGATGAGCTTGAAAGGCTTCGAGGCGGTACGGGAGGATCTCGTCGCACTCCGCGCCGCGGCGCGGTCGCTGGGGGTCACTCTGGAAGAGCCCTTCCTGCAACTGGCCTTCCTCGCCCTGCCGGTCATCCCGCACCTCAAGATCACCGATCACGGCATGGTCGATGTGGACCGCTTCGAGGTGATCCCGTGAAAGGTGTCCACGGTGGACATTTCCAGATTGTCTTTCGATTCCAGTATATTGCTCGCGGACATAAAGATTCCGGAAAGTATGTTCCATCCAGCCTGCGGCCGGTCGGCGCCTCGGGTTACAGCCAGCGCAGATCGGCCAGCACCGGGAGGTGATCCGAAGGCTGATGCCCCTCGGCGCGGCCGGGCGGCAGGGGGTGCAGTTCCAGATCAGGCGAATGCACGATCCGGTCGAGCGGCAGGAAGGGCCGGCGCGAGGGATAGGTGGGCGCGGTCGGCAGGATCACGAAGGGCGTGGCGATCCGCCCCAGCCCCACACGGCGCGAGCGTTCGTTGAAATCGCCCAGGATCACCGTGGGCCGCGCCGCATGCCGGCCGAGCGCGGCCTTGATCGCATCGAGCTGCCGCCGCCGCGCCGCCCGCAACAGGCCGAGATGCACCGCCACCACCCGCAGAGGCGCGGGCGTGTCCAGATCGGCGATCACCGCGCCGCGCGGTTCCAGCCCCGGCAGGTCGAGATGTTCGAGCGCCGACAACCGGATCCCCGGCCGGGCCAACAGGGCATTGCCGTGCCAGCCGAGGCTGACCGCATTGCGCCCGATGGGCAGGGGTTCCAGCCCCGTCACGTCGGCGATCCGGTCGCGCGGCAGGGCCGAGGGCCGGTCGCCCAGACGGTGATCGGCCTCTTGCAGCGCCACGATGTCGGCCTGAAGGGCGGCGATGCCCGCGAGGACCCGGTCGGCATCGCGGCGCAGATCGGTGCCCAGGGCCTTGCGGATGTTCCACGAGGCAAGACGCAGGACGGGCTTTGAATCGGCAGTCATGACGCCAATATAGGCATCACACCAACCGAGCGGGAGAAATGCCGAACACATCGACCCTGGTCCTTTCGGCGATCCGGCTGATCCTGGCGCTGGAGGCGGCAGTCGCCCTGCTGCGCGGGGTCTGGCCGGCGGCCTTCGTCACCCTGGCCGCACTGGGGCTGACGGTCCTGCCCGGGCTTCTGGCCAGCCGCATCGGCCTGCGCCTGCCGCCGAGTTTCCTGGCCGCCATCGCCGCCTTCGTGCTGGCGACACTGTATCTGGGCGAGGTCTACGATTTCTACAACCGCTTCTGGTGGTGGGATCTGGCGCTGCATTTCGGCTCGGCCATGGGGTTCGGCATCCTGGGCTTCCTGCTGATCTTCATGCTGTTCGAGGGCGACCGCTATGCCGCCCCGCCCTGGGCGATCGGGGCGCTGTCCTTCTGCCTTGCGATCACGGTGGGCACGCTGTGGGAGCTGTTCGAATATGCGATGGACACGTTGTTCGGCTTCAACATGATGAAGTCGGGCCTGCCTGACACGATGGGCGACATCATCGTCAACACGCTGGGCGCGGCCTTGGCGGCGGTGGCGGGGGTGATCTATCTGCTGGACCGGGCCGGCCGGCTGGGCGCGCCCTTCGATCTGTTCATCCAGACCAACCGGGCGCGGTTCCGCAAGCTGTTCGCACGCAAGCCCGGCGGCTAGGCGGCGCGGCCGCCGGGGTCACGAAGGGTCTTCCGTCGGCGGCCCGAAACGTTCCAGCATCCGCGCCTTGATCTGGTCGCGTGCCTGGCGGTAGGCGGCCAGTTTCGCCTCGCGCGTCTCGCCCAGCCCCGTGGGGTCGAGGATCGGCCAGTATTCGATTTCCAAATGATGAAACCGCGTCAGTTCCAGCGCCATGCGCTGGCTGGCGGGGCTGAGCGCGATGATGAGGTCGAACTGCGACAGGTCGTCGCCCCAGTCCTGCATTTCCTCGAAGCTGCGCGAGCGGTGGCGGCTGAGTTCGATCCCCAGTTCCTTGCAGACCGCGACGGAAAAGCCGTCGATCTCCATGTCGTTCTTGACGCCGGCAGACTGCACATAGGCGCGCTGGCCGTAGAGCTTCTTCATCAGCCCTTCCGCCATGGGCGAGCGGACGGCGTTGTGGTCGCAGCAGAAGAGGACGGATTGGGGGAAGTCGCCCAAGGTCTCAGCCCCAGTGCAGGACGCAGATCAGGGTGAAGAGGCGCCGCGCGGTGTCGGTGTCGACCTCGGCCTTGCCCTCCAGCCGCTCGCGCAGGATCGCGGCACCCTCGTTGTGGATGCCGCGCCGCGCCATGTCGATGGCCTCGATCTGGCTGGGCGGCAGGCGCTTGACCGCGTCGAAGTAGGACTCGCAGATCTGGAAATAGTCCTTCACCACCTGGCGGAAGGGGCCGAGCGAGAGGTGGAACTCGGCCGCCTTCTCGCCGGCTTCGGTGGCGATGTCGAACACCAGCCGTCCCTCGCGGATCGCCAGGAGGACGCGGTAGGGGCCTTCGGGCATCTCGCGGTCGGGGCGGCGGGCGGGGGTGAAGGAGTTTTCCTCCAAAAGGTCGTAGATCGCCACGCGGCGTTCCTGTTCGATCTCGGGCGTCGGGCGCGCGAGGCCCTTTTCGTCGATCTCGATCTGGCAGATGCGGTTGGTCATGGGCGGTTCCTTGCGACCGGACCGTGATGCCCCAGCCCGTCAGGCGGATCAAGCGCGAAGGTGGCGGGGCGTCAGCCGTTCAGACGGTCGAGCCGCGCCCGCACCGACAGCCCATGCGCCTGCAGGCTTTCGCTGGTCGCCAGCCGTTCCGCCGCCGGGCCGATGGCCTTGAGCGCCGCGGGCGTCATCTTCGCCAGCGTGGTGCGTTTCATGAAGTCCAGCACCGAGAGGCCCGAGGAGAAGCGGGCCGAGCGGGCGGTGGGCAGGACGTGATTTGGCCCGCCGATGTAGTCGCCGATGGCCTCGGGCGTGTAGGCGCCGAGGAAGATCGCGCCGGCGTGGGTGATGTCGCGGACCAGCGCCTCGGGGTCGGCGACGCAGAGTTCCAGATGTTCGGGAGCGACGCGGTTCGACAGCGCCGCGGCCTCGGCCAGGTCGCGGGTGACGATCACCGCGCCATGCCGTGCCCAGGATGCCCCGGCGATGGCGCGGCGTTCGAGGGTTTCCAGGCGCCGCGCGACGGCCTCGGCCACGCACCGCCCGAACGCAGCGCTGTCGGTCACCAGGATCGACTGCGCGCTTTCGTCGTGTTCGGCCTGGGACAGAAGGTCGAGTGCGATCCAGTCGGGATCGTTGTCCCGGTCGGCGATGACCAGGATCTCGGAAGGGCCGGCGATCATGTCGATGCCGACGCGGCCGAACACCCGGCGCTTGGCGGCGGCGACGAAGGCATTGCCGGGGCCGGTGATCTTGTCCACCGGGGCGATGGTCTCGGTCCCGTAGGCCAGCGCCGCGATCGCCTGCGCCCCGCCGATCCGGTAAACTTGGTCAACTCCTGCGATCTGCGCGGCCAGCAGAACCAGCGGGTTCACGCGGCCGTCGGGCGTCGGACAGGCGATGACCAGACGCTCGACGCCCACGACCTTGGCGGGGATGGCGTTCATCAGGACCGAGGACGGATAGGAGGCCAGCCCGCCCGGCACATAGAGGCCGGCGGCCGAGACCGGCGTCCAGCGCCAGCCCAGGGTGGCGCCCGCGCTGTCGGTCCAGCTTTCGTCCAGCGGCTTCTGGCGCGCGTGGTAGGCGCGGATGCGTTCGGCGGCCAGTTCGAGGGCGGCCCGGTCCTCGGGGCTGACCCGGGCGATTTCGGCATCGATCTCGGCCCCGGAGAAGGCAAGGGAGCCCGGCGTCAGCGTCAGGCGATCGAAGCGGGCGGTCAGGTCGATCACCGCCCGATCGCCCCGGTTGCGGACATCGGCGATGATCGCGGCGACGGCCTGGTCCACATCCTCGGCCTCTTCGCGCTTCTGCCCGAGAAGGCTCTGGAAGGCGGTCTCGAAGTCCGGGTCGGTGGTGTCGAGGAAGACGGGCATCGGGGCCTCCGGCTGGTCGCGGGTCAGATAGCGCGGGTGGGCCGGGGGCTCAAGCCGGGAAACCGCGGGCCGATTTCCGTCCGGAAATCGGTCCGGAGTTTTCAGGAAAACTCCGGTCGCGCCGATCAGTCGTGGCGCGGAACCTTGCCCGATGGCGCGCGGTAGGGCCGCGTCACGTCGTCGAGCCGCACCTCCAGCGCCTCCACGTCCAGCGCGATGGCCCCGTCGCCGGCAAGCACGATGGAAACGCGCCCCGTTCCGTCCTCGCCCGGCTCGAACGACATGGACAAAACGGACAACACAAGATCCTTGTCAGCCCGATCAAAGCCCATGCTTTGCACTTTTCGCACATCCTCGACCACAAGAAGCGAACGCACCCGTTCATAGGCACGGCCGAGCCGCTCGGCCTCCTCGCGGTCTTCCCAGCGGAAGCGGTTCAGCAGAACGGCAAAGCGCCGGCGCCGTGCGTCATAGCTGATCTCGGTCACCGGCAGGACGGCGTCCTGGACCAGGGCCGAGACGACCTTCAAGTCGTCGGCATCCTGCGCCACCAGCCGCAGCGGGGCCTCGCCGCCATCCTCGAACCGGGCGTCGGTCATGCCTGGATACGCTCGATATGCGCCCCGCAGGCGCGGAGTTTCTCTTCCACCCGCTCATACCCCCGATCCAGGTGGTAGACGCGGCTGACGACCGTCTCCCCCTCGGCGGCAAGCCCCGCGAGGATCAGCGACACGCTGGCCCGCAGGTCCGTGGCCATCACCGGCGCCCCCCGCAGCCTTTCGACGCCGGTGACCGTGGCCGTCCCGCCCTGCACGTTGATCCTTGCCCCCATGCGCATCAGCTCGGGGGCGTGCATGAAGCGGTTCTCGAAGATCCTCTCCTCCAGCACCGACACACCGTCCGCGGTGCAGAGAAGCGCCATCATCTGCGCCTGAAGATCGGTCGGGAAGCCGGGGAACGGCTCGGTCGTGACGTTCACCGCCTTCACCCGCCCGTTCTTGCGGGAAACCTTCAGGCCCCGGTTGGTCTGGGTGACCGACACACCCGCCGCGTCCAGCTTTTCGGCGAAACTTTCCACCAGGTCCAGCGTGCCGCCGATACATTCCACCTCGCCGCCACAGATCGCCGGGACCAGCATGTAGGTCCCCAGCTCGATCCGGTCCGTCACCACCTGATGCGTCGCTCCGCCCAGCCGGTCGGTGCCCTCGATGGTGATGGTGGACGTCCCCTCGCCCTCGATCTTCGCGCTCATCTTCCTCAGGCAGCGGGCCAGATCGACGATCTCGGGCTCGCGCGCGGCGTTCTTCAGGACCGTGGTTCCCCTGGCCAGCGTGGCCGCCATAAGCGCGTTTTCCGTGGCGCCGACCGAGACGAAGGGGAACTCCACCACCGCGCCCTTCAGCCGTCCGCCGGGGGCCTTGGCATGGACATAGCCGTCGCGCAGGTCGAGGTCCGCCCCCATCGCCTCCAGCGCCTTGAGGTGCAGGTCCACCGGCCGCGCGCCGATGGCGCAGCCGCCTGGCAGCGAGACGGTCGCCGCACCGTAACGCGCCAGCATCGGGCCAAGAACGAGGATAGAGGCGCGCATCTTGCGCACGATGTCGTAGTCGGCCTTGAGGTTGGTGATCGAATGCGAAGACAGGGCCAGCACCAGGCCGTCCTGCAGGCTGGCGACTTCCGCGCCGAGCGACTGGAGGAGTTGCGTCATGGTGCGGATGTCGGACAGCCGCGGCGCGTTGGTCAGCGTCAGGGGTTCGTCCGACAACAGCGTTGCCGGCATCAGGGTGAGGCAGGCATTCTTCGCCCCCGCGATCGGGATCACCCCGGACAGAGCCCCATTGCCGCGCACCAGAATCGAATCCATCTGCCCTAGTCCCTTTCGGTATCGTCGGCCGCGTCTTCGGCGGTCCGAGCCCTTGCCTGTGCCTTCCGCCGCGCCATGTTCGCCTTCAGCGCCGCCTTGAGCCGGTCATCCCGGCTGGCGGGGCGCTCGGGTTTCCGGGATTTTTCGCCCGGCGAGAGGTCCGAGGGGCTGCGCATGGGGATGGCTTCTACCCCAAGGTCGCGGGTGGGTCCAGAGGAGGCCGGGAAACCGCAGCAAACCCCCTTGCGCCGCCCCCGGTTTGCGTCTATCTCCCCGCCCACCAACGGCGCTGCAGTAGCTCAGTGGTAGAGCACTCCCTTGGTAAGGGAGAGGTCGAGAGTTCAATCCTCTCTTGCAGCACCATCCATTCGCTTCAAGGCGACGGGTCATGTGCGATCGACGATCTGGGTCGATTGTGGGCGTGATTTGATGCAGGGATGCCATCGCCAAGGGCAGGTCCGGCATCGCCCCGCCTTGGCAGCAGGTCATACTAGGCGGGTGGAGGCACCACTGCCTCCCAAGCCTCTCCCATTGCCAGGATGCAGGCCATCCCGTCGGGATAGCTCTGCACCAGCGTCCAGTCGCCCGACGGGCGGGTCCAGACCTCCAGCACCGTCTCGGTGTCGCGCAGACCCGAGCCGGAAACCGACGCACCGGACAGTTTCCGAACCAGTTCCGCGCGCTGGACGCAGACCACTTCGGCAATCGGGCTTTCCGCCAGGGCCGGCGTCGCGCAGCAAAGAAGGAGGGTGAGTCGCATCCGCATGCATGGAATCGTAACACAAGCATGACAGTTGCGAAGCGATTTTCCGAATGGCCGTTCAGCTATCCTCGACGAATGGCCAGACCGGAAAGCGGAGCCCGGCATCGAGAACGATGCGGCTCAGCCGCTGCGCTTCGGCCGGCATCGGCCCGGAGGACAGGGCCAGGACGTCGTTGCGCACCCCTCCGGCCTCGAATTCGGCGAGACCCGCATCCAGTCGGGCCCGCTTGCGTTCGGGAAACTGCGAGTTCGCGTGGCCGCGCGCGCGCTTTTCGGCGAATTCCTCCAGCGACTTGATCGCATAGTGGTGAAGCGCCGCAACCGTCACCTCGGGTACGACACTGGACGTGAGGTCGTCGAAGGCCACATCGCCCCCCGATGGCGTCACATAACGCCCCTCGGCCAGGGCGACCCGGTGGATGCCGGTTCCCGATAGCGATGCACGCCGTCCGATCGCCTTGACCGTGCGGTTCAGCGGGGCGTCGGCCGCAAGCGCCTCGGTGAACCGCTCGGTTACGGGCTTGCGGCGATAGGCCGATGCACCGCCGCTGCCGAAGACGATCCAGTTCACCGCCACGGCGGAGGCATCGCGCGGCAACCCGGCCAGGAAACCGGCCAGGCTGGCATCCCGGTGCAGGACCAGGAATTCGTCGGCATCGAAGAAGGCAAGCCAGTCAGCATCGGAATGTCGGCGCGCATGTTCATAGGCCCGCCGCTGCGGCCGCGCGCCGACGGAATTCGGCCAGTCGAGATGGACGAGTTCCCCTGCCTCGTCCAGCATGCGCAGGAGATCGGTGGTGCCGTCCGTGCTGGCATTGTCGTAGATGATCAGCTCGGCCACCCCAAGAACCTTGTAATGCGCCAGCCATTCGATCAGGCCCCGGATCTCGTTCCGGACGATGGCACACAGGGCGATACGGGGTGCGGTCATGCCTTATCTACCCATCCGGTCCGGTCTGCGGCAAGTCGGGCGTGAGTCCGAGCCGCCACAGTGCCGGCCCCATATTCTGGGCCGCGATTATATGCCTTCCCCAGATGCAAGGCCCGCCCCTATAGTCAGTGTGGGGAACCGGGGAAAACACCGGGCCTAGAGGCAGGACCAACACCAAAGCAAGGAGGGAGCCGATGCGCTGCCCGTTCTGCGGCAACATCGACACGCAAGTGAAGGACTCGCGTCCGGCCGAGGATCACGTCTCGATCCGCCGCCGCCGGTTCTGTCCGGCTTGTGGCGGCCGCTTCACCACCTACGAGCGCGTCCAGCTGCGCGATCTTGTCGTCATCAAGTCCAGCGGCAAGCGCGAGGATTTCGACCGGTCGAAACTGGAACGCTCGATCCGCATCGCGATGCAGAAGCGGCCGATCGACCCCGAACGCATCGACCAGATGATCAGCGGCATCGTGCGGCGGCTGGAGTCCCTGGGCGACACCGACATCTCGTCCAAGGTCATCGGCGAGATCGTGATGGAAAGCCTCGCGCGGATCGACACGGTCGCCTATGTGCGATTTGCAAGCGTCTACAAGAACTTCCAGACGGCCGACGATTTCGACGGCTTCGTCAGCGAGCTTCGGCCCGGAGCCGCCGGGGAAGAGTGAGCGATCCCTCCCAAGACCGGGCCCACATGGCCCATGCCCTGCGCCTGGCGGCGCGGGGCCTTGGCAATGTCTGGCCGAACCCGGCGGTGGGCTGCGTGCTGGTCCGGGACGGGATGGTCGTCGGGCGCGGCTGGACCCAGCCGGGCGGGCGGCCGCATGCCGAGGTGCGGGCGCTGGCACAGGCCGGGCCTCTGGCCAGGGGCGCCACGGCCTTCGTCACGCTGGAGCCCTGCGCCCATCACGGCAAGACCCCTCCTTGCGCCGAGGCGCTGATCACCGCCGGAGTGGCACGGGTGGTGACGGCCCTGACCGACCCCGATCCGCGCGTCTCGGGCAAGGGCCATGCGATGCTGCGCACGGCCGGGATCGCGGTCACGGAAGGCGTGCTGTCAGACCAGGCCGCCC